>JBBEBA010000001.1:0-48720 GCA_040882575.1 Gemmatimonadota bacterium
AGGATTCAGTATTTCTCTGAACATAACCGTCTCACTGAATCTAGGCAGAGAGGGCTCATCCCCCATTTGCGTTCCATCTCGGAAACGTGTGGGCGATCACCATGACGGCGTTTTTCGTGCTTCTGCCGCATGGCATTTCACAATTCGGAGCTGTGGTACGCCTTTACCGACGGCATCAGGATGCCGTCTGGATTGGAGGCACCATGGTTTCGATGCTCTATCTCCTGACCTTCACCAACACCCATCCGTACAATTTCCTCCCGTGGTGGCTCCACAACAAGGTAGTCCTGCTGGCCACGTCCTCGCCGGGATGGAAACTCGCTTTCCTGGTGCCGATCCTCTACCAGGTGCTGGTGTTCGTGAGCACCCCGCTCTGGAGACGGGAGCTTTACCTCTTCTATCCTCTGGCCGTCGTATATCTGGCAGCTTCGTGGCTCATCGAACCACGCTATTTCTTCATTCCGCTACTGCTTTTCATCATGTTCAGAAAGCCCGGGCGACAATGGGTTGAAGTTGGGCTCGTGGCTTGGAACGCAGTGTTGGGTCTAGTGCTGTTCTGGGGGGTATGGCATGGCCTCTGGCTCCCCTAGGATTGTCGTGCTCGGCGCCGGGCCCACCGGCCTGAGCGCCGCGTGGCGACTCGAAGAGCTTGGCCACCGGTCCTGGGATCTTTACGAAGCCGGTCCCGTCTCGGGAGGGCTCGCAGCCTCTGTTATGGACGAGCAGGGGTTCACCTGGGATCACGGCTGCCACGTTCTCCATTCCCATTATGCTTACGTCGACGCGCTGATGGAAGCCGCACTGGGGGATGACTGGGTCGAGCATGTTCGGGAAACGTGGGTGTGGCTGCGTCAACGCTGGATTCGCTACCCGCTCCAGAACAACATCTGGCGTCTGCCGACGAACGACGTTGCCCGGTGTCTCGACGGTCTCCTGGTATCGGTTCTCGCGAACGGCAACGGAAAATCCGTTCATACGTTTGAGGACTGGTTGCGGGCGTCGTTCGGATCGGGGATTCACGAGATCTTCATGGAGCCGTACAACCGCAAGGTCTGGGGCTATCCGACCGAACACCTGGGTGTCGGCTGGATGCGAGACCGCGTGGCGCAGGTCGATGTGCGACGGGTGGCCAGGAACGTGGTGCTCCAGGAGGACGACGACGGTTGGGGTCCGAACGCCACATTCAGGTATCCACTTCGCGGAGGCACCGGCGCCATCTGGCGCAGCCTCGCCGAACAGCTCCCTGCGGAACGCCTGCATTTCGGCAGCCGGGTGGTAGCCGTGCATGCCTCGCGCCGTACGCTCGTCCTGGAGGACGGCCGTGAGGTCACATACGACCATCTCATTTGTACCATGCCCCTCGATCGGCTGCTCTCGATAATCACCGATGTCCCGGAGCTGCGCGCGTTCACGGGGCAATTCATCCGAACATCCACCCATGTTGTGGGCGTCGGATTCCAAGGACCCACGCCGCCCGAGCTGCGCAGCAAATCGTGGATGTACTTCCCCGAGCTCGACACGCCCTTTCACCGCGTTTCCGTACACAGCAACTACTCGCCGTTCAACGTGCCTTGTCCGGGTGCCCAGTGGTCGCTGCTGGCGGAGATCGGAGAGTCGCCGCTGAAGCCCATCGACGGGCGAACTGTGGTCGAGGACACGCTCGCAGGGTTCTACCGATGTGGGCTCGTGCCGGCTGGCACGGCGATCGTGAGCCGCTGGCATCGGCGTCTCGAGTACGGCTATCCCACCCCGTGGCTGGGGCGCGAAGAGGTCCTCGCGCCGGTGAACGACGCCCTCGAGCGGCTATGCATTTTCAGTCGGGGCCGCTTCGGCGCCTGGAAGTACGAAGTGTCGAATCAGGATCACTCGGTCATGCAGGGGGCGGAGGTGGTCGAACGCATCCTTCGAGGAGGAACGGAGTTCACGTTCTGCGGCGACATGCGGGATTCGCTTCTCCCAAGCAGCGGCTCCCGGATAGGTCCGCCGATGCTTGGACCGCGGAAAATGCGGCGCGGAGTGTAATGGCCCAGTGAGCAGCGTCAGCACGGTCGATCTCGCCATCGTCCTGCCCGTTTACAATGAGGAAGCGTCGATCGAACGGGTGGTTCGCGAATGGTGGCCGGAGGTGGAGCGATACGTTCCGGCCTTCGAGTTCATCGTTATCGACGATGGCTCCATGGACGAAACGCCGCTCGTGATTTCCCGGCTTCGGGCCGAGCTGGGCGAGCGCCTGACATGTGTCCGACAGGAGAATCACGGCCATGGGTCGGCGTGCATGGCCGGGTACCGCCAAGCTGTGGAAGGTGAGGCGCTGTACATCCTGCAGATTGATTCGGATGGGCAGTGTGATCCCCGGTTTTTCCGAATGTTGTGGGGCCTCCGCGATCGAAGCCCCCTGGTCTATGGAAAGCGGGTACGCAGGGACGATGGCACGTTCCGAATGCTTGCAAGTTCCGTCCTGCGCACAGGTGTCTTCCTGGCAACAGGCGTATGGTGTGCGGACCCGAATGTGCCCTTTCGCCTGATGCGGACCGGTGTCGTGGCTTCGTATATATCCCGTGTGCCACGAGACTTCGTCCTGGCCAACGTGGCGCTGACAGTGCTGCTCGAGTGGGATAGGGTGCCCGCTACGATCGTGCCCATCCACTTTCGACAGAGATTCGGAGGGCGGCCGTCGGTACGGCCGCTCACCATGGGCGCACGAGGTATTCAACTGGTTCGGCAGTTGACGGCCATGGGACGAGGGGAATCACCCACGCGATCGAATCGATGAGCTGTTGAGGACGCTTGCGTGTGAAGCCGTCGGATTGTCGGTGACGCGGAAGTGCACTTCCACGGGCGCGCCTGAGTCAGGCGCAGCTACGTTCGCGGCGGCGCGGTTCCGAATGGATTGACGACCAGAACTCCGCTGAGGTCCTGACCGTCCTGCATATCCTCCGAGAGCAGCGTGTCGCAGCCTGATGCCTGCGCCGCGCTCACTATCAGGCTGTCCCACCATGAGAAGCCGAATCGGTCCTGCACGGCGAACGCAGCATCGAGGATCACGACGTCCGGCACGATCGGATCCCAGGCGAACAACTGGCGGACATCTTCCCGCGCTGCTTCCCGGCTCAGACCCGGCGTCAGTTTCTGGGTGACCGTGACGTAGTATTCGTTCAGAACCTGTGTACTGACCCGCCCCAGCCGCTCCTGCCAGAGATATCGCATCCAGCCCGCAGCACGCTGTTGCTTCTCCGGCCCTGCCGCGTCCCTGACGTAAACCAGCAGATTCGTATCAACGAAGATGGGTGCGCTCATGCAACGCATCACGGGTCGGATACGGAATCGGCTCAACCTGAAGCTGGACAGGCGGCCTGTCGAGGTACTGCCGCATCGCCGAACGGTATCCCGTTTCGCGTTGCATGCTCTCGCGCAATAGCTCGCCCAGCAGCCGCGAGACGCTCGTGTCCAGTTGCGCCGCGCGGATACGCGCCCACCGCGCGACCTCTTCATCCAGCGAAATCGTGACGTTCCTCATGTCCCTAAAATAGTGTGACACGAAGTTCGTGTCAATCACGGAAGTCTGCGTAGCAGGGACTGGCCGGATGCGCCCGAGCGCTGGGGAGCACCCACGCTTCACGCTTCACGCTTCACTCTTCACTCTTCTGGCTTTCACCCCCAGCTCAGATCATGCTTCGAAATCGGCAGCTCACGAACGCGCTTCCCGGTCGCGGCGAAGATGGCGTTCGTCAGAGCCGGCGGCGCCGGCGGCAGAGACGGCTCGCCGAGGCCGGTCGGCGAATTGTCTGTCACGCGGAAGTGCACGTCCACCGGCGCGGCCTGCGTCAGACGCAGCAGCGGAAAGTCGTGGAAGTTGCTCTGCACGGTGCGGCCGTTTTCGATCGTGATCTGCTGCCCGAGCGCTTCGGCAATGCCGTCGAGCACGCCGCCCTGCACATTGCTGACGGCATTGAGCGGGTTGATGATCTGGCTGCCGACGTCGCCGGCGACCCAGACCTGATCGAGCTTCAGCTCGCCGGCGCGGCTGACCGTTGCCTGCACGACTTCGGCGAAGTAGCCGCGGTGGCTGAAGTGGAACGCGACGCCCATCCCTGTACCCCGCGGCAGCGCGCTGCGGCGGCTCCAGCCGGACACGTCGGCAACGAGCTCGAGCACGCCGCGCATGCGCTCCGCATACTCGACGGCGCCTTCCTCCTGCGCCTGCGCGAGCAGATCGAGGCGGAACTGCACAGGGTCGCGGCCGGCCGCGTGCGCCAGCTCGTCGATGAAGCCCTGCATCACGAAGCACAGGCCATTGCTGCCGGGCGCGCGCAGTGCGCCGGTCGGCACGCCGCTGGACATGACGGAAACGTCGAGCGCGAAGTTCGGCACGAAGCGCGACGGGAACTCCGTCGCATTGATCCCCGCACTCGATGCGAAGCGCTCGCCCTCGCCGAACGATACGAAGTGATCGCGCCAGGCGATCAGCCGTCCGTTCGCGTCGACGACGCCCTTCAGGTGATGGAACCCGGCGGGGCGGTAGAAGTCGTGGCGGACGTCATCCTCGCGCGTCCACAGCAGCTTCACCGGAACGCCGACCTGCTTCGCGACCCACGCGGCCTCGACCATATAGTCGTTGCTGAGCCGGCGTCCGAAGCCGCCGCCGCTGCGGACCAGGTGGATGGTGATGTCCTCGTTTTCGAGGCCCAGCGTGCTCGCTACCAGCCGGCGGCCGCTCTCCGGCGTCTGCGTCGGCGCCCAGATCTCGATGGCGCCGTCGCGGAAGTGCGCCGTGCAGTTCTGCGGCTCGAGCGGCGCGTGCGAGATGAACGGGTAGAAGTACGCCGCTTCGATGGTGTGCGCAGCACTGCCGAGTGCCGCGTCGACATCCCCGTCGCTGCGGAGCGAACGCTGCGGCGGCTGAGCCGCGAGCGCGGCAGCCTGACGTGCGAAGCCGTCGCTGCTCTGCGACAACGTGGCGCCCTCGTTCCACGTCACGTTCAGCCGCTGCCGCGCCGACTGTGCGGCCCACCACGTGTCCGCGACGATCGCGACGCCGGCGAGCAGGCCTGTGAGGTTGTCACCGCCATCCACGACGAACGCGTGCCGCACGCCCGGCGCGGCGCGCACTTCGTCGAGGTTCGCGGTGGCGACTCTGCCGCCGAATACGGGGCATTTCTCGAAGACGGCGTACAGCATGCCCGGCACTGTCACATCGATGCCGTACATCGGCTGACCGGTCACGATCGCATGACCATCGACATTGCGCACGTCGGTGCCGATGATGTGGAAGTCGCGCGGGTCCTTGAGCGGCACGGTCTCGAGGTCGGGAGCCTGCACGGCCGCCGCCTGGTCCACGAGTTGTCCGTAACGCAGGCTGCGGCCGCTCGCGCGATGATGGACGACGCCGCGCTCCGTCGTGCATGCGGACGGCGCGACGCCCCAGGCAGTGGCAGCGGCGGTGACGAGCATGACGCGCGCGGCTGCACCGACGCGGCGCATCGGCAGCCAGTTCTGCGGCGTGGCGTTGCTGCCGCCGGCGAACTGGCCCTCGAACCGCTCCGTGTCGAGCGATGCCTGCTCGATGCGGACAGCGCTCCAGTCCACGTCCAGCTCGTCGGCGACGAGCATCGGCAGCATTGTCTTGACGCCCTGACCGACTTCGGGGTTCTTGGCGATGATCGTGACCACATCATCGGCGGTGATGCGGATGAACGCGTTCGGCACGAAGTCCGCCGGCGGATTCGCCGCGAGCGCGGCGCCGTCGAACGCGCGCAGGTCGACGCCGAGCACCATGCCGCCGCCTGCGATCGCCGTGACGCGCAGGAAGCTGCGGCGGCTGACGGCAAGGGTCCCGCTCATGATGCACCTCCACTGCCCGCTTCGGCCGATACGATGGCTGCCGCCCGATGAATGCCCTGGCGGATGCGCAGGTAGGTGGCACAGCGACAGATGTTGCCGTTCATCGCCGCGTCGATGTCGCTGTCGGATGGGCGCGGATTGCCCGCGAGCAGGGCGGCGGCCGACATGAGCTGACCGGCCTGGCAGTAGCCGCACTGCGGCACGTCCAGCTCGAGCCATGCTCGCTGCAGTGCATGCGTCCCGTCCGGCGAAAGACCCTCGATCGTAATCACGTCCATGTTCGCCACGGCGGCTGCCGGCGTGACGCACGAGCGGGTAGCGACGCCATTCACGTGCACCGTGCACGCGCCGCACTGCGCAACGCCGCAGCCGAACTTCGTGCCCTTCAGATCGAGCACGTCGCGCAGCACCCACAGCAGCGGCATGTCTTCGGGCACATCGACGTCGTGCGTACTGCCGTTGATCCTGAGCGCGAGCCTCATGGGAACCTCAGATGCCGAAGCAGTAGAAGTAGCCGTTGCCGCCCGTACCCTGCAGGTCTTCCTGGCCGCAGCCGCGCGAGAGATGAGCAGAGTTCCACGACGTCGGGTCCTCACCGCCGCCGTTCCGGTCGTGATGGCCGACGCGTGCACTGCCCGCGCCGCGGCTCGTCCAGTTGCTGCACGTCGTGTCCTCGCCCGGAGGGAATGCAGTGCCGTCCGCGCGCGAGCCGGTCAGGATGTCGTGCTGGTTCGGCGAGTCGCCGCGCCCGTTCACGACGTCGCCATTCTCCGTAAGCGCGGTCACCTTGTCGAGGTTGTTCTCGCCGTGCAGCTGCTCGATGGTCCCGGCGACGAGCACGCCGCTGTAGTTGTACCAGGGTCCAGTGCCGATGCGATCGCGTGCGTTCACCGCCGGCGTGCTGTCGGTCGCTGTAACGCTCAGGTATGCCCGCCATGCGCGCTCCGGGAGCCCGGCGTTCGCCGCAAGGACGGTGCAATGATTGTCCGCACCGGCCACACCTGTGAGCTCAGCGCCGCTGCCGGGGCCGCTGCTGGTCAGGAAGAAGCTCGTGCGCCCCGATTGCGCCGAAGCGGGCGCGGCAACCGCCGCGAGCAGGGTGAGCAGCAGACCTCCGCGATGCAGAGACTTCGCAGACATGGTGCCTCCTGGGGTTTGAGCTGCGTGCTACCTGCGTACGTACCGCCGCAGTGTCTCGGGTCCAACCTCCGCGCCATAGACGTTGCCGAGCGCGTCCACGGCCACGCCTTCCGCGCCACTCGTCGCGGACGCGTCCGGATCCGGCTCCGGGTCCGGAATGAAGGCGGTCACCCAGCCATCGCGTGCGCTGCCAATGTAGATGCCACGCTTCCAGCCGGGATTGCGGCGCGCGTTCGACTCGGAATCCGTCGCATAGAGCACGTCGTTGCGATCGATGAAGAGGCCGCTCGGCCGGCCGAACTGCGTCCACGTCGCGAGGTGGGTGCCGTCCTGGTCGAAGATCTGGATGCGGCTGTTGCCGCGATCGCCGACGAAGAGCCGTCCCTGCGAATCCATGGCGAGCGCGTGCGGGTCGCGCAGCTCGCCCGCCTCGGCGCCGGTGCTGCCCCATTGCATGAGGAAGCGGCCGTCCGCGGCGAACTTCATGATGCGGTTGTTGCCGCCACTGCCGTGACCGTCCGCGACGAAGATGTCGCCGTTCGGAGCAATCAGCACATCAGAAGGCGAGTTGAAGGTGTCGGTGCCGTCGCCGGCGACGCCTTTCCGGCCGAGCGTCAGCAGGAGCTCGCCGGTCGGGCTGAACTTGTGGATGACGTGCCCGACGCCCGGTGGGATCTGGCCAATGCCCGCGGCGTCCGTGACCCACACATTGCCGTCGCGGTCGACATGCATGCCGTGCGGCCACGCGATGAGGCCGGCGCCGAAGCTGCCGAGCAGTTTGCCGTCGAGGTCGAAGTAGAGGATAGGATCGACGTCGTCGCGTCCGACACACGAGTTCTGGCCGCACCGCTCGGCGACCCAGATGGTGCGGCCGTCCGGCGACGGGTACACCGCGCTGAGAGCGCCCCACGCGCGGCCGGCCGGCAGCTCGCCCCAGGCCTCATCGGCGACGCGGTACGGGTTGGCCTGAGCGGATGCGGCGGAATGGCAGGCGGTCAGGATCAGCGCGGCGAGCAGCGCCGTACGGGCACAGGCCATCGAGCGGACTCCCAGGCACGGAGGTGGACGCGGGAAGGACCGTCCGTTCAACCTTGCCTCCGGCGGGGCTCCGGTCAAGGCATCGTGGCGGCGGCGCCCGGCCTTGACTCCGTTCGGCGGCCGCGCCTATCGTCGGTATGCGCCGGAACGGCGCTGAGCCTCCTGCCCGCCACCCGAACAGAATGGAGCGGTATGCCGCATCCCGGTCGTCGCGACTTCCTGCGAGTCATCGCCGGCGGCGCGGCCGGCGCCGCGCTCCCCTCCCTCCTGCCGTTGTCGGCATCGGGCGCACCGCCATTGCCGCGATTGCGGGTCGCCAACCCACCGGGCCCGTTCGCCGACGAGGCGTACTGGCGCCTGGTGAAGGCGCAGTTCCCGCTGCGCGAGGGTCTCATCCCCATGAACGCGGCGAACCTGGGGCCGGCGCCGCGGCCAGTCGTGGACGCAGTGACGGCTGCCATGCGCGCCGTCGAGGCCGACGTCTCCTTCCAGAACCGCGCGACCTACGACGAGCTGCGCGAACGTCTGCGTAAGCGACTTGCCGGCTACCTCGGCGTCGCCGGGGACGAGATCGCGATCGTGCGCAACACATCGGAGGCGAACAACATCCTGGCGGGCGGCATGCCGCTGGGCAGCGGCGACGAGATCGTGCTGCACGCGGAGAATCACGCGTCGAACAGCGCCGCCTGGGAGGTGCGCGCGGCGCGCTCCGGCTTCACCGTCCGCCGCGTGAGCGTGCGCGCCGACATGACGCACGACGACATGCTCGCGGCGTTCGCCAGCGCGCTGACGACGCGTACGCGCGTCTTGTCATTCACGGATGTGTCGAACGTGACCGGCATCCGGCTGCCGGTGAGGGCACTGTGCGAGCTCGGCCGGCAGCGCGGCATCCACGTGCACGTCGATGGCGCGCAGTCGTTCGGCATGCTGCGCCTGAACCTCGCCGAGCTGGGCTGCGACTCGTACGCAACGAGCGCGCACAAGTGGTTCCTGGGGCCGAAGGAAGCCGGCCTGCTGTACATGCGCGCTGCCGTCGCGCCTCGCGTCTGGCCGGGCGTCGTCAGCATCGGCTGGGGCAGCGGCGCGGAATCGACGCTCGCCGGCGCCCGCCGCTTCGAGGCGCTCGGCCAGCGGAATGACGCGACGATCGCCGGCCTGGATGCCGCGCTCACGTTCCACGAGCAGATCGGCGCGGACACGATCGAAGCGCGTGTGCTCGAGCTCGCCGCGGCGCTGAAGGACCGGCTCGCGGCAGTACCTGGCGCGGAGCTGATCACACCGCGGGACGCGGAACGCAGCGGCGGCGTCGTGATCGTGCGGTTCGGTACAGTGGATACGCGCGCATTGTTCGAGAGACTGTACCGCGATGCGGGCATCGTTGCGGCCGCGACGGGCGGGCTTCGTCTGTGCCCGCACATCTGCAACACGCTCGCCGATGTCGAGCACGCCGCAAGCGCGACGGCGCGTTTCGTCGAGGCTGCACCGACGTGAAACGTGAAACGTGAAACGTGAAACGTGAAACGTGAAGCGATGACCTCCCGACGCTTCACGCTCACGAAACGGTATGGCCGATCCGGGATGGCTGCCTTACCTTGGCTCCAACCGCCCGAACCCTTCGGTCGCGCCGTCCACATGCGAGGTGATATGCGCCGCCTGTCCATGCTCACCGGTATGCTGATGCTCGCCGGCGTCGTGACTACTCCCGTCCACGCGCAGGACCGCGGCAACCCCGCCGGCGAGTGGCGGTACTGGGGCGGCGACGCGTGGAGCACGCGGTACTCGCCCGCGGACCAGATCAACGCGGCGAATTTCGACGAGCTCGAGGTTGCGTGGGTGTGGCGCGGCGACAACTTCGGCCCGAGTCCCGACAACATCCTGCGTGCGACGCCGCAGTACATCGACGGCACGCTGTACACGGTCGCGGGTGCGCGCCGGACGGTGGCCGCGATCGATCCGGCGACGGGCGAGACGCTGTGGACATTCCGCGAGCCGCACACGGAGCGGTTCGAGCGGTCGATGCGGCAGAACTACGGCAAGGGCGTCGGCTACGACGAGGTCGACGGCAGGATCGTGCTGTACGTCGTGACGCCGGCGTTCTTCCTGCACGCGCTGGATGCGGAGACGGGGCAGAAGGTCGCGACGTTCGGCGATGGCGGCACGGTCGACCTGCTCGCCGATCTCGGCTATCCGTACGATCCCGGGTTCGGCATCACGGACTCGGTCAGCATCATCACGAGCTCGTCGCCGCCGATCGTGGTGAATGGCGTCGTCGTGGTCGGCAACTCCCACGAGCAGGGCTACTACCAGACGCGCAAGGAGAACGTGCCCGGCCACATCCTCGCCTACGACTCGAGAACGGGCGAGCATCTGTGGAAGTTCAACGTGGTGCCGCAGCCGGGCGAGTTCGGTCACGACACGTGGGAAGACGACGCGTGGCGATACACGGGCAACATCTCGTCCTGGGCGCCAATGTCCGCGGATCTCGAGCGCGGCATCGTCTACATCCCCACGGACCCGCCCACGAACGATTACTATGGCGGCCACCGTCCGGGCAACACGCTGTACTCGACGAGCATCCTCGCACTGAACGCGCGCACGGGCGAGCGCGTGTGGCACTTCCAGACGGTGCACCACGACCTGTGGAACTACGACAACCCGACGGCGCCCAACCTGGTGAACGTGAACGTCGCCGGACGGCCGGTGCCGCTGCTGGTGCAGACGACGAAGCAGAGCTTTGCCTACGTGTTCAACCGCGAGACCGGCGAGCCCGTGTGGCCGATCGAGGAGCGGCCGGTGCCGCAGAGCGCCGTGCCGGGCGAGAAATCGTCGCCGACGCAGCCGTTCCCGACGCGGCCCGCGGCGTACGAGCAGCAGGGCATCACGCATGACGACCTGATCGACTACACGCCCGAGCTGCGCCGTCGCGCGATCGAGCTGGTCAGCCAGTTCAGGCTCGGGCCGCTGTTCAACCCGCCGCTGCACAATGCGAACGCGGAAGGGAAGCGCGCCGCGATCCACTGTCCGGGCGCGAACGGCGGCACGAACATCCCCGGCGGCGCAGCCGTCGATCCGGAGACGGGGATCCTCTACGTCGCATCGACGAGAGCGTGCAGCGCGCCCGTGCTCATGCCGGGCACCGACCCGTCCGTGGTGCAGCGGGACCCGCGCGCAAACATGGCCTGGGTCACCTACGGTCCGGGCGGTGTGGGCGGCGTCGACGGACTGCCGCTGCTGAAGCCGCCGTACGGCCGCATCACGGCGATCGACCTGAACACCGGCGAGACGCTGTGGTGGATCCCGAACGGAGACACGCCCGACAACGTGAAGAATCACGCGCTGCTGCAGGGCGTCGACATCCCGCGCACGGGCAAGAGCGCGCACGCGGTGAAGCTGGTGACGCGGACGCTGCTGATGTACGGCGAAGGACGCGGTGGCGCGCCGCTGTTCCACGCCGTGGACAAGCGGACCGGCCGCGAGCTGGCGACCGTCGAACTGCCAGCGCCGAGCAACTCGCCGCCCATGACGTTCATGCATGACGGCGTGCAGTACATCGTCATGGCGATCGGTGGCGGTGAGCATCCGGGGTCACTCGTCGCGCTGCGGCTGCCGTAAGAGACGGGAACGGGGGCGCGGGCTCAGCGTGCGGGTGACTTCCTTTTCACGCAGAGACGCAGAGGCGCAGAGGAGCAGAGGAGCAGAGGCTGTGGACGGGGCAGTATACGGGTTCATCCTCGACGAGGTCTCCGCGTCTCAGCGTCTCCGCGCAAGGCGAGTTCTTCCCCTGCCCCACGGCACCCTCAGCCGATGTCGAAGGTATCCGGCGACAGCTTGAACGCCTCGTCGAGCGCGGGGTCCGTCGGCAGGCCGAGGACTCGCCGCGCGACGTACTCGCCCGCGACCGGCGCCATCTTGAAGCCCTCGGCATTGCCGGCGCCCGCAATCCACACGTTGTCCAGCTCCGGGTGCCGGTCCACGATGAATTCGCGGCTGACACTGAACTCGTAGTGGCACGCGTGCGTCTGCACGATGGGTGCGTCCTTCAGCAGCGGGAAGCGCTCGGTGAGGAAGGTGCGCGCGCGCACATGATTCTCTTCGGCGATCCAGCGGCTGCTGAGGTCGGGGTCCGTCTCGCCGCCGCTGCCGCCGGTGCGGACGCGGAAGCCGCGATGGTCGGGAGGCAGTGCGGCCCAGCCGGTGACGCCGGGGAAGTTGTAGCTCGGGATGTTCGGATAGGTGAACCGCTGATCCGTCGCCGGCACGCCGAAGTAGAAGACGCTGCCGAGCGGTGTGCGCAGGCGGTTCGTCATGACATCCGGCAGCGCCTTCGCGAGCCATGGCCCGCAGGCGAATACGTAGTGGGCAGCGCGCAGCGGCTCACCGGGCGCGAGCGCGACGTCGACGGCGCGTCCTGCCTCCCGCGTGCCGACAGTGGCATGCCCCGTCACAATCCGGCCGCCCTTCTGGCGGAACACTTCGGCGACAGCCTCGCAGGAGCGGCGCGCGCGGGCGACGCCCGCATCGGGCTCATACAGCACGGCCTCGATGCCGTCGAGATTGATCATCGGATGCCGGTACCGTGCCTCGTCGGGCGTGATGCGCTCGTAACGGACGCCGATCACATCCCAGACCTTGCTGGTGTCCTCGAGGAAGGCGTCCCACGCTGGCCGCATGATGAGGTCGCCGGTCGTGAAGAAGAGCTGCATCCGGAGATCGCGGCTCCATTCCTCGTTCCATTGCTGCCAGCGGCGGATAGCCTCGCTGGCCCAGCGCGACCACTGCTCCTTCGGTCCATATGCCGTGCGGATGCCGCGCGTCTCGTCGCCCGACGTTGCACGCGAGTTGCCGGGTCCGTACTGGTCGACGAGGGTGACGCTCGCACCGAGCTGCTGCAGGTGCAGCGCAGTCCAGCCACCCCACGCGCCGGCGCCGATCACTACCACCTCGTCGGCGCGGGTGCCGGGGTGCGGCGCGCGGCGCTCCGACAACACCGCCTCGAGCGCAGTGGGCGCAGCGGCCGGTGCGACGGCGAGCAGGCCCGCCTGCGCTCCCGCGGCCTTCAGGAACTCCCGCCGATCCAGTGCCATCGGATGCTCCGCATACTGTGGGAAGGGACGACGGCCGGCTACGTGGAGCCAGGCCGCCGCTCGAACACGATGTGCTTCAACGCGCTGTCGGATGCGGGAAGCGCGACGGAATCGGCCGGGTAGCCGTTCAGACCGAGGACATAGGCGATGACCGCGGTGTACTCGTCCGCGGTGAGCCCGCCGGGATTGTCCATCGGCATCAGCAGCCTGAGCTGATCGACGATCGTGAAGATCGTCTGACCGTGCCAGCGGCTCTGAAACGCTTCGCCTCGGAACTGCGCAGAAGCATGGCAGTTGCCGCAGGAGTCGCGGAACACCGTCCTGCCTCGTTCCGCCTGCTCCGGGGTGAACACGCCGCTCAGCACACTGCGCGGGCTGTCGGCCGCGGCGAGCGTCAGGGCCGGCGCAAGTGCGGCTGTCGCGGGTGCGAGCGTCGCATACCGCTGGGGCGCGGAGACAGCGCTCGCCATGCCGACCAGAACACTGCCGGCCAGCGGAATGATCCAGCCCAATGCCGCTCCGATTGCAGGATGATGGGTGAGGCACCACAATAACAGGTGCAGATGTCGACTCGAAAGCTCTGCAAAAGAGTGTGGCTGATCGCAACTTTTTTCCAGACCCCGGCTACTGCCGCTCGTCTCCCATGAACGTGGCCGGCCGGACTGTTCGTTGGCGCACAACGTCTTTTGGGCCTGGATCGGGGATCGGGACAGCGCGCTCCGCGCAGGCTTCGTTCGTGCAAACACGTGCTTCCATGACCACGTTCTCATCGATGGACCTCGACGCGATCCTGCCGCGCATGGAGAGGCGGGCCGACAACAGCCTGTTTCCGACCGAGCGTGCCCGGATCCTCAACCTGGCCGGCGACCTGTGCTTCGACGCGGGTCAGCGCGAGCGTGCTCTGATCTATTATGATCAGGCCATCGACATCTACCTCGCCCTGGGCATGTACGCCTCGGTCGCGGCGGTCTGCCAGAAGCTGGTGCGGCTGTCGCCGAACGTCGTTCGAGCGCGCTGCACGCTCGCCTGGATGGCGATTGCGCGCGGGCAGGAGCGGGAGGCGCGCGAGCGGATCGCCGACTACGCGTCGGCGGCCATGCCGCAGCCGGATCACCGGCTGGCGCGCGGGCACCTGCGCATGATGGCGGAAGTTGCCGACACGCCTGAAGTCCTGCAGGCTGTCGCGGATGGGCTGCAGATGCTGGGCGACGAGCGCGGTGCGCAGCGCGCGCAGGCTGCGGCGACCGGCAGCGACCTCGCGAGCCGCAAGCTGCCCGAGGAGCCGGACCGCCGCTGGGAAGTAGTGCTCGACCGGATGATGACGCACCGCCGCAACTGACCACGACGCAGTACGCAGGAGCAGTCCATTGATCGCGCAGGCCACACTCGAGCACACGACCGCACTCCCTCTGGAAGACGCGCTGCAGGATCTGGCGGAGCGAATGCGCGGCGATCTGGACGCTGAGCCGCGTGCCCGTCTGATGAACATGGCCGGCGACCTCTGCTACCGTGCCGGCCAGCGCGAGCGCGCCTTGCTCTACTTCGACGCCGCGATCGACCTCTACCTCGCCGCCGCCCGCTTCGCGGCCAGCGCCGCCATCTGCGAAAAGCTCGTGCGGCTCAAGCCCGACGTGATCCGTGCGCGGTGTACGCTGGCGTGGCTGGCGATCGCGCGCGGCCTCGACGACGACGCGGAGCGTCGTGTGGAAGAATACGGCGAGGCGGCTCTGCGTCTGGAGCGGCCGACGGTCGCACAACGGCAGCTGCGTGCGATGGCCGAGGAGGTGGACAGTGAGCGGGTGATCGAAGCGATCGCGCACGCACTGCTGAAGCTGGGCGACGCGGTATCGGCCGACCGCGTGTTCGGCTTCATGCACCTCCCGGCTTCGCGCAGCCGGCGCCTCTACACGGACAGCCACGAGCGCGACCGCTCGATCATCTCCCGTCTGACGAACGCCTGGAGCGGCTGACCGACGGAGCCGTATCGTCGTCGCTTGCGCTCGGCGTCGCTCTCCGCGACGCTTCCTCCGTGAATGCAGTCCCCCTCCTCGATCTCTTCGCCGTCACGGCGCCCGGCCTCGAGCCGGTCTGCGCCGCCGAGCTCGCGGCGATCGGCATCAACGCGCCCGTGGCCGGGGACGGCGGCGTCTCCTGGCGCGGCGACCTGCGCTCGCTCTACCGCGCCAACATCGAGTGCCGGACGACCAGTCGCGTCGTTGCGCGGGCCGGCTCGTTCCGGGCGCGCACCTTTGCCGAGCTGGAGCGGCACGCCGCACGACTCCCCTGGACCGCGTTCCTGGCGCCCGGCTGCGCCGTCGCGCTGCGCGTTACCTGCCGCAAGTCGAAGCTCTACCACGAGGGTGCGGTCGCTGCGCGGATCGCGGGCGTGCTGGCGGCGGCGCACGGGGTCCGGGTCGAAGCATGCCCGGCCGACGAAGCGCCGGGCGCAGCCGCGGATGCCCAGCTCATCATCGTACGGTTCATGCGGGACGTGTGCACGATCAGCATCGATGCCTCCGGCGCACTGCTGCACCAGCGGGGATACCGGCAGGCGGTCGCAAGAGCGCCGCTCCGAGAGACACTCGCCGCGGCAATGCTGCTGTCGTCCGGCTGGCGAGGGGATTCTCCACTGCTCGATCCGATGTGCGGCTCCGGCACGATTCCGATCGAGGCCGCGCTGCTCGCGCGCCGCATTCCGCCCGGCCTCGCCAATCCCGAGCTGAAGCCGCGCGCCTGTGCGTTCCAGCGCTGGCCCGGCTTCGATGCCGGCGTCCTCAACGATGTCGTCGCGGCGGCGCGTGACCGGGTGCTGCCTTCTGCCGGCGTCGGAATCGCCGGCTCCGACCGGGACGCGGGTGCGATCGCCGCGTCGTCCGAGAATGCGGCACGCGCAGGCGTGGCGGCCGACCTGGTCCTGACGCAGGCTGCGGTGTCGGCGCTGGAGCCGCCGACGGGAACCGGCTATCTTGTGACGAACGCGCCGTACGGCGTGCGGATCGGCGAGCGGCGTGCGCTGCACCCGCTGTATGCAGCGCTCGGCCGCGTCGCGCGCGAACGTCTGCCTGGCTGGACGGTCGTCATGCTCGTGGCCGAACCGCGACTCGCCGGCGCTACCGGGTTCCGCTTCGACGAGCTGCTCGCCACGCGCAACGGCGGCATCGCCGTCCGACTGCTGCGGGCGCATGTATCGACTCACTCCGGGGAGGATCCATGAACCGACGACGAGTTGCTCGCCTCGCGCTCGCCGCGCTGCTGCCGGTCGCGTGCGGCCGGGGCGAGGTCGACACGGCAGCGGAGCTGGCTCACGCGGCGAACGCGGCTGCGGGCGACACCGTCGTCGTCTACAAGACGCCGACCTGCGGCTGCTGCACCAAATGGGTCGATCACATGCGCGAGAACGGCTTCGCCGTCGTCACGCACGACCTCGACAATCTCGAGCCGATAAAGCGCCAGCTCGGCGTTCCCGCTGGCCGCATCTCGTGCCACACCGCACGCGTGCGCGGCTACACTCTCGAGGGCCATGTGCCCGCCGACCTCGTGCAGCGCATGCTCGCCGAAGAGCCGCGCATCAAGGGACTCACGGTACCGGGCATGCCAATGGGCTCGCCCGGCATGGAAGGTCTCTACAAGGACGATTTCCAGGTGCTCTCGTTCGATGAGGCCGGCAGGACAGAGGTCTACGCAGAGCGCTGATCAGGCTGCATCTTCCTCCGCAACCAGGACGTGTCATGCGGGTGGTGAAGGATTCCGGCCGGCCGGACCGTATCGACTACTATATGCACATCGCCATGGCGGTGCGGCGGCGGGCGAACTGCATCGGCAACCGCGTCGGCGCGGTGCTCGTGCGCAATGACCGGCTGATCTCCAGCGGCTACAACGGCACGCCGGAAGGAACCCGCAACTGCGACGAGGGCGGGTGCGAGCGGTGCGCGAATCGCGAGAAGTATCGCGCGGCGCACGGCTACGACGTGTGTATCTGCGTGCATGCGGAGCAGAATGCGCTGCTCAGTGCAGCACGCTTCGGCATCTCGGTCGAGGGCGCCTCGATTTACACGACCATGCGGCCGTGCTTCGGTTGCACGAAGGAGCTGCTGCAGGCGCGCATTCAGGCGGTGTACTACCTGCACGAATGGCGGCACCCGGACGAGGATCTGTGGCAGCAGTATCTGATGCTGCAGTCGCGTTTCCAGGGAGGCGTGATGCGGATCGAGGTGCCGGACCCCGACGCTGCCTGGGCCGTGTCGTCCATGCGTGGCGCCGATCCGGATACCGGCCACAGCATGCTCCTCTGACCATGCCGCTGGACCCCGTCTGGGAGGATGGTGCCTGGAGGCCGCTGCCGCAGCTCGACTCCGATGTCGAATGCGACGTTTGCGTCGTAGGCCTGGGCGGCTCCGGCCTGGCCTGCATCGGCGAGCTGCTCGATCTCGGCGTGCGCGTCGTCGGCCTCGATGCGAGCGCGGTCGCCGCGGGCGCGGCCGGCCGCAACGGCGGCTTCCTGCTGGCCGGCACCAGCGCCTTCTACCATGATGCGGTTGCCCGGTATGGCCGCGCCCGCGCCCGCACCATCTACACGCAGACGCTGCAGGAGATCGAGCGGATCGCAGCAGAAACGCCCGCGGCGGTGCGCCGCACGGGATCACTCCGCATCGCCGCGTCCGCCGAAGAGGCACACGACTGCGCCGTTCAGTACGCTGACCTGCAGGCGGACGGATTCCCGGTGGAGTTGTACGACGGACCGGAGGGAAGCGGGCTGCTGATCCCCGGCGATGCCTCCTTCGATCCATTGCTTCGCTGTCGCACTCTCGCCCTGCGTGCACTTGACCGCAGCGCGGCGCTCTACGCCCGCAGCGAGGCGGTCGAGATAGGGTCCGGATCGGTGCGTACCATGAGAGGCGCCGTGAGCTGCGCGGCAGTGATCGTCGCAGTCGATGGCGCGCTCACGCGCGTGCTGCCGGAGCTGCGCGACGTCGTGCGCACGGCACGGCTGCAGATGCTCGCCACGGCGCCCACCTCCGAGGTGGACCTGCCACGTCCCGTCTATTCGCGCTACGGCTTCGAGTACTGGCAGCAGCTGCCCGACCGGCGAATTGCGATAGGCGGGTTCCGCGATATCGGCGGCGCCCGCGAATGGACGGAATCGGTCGGGGTGACACCGTCCGTACAAGCTGCACTCGAGAGGCATCTGCGGGACGTGATCGGCGTGCGGGCTGCGATCACTCATCGCTGGTCGGCGACCGTCGGGTATACGGCAGACGGCCTGCCCGTGTTCGAGGAAGTGCGGCCGCGCGTCTGGGCGATCGGCGCATACAGCGGCACCGGCAACGTCATCGGCTCCATCTGCGGTCGTGCAGCCGCGCGGCTCGTGGTGCACGACGACCCCACCCTCGCCGCGGCGCTGCTGCAGCCCGCCTGACAATGACGACGACGATACGCGTGGTCGCGCTCCTGACACTGTCGAACGTGTTCATGACGTTCGCCTGGTACGGTCACCTGCGGCACCTGAACGACCGCAAGTGGTGGATCGCTGCACTGGTGAGCTGGGGCATCGCGTTCTTCGAGTACATGCTGCAGGTACCCGCCAATCGCATCGGCTACGCCACACTGTCGCTCGGACAGCTCAAGATCATGCAGGAGGTGATCACGCTGTCGGTGTTCGTGCCGTTCGCTGTATACTACATGCGCGAACCGCTGCGTCTCGATTACCTGTGGTCCGCCCTGTGCCTCGTCGGCGCCGTCTACTTCGTGTTCCGCGCGCAGCTCTGAGGCTTCCGTCACCACGAAACACTGCACGTGCCGCACGGAACGTGCGGCGCGGCTGATCGCGGTGCACGCGGCGAACGCGCGCAATCCGCCAACATGGGCAAATCATGAAGCATGCTGCTGCCGGAGTCTTCGTTCTCACATTCGTCGCCGGCTGCGCGCCGGACGCGCAGCAGGCAGCGGTGGCCGATCCCGCGTCCGACGGCATCTTCACCGAGGCCGATATCGCTGCAGCACCCGAATGGTCCGTAGAAGAGATGCCGTCTCTGCAGATCGGTGTGGTCGCGGGAGACGACGCGTATCAGTTGCATCAGATTGTCGGCAGCGTGCTTCTGCCGGCTGGTGGAGTCGCCGTGATGAACGGAGGCTCCGACCAGCTGCGCATCTATGACAGTGCCGGTCGCTTCGTCTCCGCGACCGGGCGTGACGGCGAGGGTCCGGGCGAGTTCAGGAATGCCGCCCGTCTCTATCGGTGGGGCGATACTCTGGCCGTGTACGACGCGGGCGCGGCGCGGCTGTCCCTGCATGCCCTCGACGGTACGTTCCTCAGCACCCGCTGGGTCGACCTGCAGCCCGGGCGATTCAGCCTGGACGAATGGCTGACCGACTGGAGCTGGGTCGACGGCCCGCCGCTCGGCGCCGGTCGCACGGAGGTACTGGCCGCGCTGAGCAGGCTGCCGCAGCCTGACTCGAGCGACGGCTTCCGTTACGTGCGCGTGTCGCCGTACGGGCATCTCTGGGTTCGGCAGTCCCATGTGCCATCGGGTGCGCAGGCGTGGGTGGTCCACGATCTCACCGGCCGGCCGATTGGCCGGGTCGAGACGCCGGCGCTCTTCGAGGTACAGGAGTTCGGCGCCGACTATCTGCTCGGCCGCGGTCGCGACTCGCTCGACGTCGAATACGTGCGGCTGTACGGGCTGGACATCCCCGGCGTCCCCCTGAGGCGCCACGCGTTTTCCGCGCCGGAAACCTCCGGCCCCGCGGCCCGCACCCGTCACGAGGATTACCGCACTCTCCAGGGCGTGCTGCGGAACATGGCGGCCCTTCAGGAGATCTTCTACTCGAAGGATTACCAGTACTCGACCGATCCGGCGGAGCTGGAACTGGAGCTACCGGACGGCGTGACGATCCGGGTCGTTCGAGCCAGCGATCGCGGCTGGGTCGGCGTTGCAATCGCGGAGGCGTCAGGCAGGATGTGCGGCATGTCAAGTGGTACGCCCATACCTGTGGGGTGGATGCCTGGTACCGTGTCCTGCCTGTGAGTGAGCGCACGGCGCGCGAGCCGGCAGTGCTGGTCACCGGTGCGTCCAAAGGCATCGGCACTGCGTGCGCGCTGCAGCTCGTCCGCGACGGTTTCCGTGTCTACGCGGGCGTCCGTCGCGAGGAGGACGGGCGGGCGCTGATCACGCAGGGCGGCGACGGGATCGTTCCGATCCTGATCGATGTTACTGACGCCGATCAGATTGCGGCAGTCGCAGCCCGCATTGGCGAGGAAACCGGTGAGCGTGGCTTGCACGGGATCGTCAACAATGCCGGCGTGGCGATCGCCGGTCCGCTCGAGTACCTGCCGGTCGAAGCGCTGCGCCGCCAGATCGAGATCAACTTCACGGGCCAGATCGCCGTGACGCAGGCGCTGCTGCCGCTGCTGCGCCGGTGCCGTGACTGGGCGGAAGGAGCGCATCGCGGCGGTCGCATCGTCTTCATGAGCTCGATCGCCGGACGCAGCGCGCTGCCGTTCATGGGCGCGTACAGTGCATCCAAGTTCGCGCTCGAGGCCGCGGCGGATGCGCTGCGCATCGAGCTGCGACCGTTCGGCATCACCGTGTCGCTGGTCGAGCCGGGTGTCATCGCGACGCCCATCTGGGATACCGCGCGCCGCGCGGCTGACGACAACCTCCGCTCCATGCCGGAGGAGGGTGAGCGCTACTACGGTCGCGCGCTCGACGCCGTGCGGCGTCGCCTCGACCGGGGCGTCGGCGGCCTGGCACCGGAGCACGTCGCCACGGTGGTGTCGCACGCGTTGACAGCGCGGCGCCCGCGCGTTCGCTACCTGGTCGGCAGGGACGCGCGCGCGCGCGCGGCATTGCAGTGGCTGCTGCCCGACCGCGTGAGCGACCGGATCGTGCACGAGGTGGTGAAGCGGCTCTGACCCGGGGACGCCCGCCGCCCGCTCGGCGCAGCAGCGTGCTACCGCTGCAACGACGCAGCGTCCACCTTGTACAGTCCCGCCTTCATGTCGCTCGCATAGATGTGCACGTCCTGATGCGCGACACCCCATATGTAGGCGCCGGACGGAACGGCGACCGCCAGCTCGCGGTCCATGCTGCGGAGGTCGCAGAACCCGTCGTCGTTGCGCTGTGCTGCCATGCAGACGCCGAGGTCGCCGCGCACGTCGAGCGCACGCACGCCGCCGTTGTAGAAGGCGGCGTACAGCACGCCGCTCGCCTCATCCATCGTGAAATTGTGCGCACCGGCGCCGGGCAAGGCATACTGTGCGACCTGCACGGGCTGGCTCAGGTCCGTAACGTCGATGACGTGCACATCTCCGGCCGCCGTGGACAGCACGGAGCCCGGCGCTTCCTCGCCGAGGAATACGTAGCGCTCCGATCCGCTCGCCGGATCGTGGAACCACCAGATGTTATGGATGGATCCGCTCCGCGTAGTGACGTGCCCCAGCTGCACCGGCTCTGCGACGGATCCGCCGCGGCCGCCGCCGCCGATGTCGTAGATGCGCAGTCCGTCGTGCCACACCGCGGCGAAGAGCAGGCCGTCGCGGACGAAGACGTCGTGCATGAACGGAGCGCCGATCCGGAGCGACCCCGCCTCGAACGGCTGGGCGGGGTCCGTGATGTCCACCATCACGAGGCGCGCGGGCTCTGCGGCGGGATCGATGGAGAGAAACGCGTAGTGTCGCCCATCGACCCGTCCCAGCTTCACCGTATGGACGCCCTGCAGCGTGCTTGCCGACCGGAACCTGGCGATCGAGTCCGGCCGTGCGGGATCGGACCGGTCGTAGATCATGATTGCACCGTTGGGATTCGGCTCGATCGCGACGACGAGCAGCGCACCGTCATCGGAGATCTGTACGTCGCCCGTGGTCGATGCGCCGGGGACGATGAGCGAGTCCACGAGCATCGGCGTCGCGCCTGCGACGTTCCAGATCTTCACCGCATTGCCCGGCACACCGTTCCGGTTCGACCACGTGCTGGTGTACGCCCAGTCACCGCGGACGGCCACCTCGCCGGTATAGCGCTCGGCGACGTGGCCCAGACCCAGCACGGCGAGCGTGTCCGGCGCCGCCGGCACCAGCGGTGGCGTCGTGGGGCTGTCGGAGCACCCGAGGAGGACTGCGGCGGACAGGAGCACGTGCTTCTTCATTTTCCTCTCAGTGCGCATGCGCATTGGCGGCCGGTCGCGCTGGCAGCGCGACGCCATAGCGGCCCATGCGCGCCGCATGCGTGCCGGCGGTCAGCCGGGCGCCGATGCTGATCGTCCAGATGCGCGTGTCGCCGTAGAATGCAGCCGGATCGAACGCGCCGCCGGCAATCTCGCGAACGTGCGATCGCGACGCTTCGAGGAACGGCGCTGCGCCGAGCCCGCGCCATGTCGCGCGCCGCTCCAGCCTCGCGCCGACTATGGTCCAGCGCGTTACGCCGAGCGTGTGGGTGTCCGCGTGCGGCCACGGCGTCCGGAACGGATCGAAGCCGCGTGCCTGTTCCGGCCGCTCCGTGCGCTCGATCCGGAGCGCCGGCCGCCAGCCGCCCGTCGCCACTTCCAGTTCAGCGAGAAGGCCGTCGTAACCGGCGGCCGCGCCGCCATCGGGGATCTCCGCCGTATGGCTCCACTCCGCCAGCGCGTAGACGGTGCCCCACTCGTGTTCATGTTCGTAGCGCCCGGACGCGCTCCACTTCCGGTGATCGCTCCCCTCGCCGCGCGGCATCTCCGGCGAAGCGACCCACGCGCCGCTCGCCTGCAGCTCCAGACCCTCGATCGGCAGCAGGGTCACTCGGGCCGAGCCCGAGTCACCGAACCGGCTGAAGGAGGCGCGGCCGGAAGCGCCGAACGGCTCGGTCGTCGCAAACGGCTCGGTACCATTGAACACGCCGAGCTCGAGGACCGCGCGATTGGCGCGCACGGCTCCAATGACGGTCAGGCGCTCCAGGACCTGAGCAAGATGGTGGTTCGCGGGGAACTTGGCGAACGGCCGCATCATCGGGTCGTCCGTACCGAACGGTGCGAAGCCGCGGCCGGCGGAGAGCGAAGCGTGCACCGCGCCGCTGCCGCCGCTGGCGGTGAGCATCAGCTCGTGCAGGTAGGTATGCGGGTGCCGCCGGTCCACGTAGCCCTCGCCGTGTGTGCCGGCCCCGAGCTCGCCCCGATCGAGCGTCAGCGGCTCCAGGCTGATGGTGGCGCGCGTATTCAGCCTGCCCCCGTACAGCAGTGCCTCCGCCATCAGCGCCGGCTGCGTCAGGTACGCTTCCGTCTCTGCACGGCCAGAGAGGATCGGCGAGATGTGCGTGAGCAGCGGCACGGCGTGAGCACCGAGGCGCAAGTCGTGCTGTGCCGCGGCCGGCATCGCCGCGGCTACGAGCAGGGCCGCAGCCAGCAGCAACGTCTGGTCAGTAACCTGCATCAGTGCTGGCCGGGTTTACACGTTCACGGGAGGCCTCATTCGTTACGACGCAATCGTGGTCGGTGCCGGACCGAACGGTCTGTCCGCGGCAATCGTGCTCGCGCGAGCAGGCCGCTCCGTGCTGGTGCGCGAGGCCGCAGCGGTGATCGGCGGTGGCACGCGCACGGAGCAGCTCACGCTGCCCGGGTACCTGCACGACGTCTGTTCCACGGTGCATCCGATGGGTGTCGCTTCGCCGTTCTTCCGTGAGCTGCCGCTCGCGCAGTACGGTCTCGAGTGGGTGCATACGCCAACGCTCCTCGCGCATCCGTTCGATGATGGCAGCGCGATCACGCTCGAACGCACGCTCGATGATACGGTAACACATCTGGGCACGGACGGTCAGGCGTATCGCGACCTGGTCGAGCCATTCGTTGAACGATGGGGTGACCTGGTCCATGACGCGCTGCGGCCGATCAGGCTGCCGCGGCACCCGTTCCTCATGGCGAGGTTCGGGCTGCAGGCGCTCCGTTCTGTGGACGGTCTCGTGCGTAACCGGTTCCGCAATGATGCGACGCGCGCGCTGTTCGCGGCCATCGCCGGTCATTGCATGCTCCCGCTGGACTGGGCCGGTACCGCCTCGTTCGGCCTGATGCTGTGCATCACCGGGCACGCCGTCGGCTGGCCGCTCGCGAAAGGCGGATCCCGCAGCATCTCGCACGCCCTCGCGGCCCACCTCCGTGAGCTCGGCGGCGAGATCGAGACCGACGCACCCGTCGCAACACTTGCAGAGCTGCCGCCGTCGGACGCCGTGCTGTTCGACGTGACGCCGCGACAGCTCGTTCGCATTGCAGGCGACGCGCTGCGGCCGCGCTATCGCGAGCAGCTCGAGAACTACCGCTACGGTCTCGGTGCATTCAAGGTGGACTGGGCACTGTCTGGTCCGGTGCCGTGGCGAAATTCCCGCTGCGCGGAAACCGCGGTCGTGCACCTCGCGGGCTCCTACGACGAAGTGCTGGCATCGGAGCGCGCGCCATGGGACGGCATCGACGCCGAGCGGCCGTTCGTGCTGTTCGTGCAGCCGTCGCTCTTCGATGGCGCGCGCGCACCCGGCGGGGGCCACATCGGCTGGGCATACTGTCACGTGCCGAGCGGGTCCACCACGGACATGACCGGCGCGATCGAGGCGCAGATCGAACGCTTCGCCCCGGGCTTCCGCGACCTGATCGTGCATCGCAGCGTCATGCCGCCTGCTGCGCTGGAGGCGCACAACGCGAACATGATCGGCGGCGACATCAACGGGGGCGCGCAGCACCTGAAACAGCTCTTCTTCCGTCCCGTACCGCGCTGGAATCCGTACCGGGCGCCGACCGTGCGCGGGCCGGATCTCTACATCTGCTCTGCATCCACGCCGCCGGGCGGAGCGGTACACGGAATGTGCGGATTCCATGGGGCGAACGCGGCGCTGCGGCACACGTTCGGCTAGCCGGCTTGCAGCCCGATGGCACAAACTTCCGCGGCGGCTGTATTCAATGTGTCCGCGGGCGCATCGCCCTCCTGCAGCACCTATCCGACACGGTCATGAACGACGTCGATCACAGGCTACCGCGCCGTGTATCGCCCGCGGCCGGGTTCCGCCGACTGCCAACCTCATGGAAGCTGGTGCTTCCGTTGCTCCTGCTGGTCGCCGGAGCCGCAGCCTTCACGCTCCTGCTCCCCGCTTCGCCCGAAGTGCAGCAGCTCACGTACACCCAGCTCGTCACCGAGCTGCAGGCCGGTCGCGTTGCCGCGCTCGAGATCGGCCACAACGATGTCGTGCGTGGCCGACTGCACGGTCCTGGCGCCGCCGATTTCGAAACGGCCTACCCGGCGGGACTGGCCGAGCACCTCGTCGAGCATGCCGAGCAGAACGGCGTGCCACTGACATTCCGCAGTGGCCGAAAATCCGAGCTCTACAGGAATGGCTTCGCCGTGCTGCTGCAGATCGTGATCTTCGGCGGGCTCGGCTGGTTCGTCTACGCGCATGCGCGCGGGCCCGGCGGCGGGGATGTCGGCAGGGTGAGTCACAGCGGTACCACGTTCGGCGACGTGGCGGGGACACAGGGCGCCGCCGAAGACCTGCTCGAGGTCGTGGACTTCCTGCGCGACCCGTCATCTTTCGACGCACTCGGCGCGCGTGTGCCGAAGGGCGTGCTGCTCGTCGGCCCGCCCGGCACTGGCAAGACGCTGCTGGCGCGCGCGGTGGCCGGCGAGGCGGGCGTGCCGTTCTATCAGCTGTCGGGCGCGGAGGTCACCGGCTTCATCGTGGGACTGGGCGCGCACCGCATCCGCGCGCTGTTCAAGAAGGCGAGGAAGGAGGGCGGCGTCATCTTCATCGACGAGCTCGACTCGCTCGGCGGCACGCGCGGCCGCAACAGGTCGCACAACGAAGATGACCGCACCCTGAACCAGCTGCTCGTCGAGATGGACGGCTTCACGCCGACCGAGGGGGTCGTCGTGATCGGCGCGACGAATCGGCCCGAGGATCTGGATCCGGCGCTGAAGCGCCCCGGTCGCTTCGACCGGCACGTCACAGTCGGGCTGCCGACAGCCGACGGCCGCGAGGCGATCCTGCGGCTGCACGTCGAGCGCCGGCACGTTCCCGTTGCGACGGACGTGGACTTCGCCCGTCTCGCGAAGCTGACACCGGGCGCGAGCGGCGCCGAGCTCGCAAACCTGCTCAATGAAGCGGCGATCTTCGCCGTGCGCACACGCTCGGAGATCGTGCAGTGGCGGCACTTCGAAGCCGCGCGTGACCGCATGCTGCTCGGCAAGGAGCGGGTCGGCTTCCGCGCGCAGGACCGCGAATGGAAGATCGTCGCGTACCACGAGGCCGGCCACGCACTCGCCGGCGTCGTTGCGTGCCCCGAGGACGGGCTGCACAAGGTAACGATCCAGCCGCGCGGCCGCGCCATGGGCGTCGCGCACTTCGCGCCCGATCATGACCGGCACCTGCACCCGAAGAGCTATCTCGAGGCGCAGATCATCAAGGGACTCGGCGGCCGCGTCGCCGAAGAGATCGCGTTCGGTGCAGAACACGTGACCGGCGGCGCGGAGAGCGATCTCGTGCACGTGAACCGCATAGCGCGCCGCATGATCTACCGGCTCGGCATGGCCTCCAGCGGATCCCTGCTCGTGCTCGACGATGAAGGCGGACCGCTCAGCGCCGATACACAGGCGCGCATGGATGGGGAGGTGCAGGCGTTGCTGGCGCGGCTGCACCAGCGGACGCGCGAGATCCTGCTGGAGAACCGCGACGGCCTCGAGGCGCTCGCGGTCGCACTGCTCGAGCGGGAAACGCTCGATGGCGCGGAAGCTATCGAGGTGCTCGAGCGCCACGGCGTGAGGAGCGCGCTGGCCTCCGCATGATCGACGCGAAGCGCATGACGTCGTGCCTCGTCGCGCTCGCCGCGGCCGCGTCCGCCGCTGCGTGCTACCGCCGTGCCGACATCTATGCGCCAGAGCCGGTTGTGGTCGATGTACCCCGCATCGTCGATACCTTGCACATCGTCACCGCCGTGCCTTCCAGCGGCCCGCGCTACGCCGCGGGCACGACGCCAGGCACGCTGCCCCCCGGGCCGCGCGAGTTCCGCGGCGTCTGGGTCGCTACCGTAGGCAACATGGACTGGCCGTCCAGACGCAGCCTCACCACGGCCGAGGCGCAGGCGGAGCTGATCAGCATCCTCGACGCCGCGCGCGACCACGGCCTGAATGCCATCATCTTTCAGGTGCGCACGATGGCGGATGCATTCTACCAATCGTCGCTCGAGCCGTGGTCGGATTATCTGACCGGCGCCTCCGGACGCGCGCCGGACCCGTACTGGGACCCGCTGCAGTTCGCGATCGAGGAAGCGCATGCGCGCGGGCTCGAGCTGCATGCCTGGTTCAACCCGTTCCGCGCGGGCTTCGTCGCGAAGCGGACACCGCTCGCCGAAGCTCACGTCAGCAAGCGACGTCCCGACCTCGTGCGTCGCTACGGCACCCACTACTGGCTGGACCCCGGTGAGCCCGACGCGCGCCGCCTCGCGATCGATGTCGTGACCGACGTCGTCCGTCGCTACGACGTCGATGCCGTCCACCTCGACGACTACTTCTACCCGTACCAGGAGCGCGACGCGCGCGGGCGGCTCATCCCGTTCCCCGACGACGCGACCTGGCGCGAGCACGGCGTGACGACCGGGCTGAGCCGCGCTGACTGGCGTCGCTCCAACACCGACGCGTTCGTCGAGCAGCTCTACCACGCCGTGCACGCGGAGAAACGCCACGTCGCTGTCGGCATCAGCCCGTTCGGCATCTGGCGCCCCGGCTATCCCGCCTCCGTGCGCGGGCTCGATACCTACAGCGAGCTGTACGCCGACACCCGGAAATGGCTCGCCAACGGCTGGGCCGACTACTTCGCGCCGCAGCTCTACTGGCGCACGCATGCGCCGCAGCAGGACTACGCCACGCTGCTCCAATGGTGGGCCGAGCAGAACGAGCATGGCCGTCACATCTGGGCGGGCAACATCCCCAACCGTGTCGGCGGCGGAACCAGCGGCTGGCCCGCGAGCGAGATCGTCGAACAGGTCCGGCTCACCCGCGCCACCGCAGGCGCAAGCGGCAACGTGCACTTCAGCGCCGGCAGCCTGCTGCGCAACACGCAGGGCATCACCACCGCGCTTCGCGACGAAGTCTACCTCCGGCCCGCACTCGTGCCGGCGATGCCCTGGCTGAGCGACGGGCCCGGACCCGCGCCGGCTGCCACCGCAGCGCCCGATCCGGCACTGCTTGCGACGCTGGTGTCCTTCGAGCCGCGCGGAGATACCGCCGCGCGCTGGATCGTCCGCGCCCGCTGGGGCGACCACTGGGATACCCTGCTGCTGCCTGGCACCAGCCGACACACCTACGTCGGCTGGCGCGATGGGGCGCCGCCGGACATGGTCGCCGTCGCGGCCATCGGCCCCGCCGGCGTCGAAACCGACGTTACGACCCTCGAAATGGCATTCTGAGGTTGGTTCGACGGCGATCGGGACAGGACGATGTCAGCCCCCCTGCCGCGCCGCCCGCCGCAGACCCGATCGCGCAGCTTTCGCGGGTTCGCCCGCCTGCGGTGAGCCGGGCAGACGCAGCGCCGGTATGTCCGTGACGGCCGCGCCGCGGCGGCGCTTCATCCGCATGTGCGTGCACGCCTTCGCCTCGCAGCCCACCCGCCGCGCCACTTCACGCCACATGCGGCCATGCTCCCGGTGCCCGTGCGCCAGCCACGCCTCGATGTGTGCCATCTCGTGCAGCAGCGTGTCCAGCAGCGCGCGCTCGTTGCCCGGCAGCAGCAGGTCGATGTTCAGAGCCAGCTCCGCCACCTTGCGGTCGCCTTCGACGGTCCGCGCATAGCTCACATGCCCGAACCGCCGCGACATCCGGTCGCTCAGCCGGATCGGCAGCGTCGCTGGCAGGCACGTCCGGAAATGAGACGCGTTGAGCTGACCGTACACTGATTCCAGGTACGCGATCTGCGCCGATGTACCGCAGCTCGCGACCGGCTCACCCAGACCGTACTCCGCGACCTGGCCTTCATGCCATTCCCGCATCTTCTCGACGGCTTCCCTGAAGGCACGAGACCTTGCCGGCGCCGTGGCGAACGTCGCAACGGCATCGATGACACGCGCAGGTGCCGCCCGGAAGCACTCGTGGAGATTCAGCCGGCGGCGGTCCGCCGAGAGTGAGATCAGACGCGCACGGTTCGGCCGGAACCGCACGACCTCTACGAAAGTCGCCCCGCGCGCACGCAGTGCGCCGAGGAACTCATCCTCGCCGAGCCATGACAGCGACAGCGACAGCTGCTGGGCCGAATCGATTTGCCGTGAACGGCGGCGACGCGCGGGCATGACGGATTATAATCCTGGTTGCAAGTGCTGCCTGGGACAGGCAAACGACGGGCCAGCGGGATGGGGAGGTGGGGCAACAAATGGGGCGAAAAACAGGGGCG
The DNA here is from genome assembly GCA_040882575.1 of Gemmatimonadota bacterium. Taxonomy (GTDB): domain Bacteria; phylum Gemmatimonadota; class Gemmatimonadetes; order Longimicrobiales; family RSA9; genus SH-MAG3. The sequence goes on from JBBEBA010000001.1 coordinate 29,483, forward strand.
AAAAAAGAGGGCGAAAAAAACGGGCGACAAACGAGGGTGAATACAGCGGGAAACCTGGGAATGCCGGCGGGAGAGCAGCTTTTACAGTGGCAGGGGCAGGGGCAGGGGCGGGGGGTGGGGGCGGGACAGGGACGGAGGGGGCAAGGTCCGGAAACCGTCGCGGGGGGGCAACCCCCACTCCTCGACCTCGACCTCGACCCGCGTCCTCGTCCACGTCCGACCCCACGTCCCTGAACGTCACCCTTCCGCTTCGCCCCCCGGAAACCCCTGCCTACCTGAGCACCCGGACGACCGGCACCCCCTGCCCCGCCTCGATCGACTCATCGAAGTAGTTCCAGTTGGTGAGCCCGTCGGCGGAGCGGGGCTCGAGGAGCGTGAACAGCAGGCGGGCGAGCGGCTGCTGCATGCTGACTGTCATAGCGCCGGCCGGAACAATGATGGTGCCGTCCTGCCAGGCCCCGAAGACGGTGCGTTCCTGATGACCCTGGAACTCGCGCGGCGCGATGCTGGAGGAATCGACGCGAAACACCTGGCCGCTCACCGTAAGCGCCGCGTCGACGCTTTCCATGCGGACGCCGTGCGCGCTGAGGTTCGCGAGCACGGCCTCGGACGGGTCGAGCAGGATGTACGACTCCGGCGCAACCTCCGTCTCGATGCCGCGGAACGTACCGTACTCGGGCATCGGCGTGGGCGTCCGCACGTCGAGTCGGCGCAGGATGGTCTCGCCCGTGTATGGGTTCCGCTCCTCGACGACGTCGCCCATCAGGATGCTGGCGAGCTGTGGCGCGCGTTCGTAGTCGGAGCGCACGGACAGCCGCTCGCCGATCACGGGCGTTGCCTGAGCCTGCGCGACGATGCTGCGGATGCGTGAAGCGTTCGCGTGCGCGTAAGTCAGGATCTCATCGACGAAACGCGACGTCGCCGTTATGCGATCCTCGAACGTGGCGTACGAATATGCCTCGCTCAGGATGGCGATGCGGTTGCGCAGCCCGACGTAGTTGTTGTTGAAGCGCGGGCGGTAGTCGAACGTGTACCAGCCGCGTTCGTCGCCCTGGCCCTGCAGGTTGCCGTAGTAGTAGTAGTCCCAGTCGTACTTCGCGCTGATGGCGCGCGTCATCGTCGGCAGCCAGTCCTCGCGCAGCAGAGAGATGATCTGCTGTGGCGTATTCGGATGCAGCGGGGGTGAATACGTCAGGTAGTACGCGTGCAGCGTGCCATTCGTCGTGTGCAGGTCCACGCTGACGTGCGGGTCGTACTGCGACATCATCTGCACGAGCGACCGCGCCTCCGGCGAGTCGAGCTTGATGTGGTCGCGGTTGAGATCGTAGCCCTGCGCGTTCGGCCGCTGCCCCATGCCGCCGATCGGTCCGTGCTGCCGGCCGCGGTTCGTCAGCAGGACGCGCTCGTTGCCGTCCGCGTTGTAGATCGGCGCGACGAGAAGGACCAGCGAATCGAGCAGCGCTCCATGCTCACCCTGCGCGAACTCGCGCAGCAGCATCAGCAGCGATTCCTTGCCCTCGACTTCGCCCGCGTGGATGTTGCCCTGCAGGTACACGACGGTCTTCCCGCTCGCCCGCACCGCCTCGGGCGTCCATGCCGTCAGCCCGCGCGCAACGATCGCCAGCGGGAGGGCTCGACCCTCGAGCGTGTAGCCGAAGGTGTCGACGTGCACGACGGGGGAAGCTGCTGCAGCTCGTTCGACGAATGCCACGACGTCAGCGTACCGCGTCGTTTCGCGGAAGTCCGTCCGCTCCGGCGCCGTGCTGAGTGACGCATCCTGCGCCACGGCAGGACTCGCCAGTACGGCGCCGGCCAGCACGCAAAAAAACGCCATCATCCGCATTTTCACATTCCCTTGCTCGTAAACGTGACTGTAAACGTGCGCATGGGCCTCACCCGTGCCTCCTGGATCGCAAACGAGCCCCGCTACTCTTTCGGGTCGAGCTTCAATGACGCGGAGTTGACGCAGAAACGCTCGCCCGTCGGCGCGGGGCCATCCGGAAAGACATGGCCGAGATGCGACTCGCAGCGAGCGCACATCACCTCCACGCGACGCATGCCCAGGCTGCCGTCCTCTTCGGTCGCCACGTGCTCCGAGTCGATCGGCGCATAGAAGCTGGGCCAGCCGGAACCGGAATCATACTTGGTGTCCGATGAGAAGAGCGGCTCGCCGCAGGCGGCACAGCGGTACACGCCCGGTCGCTTCTCGGCATTGTACTCGCCCGTGAACGGACGCTCGGTGCCCTTCTGGCGCAGAATCCGGTACTGTTCGGGCGACAGCTCCCGCTTCCAGTCCGCTTCCGACTTCCTGACCTTCTCCATGCGACCTCCTGCCTGAGAGACGAGTTCACCGCGCAGCACCGTGACGGCATCTCCGGCGAGCTCGACACGATCTCCAAGGACGCGCACTCCCACCGTGCCCCCCCGCTCCGACGCCTGAAAGCCGCGCAGCTCCGTGCGACCCAGCCGTTCCGCCCACCACGGGCCAAGGCAGCAGTGCGCGGACCCCGTGACGGGATCTTCCGCCACGCCGACGCGGGGGCCGAACCAGCGCGATACGAAATCGTGGCCGTCGTCGGCAGCACGCGCGGTCACGATGACACCGCGCGTCTCCACCTCCGCCAGCCGCGCCATGTCCGGCTCGAGCGACAGCACCAGCGGCGCGCCGGCCACCTCGACAAGGTAGTCGAACCGGTTGCGTGCGACAGCCACTGCGGCATCCAGCCCGAGCGCGCCGAACAGGGCGTCAATTTCGTCGCGCGTACCGTGAACGGCGGCATCGAGGCGACGGGCATTGCAGCGAACGTGCAGGGCTACACGGTGAACGGCTCGATCCGCATGGACGCGACCGGCGTCGCGCGTGCCTCCACAGTCAACGGCGGCATCAACGTGACGATGGGCCGTTCGGACTGGACCGACCGGCTGGAGTTTGAGACCGTGAACGGCGGCATCACGGTTACCTTCGCCGGCGATGTGAACGCGGACGTCTCCGCGTCCACTGTGAACGGCGGCATTGACTCGGACTTCCCGCTCGACGTCCGCGGCCGGTTCGGCCCCAAGCGCGCCAACGGCACCATTGGTACCGGCGGCCGCGAGCTCGTGCTGAACACCGTCAACGGCGGCATCAACCTGCGGCGGCAGTAGACCACACGAATTCGATAACGAGGCGGTTGAACGCCTCGGCGTGGCCGCGCGGCAGCGCGTGCGTCGCGCCTCGCACCCAGTGCACCCTTGCCTGCGGTATGCGATGGCGCAGCAGCTCGATCGAGCTGCGGTCCACGACCGCGTCCGCATCGCCGGCGAGCAGCAGTGCGGGGCACCGCACCTGCGGCAGCCGCGCTGTCATGTCGTGTCGGCCGTGCCGCAGCCACGAGCCGATGCCGCGGACCGGCGACGAGCGAATGTACTCGCGCGCCGCCGCGCCGATCACGGACGGACTGGCTCGGCCGCCTTCGATCACGAGGCCCCTGAGTTGTCGCACCAGACGCCAGCCGCCGGGCGCTCCCGTCGGACCGGCCAGCACGATCCCCACCGCCAGGTCCGGCCGCCCCGCCGCCACCTCCACCACAGCCTGCGCGCCCAGTGAATGGCCGATCCAGACTGCCCGTCGCACGCCGAGCGCTTCGGCAAAATCGACGAGGAAGGAAGCCGTCTGCTCCGGCGTCTGCCCGGTGCGCGGACCGGGCGTGTCGCCCCAGCCCGGCAGGTCCGGCACGATCAGGCGGATGCCCGATGATGCGAACGCGGGGAAGCTCCGCTCGTAGAACCGGCCGGTCATGCCGAGTCCGGCCGTCAGGATCGCGACGGGTCCCGCGCCCGCCTCCTGGTAGCCGGCCGGCTTGCCCCGGACTCGGATCGTGCGCCGCCGCTCGGCCACCCCGCTTCGGCCGCTCACGGACCATCCAGAAAGTCGAGCAGCACACGGTTGAACTCGTTCGGCCGGTCCGCCATCGGATTGTGCGCAGCATCCCGCAGCACCACGAGCCGCGCCCCGGCAATGCCCCGCGCGAGTGCCTCTCCATGCCGCAGCGGGAGCAGCGGGTCGAGCGCGCCCCAGAGCACCAGGGTCGGGCACGTGATCCGGGGCAGCAGGGCAGTCACATCATCGCTCAGCAGGTGGCGCGCCGCTCCCAGCAGCGTGCGAGGCCCGGCTCGCAGCGCATCCGCCGCAATGGTCGGCACGAACGCAGGCGCGCCCCAGTTGCGGGGCGGCAGCGCGCCCGCCACGAACTGCGCCGCATCCCTCAGCGACCACGCCCGCGGCAGGCCCGACGCGCTCACAAGCGCCAGCCTCTCAGGCATCCGCTGCTCAGCAGCCAGGTGCAGCGCGATCTGCCCGCCCATCGAGTGGCCGACGAGCCGCAGCGGGCCCAGCTCCAGCGAATCCAGCCACGCCGCCAGCACCTCGGCCATCTTCGCCATGTCCGGCTGCCGCCGCCCGCCTCGGCTGCGGCCGAACCCCACCAGCTCCGGAACGTGCACACGGTACCGCCGCGCCAGCGCCGGCGTCGTGAACCGCCACCAGCGCCGCGATCCCGACAGCCCGTGCAGCAGCACCACGGGATCGCCCTCGCCCACGTGCTCCGAGTGGATCCTGTACTCGCCCACGCGCGTCTGCCGCAGTTCCGTCGCCGGCAGCCCCGGCTTCAGTGCTCTAAGCATTCATCGAACAGATAGCGAAAGGTGAAGCGTGAAGCGTGAAACGTATGCGTGAAACGTGGCCAGCCCTGGACCAGCAGGTCGCCAGGATCGCGTCACGTTAAAACCCCCGCGCCCAACTTTTCACGCTTCACGTTCACGTTTCACGATGTTCCCTGCTCGTTCATTCGTTGTTCGTTTCAGCATTATCCATTATATTATACAGCTGTCGTGGACACTGCGGGCCTGCGGGTCCGCGGCCGTCCGATCAATCGGAACGTTGGCGGGAGAATGACCGTTGGTACGTCAAAATCGTGAGAAGAAGAATCGGCCGACGCAACGCGCGAGCGCGCCGGCGTCGCTGCTGGATCGGGCTCGTGACGAGCTGTTCAGCGCGATCCGCCAGTGCGGCGTGCTGGCGGCGGAGCGGGACGAGCAGATCGAATGGATGGAGGATACACTGAGCTACATGAAAGAGCGGCATCCGGGTCTGGCGCTGAAGGAGCTGACGCAGCTCCGTGAGGCGGGCCTGCGATTCTGCCAGCCGGTCATACCGCATGGGCGGGAGCACTCGGCCATCGCGCACGAGGACGCTACAGCGGCGTGATGCCGCCGCGTGCGGCCACCTGCGGGGGGTCGCGCGCGAAGCCGGACAACCAGCCCATGGAACCCGCCAGATCCGTCTCCCGAACGCTCCGCTGATGCCGGACACCCTACGTACAGTGCTGCGCCGCTTCGGACTGCTGCGCGATGCCTCGGCGCCTCTGCCGCGGAGCCCGGAAGAGATGCGCCATCTCCTGGGGGAGCGTGAGGGCGTGTCGGAGGACCAGGAGCAGATGCTGGTGAGTCTGCTGCAGTTCAGGGACACGCTGGCGCGGGAGGTGATGACCCCGCGTCGTGACATTGTGGCCCTGGCGGTCACGGCCTCGCTGGAGGAAACGCTCGAGCTGGTGCGGGCGGAGGGGCATTCGCGCATCCCGGTGTACCGCGACGCGATCGACGATGTGGTTGGTGTCCTGCTGTTGAAGGACCTGCTCGCGGTCGTCACGCAGGAGCCCGGCCGGCCGTTCGACCTGGCCGCGCTCATGCGCGAGCCGTATTTCGTGCCGGACAGCAAGCCGATCGTCGAGCTGCTGCCGGAGCTGCGTCGCCGCAGCGTGCACATGGCGATCCTGCTGGATGAGTTCGGCGGCACGGAGGGTCTGATCACGCTGGAGGACATGATCGAGGAGATCGTCGGCGACATCTATGATGAGCACGATGATCCCGAGGAGACGCCGTTCGAGGTGATGGGCTCGGGCGATGTGCTGATCGATGGCGGCACGAGCATCTTCGAGGCCAACGAGCGGCTCGGCCTCGGCCTGCCCGAGGAGGATTATGATACGATCGGCGGCTACGTCTTCGGCGAGCTGGGCCGGATCCCGGTGCCGGGTGATGTCGTCGTCGTCGAGGGTGAGGGCGAGCTGCACGTTGCGGAGGTCGAGGATCGCCGCATTCTGCGCGTGCGACTGACCCGGACCGATGTTCCGGAAGCGGGTGCACCGTGAGCGGCAGCATCCTCCTGGTCGACGATGATGTCGCAGTCCTCGACATGCTGGGCCGCTTCTTCGAGAAGAGGGGGTGGAACGTGCAGCGCGCCGCGGACGCGAGCGGCGCGCTGGAGCAGTACGAGCGCGAGCGGCCCGACGTGGTGCTGCTCGACATCGGGCTCCCCGGCGTGAGCGGGCTTCGGCTGCTGGAAGTGCTGCGCAGCCGGGATCCGGACACGACGGTCATCATGCTGACGGCGCAGGCGGAGATCGGCACCGCGGTCGAGGCCATGCAGCTCGGGGCGGAGAACTTCCTGACGAAGCCGGTCGAGCTGGCGCACCTCGAGGCGGCATCGGCGCGCGCGCTCGAGAAGGCTGAGCTGCGTCGTCGCAACCGGTTCATGGCGGAACGGCAGAACGACGCGTCCGGCACCTCGTCGCTCGGCCGCACACCCGTGATGCGGGCCATCGCGCGGCAGGTCGAGATCCTGGCGGCGACGGACGCGACAGTCCTCATCACGGGCGAGACAGGCACCGGCAAGGGCTACATCGCCCAGATGCTGCACGCGCTTTCGGCGCGCGCGTCCAGGCCGTTCATCGACATCAACTCGGCCGGCCTGTCGGCGACGTTTCTCGAGTCGGAGATTTTCGGTCACGAGAAGGGCGCGTTCACCGACGCCCGCGAGCAGCGGCGCGGCCTGCTGGAAGTCGCACACACCGGTACGTTCTTCCTCGACGAGGTCGGTGAGCTGGCGACGCCGCTGCAGCCGAAGCTGCTCAAGGTGCTCGAGTCGCGGCGGTTCCGCCGGCTCGGAGGCACGCGCGAGCTCGAGGTGGACGTGCGGCTGATCGCAGCCAGCAACCTGGACCTCGAAAGCGCAGTCCGCGATGGCACGTTCCGCGAAGACCTGTTCTACCGGCTCAACGTGCTCCCGCTCCGCCTGCCGCCGCTGCGCGAGCGCGGCCGCGAGGAGATCGCCGACCTCGCCGTCCGCTCGCTGCTCGACCTGCGTCGCCGGGTCGGCCGCGGACCGGCGAGGTTCTCGCCGGAGGCACTCGCCAGGTTCGCCGGCTACCACTGGCCGGGCAACATCCGCGAGCTCCGCAACGTGATCGAGCGCGTGCTGCTTCTGTCCAACCATGCCGACGAGATCGAGCCGGCGCATTTGCCCTCGGAGATCGCGGGCAACGGCGCGACGCTGACCGGCACGACCGAAGCCGATCTCACGCTCGCGGAGATCGAGCGGCGCCACATCGCCCGCGCACTCGCACACCATTCCGGCAACCGCTCGCGCACTGCGCGCAGCCTCGGCATCTCCCGCGCCACGCTCTACGACAAGCTCGGCCGCTACAGCCTCGACGACCGACCGCGCCGGGGTCCCTGAGGCATCCACGCTTTTGTGGCGTTGTCACCCGCGGAAGCGTATCTTCCTGCCTGCAAAACCGACGTTTTTCCGATGCCGAACCTGCCAGCCGGCACGCCAGGAGGTGGTCATGGCCGCACAGGCCAAGTCGAATGCTGGAAAAGTCGAGCAGTCCGGAACCGGCGCGTCCGCGCCTCGCGTCCTGAACATGCGTGCCCCGGCGGCCGGAAAAGCAGCGAAGGTCGCGAGAAAGGTCGCCAGGAAGGCTGCTAAAAAAGCCGCGAAGACGGCCCGTAAGCCGGCAGCGAAGGCCGCCGCGCGGAAGACTGCGAAGCCGGCGAAAAGGGCAGTGTCCCGATCCGCAACCACCGCGTCGCGCACGAAAAAGGCGACCTCGCGAAAGGCAGCACCCGGGAAGTCCGCGCGGAAGGCGGGCGCCCGGAAGACCACGCCCAGGAAGGCAGCGAAAAAGTCAGTGAAGAAGGCAGCAGGGAAAGCGCCGGCGAAGAAACGCACGGCCAGGAAGACGGCGGCAAGGAAAGCACCGGCGAAGAAGGCACCCGCGAAGAAGGCCGCGAAGAAGGCACCAGCGAGAAAGGCCGCGCCGAAGAAGGCGGCGGCTACGAAGGGCGGGCGGAAGAAAGCCGCAGGAAGGAAGTCGCCGCCCAGGAAGGCCGCTGCCAGGAAGGCGGCGTCGAAGAGGGTCGGCAGCGGCAGAGGTTCGGCCGGAAGGGCTCAGCCGAAGAAGGGTTCCGCGAGAAAGGCCGCCCCGGGCCGGGCCGGCGCGCGAAAGACTGCCGCGAAGAAGCCGGCCGGCAAGGCAGCCGCCGCCGGGCGCCGGCCCGCGAAGAAGGCGCCGGCCGACCGGCGCGCAGCGGCGCCCGGCGGGAAAGCGCCTGCGAAGAAGACGGCCGCGAGGCAGCCAGCGAAACCGCCCGCGAAGAGCACCGCGAAGAAGGCGGTCGCGCCGGGCACCACTGGCAGAGGGGCCAGACCGACCGCTCGCGACAGCGCAGGCGCCGCGCCTGCCGGAGCACCAGCGAAGCGAGGCTCGGCGCGCAAGGCGGCTGCCGCGGCCCGCGCCGCCGCGCCCGCTGCCGCAGTCGAGACGCAGCAGCCGGCGGACGCCGCAGCCGACGCGACTCCGGGCAGCCGCCTCGTGAAGGGCGCCAAGACCACCGGCAAGCGGCCAAAGGGCGAGCGCAAGGGCAGGAAACGCGCAGCCCGATTCGAGAATCCGGACTCGGACTTGCATAAGAAGAAAAAGAAGCGTGCCCGGCTCGAGAAGATGCGCCGAGCCGGAATTTTCGGCGTACCCGGTCGCCCCAAGCGGCTCAAACGCCGCAAGACGCGCGACGAGCTGGTGCGGCCGTCGCCGCCCCTCGAGAAGACCGAGCCGCTCAAGCACTACCTGGCAGGCGAGATGGTGCCATGTCCGGTCGGCTGCGGCGGATTTTCCGAGGTGGTACGCGTCAGCACCATGGAGAACGGTGCCGGCGAAGTCTGGTTCGAATGCCTGAGCTGCGCTCAGCGCAGGATGTTCGAGCTCGATCCGGCATCGTTGCAGGAACGGACGGCGATCTTCGCCGAGCTCGAGGCCGGCCGGGAGCCGTTCTGCCCGCGCCACGGCAAGCAGGTGCAGCTCCGCAGACGCGGTCGCGACCTCGCCTGCCCCGAGTGCGGTGTGGCGTTCCCGGAGCCATGAGCCCGGCGCGCACGCCGTCCGCGTAATCGTCAGGACACGTGCAGAGCAGGCAGGGACTCATGCAGCGAACCGGTAGACTCTCGACGCCGCGCGCCCAGCGCGTGCGCCGCAGCCGCGGCGCACGGGTGCTCATCTTCGTCGCCGTCGCCTTCCTGGGCACCGCCCTCTTCCGCCTGCAGGTGATGGCGGGCGAGGAGAACCTCCAGCGCGCTTCGAGCTACCGGCTCCGGGAGCTGCCGGTACCGGCGCCGCGCGGCACGATCTACGACCGGACCGGCCGCGTCGTCGCCGAGAACGTGCCCGGCTTCCAGATCATGATCATGCCGAGCGAGCCTCAGGACTCGATGGACGCGCAGATCGCGCGCATCCTGCCGATCATCGGCATGACGGAGGAGCAGCTCACGGTCGCGCGCCGCCGCTGGGAGCGGCAACGCCACCTGCCCATGGTGCTGCTGGCGGACGCCCCGCCGCGCGCCGTGGCCGCACTCGCCGAGCGACGGCACCAGTTTCCGAGCGTGCTCGTGCATCAGTACGCCAAGCGTCATTACCCTGCCGGTCCCGCGATCGCCCATTTCATCGGCTATGTCAGCGAGATCAGCGAGCCGGAGCTCGCGCGCCCGGAGTTCGAGGATTACCAGCAGGGTCGCTGGATCGGAAAGGCGGGGCTGGAGCGGCAGTACGAGAAGCTGCTCGGCGGCACGCCCGGCAACCGCTACCTGGAGATCGACGCGCGGGGCCGGATCCTGCGCTGGCTGCCGGAGGAGATGGGAACCCCGCCGGTGCCCGGCGAGGACCTGCACCTGTACCTGGATCTGGATCTGCAGCAGTACGTCGCCGAGATCTTCCCGCGCGAGTTCGATGGCGCCATCGTCGCCATCGACCCGCAGACCGGCGGCGTGCTCGCCTACTTCAGCAATCCGACCTACGACCCGAACATGTTCATCGGCGGAATATCGCAGACGGAATACGGCGTCCTGTACGACGATCCGCGTATCCCGCTGCTCGACCGCGTGGTCGCGTCCGGGCAGCCCGCAGCATCCACCTGGAAGCTCGCGGTTGTCGGCATGGCGCTGGACCTCGGCATAATCGAGCCCGACGAGTACATGCCCGTCGCGTGCGCCGGCGGCATCACGCTCGCCGGACGCTACGCGCGCTGCCACGGCGTGCATGGTCGGCAGAACCTGATCGAGGGCATCAAGAACTCCTGCAACGTCTATTTCTATCAGGTCGGCGCCCGCATCGGACTGCGCCGCATGCTGGAGACCGGCACCCGCCTCGGATTCGACGAGCGGACCGGCATCGACGTGCCGCACGAGATCAAGCCCAATTTCCCGGAGAGCGTCGACTACTGGGAGCGGAACTTCGGCTATCAGCCGAAGGAAAGCGAAGTACTCTCGCTCGCCATCGGGCAGGGCCCGCTGAACATTACCATCATCAAGCTGGCCCACATCTACGCGGCGCTGACCGCTCCGAATGGCCGCGTGCCCGCGCCGCGACTCGCGCGGGAAAGCGGCGTGCCCGCCGATACCTTCGAGTTCCACACGACGCCGCGCGACCGCTGGTACCTGGAGGCCGGAATGCGCCGCGTCGTCAGCCCCGGCGGCACGGCCGGCCGCAGCCGCCTGCCGGACTGGGACTTCATCGGCAAGACGGGCACCGCCCAGGCGCCGCCAGGACTCGACCACGGCTGGTTCGTCGGCACCGGCGCCCGCGAGCCCGGCGAGCCGCCCGAAATCGCCGTAACCATGTTCCTCGCCCGCTCCGAGCACGGCTACACGGCATCAGGCTACGTGGCGGAGGCCGTGAACTTCTATCTCAGCAGGAAGTACGGGAAGCCGTTCCAGAAATGGTCCACTGAACGGTTCCGCTCGGCGCAGGGCCTGCCCGTGGACTGGCAACGGTTCCAGGTGCCGATCGTGGACCCGCCCATGCCGCCGGCGACCGGCCAGGACCGCGGCGCTCCGGCCACCGGTGCAGCGACCGCCACGGGGCAGCAGAACTAGCGCGCCGGCGCGCGCGGATCCGCGGCCGGCTGGACGTCACTCCTCGTCCAGCCGCGCCAGCACCCGCTGCCCCACAATCGTCGACTGCGGTTCGTCCAGTTCCAGCTCGTCGAGGTAGAGTTCCAGCGCTCGATTCGTCCGCATCTCCCCGGCAACCGCCGTAATCACATCCAGCGCGTTCTGCACGTGCGTCCGCACCAGCTCCTCCTCCGACCGTGCCAGCGCGATCATCAGGCGCCGCTCCGCTCTGGGGCTCAGACGCCGCCGCTTCAACCAGCCGAATACCATGTTGTCCATCCAATCACTTTTGCGCCCCTGATGCGCTTTTTCGTGCAGTCATTCAGACCCGGAATTTAGTGAAGCGTGAAACGTGAAGCGTGACGCGTGAAGCGTGAAAACGCAAACCCTCGCGTTAACCCCCACCAAACCCCCGCCAGCCGTCGATCCGAGGTCACGCTGAATTCATGAATCGGAGAACGGGCCACGTAACACGTTTCACGCTTCACGTAGCACGCGGACGCCGCCAGGCGTCCGCTACATGTAGGGGTAGCATAGCCCAATGGACCACATTATACTGTGGTCAGTGTTCTCCCCACCCCTAGTCGGGAACGCCGTCGGCACAGGAGGCGATGAATGGCCACTCCCTTCCTCAGCTCCGAGGAATACGACGAACGCGCACACCGTCTCTACGATGACGGCGACTATGACGCCGCTCTCGACATCCTGAAGGAGGGACTCCGGCTCTATCCGCATTCCGTCGAGCTGTATGTGGGACTCGGCTACACGAGGCTGGCGCGCGAGGAGTTCGTGTGGGCGAAGCAGGCATTCGAGCGGGCACTGGTGCTGGATCCGGAGCACGAGGACGGACTGGTGGGGATGGGGGAGTCGCTGCTGCGGTTCGGTCAACGGGACGATGCGATGCGGCTGTTTGCGCGCGCTCGCGAAACGGGGTGCGCGGAGGACGTCGAGGTACTGCTGACGATGGGCCGAGCGCTGTACCGGGAGCGCCTGTACGTGGAGGCGCGGGAGGTCTTTGCCGAGGCCGTGGAGCTGCATCCGAACAGTGCCGAGGCGGCGGCAGCGTATGGCTACACGCTGCACCGGCTGGAGGAGGAGACGGCGGCGCGGCGTCAACTGCGGCGGTCGCTGCACCTGGACAGTGAGTACCATGAGGCGCGGATCTACCTGGGTCATTTGCTGTATGATCGAGGCGACTGGGTGGGTGCGGCGCGGGAGTTCGAGCGGGTGTCGCCGATGGAGCACTGGGACACGCTGGCGATCTGGCGGCTGATCGAGCTGAAGCGGTCGCTGGAGGGACTGGAGTCGGGCGCGCCGGAGCTCGCGGTGTGGGAGCGGCGGCTGAGCGAAGTGGACAGCGGCCATGACCCGATCGACGAGCTGCTGGCCGAGATCGAGGCGGGCGCCCAGGTGCCGGAGTCGGAGGGCGCGGCGTCGGATGCGGTCGTGCTGGCGAGCCTGTCGGACGGCGACGCGGCGCCGCATCGCGTGCATCTCCCGGATGGCGGGGTGATCGTCGGGACGTGGTCGGATATCGTGGAGCAGATCCGGCAGGCACGGGCGCCGGGCGAGACGATCGCACAGTTCATGCGGCGTACCGCTGACGAGGCAAAGGCGCGGGCCGGTGTCACGGTACCAGCGGAAGACGCGCGCGGGGTGGTGCTTGCCGGTGCCCGTGCCGGGTTCTGGGAAATCGAGTATTGAGCGAATGACGGATCCTGATCGCGTGCTCCGTCCGCTGCGGGAGGCGGAGCCGGCGATCGACAGCCTGGACACCTACGACTCGCCCGTGGCGCTGCTGGACGCGCTGCGGGCGACGTGGCATGCCGTGGAGCGTACGCTGCGTACGCTGCTGCGGAGCGATGCGACCGCGCCCGACGAAATCCGGATGACTGCACTGTCGCCGGCGCAGATGCCGACCGAGACGGTGCTCGCAGAGCTGCGCCGCCGCGACCTCATCTCGCTCGAGCTGGCCGGCCGGCTGCACGAGCTGCAGCGGGCGATGGACCGCGCCGGGGAGAGCGAGGCACGCCCCGCCGATGCTGATGTCGCGCTGGCCGTCGTCTCGCAGCTGAAGGCGGAAGTGAGCAGGCGCGGCGGCGGCCCCGCGCCGGAAACGGGGAGGGGACTCCCGTCCGGAACGGCCATGGAACCGGCCGCCGCCGACGAGCCGGACGGTGCCCGCGGGCCGCGCCGGCCGCTGTACTTGCTCGGCGGTGTAGCCACGCTGCTGGTCGTGATCGCCGTGCTCGTCTACCCGCTCGGCCGCGAGTCGGAAATGGAGCGCGGCGTCGCCGCATTCGCGCAGGACAGTGCCGGCGTGGCCGAACGGCACTTCCGCGCTGTGCTCGAGCAGGACGTGGACAACGTCACCGCGCGGCTGTATCTCGGGCGCATCCTGCGGTCGCAGGGACGGACGGCCGAAGCGGCGGATGTGCTGCGCGCGGCCGCCCGCACGGCGCCGGCGGATGCAGCGGTGCGACGGGAGCTCGGCTACCTTTTCCTGGACCTGGCCGCCCCCGCATCGGCGGTCGAGCAGTTCCGGCGCGCGGTTGAGCTGGAGCCGGACGACCCGCTGAACTGGGTCGGGCTGGTGACGTCGCTGCGTGCGGCCGGCGATCCAGCGGCGGAGGAATGGCTGCGGCGCGCGCCCGCCGAAGCCCGGACACTGATACAGAACAGACCGCGGGGGCGGCAATGATGCAGGAATCCAGGGATGAAGCCGTCGAACGGCTGTACACGCGTCTCGCGGAAGCGCTGCAGCAGTCGCGTCGCGAATTCGACGTGCCTGTTACGGTCGCGGAGATATACCAGGAGCTGGTGCCGTACAGGCTGGTGCGGTCGGAGGTCGGGTTCGGCATGAACGCCGACTACGAGCACGCGCTGCTGCGGCTGCTGGCGGGCGAGGCGGGGCGCGTGCGGCTGGAGCCCGACACGGCGCGGGAGACGATCCGACGCGAGCTGCGCGACGCGAACCCGAACGTGGGTCTCTATCGAGACTATGCGGCGTGCGACGTATGGGTGCAGGCGCCGGTCGAGGCGTCGCATGTCGCCGAGGCCGTGGCCGAGCTGCTGGGCGATGTGTTTGAGAATGAAGACGCCGACGAGGCCGCCATCTTCTCGCTCGTGGACGACCTGGACCCCGAGCCCTACCTCACGGAGGTGGCCGGGGATGACGAGGCGGCGGCCGAAACGGAGGCGCCGGCCAGGCGCGGCGCGGAGGCTGACCACTGCACCTACTGCGACTCGCCGCTGCCGACGCAGCGGCCCGTACGCTTCTGTCCGTATTGCGGCGGCGACCAGACGACGCGTCCGTGCGGCGAGTGCGGCGAGCCCCTCGAGCCAGGCTGGATGTTCTGCATCGCGTGCGGCGGCGCTCGCGACAGCGTACAATGAGGCGCGCCGCTTGCATGCCCAGGCGGCCGCATATTTTCAACGCGACAGGAGACATGAAATGCTGACGAGGAGCTGGAGGGGGTTGTTCACAGGCGCGGCCATTATCGGTCTCGCCGCGTGCGGCGGTGATGCAGGAGAGCAGGCGGACGAGCCGCAGGCCGGGCCCGGTGCGGCTGCACCGGCCGCTCAGCCGGCGCCGCAGCCGGCGCCCGGTGCGAACGTCGAGCTGCCCGAAGGCGTGACCCAGGACATGGTCGCGAGCGGCAAGACCGTTTTTGAAACGACGACATGCTGGACCTGCCATGGCATGGATGGCGCCGGCGGCCCGCTCGCGCCCAGCCTCATCGACGACGTGTGGCTCAACGTCGACGGCTCATATGACGCCATCGTCCAGCTCGTCAACACCGGCGTGTTGGAGCCGAAGGAGCACCCGGGACCGATGCCGCCCATGGGCGGCGCCCCGCTGTCCGAGGAACAGGTGAGACAGGTCGCCGCGTACGTCTACGCACTGGGCCACGGCGGCTGAGTTGGTCCCCGGCAGTACGATGATGGCGCCGGCGCGGCGTGCAGCTCGCGCCGGCGCCATTGCTTTCGCGGCGGCCGCGCTGGTCACCGGCTGCGACCGCGTCGGTTCGCTCGCGGACGGCCCCGCCGTGTTGGAGCTCACCGCCGACACCATACAGCTGCCGGACAGCGTCAGCCTCATCGAGGTGATCGTGCGCAGGGCGAGCGGCGGCGAGTTCGAGCCGACCATGGTGACGGCTGCGTCGGGCGATGTCGTTCGCTTCACCGCCGGCGATGCTGGCAGCCACGCGCTCGTGTTCGACGGCGCCGCGCTGCCGCCGGAGCAGCGCGCTTTCCTCGATGGTACCGGCCAGATGCGGAGCCCGCCGCTGATCCATGCCGGCGCCGCCTGGGTCGTCAGCCTCGCCGGTGCGCCCGCCGGCACGTACCCATTCACCTGCGTCACTCATTCGGCTTCTGGCGTTTTGACGGTCGAGCGGTAATCATCAGCAGCATGCCCCGCATCGCGGTGATTCCCGGGGACGGGATCGGCTTGGAGGTCACGCAGCAGGCAGTTGCTGTTCTCGAGCGCGTAGCGGCACTCACCGGGACTGGTTTCGACCTCGTCCCGTGGGACCTCGGCGCGCAGCGGTACCTCGACACCGGCTGTACGATCACCGAAGCCGAGATGGCCGACCTGCGCACCGGCTACGATGCCATCCTGCTCGGCGCGATGGGCGACCCGCGCGTGCCGGACCATGCGCACGCGCGCGACATCCTGCTTGGCCTGCGGTTCCAGCTGGACCTCTACGTCAACCTCCGTCCCGTGCAGCTCCTCGAGAGCCGCATGTCGCCGCTCAGGGACGTGCGTCCCGAAGATGTGGATCTGCTGATCTTCCGCGAGAACACCGAAGGTGTGTACGTCGGCATGGGCGGCACGTTCAAGCGCGGCACGGCGGACGAGGTTGCGATAGAGGAAGACGTGAACACGCGCAAGGGCGTGGAACGCATCATCCGCGCGGCGTTCGAGCACGCACGCACGCACGCCCGCCGTCGCGTCACCCTGACCGACAAGGCGAACGCGATGCCGCATTCGGGCGGACTCTACCGCCGCGTGTTTGCCGAGGTCGGCGAGGAGTACGGCGACATCGAGCAGAATGCAGTGTACGCGGACGCGCTGGCGCTGGATCTGGTGCTGCACCCGTCGCGCTACGACGTTATCGTCGCACCGAACCTTTTCGGCGACATCATCTCGGACCTCGCTGCCGCGCTCGTCGGCGGTCTCGGGCTGGCGCCGTCGGCGAGCCTGCATCCCGGCCGGGTCAGCCTCTTCGAGCCCGTGCACGGCTCTGCGCCCGATTTGGTCGGTACCGGAACTGCGAACCCGCTGGCCGCGATCCTGAGCAGCGCTCTGATGCTGCGGCACCTCGGCCACGGGAACGCGGCGGCTGCGGTGGAGCGCAGTGTCCGCCGCGCCGTGCTGGGCGGGCATACGACCCCCGACCTCGGCGGCGTGCTGACGACCGGGGGCGTGGGCGAATTCATCTGCCGCGACCTGGAGCTGGCGGACCTCACGGAGGCGAAATGACAGAACGGCGGCCACTCGGCACGATCCTGCTCGAGTCCGGACACATCTCACCCGACGACGTCGAACGCGTGCTGGAGTATCAGCGTACGCACGGCGGCTTCTTCGGCCAGGCGCTCGTCGCGCTGAATCTGGTCCGCAGGGAGGAGATCGACTGGGCGCTCGCGAGCCAGTTCGACCTGCCATACATCTTCCCGAACGCCGACGCCGTCGACCGCGATGCTGCGCGGCTGGTTCCGGCCGACTGGGCGCTCGCTCACATGGCGGTGCCAATCGTGCGCGCGGGCAAGACCGTCACGGTCGTGGTCGCCGATCCGCTGACGGACGACGTGCTCGACGACCTGCGCACCCGCACCGGCTGCAGCATCGAGATGGCACTCGCTTCCGCAGCGCGAATCCGCGAGCTCATCCACGCCGTGTACGACGCGGAGCCGGAGCACAGACTCGAGGAAGAGCCACCGGTCGCGTTCGAGGAGCTCCTCGCGCACGCACTGGAAAACGGCGCCCGCCGCTTCGGCATCTCGATGCGCGCCGGCACCGCACTCGGCTGGTGGCGGACCCGCACGGACACGCACCGCGCGACGCTGACTGACGGCTGGGAACGCGCGCTGACCGAGTGCATCCAGCCGTCACCGCTCGGCCGCATGGCCGACGTGAAAGCAGGGCACATCGAATGGGAAGCGACGCTCAAGCGACCCGGCGCGGATCTGCCCATTGCGGCCCAGGCACTGGTCGGCGTCGGCGGGGCCGAGCTGATGTTCCGCCCGCTTCGACACGTTGCCGATGGGCCGCTGGTCGGGCACGTCGTGCTGCCGCCCGCGCTGATCATGGAGCTGAGACTCCTCTGGCGCGGCGGCTCGGCACGGATCGGCGTGGCGGCCGAGCAGATCGACGCTGCCCGTGCGGTGCTGCCGCTGCTGCCGGGGCTCGGGCTCGGCGATGACGTGCGCGCCGTGCACATCAACGCGGCCGGCGACAACGGCAGCGAGTACACGTTGCGCGCCGACCCGGATCCGGCCTTTGCCGAAGCGGTCTCGGCGTACGAGTTCGACGCGATCACGATCGACCTGCCGCCGTCGGGTTATCCGATCCGCGAGCTGCTGCACGCCGCGCCGCTATCCTTCATGCTGCTCGAGGAGCCGGGCGACGTACTGCCGGCCGAATGGGGCATCAACTGGCTGCTCATGATACTGGGTCGACCCGGCAGCTACGCCTGGGACCTGCACGCGCTGCATGGCTGACGACAGGAAAATGGCTCAGATTGATCAGTTCCTCCGTCTCATGGTGCAGCAGCAGGGCTCCGACCTGCACCTCACTGTCGGGTCGCCACCGATCATACGGCAGCACGGCGAGCTCACGCGCATCAAGTTCCGCGAGCTGTCGCCCAGCGACATGCAGGCTCTGCTGTACGAGATCATGACACCGGCGCAGAAGCAGACCTTCGAGGAGACCAACGACACCGACTTCGCCTACGAGGTTGCGGACGTCGCGCGCTTCCGCGTGAACGTGTTCCGGCAGCGGAAGGGCATGGGCAGCGTCATGCGCACCATACCCGCCAAGGTGCTCTCGGCCGACGACCTCGGGCTGCCAGAGGGCGTGCGCCGCTTCTGCGGGCTGAACAAGGGGCTCGTGCTGGTGACTGGGCCCACCGGCTCCGGCAAGAGCACGACGCTCGCCGCCATGATCGATCTCATCAACGAGACGAAGTCGGACCACATCCTGACCATCGAGGATCCGATCGAGTTCGTGCACCCGAACAAGAGGGGGCTCGTCAATCAGCGCGAGATCGGCAACCATACCCGTTCGTTCGCGAGCGCCCTGCGTGCCGCACTGCGCGAAGACCCCGACGTCATACTCGTCGGCGAGATGCGCGACCTCGAAACCATCTCGCTCGGCATCACCGCGGCCGAGACGGGACACCTCGTGTTCGGAACGCTGCACACCAATTCCGCCGCCAAGACCGTGGACCGCATCATCAACGCCTTTCCCGCAGATGAGCAGGAGCAGATCCGCGTCATGCTCGGCGAGACTCTGCGCGGCGTCGTCGCGCAGCAGCTGCTGCGCAAGGCAGATGGCGCCGGCCGCGTCGCGGCCCTCGAGGTGATGGTCGGCACACCCGCCATCGGCAACATGATCCGCGAGGCCAAGACGCACCAGATCCCCAGCATGATCCAGACGGGGCGCAAGGACGGTATGCAGATGATGGATCAGGCGATACTCGAGTTCCTGATGAAGAACGTGATCACACCGGAAGAAGCGTACGCGAAGGCGCACAGCAAGAACGAGTTCCTTCCGTATCTCAACGACACCAAGACGGCAACAACGTGAAACGTCAGCGTGAAACATGAATCGAGTCTGGTATGGTGACATAAGGCTTTGACTGGTATGGAGCCGCCGAAGCGGCCGCGGGTAACAATCTAGTAGCCGGTCGCGGGACATGTTTTGGTTTCACGATTCACGATTCACGTTTCACATTGACGTTTACGTTTCACGCTG
>JBBEBA010000002.1:0-8958 GCA_040882575.1 Gemmatimonadota bacterium
CGTTTCACGTTTCACGCTTCACGTTTGTCACGTTTCACGTTTCACGCTTCACGTTTGTCACGTTTCACGTTTCACGCTGTCATCCCGTGCTCTGCATGGCCGCCGCAATTCCATTGATGCTGAGGAACAGGAGCTGGCGCAGCGGTTCGCGTTCGTCGTCCGGTGCATCGCGGAAGCGGCGCAGCAGCTCGACCTGGAGCAGGTTGAGCACGTCGGTGTAGGGGTTGCGGAGCTCGATCGAGCGGCGGATGACGGGGCTGTTCGCGAGCAGCTCGGGCTCGCCGGTGATGCGGAGGATCGCGGCGGCGGCGAGGTCGAACTCGGCACTGATCGCGTCGTGGCACGCGTCGCCGTCGTCGATCAGCCGCGCATAGTGGCCGGCGATGGGAAGACGGGCGCGTGCCATCTCGCGCTGCGCGTTGTCGATGACTGCGCGGAAGAAGGGCCACTCCTCGTACAGCCGCCCCAGTGATGCGGCGGCTGTATCGTCGGCGAGCACGTCGTGCAGCGCGCGGCCGATGCCGTACCATCCTGGCACCATGTACCGGGTCTGGGTCCAGGCGAACACCCACGGGATCGCGCGGAGGCTCTCGAAGTCCACTTCATTGCCCGTCTTCCGGGATACGGGCCGGGACGCGATCGGCAGCCGGCTGATCTGCTCGATGGGCGTGATACGCGTGTAGAACGACCACAGCCGCGGATCATCGATCAGCTCGCGGTATGCCCGCATGGAGGCGTTGGCGATGCGGTCCATCAGCGCGTGCGCGTCGGCGGATTCCCCGGGCTCCGTCGCCGGTGCGTTCGCCGCGCGGCGGCTGTCGGCGGCCGCGGTGGCCAGCAGCATGGCGCTGACGAGCTGCTCCGTGTGCCGGTGCGCGATACCGGGCAGCGCGTACCTGAAAGAGATGACCTCGCCCTGCTCCGTCACGCGGATGCTGCCGTTGTGCGCGGCTGCGGGCATGGCGCCGATAGCCTGGTTGGCGCGGCCGCCGCCGCGGCCCACCGTGCCGCCACGCCCGTGGAACAGCCGGAACTCGACGCCGTGCTCGCGGCAGACACTGCCGAGCTCGGCCTGCGCCCGGTGCAGCGCCCAGTTCGCCATCCAGTAGCCGCCGTCCTTGTTGCTGTCGGAGTATCCGAGCATGATCTCCTGGAACCCCCCGCGGGCGTCGAGCTGGCGACGGTAGAATGGGTTCGCGAACAGCTCGTGCATCAGACCGGCAGCGCCGGCCAGGTCCTCGATGGTCTCGAACAGCGGTACGTAATCGAGAGTGCTGGTCACGCCTTCGGCGCCGACGTGCAGCATGCCGTGCTCCTTCGCGAGCAGCATGGGTTCCAGCAGATCGCTGACGGTGTGCGTCATGCTCACGATGCAGCAGCCGATGGCGTCGGCATCCAGCCGCTGCGCCTCGCGGACGACGGCGAAGGTCTCGAGAGCTTCGCGCGCAGCCTCCGGCAGGTCAGCGGCGGGCGGCAGCAGCGGCCGCGGGTTGCTCAGCTCCTGCTCCAGCACCGCGACGCGCGCGGCCTCGTCCATGTCTGCGTACTGCGACGTCACGCCCGCGGCATGCAGCAGCGCAGCAACGGCCTCCTCATGAACGCGGCTGTGCTGACGCACATCGAGTGCGGCCATGTGGAAGCCGAACGTGCGGGCGAGCAGCCGCGCGCGGGCAATGCGCCCGTGCCGCGCGACCGCGCCCAGGCCGGTCGCGGCGAGACTGTCGCGTATCAGATCGAGGTCGGAGACATACTCGCCGACGGTATACGCGTTCCCGCGCACCGCATGCGCGTTATGTGCGTTCACGCGCGTCGGATCGTCCGCGTCGTCGAGGAGCTGCTGAAGGGAGCGGATCAGCCGCGTCGCCAGGCGGCGGTACGGTTCGCGGCGACGGCCGCCGGCACTGTCGTCGTTCTGCGCGTCGGCATCCAGTACGGCGTCGAGTGGTGCCGGCACGGGCAGCAGTCGGTCCGAGATGCTGAGCTCCTCACGCAGCTCGTGCAGCTCGCGCAGATGCAGCTCGAGTGCGGCGCGGCGATGACGCGCGAGCGTTGAGCGCGTGACGTCCGCCGTGACATTGGGATTGCCGTCCCGGTCGCTGCCGATCCAGGAGCGCCAGCGCAGGAAAGGGGGCACATCGGCATCGGAGCCGTAGTGCTGGTCGAGTGCGCGCTGAACATCGCTGTGGATCAGAAACGCCACGTCCCATATGGATCCCTGCAGGAAGTAGAGCCCCTGCTCGACTTCATCGAGGACGGTGGGCCGCTCCGAGCGCACGTCGTCCGTCACCATCAGCAGCGCGATCTGGTTGTGCAGTGCGTGGCCGCCTGCTTCGACTTCGCCGGCAGTCGCGTCGGGACGTCGCAGCTCGCTGAGCAGCTCCGCGATACGCCGCTGCTTCTGCAGGACCGAACGCCGCCGGGCCTCCGTCGGGTGTGCAGTGAGCGTGGGCTGCAGGTCGAGGCGGGCAAGCAGGTCCAGCACGTAGCCGAGGGAACGGCCCTCTGCGCGGAGCCGGCCGATCGCGTCGTCGATCGATTCCGGCCGCGCAGCAGCTCCGCAGGACCGCTCCCGGTTGACGCGCAGGATCTCCTGCTTCTCCGCCTGGTTCACGAGATGGAAGAAGGCGCTGAACGCCCGCAGCAGCCACCGCATCGAATCCAGGTCGAGGCCGCGGATGCGGCGCTCGGCCTCGAGTCGCGGCTCGTCGCTGCCCTCCGCGTGCGCACGCTTGCACAGCAGCCGCAGCTCCTCCACGAGCTCGAGTGTCGCGGCGCCCGCCTGGTCGGCGATGATCCGGCCGAGCAGCGAGCCGAGCAGGTTCACGTTCTCGCTCAGCGGAGCGGAGATGCCGGTGCCCTCCGCAGTCGTGTCAGTGTCATGCATGCTCAACGACCGGGCACGGCGCGTGCCGCGCGCAGTGAATCGACCGCCGCATTGTGTTCGCGCGCGAGCGACTGACACTGCCGCAGGCGGCCTTGCAGCGCAGCCACCCGCCCATCCCACGCGGCGACGGAGTCACGGTAGAGCGCGAACGCGTTCATGTATTCGTCGTACTGTTCCGCCGCGACGCCGCGAGGGTCGGCCGCCTCGAACTCGCGCACCGCGTCGTGCAGCGAGTCGAGCCGCTGCCGGTAGCCGATGAGCCTCGTCTGACCTGCGTCCAGAGCCGCGCTGCACGAGTCCGCGGAAAAGCGCAGTGTGCTCACAGCCTCCGTCAGGTTCTGCAGCACGCGCCGCTCGCGTTCCGCTCGTACCAGGCGGACGATGCCGACCACGGTCAGCACTGCCATGATCAGACCGACCGCGATGAATCGCCTGCGTTTCAAAGCATGTCTCCTCCCCGGCGGGATGAATAGCGTCCGCAATCCGGCACCCGCAACCGCGTCGGTTGCAGCGCGTGTCCTCGGCCGGACCATAGTCCGCGGCCGTGCCTCGATTGACCCCACGCCGCATCGGAGTGATTATGCGACGCGTCGTTCAACCGCAGACGGAGAACTGAATCCATGTCCGAACTGGCTCCGGCCACACTGGAAGGCTGGTACGCCCTGCATCAGATGTTCAGTGTCGACTGGACCGCCGTGCGCGCACTGCCTGCCGCGGTCCGGCAGCGGCTCGCGGCGGATCTGCGCGCGCGCGTCGCGCCGCCGACACCAGAGCAGGACGGCTGGAGTGCAGCGTATCAGCTGGTGGGCGGTGGCGCCGACTGGCTGTTCGTGCATTTCCGCAGCTCGCTCGACGAGCTGGCGCGTGCGGGTCGGGCGGTGCGGCAGTCGGCGGCCGGAGAGCTGCTCGACCTGACGTACGACTACCTCTCGATTACGGAGGCCGGCCTCTACCACGCCACTGCCGAGGCCGCGAACGAGGCGAAGCCGGATTCGCCCGGGTACCAGGCCCTGCTCGACGAAGCCGCCGCGGCCGAGCGCAGCAGCCCGCACATGCAGCTGCGGCTCTACCCCCGGGTGCCCGAAGGCATGCGCTACATCAGCTTCTATCCGATGAGCAAGCGCCGACAGCATCCGGACAACTGGTACGCGCTGCCCGTCGCTGAGCGGAACCGGCTGATGCGGGAGCACGGGCTGACCGGCCGGAAGTATGCCGGCCGCATCTTCCAGGTGATCACGGGGTCGGTCGGGCTGGATGACTGGGAGTGGGGCGTCACGCTGTTCGCTCACGACCCGCTCGAGTTCAAGCGGATCGTTACGGAGATGCGCTACGACGAGGCGAGCACGAAGTACGGCGAGTTCGGCGAGTTCTTCACCGGCATCCGGATCGAGTCTGACGCCTGGGACGGTCTGCTCGTGCCCTAGTCAGTCCACGCTGGCCGTCGCGAGCACACCGGCGAGCAGGTACTCGAGGACGTCCGCGGCGCCGTAGTCGGTGCGGCCGTCGAGGAACTCGTTCAGACGCGTGACGTCATCCCCGCTCGTGATGATCGCGCGCTCCTCCTCGCCGTTCCGGACCTGCGCCATGCCGATGTCGGCCATGAGCGCGTTGCAGAGGCATTTGCGGCCTACCGTGTCCTTCAGTGCGCCGTCCTTCTTCACGAACGTGTCCACCGGCTCGGCCGCGCACCGATAGTTCACCCGCTGGTCCTTCGTCCGGTACGCGACGCGCAGGTAGCCCAGGTCGCAGATCCGCTCGCGCGCACTGTACAGTTCCCGCTTCGCGTTCGTGCCCTCCAGCTGCACGACCTTGAACGGATAACCCGTCGGCGACGCGCGTCCGTCCGTCAGGATGGACACTCCGCCATTCTGTACCTGCCGGACGACTTGCTGCCGGTACGCGTCGTCCATGCCCGACTCACGCGAGTAGGCGAACAATGTCCCGACCTGGATGCCAGCCGCGCCCGCGTCCAGTGCCGACCGCAGTCCGTCCGGCGTGCCCGTCCCGCCCGCCAGCCAGAACGGCCGGCCGAGCGACCGCATGCCCTCGAGGTTTGCGATGTCGCGTTCCGTGTAGACTGGCTCGCCCTTCTCGCTCAGGCTGCCGCCTCCCCGCGGCGGCGCATTGTGGCCTCCGGCCGTCGGGCCCTCTACAACGAAACCGTCCACGTAGCCATTGGCCTTCCGTGCGAGCATCGCCGCCAGCGAGCTGGCCGACACGATTGCCAGGAATCGAGGGCGCTTCAACGGAGAAGGCGGGCCATGCCAGTAGACGGCAGGATCGAAATGCAGGAACTCCACGTCGTCCCGGGCGGCATCCTCCAGGTCCAGGCGCAGCGCCGCCACCTCGTGGACGGCCAGCCTGTCCAGCGCCCCCGGGATCTCCTTCGGGATGCCAGCGCCCATCAGCACGTAATCGACGCCAGCCAGCATTGCGCCGTACAGCGACGGCAGGTTCGGCATCTGCACCTTCGTCAGCAGGTTGATGCCGACCTCGCCGTCGTGCCCTTCCTTCGCCAGGAAGACTTCCACGAAATTGGCCAGGATCGTGACTTCCTGGCGCGCCCGCGCGACCACCTGCCGGTACATCGGCAGCAGCCGGTACGAATCGTCCGCACCCCGGCCTTCCGGCCTGAGGTACTTCCGCAGCACATCCTCGACCACGGCCGGCCACGGAAAATGCTCCATGGCCCGCCGCATGTGGCCACCAATGTCACCATCCTGCAGACGCCGCACGAGCACGCTGTCCACTGCCGTGCCCGACACCACACCGAGCTGTCCACGCGACGATACGGCACGCGCCAGTTCCCAGTTGGAAACTGCGATCCCCATACCGCCCTGGATCACCAGGGGTAGTGTCGCGGCGGCAATCATCTATTCGGCGACCTCGCTGCTCGGGACCCGGCGCCTGACGGCGGAGGCCCGCCGTAACCAGAGGAAGCGCCCGCCTGCGGCGCCGCCGGACACGCAATGTAGCAGGAAGTGGTCCAGTCGCCACGCTCAGTCATTCTCCGTCCCCCACCCGGAGTCCCCTGCCTCCGCCATTTGCAAACTCGTCAAAGGCGCCTCATATTGCGCTTTACCCTTTCCCGAACTCCCTGGATGCCTCAGAACCGGCGATCTTTTCTCGCGACGCTCGGCGCCGTCGCCTTCGGCACCGTGACCGGCGCAGCTCACCGCCCCGCACTCGCGCGCGCAGCCGCAGCCACAGGGCTGCAGCTGTACACAGTCCGCGATGCAATGGAGCACGACATGCCGCGCACGCTGGAGCGTGTGGCGTCAGCCGGCTACGCCGAGGTGGAGTTCGCCGGCTACTTCGGCCGCACGCCCCGGGAGGTCCGGGTGATGATAGACGATCGCGGCCTCGATTCCCCCTCGGTGCATGTCGCGTTCGGCGATCTGGCGGGCGGCTGGGCCGACACGCTCGAAGTCGCGGCGGAGATCGGTCATGGGTATGTCGTGGTGCCGTGGGTGCCGGAGGCGGCGCGTACGACGCTGGACGACTGGAAGCGGATCGCCGACGCATTCAACGCGGCGGGTGCTGCCGCGCGCGACGCTGGGCTCCGATTCGCATACCACAACCACGACTTCGAGCTGCGTCCTGTGGACGACGTCATTCCCCTCCAGCTCCTGATCGACGCGACGGATCCGTCGCTGGTATCGTTCGAGCTGGACGTCTACTGGGTCGCGCGCGCGGGGCACGATCCTCTGGCCTGGCTGCGGCGCACGCCCGACCGGTTCGAGCTGCTGCACCTGAAGGATTCGAGTGGCACGCCCGACCACCGGATGCTGGATGTGGGCGCCGGCGTGATCGATTTCCCGGGCATCCTGGCGTTCGCCGCGGAGTCGGGCGTGCGGCACTGCTTCGTGGAGCACGATGACGCGGCCGACGCGTTCGCCTCGATCCGGGCCAGCCGCGCTTACCTGGCTGGCCTGGAGCACGGCGGGGCATGATGCAGCAGCGGTCAGTCTACGACGTGTGCATCATCGGCTCGGGGGCGGGCGGCGGCATGGCGGCGTACGCGCTGACGCAGGCGGGCGCGAGTGTCGTCATGCTGGAAGCGGGCGGCATGTGGGACAACACGACGAGCGACTCGGCCATGATGCGGCCGAACCACACGTCGCCGCGACGCGGTGCGGCGCTGCCGGACCGGCCGTTCGGCGAGTTCGACGCGTGTATCGGCGGCTGGACCATCGAAGGCGAGCCGTACACGCGGGCGGAGGGTTCGCGCTTCGACTGGTGGCGCGCGCGCATGCTCGGGGGGCGCACCAACCATTGGGGCCGCATCTCGCTGCGTTTCGGGCCGGACGACTTCCGGCGCAGGAGCCTGGACGGCCTGGGCGACGACTGGCCGATTTCCTACGACGACGTCGCGCCGTACTACGACCGGCTGGACCGTCTGATCGGGATCTTCGGCACGCCGGAAGGTCTGCCGAACGACCCTGACGGCATCTTCCAGCCGGCGCCGGTGCCGCGCTGCTACGAGCTGCTGGTCAAGAAGGCTGCCGACGCGCTCGACGTCAGGTGCATCCCCGCGCGGCTGTCGATCCTGACGGAGCCGCTCAACGGCCGCGCGCCGTGCCACTACTGCGGCCACTGCAACCGCGGCTGTCACACCAACTCGAACTTCTCGAGCACGAACGTGCTCATCATGCCGGCCCTCGAGACTGGCCGCATGACGCTGATCACGGATGCCATGGCGCGCGAGGTGACGCTGGATGCCGCGGGTCGGGCGGACGGCGTCGCGTACATCGACAGGACCACCGGTCTCGACGAGCATGTCCGTGCCCGCGCGGTCGTGCTCGCGGCGAGCGCGCTCGAGTCCACGCGCATCCTGCTGAACTCCGACATGGCGAACTCCAGCGGCACGCTCGGCCGCTACCTGACCGACACGACTGGCACGGACGTCGGCGGCTATGCGTGGCCGGCCCGCGCGGACGATTCCGTGCAGGACGGCGTGAGTTTCTTCAACAGCTTCCGGGACATGACTGCAGCAGGATTCTTCTCGAGTCGGATGGGCTACGAGGACCTGGGCTACATCGGCAACGTCTGGGTGGACGACTGGAACGGCTGCCCGGAGCCCGCGCTCCGCAAGCTGGGTGTCAGCTACGACCTCATGAGGCGGGACGCATGAGCGGCGACCGGCTGGGCATCGGTTTCATTGGCAGCGGCTTCAACACGAAGTTCCACCTGCGCGCATTCACCGGCGTGCGCGACGCCGATGTGCTCGGCATCTGGAGCCCGACGCGTAGCAACGCCCAGACCGCAGCGGTGCTGGCGAACGAGCTCGATGTCGGCGCTGCGAAGGCGTACGGTTCCATAGCGGAGATGGTCGCGGATCCCGCGATCGACGCGCTCTGGCTGTGCGGCCCGAACCAGGCGCGCGTCGAGAACGTCGAGGAGATCGTCGAGACGCTGCGCAGCGGGAAGGGCGAGCTGCGCGGCATCGCCTGCGAGAAGCCGCTCGCGCGCAATGCAGCAGAGGCGGAGCAGGTGCTGAAGCTCGTGCAGAGCGTCGGCCTGAACCACGGCTATCTCGAGAACCAGCTGTTCGCGCCGCAGATCGAGACGGGTCGGGATCTCATCTGGGCGCGCGGCGCCGCCCTCACCGGCCGACCTTACCTGGCCCGCGCCGCCGAGGAGCACGCCGGCCCTCACGCGCCGTGGTTCTGGCAGGGCAGCCTGCAGGGCGGCGGCGTGCTGAACGACATGATGTGCCATTCCGTGGAGGTCGTGCGGCACCTGCTCACGAAGCCGGGCGCCGCGCGTTCATCGCTCACGCCCGTGCGCGTGACCGGGCACATTGCCAGCCTGAAATGGACGCGGCCGCACTATGCGAAGCAGCTGTCGAAGACGATGGGCGGCGACATCGATTATGTGAAGCAGCCGTCGGAGGATTTCGCGAGCGTGATGATCGAGTTCGCCACCGATGACGGGCATACCGTGCTCGGCGAGGCGACGACGTCGTGGAGCTTTGTCGGTGCCGGGCTGCGTCTGTCCGCAGAGCTGCTCGGTCCGGAATACTCGATGTCGTGGAACACGCTCGACAGCGGGCTCAAGCTGTTCTTCAGCCG
>JBBEBA010000003.1:0-1276 GCA_040882575.1 Gemmatimonadota bacterium
CGCTTGCGGGGACCCCTGCGCCCCGCGCCGCCCCCTCGCAGGCGCGCCGTGCGCGCCTGGCCCGTCGTTGCGAGCCGCATAACGGGCCGATGAGGTTGGCGTGCTCATCCGTTAGTGGATTTTGCGTGATAAAATCGCTGTTTTGCAGTTCTCCTGAATCTCTCACCCGCACACATGGCGCACGACTGGATCGCGGTCCGCGGGGCCCGCGTCCACAACCTCAAGAACGTCGACGTCGACATTCCCCGCGACAAGCTCGTCGTTCTGACGGGCCTGTCGGGATCGGGGAAGTCGTCGCTGGCCTTCGACACGATCTACGCCGAAGGGCAGCGGCGCTACGTCGAGTCGCTGTCGTCGTACGCGCGCCAGTTCCTCGAGCAGATGGAGAAGCCGGACGTCGATCTGATCGACGGGCTCTCGCCGGCGATCGCCATCGAGCAGAAGACCACCGGATCGAACCCGCGCTCGACCGTCGGGACCGTCACCGAGATCTACGACTACCTCCGCCTGCTCTTCGCCAACATCGGCGTGCCGCATTGCCACCTGTGCGGACGCGAGATCGCGTCGCAGTCGCTCGAACGCATCGTCGACATGGTGATGCTGGCGCCGACCGACGAGCGGGTGAACGTCCTGGCGCCGATCGTCCGCGGACGCAAGGGAGAGTTCAAGAAGGAGCTCGCCGCGCTGCGCGCGAAGGGCTTCACCAGGGTCCGGGCGGACGGCCACATGCGGTCGCTCGACGAGGACCTGAAGCTCGATCGCCGGCGCAATCACACGATCGAGATCGTCGTGGACCGCCTGGTGATCAAGAGCGGCGTCGAGCGGCGCCTCGCCGAATCGGTTGAGATCGCGCTGAACCTCGCGGAAGACATCGTCGTCATCAACACGCTGGACGGCGGCGACCGGCTGTTCTCGCGCCGGCTCGCGTGCACCTTCTGCGGCGTGAGCATGCCGGAGATGACGCCGCGCGCCTTCTCGTTCAACTCGCCGCACGGGGCCTGCACCGAGTGCCAGGGGCTCGGCGCGGTGTACGACTTCGACCCCGCCCGGCTCGTGCCCGACGAAGCGCTCACGCTGCAGGACGGGGCCATCGCGCCCTGGGCGAAGGGGGACCGCAAGCTGGTGCGCGAGGCCCTCGGGTCTCTGAGCCGCGTGTTCGGGATCGACCTCGCGCTGCCGTTCCGGCGGCTGCCGCGCAAGATCCGCGAACTCCTGTTCTTCGGCGCACCGGGTGGCAGCAAGCGGAACGAGGCGCGCCCGGCGCGGAGCGGGAGCG
>JBBEBA010000003.1:1376-7533 GCA_040882575.1 Gemmatimonadota bacterium
GGAGCGGGAGCGAGCGCAGGGCGCCAGGCGGGGTGCAGGGGGCCCCGCCGAAAAAGAAAGATCCGTTCGGGGCGGGCTTCGAAGGGCTCATTCCCAACCTGCGCCGCCGGTACGAGGAAGGCACCTGGCTCGAACAGGAGAACCTCGAGCCGTATCGGTCGCTGCGGCCGTGCCCGACCTGCGCGGGTGAGCGGCTCAAGGCGCAGAGCCTCGCCGTCCGCGTCAAGGGGCGCACGATCTCCGAGTACGTCAACCTGCCGATCAGCGAGGCGGTCCACGCGTTCGACGGCATCGAGCTCTCGGACCGCGAGGCGATGATCGCGAGCCGGATCATGCGCGAGATCCGCGACCGCATCCATTTCCTGGACGACGTCGGCGTCGGGTACCTGAGCCTGGCGCGCAGCGCGGCGACGCTGTCGGGCGGCGAAGGACAGCGCATCCGGCTGGCGACGCAGATCGGGTCGAACCTGACCGGCGTCCTCTACGTCCTCGACGAGCCGTCGATCGGCCTGCACCAGCGCGACAACCGTGCGCTGCTGTCGACGCTCGCCCGGCTGCGGGATCTCGGCAACACCGTCCTCGTCGTCGAGCACGACGAGGAGACGATCCGGCAGGCGGACTACGTCGTGGACCTCGGACCCGGGGCCGGGGAGCATGGCGGACAGCTGATCTACCAGGGACCGCCGTCCGGACTGCTGACCGACGCGAACGGTTCGCTCACAGGCGCGTACCTGCGGGGCGAACAGACGATCCAGACGCCGGAGACGCGACGGAAGCCGACGCGCGGCGAGGTCGTGATCCGCGGCGCGCGCGCGAACAACTTGAAGGACGTCGATGTGGCGATCCCGCTCGGCCTGCTCACGACGGTGACCGGCGTCAGCGGGTCGGGCAAGTCCACGCTGATCAACGAGATTCTCTACCGCTCGCTCGCGCGCACGTTCTACCGCGCCGCCGACGAGCCGGGCGCGCACTCGGCCATCGAAGGGGTCGATCAGCTCGACAAGGTGATCCAGATCGACCAGTCGCCGATCGGCCGCACGCCGCGGTCGAATCCCGCGACCTACACTGGCCTCTTCACGTTCATCCGCGAGCTGTTCGCGATGCTGCCCGAGGCCAAGGCGCGCGGCTTCCGCCCGGGCCGGTTCTCGTTCAACGTCAAAGGCGGGCGCTGCGAGGCGTGCCAGGGTGACGGCGTCATCGCGATCGAGATGCACTTCCTCCCGAACGTCTACGTCACGTGCGAGCAGTGCAAGGGACGACGGTACAACCGCGAGACGCTGGAGATCCAGTATCGCGGGAAGTCGATCGCCGACGTGCTCGACCTGACGATCGACCAGGCGCTGCCGCTGCTCGAGAATTTTCCGCCGATCGCCAACAAGCTGCGCACGCTTCAGGACGTCGGCCTCGGCTACCTGCAGCTCGGGCAGTCCGCGACGACGCTCAGCGGCGGCGAGGCGCAGCGCGTGAAGCTCTCGAAGGAACTGTCGCGCCGCGGCACCGGCCGTACGCTGTACATCCTCGACGAACCGACGACGGGGCTGCACTTCGCCGACACCCACAAGCTGCTCGACGTGCTGAACAAGCTCGTGGGCCAGGGGAACACGGTCGTGATCATCGAGCACAACCTCGACGTCATCAAGTCGGCCGACCACGTGATCGACCTCGGCCCGGAAGGCGGAGCTGGCGGTGGACGAATTGTGGCGGAGGGGACTCCTGAGGACGTCGCCAGGAGCCGAGACTCATTTACGGGGCAGTTCCTCGCCGAGATTCTGAGGCCGCGTGACGGTGACGGCCTCCATGGAAGATGGAAAATGGCAGATGGCAAGAGCCGCTGAACCGCTGTGGTATAATTGCCACACTCGCGCTCGAAAAAATCGTGGTTCCCAAGCCACATTCGCGAGCAACGCCGACCGCCAACCTTGTGATCTCAGCTTTAAAAAGTCAATCAAATCAGTCACTTACGCCGCGTCGTCGTCGAGTGCTGCGCATGGCAGGAGCTTTGCTGAGCTGGGAGTGGTTCCCCCAGCTCTCTTAGAGAGGCTATGAACGCTCAGCGTACACTTCGACGTCACGCCACCTGTACCGGCATCGGTCTTCATTCCGGCAACAAGGTCACACTCTCCCTCAAACCGGCGCCGGCTGATTACGGTATCCGTTTTCAGCGCACGGATCTCGCCGTGGAGATCCCTGCGACGATCACGCAACTGCGCGGCAAGCAGCAATATCAGACCGGTCTGGCCTGCGAGGCCGTGTCGGTGGAGACCGTCGAACATCTGCTCGCGGCCCTGAGCGCGCTCGGCATCGACAACGCCATCGTCGAGTTGAATCATCCGGAAGTGCCGATCATGGACGGCAGCGCCGCCCCCTGGGTCCACCTGATCCAGAACGAGGCGGGTGTCAAGAAACTGTCGGCGCCGCGCCGCTACCTGAAAGTCGTCCGGCCGATCTCGCTGGCCCAGGGGGACAAGCGGATCTCGCTCTACCCGGCCGACCATCTCAAGGTCACCTACAGCATCAGCTTCGACCACCCGCTCCTGCGCCACCAGTCGCGGACGATGAAGATCACCGAAGAGAGCTTCGTGGAAGACATCGCTCCGGCGCGGACGTTCGGGTTCCTGAAGGAAGTGGAGATGCTGCGCCAGCGCGGGCTCGCGCTCGGCGGCTCGCTCGACAACGCGATCGTCCTCGGCGAGACCGGCGTGCTCAACAACACGCTGCGCTTCGAGGACGAGTTCGTGCGGCACAAGATCCTCGACGCGATCGGCGACCTGTCGCTGGTCGGCCACCCGGTCATCGGCCATCTCGTCGCGCACCGCGGCGGGCACGCGCTCCACACGGCATTCGCCGCCAGGATCCTGGAAGAGCGGGATGCGTGGAAGCTCGTCGAGGCGCCGATGGATGCGGACGTGGCGGTCCCGGCGATGGGCTCCACGCGCGCCGCACGGCTCGCCAACTAGTCCCGAGCCCCGAGCCCCGAGCCCCGAGCCCCGAGCCCCGAGCCCCGAGCCCCAAGCCCCGAGTCCCTCAGATCACCACCAGCGTCTTCATGGTCGTCGGCGATCCGCACGACTCGAACCAGTCGATCCCTTCCGACACCAGGTCGAACTTCAGTCCCACGTGCCAGGTTTGATTTGAGCCCACCGCTATTGAACGACTGCCGCGTGCCGGCTGCGACGGGCGCGCGGGGCGACTTTCAGTCGCGCGCGGAGTCTACCGCCTTTCAGGCGGTAGACGTTCAACGGGCAGTCGCCGCAAAACTTCGAGCCGCCGGCATTGATGTCCCGGCGGAGTGCCGCGGCCGTCGGTCCGGTCCACACGTCGGAGACGGATGTCGTGCGGGCATCGCCCAGGACGCGCTTTCCGTACGGATCCGCGCAGCCGCACACCAGCCGTCCATCGCAGAGCAGCGTCGCCGTCGTCCACGGCCACGAGCACGTAAACCGGGTGGCGAGATAGTTCAGGGACACATCAGAAATTGCGGATTGGCGATCGTCGATTGCCGATTACGGATCGACAATTGGCGATTGCCGACTGCCGATCAGCGATTAGGGATCAGCGATCAGCGATCAGTGATTACTTGTCGATTCGTCCGAGACGGGTTCGGTCTTCGCGAGCTTCTTCATGTACGCCGCCAGCCGCTCGTTTTCGTAGGACACGAAGTTGAGGAACAGGCTCTCTGAGAGGTACTGCCGGCGTTCATCGGCGGTCATCTGCTCGATGACCTGCTGGATCTCGCGAGACGTGTCTTCGAACGAGTAATCGAGGTCCTGCTTCGCGGTCAGCTCCCTGTAGAGGGTCTCGAGCACCGTCAGCAGGTCGCCGTCGAGTGGAACGTCGGCGCCGTTGGTGAGTTTGATCGTGCGCATCGGTTATGCTCCGAAGCTTTTGACGGCGCTGAGCTCATCGGGGTGTACCTCGATGAAATTCTGGGCGCCGGTCATCGTCAGCATCGTCTCGACGCGTTTCTGCACGCCGGACAGCTTCAAGGAGCCGCCCGCCGCGCTCGCCTGCCGATAGAGGTCCATGAGACAGCCGATCGTAGCGCTATCGACGTAGCCGACCCCGCTCAGGTCCACGACGACTTTCTTTTCGCCCGCGGCCAGCAGCTGCGTGACGACGGTCGAGAACTCCGAGAGGAGGGGATACATCAGGCGCGACTCGCCGACCCGGACGATGGAGATACCGTTGGCTTGCTCGGTGCTGAGGTTCATTCCTTACACTCCGGTACGACGGCGACGCGGCCGCGAGGGGACCCCGCGGAGGCGCTGCGCCGACTGTTTATCCTGCTGACGTTTCAGTTGCCGGGCCAGTTCGATGCGGCCGCGGTTGATGCGTGACTTCACGGTGCCTTCCGGGAGCTCGAGCTTCTCGGCGATCTCCTGGTACGAGAGCTCCTGCAGGTCCCGCAGCACGACAGCCGTGCGCAGCGTGAGGGGCAGCGTCTGCAGCGCGCCGCGAAGCATCGCGCGCAGGTCCTGATGCTCGGCGGCCGCGTACGGCGTGCGGTCGGCCGAGGCCGGCTGCAGGTCGCTCGTATCGACCTCCCGGGCGATCGTCTGCCGCTCCTTCCGCACGCTGCGGTAATGGTCGATGCAGAGGTTGCGGCTGATGCTGACGATCCAGGTCTGAAAGTTGGCGCGGCGGTCGAACGTCGCGAGCGCCTTGAAGATCTTGATGAAGATGTCCTGCGTGAGGTCTTCGGCCTCCTCGTGCTTCCCGACGAACTTGTAGGCGACGTTGAAGACCTTGCGCCAGTTCTGCTTGACGATCTGCTCCCAGGCGAGCTGGTCGCCTTTGAGACACTGCTCGATCAAGCGGTCGGGCGTCGCCGGCTGCGCGGCGGGTGAATCAACGGACATGCGTCATCTGACTGAAATCAGGCGGGAAACACCGGAATGATATCAGATAAGATTGGCGGATTCATCGTGACGCATTCCGGATTCCAGAGACAGGGACACGCGCTCGTCTGTGACGGCGTGTCCCTCACCGATATCGCCGCGGCCGAAGGTACGCCGCTTTACGTGTACAGCGCGGCCGTCATTGCCGAGCGTTACCGGGCGATTGCCGGCGCCTTCGCCGCCTATCCACATTCGCTGCACTACGCCCTGAAGGCCAACTCGACGCTGGCCATCGCGCGGCTGCTGCGGAGCCTGGGCGCCGGGGCGGATGCGAACTCGGGCGGGGAGATCGACGTGGCGCTCCGCGCGGGGTTCATCCCGGCGCAGATCGTCTTTACGGGCGTCGGCAAGACCCCGGCCGAGCTCGCGCAGGCGATCGATCTCGGGGTCATGACGATCAACACCGAGTCGGCGGGCGAAATCGAGCGCCTCGACGGCCTCGCCGTCGAGCGGCAATCGCGCGCGCGCGTGGCGCTGCGCATCAATCCCGACATCGACGCGAAGAGCCACCCGCACATTTCCACGGGGCTCAAGACGAGCAAGTTCGGCGTGCCGATCGATGCGGTCAAGGACATCTGCCGGCGCTTCGCCAACGCGCCCGGCGTGGAAATCGTGGGGCTGCACATCCATCTCGGCTCGCAGATCACCGACCTGGCGCCGCTCCGCAGGGCATCCGAGGCGATCGTCGCGCTGGCGCGTGAGGTCCGCGACCTGGGGGTGTTCATCGACCACGTGGACCTCGGCGGCGGCCTCGGCATCTCCTACGACGGCTCGCCCGTGCCGAGCGCCGAGGAATACGCGGATGCGATCCTGCCGGCGCTGCGCGATTCCGGCCTGACGCTGGTGCTCGAGCCGGGCCGGAACATCATCGCGCCGGCCGGCGTGCTGCTGTCGCGCGTCATCGACGTCAAGCCGCAGCCCGGCGGGCCGCTCTTCGTGATCCTCGACGCCGGGATGACCGAGTTGATCCGGCCGATGCTCTACGACGCCTTTCACCGTATCGAGCACGTGCAGCTCCCGGATCGCCAGGACGTCACCTGCGACATCGTAGGACCGCTCTGCGAGACCAGCGACACGCTCGGGAAGGATCGCCGGCTCGCCGAGCCAGCCGTGGGCGACCTGATGGCCGTCCGCGACACGGGAGCCTACGCCGCGGTCATGGCCTCGAACTACAACCGGCGGCTCATGGCGGCCGAAGTGCTGATCGAGGACGGCGCCTGGCGCGTCATCCGCCGCCGGCAGACGATCGACGACCTGCT
>JBBEBA010000003.1:7633-8913 GCA_040882575.1 Gemmatimonadota bacterium
GCCTTCGAAGGGCTCGATCAGAGCGGCAAGCAGACACAAGCGGAAGGGCTCCGCGATTTCGTCGAGAGCCGCGGCCGCGACTGCCGGCTCCTCTCCTTTCCCGACTACGAGACGGCGATCGGCTCGGAGATTTCCAGGGCGCTCCACGGCGAGCGGGACTATGCCGCCGATACGCTGCAGTTGCTCTACGTCGCGAACCGGTACGAGAAGCGGTCGGCCATCGAAGCGCTCCTCGCGGCCGGCACGGTCATCGTCTGCGACCGCTATGTCGCGTCGAGCATCGCCTACGGAGAAGCGCAAGGGCTCGACGCCGCCTGGTTGAGTGAGATCCAGCGCTTTCTGCCCGCTCCGGATCTGACGATCGTGCTCGACATCGCGCCCGAGATGGCCGTGCGGAGGAAGTCGACCGGCCGGGATCGCTACGAGCGGGATCTCGCGCTGCTGTCGCGCGTGCGCGAGAGCTATCGCCGCCAGGGTCGGCAGGCGAGCTGGTTCGTGCTGGACGGCGAGCGCCCGAAGGCCGCCGTGTCCGCCGACGTCATCACGGCCGTTTCGCCGCTGCTCGGGCTGCCGTGAGCGCCCGCACTTCGCGGGCACCCGCGTCGAGCAACACGCGGGCGCACGCGTCGACCGTCGCGCCGGTCGTACTCACGTCGTCCACCAGGACGACGATCGACCCCGCCTGAACTGGCCGCCGCACGGCGAACGCTCCCTTCACGTTCTGGTGGCGCAAGCCTTCCGGGAGATCCGTCTGGGTCGTCGTCGCGCGTGTCCGGCGCAGCGCGTTCACGACCGGCAGCCCCACGTGTGCGGCCAGTTCGGCCGCCTGATTGAAACCGCGGGTGTACTGACGCGTGAAATGGAGCGGCACGGGGACGGCGAGGTCCGCCCCTCGCACGACCTCCGCGCCAGCCTGCGCCATGCGCGCGCCCAGCGACCGCGCGACCGACCGGCGATGGTCGTACTTCAGCGCATGGAGGATGTCGCGCAGCGCGCCTTCGTAGGGGCCGATCGAACGGCCGCGGGTGATGACGCGGCGGGTGCGGCGGCACCGCGCGCAGCGCCGATCCGTGCTGTCCGGCACCCGCCAGGATGGCAGGGCGTCGCCACAGGTCTCACAGAGGGGATCCGAGGGTGCGGGGATCGAGGCCCAGCAGGCGTCGCACACCGCGCCGCGCGTGGGGTGTTCGAGGGGGAGTCGACAGCACGCGCAGCAGGGGGCGAGCAGGACCCCGATGACCGCGTCGCCGAGAGCCGCGATCACTCGCACGACAAGCTCC
>JBBEBA010000004.1:0-8708 GCA_040882575.1 Gemmatimonadota bacterium
GCGGCGCGCTGCTGCAGGTGCTGCTGTACGCGGACCTGCTCGCACAGGTACAGGGCGCTCCGCCAGAGCACGTGCACATCGCGCTCGGCGGGCCGGAGCCGCGCACGGAGTCGTTCCGCGTCGCGGAGTACGCGGCGTACTTCCGCTCCGTGCGCGAACGGTTCCTCGCGCACGTGCAGCACGCGTCGCCGCGACTGACGACCACGCTGCCGGCCGCGCCCGAGCCGGTCACGCACTGCGACATCTGCGCGTGGAGTATGATCTGCGAGGACGAGCGACGCGCTGTGGACCACCTGTCGCTCGTCGCCGGGATCAGCGCACATCAGCGTCGCGCACTCGACACGGTCGGCATCACAACGCTCGAGGCGCTCGCGAACATCGACGACGCGACGTCGCATGCGATCGATGGCGTCAGCGCGGCCGGCCTCGCCAGGATCCGCGCGCAGGCCGCGATCCAGCTCGAGGGACGTCGCACGCGGACTAACGTGCACGAGCTGCTGCGGCCGATCACGCCTGGCCAGGGACTCGCCGCGCTGCCGACGCCCTCGCCCGGCGACCTGTTCTTCGACCTCGAGGGCGACCCGTACGCGCTCACGCACGGCATCGAGTACCTGTTCGGCTTCACGGACGCGGACGGCAGCTACACGGGCTGGTGGGCGCTCGACCGCGAGAGCGAGCGGCGCGCGTTCGAACGGTTCATCGACTTCGTCATGCACCGTCGCGAGCAGTACCCGGACCTGCACATCTACCACTACAACCACTACGAGACGACCGCGCTCAAGCGGCTGATGGGCCGCTACGCCACGCGCGAGGACGAGGTCGACACGCTCCTGCGCGCCGAGGTGTTCGTCGACCTGTACCGCGTCGTGAAACAGGGGCTGCGCGCGAGCGTCGAGAGCTACTCGATCAAGAAGCTCGAGCCGTTCTACGGCTACACGCGCGACGTCGACCTGCGTGCTGCGTCGCGTGCGCTCGCTCACTTCGAGGCCTGGCTCGAGCTCGGCGGCGAGAGTGATACGACGTCGCTGATCGCCGACATCGAGGGCTACAACCGCGACGACTGCGTGTCCACGCTCCGCTTGCACGCGTGGCTCGAGTCGCTGCGCGATGAGCTGATCGCGGCGGGCGAGGTCGTGGAGCGACCGGCGCCGGGCGACGGTGCGATGAGCGAGGCTGCAGCGGAACGCGACGCGGCGGTGGATGCGCTCGTCGCACGGCTGCTGCATGGGGAGCGGTGGAGCGGTGGAGCGGAGGAGCGGTGGCTGATGGCGCAGTTGCTGGAATACCATCGTCGCGAGGACAAGTCGTTCTGGTGGGAGTACTACCGGTGCCTCGACCTGAGCGACGATGAACTCGTCGAGGACGCGGCTACACTCGGCGGGCTGACATACGATGGGATCGCGGAAGAGGAGAAACGGTCGTACCTGCATCGCTACCGGTTCCCGCCGCAGGATCACAAGCTGAAGGTCAGGAAGGCGGTCGTCGATCCTGCGACGGAGGGTGCACCCGGCGTCGTCACAGACATCGATGATGCTGCGGGCATCATCACGCTGAAACGCGGAAAGGGCAGCCAGGTCGCGCACCCAGGCGCGCTCGTGCTGAAGGACAACGTGAACGATCGACCGCTGCGGGAAAGCGTGTTCCGGGTCGGAGAAGCAATCGCAGATCACGGTCTCGGCCCGTCCAACCCGTATGGCAGTGCTGTCGCACTGCTCGGGGAGCGGGGGAGCGGGGGAGCGGGGGAGCGGGAGGGGAAGGGGCTGAAGCGGGAGGGGGAGACGCCGCTCGAGGCGGCGGTGCGGCTGGTGGGCGAGCTGGATCATGCGGTGCTGCCGATCCAGGGGCCGCCGGGGGCGGGGAAGACGTACACGGCGGCGCGCATGATCGTGCGTGCGCTGCAGAACGGGCAGCGCGTCGGCGTGACGGCGCAGAGTCACAAGGTGATCGGGAACCTGCTGGAGGAGGTGTGCCGCGCGGGTGAGGAGGCGGGGGTTGCGATCGCGGGCATGCAGAAGGCGGACGACGAGCAGCGGTGCAACGCGGACGCCATCGTCGTCGCATCCAACGAAGAGCTGCGCGACGCGCTGGCGGCCGGCGATGTGCGACTTGCGGGCGGGACGGCATGGCTGTGGAGCCGCGAGGACATGATCGGCTCCGTCGACGTGCTGTTCATCGACGAGGCCGGCCAGTTCTCGCTCGCGAGCGCGGTGGCCGTCGCGCCCGCCGCGCGGAGCCTCGTGCTGGTCGGCGACCCGCAGCAGCTCGAGCAGCCGGTCCAGGGCGTGCACCCGCCCGGCGTCGACGTGTCCGCGCTCGACCACCTGCTCGGCGGCGCGCACACGGTGCCACCCGAGCGCGGCCTGTTCCTCGACCGCACGTGGCGGCTGCACCCGACGATCTGCGCGTTCACGTCCGAGATCTTCTACGACGGCCGTCTCGAGCCGCGCCCCGGCCTCGAACGTCAGATGATACGCGCGCACGACGCGCGCCTGAACGGCAGCGGCCTCCGCTTCATCGGCGTCGAGCACATCGGGAACACGACCGACGCGCCGGAAGAAGTCGCGGCCGTCGCCGGCATCGTCGCCGAGCTGCTGCGCGATGGCTGCACGTGGACCGACGCGTCCGGCGTCACGGCGCCGATCCGGATCGACGACATCCTCGTCGTCGCACCGTACAACGCTCAGGTCTCGGCCCTCATCGCGGCGCTGCCGCCCGGCGCGCGCGTCGGCACGGTCGACAAGTTCCAGGGCCAGGAGGCGCCCGTCGTGATCTATTCGATGACGACGTCATCCGCGCTCGACGCCCCGCGCGGCATGGCGTTCCTCTACAGCCCGAACCGCCTGAACGTCGCGACGTCGCGCGCGAAATGCCTCGCCGTCGTCGTCGCGTCGCCCGCACTGTTCGCGGCGGAATGCAGGACGCCGGAGCAGATGCGGCTGGCGAACGCGTTCTGCCGGTTCGCCGAGCTGGCGGAGCCGGTCGATCCAGCCATGCCGGCGGACCTATTTCGCCATGGAGCCGGGTAGGACACGGTTGTAGGATCGGAGCGGTACTGCCGCCGATGCGACGCGCGCCATGGACCCGTCTGCGCATTCAGTCGGCCTGGTGCGCCATTCGTCATGTGGGATCGGGCGCGAAATTCGGGGAGAGAAGATTCCTCGACCGCGGCCATTCAATGTCACCCACTGTTCTCGAGATCAATGGCTTTCGGTTCTTCTTCTGCAGCAGGGAGACCGCTGGCGGATTACTCGAGCCGCCGCACGTGCATGTACGCAGGAGTGGAAACGAGGCTAAAATCTGGATAGATTCGGGAGACATCGCGTAACTCTTACGGATTCAGTCCACGAGAGCAACGGCGTCTCGTGGGGCTGGTCAGCAGACACGGCGACCTGTTGAAGGAGGCCTGGAATGACTTTTTCAGAGGCGATCCGGGCCCGAAGCCTCCACATCTCTGAGAGCGAGCTGGGAGTGGAGCTGGAGGACGGCAGCCGCCACGCTGTACCGTTGAGCATGTTCCCACTGCTGGCCGAGGCTACGGCAGAAGAACGGGCGGAGTGGGAGTGGATCGGGGATGGAATCGGTATCCACTGGCCGCAGGTCGACGAGGATATCTCCGTATTCAGCATCGTCCACCCGGAGCGTACGCAGCCGATGAGTCCGCAAAGCGTGGAGAAGCTGCTCGAGCAGAACCGGCGGCGGCGCGCCGGAGCGTGATTGCGCGCCGGTCGTGAAGTATATATGGTATATACATGAGCGATACAGCGAGTCTGTTCAACAACGGCGGAAGCCAGGCGGTGCGGCTGCCGCGCGAGTACCGCTTCACGGGCGACCGCGTGCGGATCCGCCGGGAGGGGGAGGC
Organism: Gemmatimonadota bacterium; assembly: GCA_040882575.1. GTDB lineage: Bacteria > Gemmatimonadota > Gemmatimonadetes > Longimicrobiales > RSA9 > SH-MAG3. The sequence goes on from JBBEBA010000004.1 coordinate 3,860, forward strand.
GGTGATACTGGAGCCACTGACCAGGCGCGCGTGGCCGGCGGAATTCCGGGAGCGGTTCGAGAAGCTGCCGCCGCTGCCGGACGACTTCGCCGCGCCCGAGCCGCTGCCCTCGTCTGGGCACCGGGACGTGGTGCTGGAGGACCTCTGAAATGGGGTACCTGCTCGATACCGACACGTGCATCTGGTTCCTGCGCCAACGCGAGCCGGTGTACACGAGGGTACAGCGCGAGTCTCCTGACGACCTGCGCATCGCGAGCATGACGCTGGCCGAGCTCTACTACGGCGCGCTGAACAGCAGCGACCCGGCTGCGGCAGCCGCGCGAATCGACCAGTTCCTGGGCGCCGGCATCGGCGTGCTGCCGTTCGACGAGGCCGCCGCAGCCGAGCACGCCGCGCACCGGTTCGCCCTCCGCGCTGCGCCCATCGGTGAGCGCGACCTCGTGATCGCGAGCACTGCAACATCGACAGGGCATATGCTCGTCACCGGCAACACGCGCGAGTTCGAGCGGGTTCCAGGGCTCGACGTCACCCGCTGGAGCTGAGGGGAGCCGCACCATGCCGCCGGGACGTAACGACCCGTGCCCCTGCGGGTCCGGCAGGAAGTACAAGCAGTGCTGCCAGCGCAACGACCTGGCCGTAGAGGCGGCGGCCGTCGACGCGCAGCGGCGCCGTGTGCGGGATGCAGTTGCCGCCGGGCGCGAGTGGCAGGCGGATGCAGTACCACTGACGGCGCGCTTCACCGACGACGACCTGCGGCGGCCGGTGCTGCTGCTGGTCACGACGGCCGATGTGGTCATGCACCACGCACTGCTCGGCCGGCTCCCGGGCGAAGTGGCGGATGTCGCGGCGGCGCTTGAACGCGGCGTTGTCGCGGCGGCGCGCGAGGCGGGCGTGTTCCCGGAGCGGCTGCTGGTGCGACATCACGAGGTCGCTGAAGCGCTGGCGCCGCTGCTCGCACCGCGCGGCGTCCATGTCACCGCCGGCGGACTTACGTCGCTCCAGGCACTCGCCGGCGAACTGGTCGAGGCCCTCTCACCGACTGCATACTGGCCACCCATCTGCTTCCCGCGCACGTGGGGCGCGTGGGAGCTGCCGCGGCCGCTCGTCGCCGAGCTGTTCGCGGCGGCGGCGGACTACTACCGGGCTGCGCCGTGGCAGGATGCGTCGAACCTGCAGGCGCCGCGCGCGACGCTGCCGTCCGGACGCAGCTGGACCTGCTGCGTGCTCGGCAACGCGGAGGAGGAATACGGCCTCGCCCTGTACTCGGACGCGGCCGACCTGTTCGACCTGGCTACGGGCCTTCGTCGCGATCAGCCGTTCGGCGACGTGCGCGGCCGCATGCTGACGCTCACGTTCGAGCGGATGAGCGACGCGGAGCCGGAACTGCGCGAGGAGCTGCGGCGCAACCGCTGGCCGGTCGCCGGTCCGGCCGCGGTGCCGCTGCTGTCGACCGTCAACACGCCGGGCGGTGGCGCATCGCAGGACGAGGTTCGGGACCTGATCGCGTTGCTGCGGAGTGCGCCCCGCTTCGTGCATGCGCATCGGCGCGAACTGCGACGCGAGGAGCGGACGGGCGAGCCGGCGCGCGCGCTCGAATGGCGCGAGCCGGAGACCGGCACGGCGTTAAGACGCCGACGAAGACGCGCTGTTCGAGCACGTGAACGGCACGCTCCAGCGGTACATGGTGGAGCTGAACCGTCAGCCGCAGCAGGACTTCGGCGGCCTTTCGCCGGAGCAGGTGGCGCGCCTGCTGTACACGGAGTGGGATGGCGACGACGGCGTGGTCCGGCTCTGTCGCGATCTGTCGTTCGACGACGTCGTAGAATCGCAGATCCTGAACAACGCGCGTACGCTGCTCGAGTACGCGAGCGAGCACGGGCCGCTGGGCGCCACGCAGGCCGGCAACCTGAAGCTGGACGTCGTCGCCGAACTGGTGCAGCGACTCGCGTTCGACGACGGCTACCTCGACATTGTCCGGAGCGATGTGCGGCGGCTGAAGGAGCAGGACGTGACGCCGCTGCATACGGCGCGCGTGCTGTGCGAGCTGGCCGGCCTGCTGGAGCACCGCTCGCAGCGGTTCCACCTGACCGCTGCGGGTCGCGACATGCTCGACCCGACGCGCGCGGGGGAGTTGTTCGCAACGCTGTTCCGCACCTGGGCATGCGAGCTCGACTTCGACTCCTCCGTGCAATTCGGCGAATGGCCGGAGCTGCAGCAGCAGGCCGCCTACACACTGTACAGGCTGCCCAGCGTCGCGCGCGACTGGCGCAGCGCGGAGGAACTGCTGCCGGAGGTGGTCCTGCCGTTTGCGCTCCAGAGGATGCCGGCCACCGCTCAGGTCGGATTCGACATGGCGGCATTCCAACTCGCCCTGCGCATGCTGGAGCCGCTCACGCAGTTCGCGCTGCTCGAGCGGCGGCCGCTGCGCAGCGATCGCACAAGCACCCGGCGTCCGGAGTACCGCGCCACCCCGCTGGCGAGCGCCGTCATCGCGTTTCAGCTCGACGCAGGTGCAGTGTCGACGCCCAGGACCTGAATCAACCTTGGGGGAGTATGCGGATTACCAGCAAGGGCCAGGTGACCATACCTCAGGAGATCCGGGAGCGGGCTCGGGCTGCTGCCGGAAACCGAGGTGGAATTCGAGGTCTCGGGCAGCGCGGTCAGGATCCGCAAGGCGCGCAACAGCCGGGCACGCGGCCGTAGCGTGGTCGCGCGCATGCGCGGTCGCGCGACATCCGGCATGAGCACGGACCAGATCATGAAGCTGACCCGGGATTAGGCGCTGCCTGCGGCCTACCTGCAGCGCGAACCGCTGCCGTGGGAAGCCGGTTTCCTCGCAGGCAAAGTATTCCTCGAATACCGACGTTCGGGCGGCAGCCGCGCGACGCCCCTGCCGGACTTCTACATCGGCGCCCACGCGGCCATCCGGGGATACACGCTGCTCACGCGCGATGCACGACGGTTCCGCACGAACTTCCCGCGCCTGCGGCTGATCACACCCTGAGTTGCCGCCCGGGCGCGCCGGGTGCATCATCCGTGCACGCCCGCCGTATGAAACGGCCGCCGAGCACCTTGCGAATTCCGACCCCGAGGAGATCGTGGAGCCCATCATCGACCCCATCCAGCATCCAGGTCGTATCCCCGGCCTCCTCGCGCTCCTCGTCCTTGCCGCCTCGCCGGCCGGAACGGCGGCGCCACTTGCCGCCCAGGTCGTCACCAGAGAGGACTACGCCCGTGCGGAGCAGTTCCTTCCCTGGAACGTCCGGCAACTGGTGTCGAACGATCTCGTCGATCCGACCTGGCTCGACAACGACCGGTTCTGGTACCGGAACCGCATCCCCGACGGCCATGCCTTCGTGCTGGTGGATCCGGTGGGCAACACGCAGCTTCCGGCCTTCGACCACGTTCGGCTGGCGGCCGCCCTTTCGGCAGCCGCGGACACGGTGTACGAGCCATACGTCCTGCCCTTCAGCGAGTTCGGCTTCCTGGACGGCGGCCGGGCCATCGAGTTCTGGACCGGCGAATTCGCCCGGTGGACGGTGGACCTGGACACCTATGCCGTGACGGGGCGAGACTCCGTGCCCAAGCGCCTGGACGACAGGGTCCTGTCGCCCGACGGACGCTGGGAAGCGTTCCAGCGCGACTACGACGTCTGGGTGCGTTCCACCGTGACGGGCGCTGAAACGCAGTTGAGTCGGGACGGCGAGGAGCACTACGGCTATGGCGTCCTCTTCGGGCACAGCGACGTCATCACCTACAGGCGGCGCGGCACGCGGAGCCGACCGATGCTCGAGTGGTCGCCGGACTCCCGCAGGCTCGCCGTCATACGCCTGGACGAACGCAAGGTCGGCACCGATCCCTACCTGGAGACCGACGACGGGCTGCCCACCCTGCATCTGCGCCGCAAGGCGGTACCGGGCGACGAGTTCCTCCCGATGATGGAGCACCACGTCTTCGAGATCCCCTCCGGTCGCGAGGTCGTGGTCGATCAACCCCCACAGTACCACGTGGATCTCACCTGCTGCGGCCAGGCGAGCGACGACGGGCTGAAGTACGTGCTGTGGAGCTCCGATGCGGACGAGATGTTCATTGTCAACGCCGACCGGGACTCCAGGCGCGCCGAAATCGTGGAGGTGGACCTCGCCTCGGGCTCGACGCGGAGGATCCTGGAGGATATGAGCCAGACCTTCCTCGAGCTCAACACCGTCTCGGGGGGTGAGTTGAACGTTGGCATCGTCGGCGACGGAGAACTCATCTGGTTCTCGGAGCGCAGCGGCTACGGGCACCTGTACCGGTACGACCGCGAGACCGGAGCCCTCACGAACCCGATCACCAGCGGGCAGTGGGTGGTCATCGACATCGAGCACGTCGATGAATCCCGCGGGCTCGTGTACTTCACGGCGGCGGGGCGCGAGCCGGGCATCGACCCCTACTTCCGACAGCTCTACCGGGTCCGGCTGGACGGGACGGAGCTGGAGCGGCTCACGCCCGAGGACCTCGACCACCAGATCACCATGTCGCCGTCCGGCCGGTTCATCATCGACCGCTTCTCCAGTCGGGACACTCCACCCGTCACCGTGCTGCGCTCCGCCGACGGCTCGGTCGTGCGCACGCTCGAGGAAGCCGACGTGAGCCGGCTGCTCGCCACGGGATGGCGCTACCCGGTGGCGTTCACGGTGAAGGCGCGCGACGGGCGGACGGACCTGTACGGCTACCTCCACCTCCCGTCCGACTTCGATCCCACCCGCAAGTACCCGATTGTCAACTACATCTATCCGGGCCCGCAGACAGGGTCGGTCGGGTACAGGCAGTTCAACCCGTCGCCGGGCGATCTCCAGGCGCTGGCGGA
>JBBEBA010000005.1:0-8609 GCA_040882575.1 Gemmatimonadota bacterium
CCGTTGCACCCGCCGTGTCCCCCCGCTCCCCCGCTCCCCCGCTCCCCCGCTCCCCGCTCCCCGCTCCCCATGCCCGGTTGACAGCAGGGGAATCCAGCCGTATGCTTCAAAGCTTTGCAAGACGCCACTTTCAGGGTTCGCATGAAAACGATTACGCCGAAAATCACGGACATCCAGCGACGCTGGCTCGTCGTCGACGCCGAGAACAAGGTGCTCGGGCGCCTGGCCAGCGAGGTCGCTCAGTTGCTGCGCGGCAAGCACAAGCCGACGTTCACGCCACATCTCGATGTCGGCGATTTCGTCGTCGTCGTCAATGCCGACAAGATCCGCCTGACGGGTAACAAGGCCGAGAAGAAGACGTACTTCCGGCATTCCGGCTACATGGGCGGCGAGCGGCACATCCCGTTCAGGGAGATGCAGGAGAAGCATCCGGAGCGTATCATCGACCTGGCCGTGAAGGGCATGCTGCCGAAGAACAACCTCGGCCGGCTGATGCGCCGCAAGTTGAAAGTGTATACCGGTCCGGAACATCCTCACGAGGCCCAGCAGCCCGAGTCCATCGAGATCTGAGCATGGCGAACGAACAGTACAACGGCCTTGGCCGACGGAAGACGAGTGTGGCGCGGGTCTGGCTGAAGCCGGGCACGGGTCAGTGGACGGTGAACGGCCGGACGTTCGAGGACTACTTCCCGCGCGGCTCGCACCAGACGCACGCGGAGGAGCCGCTCATTGCGACCGAGATGAAGGGTCGCTTCGATGTAAAGGTGAACGTGGACGGCGGCGGCCAGACCGGCCAGGCCGGCGCGGTGCGTCTCGGCGTGGCGCGCGCACTGATCGCCTACGACCCGGAGCTTCGCCTGAAGCTGCGCGACAAGCGCATGCTGACACGCGACCCGCGCGAGGTGGAGCGCAAGAAGCCCGGTCGTCCGGGCGCACGCAAGCGCTTCCAGTTCTCGAAGCGCTAGCAGAGAGCGGAGCCGAGGCCGCGCGGGTTGTTGCTGTTGCTGTTGTCCCGCTCCCCCGCTCCCCCCGTTCCTCCGCTCTTCATTCAACACACCGCTGGACGGTCGCAGGGGTCCCCGCTGAGCGGGGTCGGGCGGCTGGATGAAGGCGGTGGAAGCGGTGCGGCGCGCAGTGCGCCGACGCCATAACCCCAGGCCGTGCGGCGAGCGCGGCCGGAATCAGGTAGACGGAATGGCCGAGACCCAGATCCAGGACCTGTTGGAAGCAGGTGTCCACTTCGGGCACCAGAGCAGCCGTTGGAACCCGAAGATGAAGCGGTTCATCTTCGCGGCCCGCAACGGAATCCACATCATCGACCTCAGGAAGACACTGCTCGCGCTGCAGGAAGCGCAGCACGCGGTGCGGGATGCGACGCTCGACGGCGACCGCATTCTGTTCGTGTGCACGAAGCGACAGCTGCGTCCCATCATCGAGGCGGAAGCCGCGCGCTGCGGCTCGTTCTGGGTGACGGAGCGCTGGCTCGGTGGCATGCTGACGAACTTCGCGACGATCAAGAAGCAGATACGGCGTCTGAAGGAGCTCGATCGGGGCCTGGAAGAGGGCAGCTACGAGTTCTACACGAAGAAGGAGCAGCTGCTGCTCCAGCGCGAGCGCGACAAGCTGGACAAGTACATGGGCGGCGTGAAGGACATGGGTCGTCTGCCGGGCGCGCTGTTCATAGTGGACGCGAAGAAGGAAACGATCGCGGTCAAGGAAGCCCGCAAGCTGGGCATCCCGATCATTGCGATCGCGGACACGAACGCGGACCCCGAGCTGATCGATTACCCGATCCCGGGCAATGACGACGCCATCCGTTCGGTGCAGCTGATCGCGGGCGCGATTGCCGACTCGGTGGAGCAGGCGCGTCGCGAGCTGCCGCCGGAAGCACGGCGCCGCGCCGAGGAGTCGGAAGCGGTCACGTACTCCAGCGAGGGCGGCCTGGCGCAGGACACGTCGGCGGCCGACAGCGACAAGAACAAGCGTCGCCGGCCGCGCAGGAAGCGTCGTCCGCGCCCAGAAGTCATAGCCAACCTGCGCGTTCCCGGTGAACCCGGAGAACCGGAGGGCGACGTCGAGACCGATGCGGTCGGATCCGACGGGGACGAGGCATAGCCGGCCGAACGTTCGCTCAGCGTGAACGACGGAGCGCCGCAGCGCTGCACCCGTGCGGCAGCTCTGCGGCGCTTTTTCACGAGCAGATACAGGGCAGTCAATGACGATTACAGGGGGACCAGACATGGCGATCGGCGCAGGGCAGGTGAAGGAGCTCCGGGAGCGCACCGGTGCGGGCATGATGGAGTGCAAGCGTGCACTCGAGGAGGCCGGAGGCGACATGGAGGCCGCCATCGACCTGCTGCGCTCGCGTGGTGCTGCGAAGGCCGCGAAGCGTGCGGACCGGGAGACGAGGGAGGGCACCATCGGCAGCTACGTGCACTCGAACGGCAAGATCGGTGTGCTGGTCGAGGTGCAATGCGAGACGGACTTCGTGGCGCGCAACGACGAGTTCCAGCAGTTCGCACGCGACCTGGCGATGCACATCGCCGCAGCGAGCCCGATCGCGCTGGATGCTGAGGGCATCCCGGCGGATGTCGTCGAGCGGGAGCGGGCCGTGTACCTCGAGCAGGTGAAGAACGAGGGCAAGCCGGCAAACATGCACGACAAGATCGTGGACGGAAAGATGCGCCGCTTCTATCAGGAGCAGACGCTGATGGATCAGATCTTCGTGAAGGACCCGGCCGGCAAGCAGACGATTGCGCAGCTGGTGCAGGATGTGTCGGGCAAGACCGGCGAGCGCGTGGTCGTGCGGCGGTTCGCCCGTTTCCTGCTGGGCGAGTGACCGCGGCGGGCACATCCGCGGCGGCCGGTGCGGCGCCGGGTGACTTGAAGTACCGGCGCATCGTGCTGAAGCTGTCGGGCGAGGCGCTGGCGGGCGAGCAGGGCTTCGGCATATCGCCGCGCGTCGTGGACACGCTGACGGATGAGGTGCGGTCGCTGCACGAGCTCGGCGTCGACATCGGCCTCGTGATCGGCGGCGGCAACATCGTGCGTGGCACGCAGGCGAGCGCTGAAGGCATGGACCGGGTGAGTGCCGACTACATGGGCATGCTGGCGACGGTCATCAATGCGCTCGCGCTGCAGGACCTGCTGGAGCGCAAGGGCGTGGAGACGCGGGTGCTTACGGCAATCCGGATGGAGGCACTGGCGGAGCCGTACATCCGGCGGCGCGCATTGCGTCACCTGGAGAAGGGTCGAGTCGTAATCTTTGCGGGCGGCACGGGCAACCCGTATTTCTCGACCGACACGGCGGCTGTGCTGCGAGCGATCGAGGTGCATTCGGATCTGCTGATCAAGGCGACGCGCGTCAACGGCATCTACACGGCGGATCCCGAGAAGGACGCGACGGCCGAATTCATCCCGCACCTCACGTATCAGGACGTGCTGACGCGCGACCTGAAGGTGATGGATGCGGCGGCCGTCTCGCTCTGCCGCGAGAACAAGCTGCCGATCATTGTGCTGAACATACACGAGCAGGGCGCCGTCGCCGCTGCATTGCGCGGCCAGACCAGGGGTACGCTGGTCTCCGGATCATGAGAACGGGGAGGGGATGAATGCCGACGTACGGTGAAGCACAGTCGCACATGGACAAGTCCATCGAAGCGCTGCGGCGCGAATTCAACTCGGTGCGGACGGGCAAGGCGAGCCCCGCCCTGCTGGACACGGTTCGCGTCGATGCCTACGGCTCGAAAATGCCGCTGAACCAGGTCGCGTCCGTCAGCAGCCCGGAGCCGCGCATGCTGATCGTGCAGGCGTGGGACAAGGGGCTGATGGGCGATATCGAGAAGGCGATCCGCAACTCGGAGCTCGGCCTGAATCCCGCCAACGACGGCAACATCATCCGCGTTCCGGTCCCGGCCCTGAACGAGGAGCGCCGTCGCGAGATGGTGAAGGTGCTGCACCGCATCGCGGAGGAAGGCCGTATCGCGGTGCGCCATGCGCGGCAGGAGGCGAACAGGGAGATCAGGCGGCGGCAGTCGGACAACGAGATCAGCGAGGACGACGCGCGCCGTGAGACGGATCGCATTCAGAAGCTGACGGACGAGCACATCGCCAGAATCGAAACCCTCCTCAAGGCCAAGGAGGAGGAGGTGATGGAGGTCTGATCGTGGAGGACGAGTCGGTCCCTTCCGATCTTCTGCACGCCATCGTGGCGGGCGGGTGCATGCCTGCCCATGTCGCCGTCATAATGGATGGCAACGGCCGCTGGGCGAAGGCCCGTGGCATGCCGCGGTTCCGCGGCCATTCCGCCGGCATCAGGTCCGTGCGCGACACGATTGAAGGCGCCATCGAGGCCGGTGTACGGGTCCTCACGCTGTTCACGTTCTCCCAGGAAAACTGGAGCCGGCCCGCCGCGGAGGTCGAGGCGCTGATGCAGCTGCTGCGGCGGTTCGCGCGGCAGGAGCGCGATGAGCTGAAGCGGCAGGGCGTCGAAGTGCATGTGCTCGGCGAGCTCGACCGGCTGTCCCCGGCACCGCGCCGTGCCGTGGAGGAGATCGAGGCGCACACGCGTGGCGGCACGCGGCTGCGGCTGAACCTCATGATCAGCTATGGAGGCCGGGCGGAGATCGTGCGCGCGGCACGTCTGCTGGCGGAGCGCGTCGTGCGCGGCGAGCTGGAGCCGGCCGCGATCGACGATGCAGCATTCGCCGAGGGCCTCTACACCGCTGGCCTGCCCGACCCCGACCTGCTGATCCGCACGTCGGGCGAGCAGCGCATCAGCAACTTCCTGCTGTGGCAGATGGCGTACACGGAGCTGTTCGTGACGCCCGTGCTGTGGCCGGACTTCCGGCGCGAGCACCTGTTCCGCGCCATCTACGACTACCAGCAACGCGAGCGCCGTTTCGGCCGCGTGACCGCAGGCTGAGCGGATGCGCAGCGAGCTGAGCAGGCGGGTAGCGGTTGCGGCAGTCGGCATACCGTTCGCGCTCGCGGTGCTGTACCTCGGTGGCTGGCCGCTCGCTCTCGTGCTCGCCGGCATTGCGGCCGCGGCCGCGACCGAACTCTACCGCCTGGCCCGGCAGCGCGGCGCCCGTCCCTTCACGGCGTCAGGCGCGATCCTCGCCGCAGTGCCGGTGCTGCTCGCGCTGGCGTTGGAGGCGCCCGGCGACGCGGCTGCCTGGTCGTGGCGCGTGTTCCTCGCCGCGTCTCTGATCGCCACGGCGGTCGCGATCTTCAGGCGGGGCGTCGAGGGCGCCCCGCTCGCGGCAGCGGCCGTGACGGTTTTCGGTGCACTGCTCACCGGCGGCTCCCTTGCCCATGCGCTGTACCTGCGGCAGATGCCCGTCGCCGTGTTCGCTGCCGGCGCAGACCGCTGGGTCGGTCCTGCACTGCTGCTTTTCCCGCTGATCCTGACGTGGCTCAGCGACACCACCGCCTACTTCGGTGGACGCCGGTTCGGACGGCACAAGCTGATCCCCGTCGTGAGCCCGGGCAAGACGGTCGAGGGTGCGGTGGCGGGCGTGCTCGGCACTGTCGTGACGGGCGCGGTGTATGCCCACTTCGTGTTCGACGCTTGGCTCGGCCTGCCGCTCGGCGCGGCGCTGGGCGCGGGGATCGGCCTGATCGTGTCGCCCGTCGCGCAGCTCGGCGACCTGGCCGAATCGCTGCTGAAGCGCGAAGCCGGCGTGAAGGACTCCGGCACGCTGCTGCCGGGGCATGGCGGCGTGCTCGACCGCTTCGATTCGCTGTTCTTCACGATCCCGACGACGTACTGGTTGCTGGCGATCGTGCTTCACGTGGGCGCCGGCTGATGCGCGGCGTGGCCCTGCTCGGCTCGACGGGCTCGATCGGCTGCAGTGCGCTGAAGGTGATCGAGCGGCACGCGGACTCGTTCCGCATCGTCGCCTTGGCGGCGAACCGCAACGCGCACGAGCTCGGCGTCCAGGTACAGCAGCACCGGCCGTCGCTCGCCGTGCTCGTCGATGAAGACGCGGCTGCCGGCAACGGTCCGCTGCATCCGTGCATCCGCGTTGGCAGGGCCGCACTGCTGGAGGCTGCCGCGCACCCCGATGCGGACATCGTGATCAACGCGGTGGTCGGCGCGGCCGGACTGGAAGTAACGCTCACGGCGCTGCTGGCGGGCAAGCGACTGGCGCTCGCCAACAAGGAGTCGCTCGTCGCGGGCGGGCCGCTCGTGCGCGCGGCGCTGCTGCGCGGCGGCGGCGAGCTGATCCCGGTGGACAGCGAGCACAGCGCGATCCTGCAGTGCATCAGCGGCGCGCCGGACAGCTCGCTGCGGCGCATGATCCTGACGGCCTCGGGGGGGCCGTTCCGCGGCTGGACCGAAGATCGTCTGGCTGCGGTCACGCCCGCGCAGGCGCTGCGGCACCCGACCTGGGACATGGGTGCCAAGGTGACAGTCGATTCCGCGACCCTGGCCAACAAGGCGCTCGAGGTCGTTGAAGCTCATTTCCTGTTCGATGCGCCGTACGACGCCATCGACGTCGTGGTGCATCCGCAGTCCGTGATCCACTCGATGGTCGAGTTCGTGGACGGATCCGTGCTCGCACAGCTCGGCTTCCCCACGATGGAGCTGCCGATCCTGTATTCGCTGACACACCCCGCGCGCCTGCCGGACAGCGGCACCCGGGCGTTCGATCCGGTAGCCGCAGGCGCGCTCACGTTCGAGCCGGTGGACGTGCAGCGTTTCCGCGCGTTCGCGCTCGGTGTTGCCGCGGGCCGGCTCGGCGGCACTGCGCCCGCGGTTTTCAACGCCGCCAATGAAGTGGCGGTCGCCGGCTTCCTGGCCGGCGCGATTCCGTTCACTGCGATCGCCGACGTGGTTGCCGGCGCGCTGGATGCGCTCGGCACGACGCCGGCCGATTCGCTCGATGCCGTGCTTGCCGCAGACAGCCGTGCCCGCGAGATCGCGGGCGCGGCATTGAGGAAGACATGCTGACGACGATTCTCGCCACGCTCGTGGTGCTGGGCGTGCTGATCCTGGTGCACGAGCTCGGCCATTTCTGGACCGCCAAGCTCGTGGACATCGAGGTACCGCGCTTCTCCATCGGCTTCGGGCCGCGCGTGATCGGCTTCACGCGCGGCGAGACCGAGTACGTCATCTCGCTGCTGCCCCTCGGCGGTTACGTGAAGATGGCCGGCATGGAGGAAATGGAGGCGATCGAGGGCGGGCCCGGCACGGTGAACGACACGGTCGGTGACGTGACGACGGAGGGGGAGGTCGAGGCGCGGACGCCGAGCCCGCGCGACTTCGACTCCAAGTCACTGCCCGCCCGCGCCTTCGTCATTTCCGCGGGCGTCATCATGAACATGCTGTTCGCACTCTTCGCGTTCACGCTGATCGCCGCCGTCTGGGGCGTGGCGGCGGATCCCGGGCCGCGCGTAGGTGACGTCGTCGAGGAGCTGCTGACGCCGGAGTCGGAGGCGCTCGCGCTTGTCGAGCCGGGTGCCCGCGTGACGGCGGTCAACGGCGAGCCCGTCTCGACCTGGCGCGACCTGCAGCTCGCGCTCACGCGCACAGGCCACGGCCGCACCACGCTCACGTTCGAGGACGCACCGCCGGTCGTCTTCGAGCTGCCGGTTGCCGACGAGGAGCGCGCGCGCGTGATCGGCTCGCTCAGGCCCGCGAACAATGTCGAGTCGCACCTGGGCGACGTCCTGCCGGGCGGTCCGGCCGCCGCGGCCGGTCTCGAGGCCGGCGACCGCGTCGTCGAGGCGGGCGGCCGCCCGATAGAGACCTGGCAGCAGCTCGTGGCCGCCGTCGAGCGCAGCCCGGGCGAGCCGCTGCCGCTCGTCGTCGAACGCGATGGCACCCGCTTCGAAACGACGATCACGCCGCGCGACACCACCTTCGACGACGGCGTGACGGCCGGCCGCATCGACGTGCACCCCCCGTACGCGAGCGAGGACGCACAGCTGCCGCGAGAGCGGATCGGGCCGCTGCGCGCCGTCGCGCACGGCGCGACGCAGACGTGGGACATCACCGTCCTCACCGTCGACTTCCTCGCCGGCATGTTCACGGGGCGCCACTCCGCGCGCAACATCGGCGGACCGATCATGATCGGCCAGATGAGCGGCCAAGTCGCACGGCTCGGCGCCGAAGCGTTCCTCGGCTTCATGGCCATCCTGTCCGTGAACCTCGCCGTGCTCAATCTGCTGCCGATTCCCGTGCTCGACGGCGGGCACCTCGTTTTCCTCGGCATCGAAGGAATACGCGGCCGGCCGCTTTCGTTCACCCAGCGGATGCGGCTCTCGCAGGTCGGCTTCGTGCTGCTGCTGCTGCTGATGGTGTGGGCGGTCGGCAACGACCTGCTGCGGGCGTTCGGGCTCGGCTAGCGTTACGACCCCGCCTCGCGGCAGGTGTCGGGCCGCGCCGGCGCCCGAACGCGGACAATTGCACACTCGACGGTCCGGAACTGCCGGGTTGTGCAGGTTACCCGTCTCGGAAGCGGAAAACTCCACACGTGACGCGCCGCGCCTGCGCACTTGTGCAGTTCTGCCGCCTCGTAGCCGGTCAACGCCCCAGGCCGGCGCAATCGCCGAGTCGAGTGTGCACGTAGCCCGCCTCCGCGCCCGGTCCGCCGCCGCGT
>JBBEBA010000006.1:0-39224 GCA_040882575.1 Gemmatimonadota bacterium
TACGCCGCCTTTTTCATCCCATCAACTGCCGATCCACAACTTCTGACGATAACTCTTCATTGGTTGTTCAATACCTCATACACGCGGATGAGTGGATAGGGGTTTGACGCCAAAGTGTATGCGCGCGAGCCAAACGCATAGTCCAAGCGAGGCACGTTGTTGGAGACCTCGAGCCTGTGGCCATCCCGCAGGTGAAACACGGCGGTCGAAACCTTTTCGATGTCGGCTAGCGAGGCCATACCGCGAAACCCTTCGCCCCACTGCACGACGAGTCTGTCGCGCAGCTGAAACGCCGCTACCGTATTGTCGGCAGCAGCTCCATCTTCAGGAGGGCCGAATTGTACTCCGGTGCTTGACCCTGGAATTCTGCTAACCTGACCAGGTGTATAGGAGGGAAGGCTTGCCGACCACTTGAGAGATCCCGAAAGATCATATACTTGAACAATCGGGAAATTAACAGATGCGACGGCTACACCTGGATGGACGCCACTGAAGCATTACATCCACGTATTGTGGTCTCGCACTGGCGGCCTGGACAGATTCGGATGTACACCCGGATCCGGTAGCAGAGAGGTCCGTCCGTAACGATGCACCAGGGGTACGGACCGCAAATCTCAGGGTCCTCCGGATGGTGCGCGCTGCCGCCCTCGCACAGGCCGGCCATGCCGACAGCGCCAGGGCGATAATCTCGTCGAGCGAGCCGTATTTCGAGGCTCAGCCCGAGCTCCTCCAGTTCGCCGCGTACGCGCTGCTGCTCTGTGGTGACGACCTCGAGGCACAACGTCGAGTCGAGCAGGTAATGACGATATTTCCTGACCAGGGCCCCGCGCTGCGCCAGCGTAGATGGCTACGGCCGCTGGAGCCTGCCGATCCGTCCTGACAAGTGCCATCTGCCAGCCCGCACACTGTCCGGATCGACCATGGTAGTTTCGACCCTACCGCCCTTCCACACCTTGGTTCGAATGAACCCTTCAAACCGAGGTGCGTATGCGCAGGATCATGGCGGCTTGTTTGTTCGCGGTCTGGTGCATCTTCAGCGGAACCATCGTCACTGCAGCGATGGGCGTCGCTGAGCCCGGCACGGACTGCTACTGGATAGGGGGCACGTTGTACTGCTCGTGCGACGGAGAGCCGTGTCCGCCTCCGAGCGCAGAGTGCTTCGAGGAGGACGGCGTCTGGTACTGCCCGCAGTAGCACCGCTATCCCGGCAGGCGGCGGGGCAACCCGCCGCAGTGTCGCTGCATCTCATCAGAGCGGTGCTGCATCAGATGCCAATGATGACGCGGTCGGGCTACCATGACTACCGTCGTCCGGGTTGCGCCCGCGCGTGAAATGGGACAGTTTGTGAGACACCACCGCGCGCTCCCTGCCTTCGCGCGCATTTCGGTTTGCCGTAACGCATCTGCAGTCAGATCCACACACCTCCGGGGACGCGTGTCATGAGATTGTCGAAGCGAGTGATCGTCGCATCCTCCGTCGTGCTGCTACTCGCACTGCTGGGCACGGGTGCGTACCTGCGCATCAACGGGCAGAGGGATGCGGCCGCGCCGGGGGCCGGCGGCGCCAGCGGTGACCTGCCGGACGTATCGGCAGCTGACCAGTTCGAGACGGATATCCTGATCCCGGTCGAGGGTGCTGCGGTGCTGCTGGACACGCTGGTGCTGGCGGTGAGCGCGCAGGGCGAGGCGGCGTCGCGTCAGCAGACGGTGCTGCGTGCGCAGGTCGGGGGTCAGGTGCGCGCGGTGCGGGTGGCGGAGAACCAGAATGTGGCGGGCGGCACCGTCGTCATCGAGATCGATCCGACGGAGTACCAGCTCGAACGAGAGGCAGCGCTCGCGCAGCTGCGCCAGGCGGAGGCGCAGTACCGCGAGCTGACGCTGGGCGACGACCGCATGGAGGACGCGCGCATGCGCGCGCAGCGGGACAGCGCGGCGCGTGCGCGGAGCGGGCTCGATGCCGCGGCCGTCGCGATTGCGCGCGCGGAGCTGCAGCTCGCGCGCACGCGACTGACGGCGCCGTTCGGCGGGCGGGTCGCGAATCTGCAGGTCGTGCCCGGCCAGTACGTGTCGGCGGGCGACGAGGTGCTGACGATCCAGGCGATGGACCCGATCAAGGTCGAGGCGCAGGTGCTCGAGAGCGAGATCGGCTTCCTCGCGCCGGGGCGCACAGCACGGGTCACGTTTGCGGCGTTCCCCGGCGAGGTGTTCGAGGGACGGATCGCGTCGATCAACCCGATCGTCGAACAGACGACGCGCACTGCGCGCGTCAGCATCATGGTGGCGAACGCGTCGGGCCGGATCCTGCCGGGCATGTATGCGCAGGCATCGCTCGCTGCGCGCCGGTTCCCGGACCGCGTGCTGGTGCCGCGGGACGCGATCCTCGAGCGCGACCGCCGCAACATGCTGTTCGTGTATGAGGACGGTCGTGCGAAGTGGCGGTACGTGAACCCCGGGCTCATGAACGACACGCAGGTCGAGATCCTCGAGGAGGGCCCCGAAGACGGCATGGTGGCGCCGGGCGAGATCGTGCTGGTCGGCGGCCACTACACGCTGATGCACGACGCGCCGGTGCGTGTCGTAGACAATGCGCTGGCAACCGAAGGGAGCCGCGTACGATGAGCGCGCACCCGAGCTCCGTCGCACGCTGCGTCGCCGTCGTCATCGCAGCCGTCGTCGTCGCAGCTTCAGCCGTCGGCGCAGCGACGCCGCTCATGGCGCAGCAGCTCCCGGCCGTGCTGACGCTGGAGGACGCACTCGCACTCGCGCGCGAGTACAGCCCGGTGTACCAGCGGACGACGAACGATCTCGATGTCGCGTCGGCGTCGGTCCGGTCGGCGTGGGGCGCGTTCCTGCCGAGCCTGTCCACCAGCCTGAGCTTCGGCGGGTCGAGCTCGCGCAGGATAATAGCGGAGGACGAGTTCGGCGAGGTGATCGAGCGGCCGCAGTCGTCGACGTTCCGATCGAGCAGCGCGAGCCAGGGCATCAGCAGCAGCCTCACACTCTTCGACGCCGCAATGTGGCGCCGCCCTGCCGAGCAGCGCGCACTCTACGCGGCGACCGAAGCGGCGGTCGACGCGACGGCGGTGCAGGTAACGGCGCAGGTGTCGCGCGCGTTCTACCAGGCGGTGCGGGCGACGCGCGACATCGCCCTGGAGGAGCAGCTGCTCGCGTCGGCGCGCGAGCGGCTGGAGCGGACCGAGGAGCTGATGCGCCTCGCCGCGCGCAACCGCGTGGACCTGCTCGGTGCGCAGGAGGACGTGCTCATCGCAGAGCAGAACCTGGCTCGCGTCCGCGGCGAAGCCGACAAGGTGCGACTGGCGCTGTCCACGGCGATCGGCATCGAGCCGCCGAGCGCGCTGGCGCTCGACACGGTGCTGCCCGCGGTGTTCGACCCAGCCGCGCTGGACGTCGACCAGCTGGTCGCGCGCGCGCTCGCCTCGAGCCCGACCGTGCTGCAGCGGCAGGCCGCACTGCGTGCCGCGGGCCACCGTCGCTCCGCAGCGGGGGCGTCACGGCTTCCGACCATCAGCGCGAGCGCGGGCTACAGCCGATCGGTCAGTGCGCAGGACTTCGGCGCGATCGGCGATATCGACCTGCCGAACTCCGGCCTCAGCTTCGGCTTCGGCGTGAGCCTGCCGCTCTTCAGCCGCTTCCAGACGGCGGCCGCAATCGAGCAGGCCGACGCGGCGGCAGACGACGCGGCGCACGACCTCCGCCTCGCCCGCCTCACTGCGGAGCAGCAGGTACGGAGCGCGGTCATTGACGTGACGAACGCGTACCGCGCGCTCCAGCTGGCCGAGGAGCGGGCGGCGCTCAGCCGTGAGCGGCTCGAGCTGACGCTGGAACGCTACGGCCTCGGCGGCGGCAGCTTCACGGAGCTGCAGGCCGTCATCGATCGCACGTCCCAGGCAGAGCGCGAGGCGCTGAACGCGCGCTTCGCGTTCCTGCTCGCCCGCATCGACCTGGAAGAGATACTCGGCTCGCGACTGGAGCTCTGAGCCATGTCTCTGCCCCGCCTGTCGATCGCGCGGCCCGTGGCCGTCGCGATGTTCTTCGTCGCCGTCGTCTTCCTCGGCGTGCTGTCGTCCACGCGGCTGCCGGTCGATCTGCTGCCGGACGTCGCCTACCCGAAGCTCGTGATCTACACGACGAACCCGGAGACCGGGCCGGCGGAGATCGAGCGACGCGTGACGGAGCCGATCGAGCAGGCGGTCGCGCGCGTGCCGGGCGTGGAGAACATGGAGAGCGCGAGCCGCGAGGGCGTCTCGATGGTCGTGCTGCGCTTCGCGTGGGGCACGGACATGGACTTCGCCGCGCTGAATGTGCGCGAAAAGGTGGACGGGCTGCGCGGCACCCTGCCCGACGGCGCGGAGCGGCCGGTCGTGCTGCGCACGGACCCGCGCAGCGAGCCCGTCATGGCGATCAGCGTCGCGGGCGCGGGCGACCTCTGGTCGCTGAAGGACCTGACCGAGTCCGTGTTCCGGCGCCGCCTCGAGCAGATCGACGGCGTCGCGCAGGCGGCAGTGACGGGCGGACTCGAGCGCGAGATCCACGTGAACGTGGACGCGACCCGCCTCGCCAGCTACGGTGTGACGATCGAGGAGATCGCGAGCGCACTCGCCGCCGCGAACGCGAGCTCGCCCTCCGGCACGATCCGCCGCGGCCGGTTCCGCTACGCACTGCGAACGCTGGGCGAGCTGCAGACGGTCGAGCAGATCGGCAGCATCGTCGTCGCACAGCGATCGGCAGCCGGGTCCTCCGGCGGTGGCGCGACGAGCGCCGCCAGCCCCGCCCCGGACGGCAGCGTGCTGCTACGCGATCTGGCGGAGATCGAGGACGGATACCGCGACCGCGAATCGATCGCGCGCTACAACGGCCGCGAGGCGATCGGCGTCCTGATCTTCAAGGAGTCCGGCGCGAACACGGTCGAGGTCGCGCAGCAGGTGGACGAGGTGCTGGATCAGCTGCGCGTCGAGTACGACGAGGTGCAGGTGGACGTCGCCATGAGCCAGGCCGGCTTCGTCTCGGGCGCGATCTCGAACCTGATCCGCGACATGATCCTGGGCGCGGCGCTCGCGTTCCTCGTGCTGGTCATGTTCCTGCGCGATCCGCGCTACCCGGTCGCGATAGCGCTCGCCATCCCGATCTCCGTCGTGACGACGTTCGCGCTGTTCCACGCGACGGGCGTGTCGATCAACATCATGAGCCTCGGCGGCCTCGCCCTCGGCATGGGCATGCTGATGGACAACTCGATCGTCGTGATCGAGAACATCTTCCGCCACCGCGAGAAGGGGCTGAGCGCGGCCGCTGCAGCGGCGATCGGCACCGAGGAAGTACAGCGCGCGATCACGGCATCGACGCTCACGACCATCGCCGTGTTCGGCCCGATCATCTACGTCGAGGGCGTGGCCGGCGAGCTGTTCGCGGCGCTGTCGTTCGCGGTCGGCTTCTCGCTGCTGACGAGCCTGCTCGTCGCTGTGACGCTGCTCCCGACCATGGGCGCGCGCTGGGATGGCGAGCTCGGCGACGCTCGCGAGCCGGGCCTGTTCGGCCGCGTGTTCCGGCGGCCGCTCGACGCGTTCGACCGCGGCTGGGCGCGTCTCGCGGAAAGCTACGAGCGCACGCTCGCGTGGGCGCTGCAGCACCGCGGGCGCGTCGTGCTGACGGCGGTGCTGCTGCTGCTGATCACGATCCCGTTCGCGCTATCACTGCCGCGCAGCGTGCTGCCCGACGTCGACCAGGGCGAGTTCCGGGCGAGGATCAGCCTGCCGCGGGGCACACCGCTCGAGACCACGTCGGAGTACGCGGCCGCGCTCGAGAGGCTGGTGCGCGAGGACGAAGCGGTGGACGCCGTCTTCACGCGCGTCGGGCGGCAGGCGGCGATGGTCGGCATGGACGAGGAGCGGTCCGGCCTGAACACCGCCATGCTCGAGGTGCGGCTGCATCGCGGCGAGCCGACGTCGCGGGTGCTCGACCGGCTGCGGCCGAAGCTGACAGCACTGCCGCGCGGCAGTGTCACGCTCGAGACCGGCCATGCGACGGCGCTGGGCAAGCTGCTCGGCGCGGGCGAGGCGGACCTGGCCGTGCGGATCCGCGGCGATGACCTCGAGGCCGCGATGCTGTACGCGGGCAGCGTGGCAGGCAGGCTCGCGAACGTGCCGGAAGTCACGAACGTGCGCGTCGGCGCCGAGCTCGGCCAGCCGGAGTTCGTCATCGAGATCGACCGCGAGCGCGCGGCGGCGTACGGCATCGACCCGGTCACGATCGTGAATGTGATCGACGGCTCGATGCGTGGTCGCGAGGCGACGCAGTTCGTCTCGTTCGACCGCAAGATCCCGATCATCGTGCGGCTGCCGGAGCAGGACCGCCGCTCGCTCGCGACTCTCGAGACCATGAACATCGACGGCATCCCGCTGCGCGAGCTGATCCACGTTCGCGAGTCGGTCGGGCCGGTCGAGATCCAGCGGCTCGGTCAGAGCCGCGTCGTGCGTGTGTACGCGGACGCCGCGGACAACGACGTCGAGCGCGCCGTGGGCGCTGTCGCGGCGACGGTCTCCGCCGCACCGCCGCCGTCGTCGCTGCGCTACGACATCGGCGGCGAGAACGAGGAGATGGACCGCAGCTTCCGCGAGCTGGGTCTCGCGTTCGCGCTCGCCGTGCTGCTGGTCTATATGATCCTGGCCGCCGAGTTCGAGTCGCTGGTCCACCCGTTCACCGTGCTGCTCAGCGTCCCGCTCGGCCTGATCGGCGCCATTTTCGCGTTGTGGCTGTTCGGCGCAGGCATCAACACGGTGTCGCTGATCGGGCTCGTGATCCTGGTCGGCATCGTCGACAACGACGCGGTCGTCAAGATCGACTTCATCAACCAGCTCCGACGCGAGGGGCTCGCCACCCGCGACGCGATTCTCGAGGCCGGCCGGTCACGCCTGCGCCCGATTGTCATGAACACGATCACGACCATGCTCGCGATCACGCCGATGATGCTCGCGATCGGACCGGGCGCCGGCTTGCAGGCGCCGCTCGCGATCGCCGTGTTCGGCGGCCTGTTCACGTCCACAATTCTCACGCTGATCGTGATCCCGGTCGTCTACGAGCTGATCGACGACCTGCGCGACTGGTCGGTTGGTCGCACTGCCGCACGGCGCGAGCCTGCCGGCTTCGCCGGCCCCGTTACTGCGGGCCCGCCGCTCGTCGAGGCGGGCTACGTCACGGCCGAGCGCGCGGGCAGCGACGCATGATCCGCCAGTCGATTCGCCGGCCGATCGCGGTTTCGATGATCTACCTGACCATCGCCGCACTGGGCTTTGCCGCGTTCCGCAACATCCCGCTCGAGCTGCTGCCCGACACGTCGCTGCCGCGTCTGTCGGTCGGTGCGTCGTGGGCCGGCAGCTCGCCGGAGGTAGTAGAGGCGTTCCTGACTGCGCCGCTCGAGGCGGCGATCCAGCAGGTGCGCGGCGTGGAGAAGATCGTCTCGCAGTCACGCGAGGGCACGACGTCGATCGACGTCCAGTTCTCGCGCGAGACGGACATGGAGTTCGCGCGGCTCGAGCTGTCCGAACGGCTCGCATCGATCGAGCGTGACCTGCCCGTCGGCGCGCGCCCGCCGCAGGTTCAGATGTACGTGCCGGAGGAGTTCCGCGACCAGCAGCAGTCGGTGCTGACGTACACCATGACCGGACCGTACCTGCTCGAGTACCTGCGCGAGTACGCCGAGGCCAACCTGGTGGCGGAGCTGCAGCAGATCGATGGTGTCGGCGACATCGTGCTGAACGGCGGACGCGCGCGCATGCTTGCGATCGAGCTGAACGAGGACCGCATCAACGCGCTCGGCCTGCGGGTCGCCGACGTGACGCAGCGGATCGCGAACATGGAGATCGTGCAGGAGGCGGGCGTCGTCGAGACCGCTTCCGGCACGAACCGTACGCTGACGATCCGCCAGCGCGCCGAGTCGGCCGCGGAGATCCGCACGCTGCCCCTGCTCACGGACCAGGGCCGCGTCGTGCGTGTGGAAGACGTGGCGCGCGTGTTCGACACATTCGAAGAGCCGACCAGCCACTACCGCGTCAACGGCTACCCCGCGTTCGCCCTGAACGTCTACAAACAGCCGCGCTCCAACACCGTGGCCATGGCGGATGCGGTGAACGCACACGTCGATGCGATCGCGCCATCGCTGCCGGCCGGCATGCGCGTGATCCTCGACCGCGACCAGAGCGTGGACATCCGCCGGCAGCTCTCGGACCTCCGCAACCGCGCGATCATCTCGGCGATGATCGTGCTCGTCGTGCTCCTGCTGTTCCTGCGCTCCGCACGCGCTGCGATGATCGTGTTCGCGACCGTCGCGTTCGCCATGCTGATCACCGTCAACATCCTGTACTTCGCCGGCTACAGCCTGAACATCCTGACGCTGATGGGCCTCGCCATGGGGTTCGGTCTCGTGGTAGACAACGCGATCGTGGTGCTCGAGAACATGTATCGCCGGCGTCGTCGCGGCGAGACTGCCGAGCTCGCGGCGGACCGCGGCGCGCGCGAGGTCGTGCTGCCGATCCTCGCCGCGACCGGCACGACCGTGGTCGTGCTGATCCCGTTCGTCTACCTGCAGGGCGAGCTGCGCGTGTATTACGTGCCGCTCGCGATCGTGGTCGGACTCAGCCTCGTCGCCAGCCTGTTCGTCGCGTTCACGTTCATTCCGGCGCTCGGCGCACAGCTGCTCGGCGCAGTGCAGTCGAGCAATGACCCGCACGTCGGTCTTGCGCCGAAGCGGGCGGATGACGGTATCGCGATCCTGCCGCCGATTCCCCGCGGCTCGTGGGTCGTGCGGCTGTACGGCGGCATGATCCGCGGCACGCTCGCATGGCCGTGGCTGAGCATCGCACTCGTCGTGCTGCTGCTCGGCGGGTCGTACCACATGTTCGACAAGTACGTCACGCGCGGGCAGATCTGGGCTGGCGGCTGGGGCGCGCAGGGCACGCGCGTCAACGTCAGCATCCGTCTGCCGCGCGGCGAGGAGCTGGAGCGGACGGACGACATGGCGCGCTACTTCGAGGACCGGCTGCGCGTCATGCCGGAGGTCGAGCGCTTCGTCACCAACGTCTACACCCAGAACGCGGCGATCAACATCTACTTCCCCGCGGAGCTCGAGCTCACGGACATCCCGCTCGCCGTGAAGGAGCAGATGTACCAGTATTCGCTCGGCTACGGCGGCGCAGAGGTGCGCGTCACGGGCATCGGTCCATCGTTCTACGGCGGCGGCGGCTCGCCGCCCAACTACTCGATCAAGATCCTCGGCTACAACTACGAGCGCGTGCAGGCCATCGCCGAGGACCTCGGCCGCAGGCTGGCGACGTTCTCGCGCATCCGCGAGGTGGACACCAACTCGGCCGGCAGCTTCTTCGACCGCGACAAGGCGACGGAGCTGGTCCTCGACATCGATCGTGCCCGCCTCGCCATGCACGACCTGTCCGCGCGCGATGTCGTCGCCGCCGTGAGTGCCGCCGTGCGCGGCCGCACGCAGAACGCGTTCGTGCGCGTCGGCGGCGAGGAGCTGCTGTTCTCCGCGAAGCTGGCGGGCTATCAGACCATGGACATGCAGCAGCTGAACGACCTGCTGCTGCCCGCGCCGACCGGCTCGGGTGTGCGGCTGGGCGAGGTCGCGACGCTGAGCGAGCGGAATGTGCTGAACGTCGTCGTGCGGGAGAACCAGCAGTATCAGCGGCAGGTCAGCTACGAGTTCCTCGGCCCGCCCAAGCTCGGCGACCTCGTGCGGGACGCGGCAATCAACGCGACGGAGCTGCCGCCCGGCTATGCGATCGAGGGCCGGCAGTCCTGGGCGTGGTCGGCAGAGGAGCGGACGCAGATCTACGGCGTGCTCGCGGTTTCGATCCTGCTGATCTTCATGGTGACCGCCGCCGTCTTCGAGTCGATGAAGCAGCCGCTCTGCGTGCTGCTCACCGTGCCAATGGCGTTGATCGGCGTGTTCCTGCTGTTCTTCTATACGGGCGCATCGTTCACACGCGAGGCGTACGTCGGCGTCATCATGATGGGCGGAATCGTCGTGAACAATGCGATCCTGCTGGTCGACCACATCAACCAGCTCCGGCGAAGATACGGGCTGGCTTTGGCCGAGGCGGTGGAGAGGGGCACGATCGAGAGGGTACGCCCGATCCTGATGACCAGCCTGACGACCATCTGCGGGCTGCTGCCGCTGGTGCTCTTCAGCGAGACCGCCGACCAGAACATCTGGAACGCGCTCGCCTACGCGCTGATCGGCGGCCTGTCCAGCTCGACGGTCCTCGTGCTGACCGTCACGCCGGCGCTGTACCTGATCTTCGAGCGGAGGGCGGAACGGAAGCGGCTGGCGCGGGGAGAGGCGGGCGCGGCTGCGGGTGCGGTGCTGGCGCCGGCTGGGGCGTGACGAAGGGGGCCGGCGCGTTGCGGGGCCTCATCGGGGGGGCGGAGGGGACTGTTGAGGCTTCATGGGTCAGGCGTGGAGGAGGAGTTGGGTTGAGGGGTGGGGGGAGGGGGCGTGATTCCGGGGCCTATCCCACCACGGCGCCGGTGACGGCGAAGGCCACAGTCGCGAGTGCTCCGCCGATGAGCGCGTAGGGCAGCTGGGTCCGGACGTGATCGATGTGGTCGGTCGCGGCGGCCATGGACGAGATGATGGTCGTGTCGCTGATCGGCGAGGCGTGATCGCCGAAGATGCCGCCAGAGAGCGCTGCCGCGACGAACGGCTCCGGCGGCATGCCGAGCGCCTGCGCGGCCGGCACGGCGATCGGGATCATGATGGCGAACGTGCCCCAGCTCGTGCCGGTCGAGAACGCGATGCCGGACGCGACGAGGAACACGAGCGGCAGGAACACGCTCGGCGGCAGCAGCCCGGCGGTGACCTGGGCGATGTAGACACCGGTGCCGAGCTGCTGCGCGACGGCGCCGAGTGCGAGCGCGAGCAGCAGCACGAGCGCCATGCTCATGAGGCCGCCAGCGCCCTTCAACGCAGTCCGCGTCAGCTCGTCCACGGAGAACGCGCGCTGCGCGAGCAGCAGCAGCCACGCGACAGTGAGCCCGACCAGCACCGCCCACAGCACGCTGGTCGAACCCGAGCCGGCGCGCAGGTCGCCCCCGCCCGTGACGAACAGGCCGATCGGCATGGTCGCGATCATTGCGAGAATCGGCAGGAACATGTTGTACGCGCGGGGCGGGATCTTCTGGTTGGGCGCGGGCGCGAGCACCTCCGGATCCAGCATCGGCTTCGCGTCCGGCCACAGCAGCTCACCGCCGCGCGTGCGCGCCTCGGCCTTCTTCATCGGGCCGATGTCGATGCCGAAGACGATCATCGAGCATGTGATCAGTACCGCAGCGATCGCGTAGAAGTTGAGCGGGATCGATGCGACGAACACGTTCAGCGGGCTGCCGATGCCCGACTCGCCGAGCAGCCCGATCACGTATGCGCCCCACGCGTTCAGCGGGATCAGGATGCAGATCGGCGCCGACGTCGAATCGATGATGTACGCCAGCTTCTCGCGCGACACGCGGAACCGGTCGAAGAGCGGCCGGCTGATCGCGCCGGCGACGAGCACCGTGATGTTCGACTCGATGAAGATGATGACGCCGATGAGGAACGCGAGCAGCTGCGCACGTCGTCCATTGGTCACGAACTCGCGACGCTCGACCCAGTTCACGAAGCCGCGAACGCCGCCCGATGCCTCGACCGTCGCGATCAGCGCGCCGATCACGAGCGTGAACAGGATGACCTTTGCATTGCCCGGGTCGCCGAGCACGAGCACGGTCTCGTCGATCGCGCGTCCCAGGCCGGTGAGCGGATTGCCGCCGACGAGGATCGTCCAGCCGAGCCAGATACCGGCTGCCAGGGAGAAGTAGACCTGCCGCGTGCCGATCGCGAGCACGATCGCGAGCAGCGGCGGCAGCACCGACAGCCACGTCGGCCCGTTCACGGCTCAGCGCTTCTTCGCGAGGATGGTGCCCCTGCACTTCTTCGCACCGCAGCGGCACGGGTACAGCTTCTTGTTCGCTGCGTTGTGCGGCTCGTCGAGCACGAAATTGTAGTCGTACACGAGCTCCTCGCCTCTGCCTATGTCGCGGATCGTCTCGATGAAGATGCGGCCATCCTCCTCGACGGCCTCGCAGTTCGGATCGCACGAGTGGTTGATGTACTTCGCAGCATTGCCGCGCGGGCCGGCGTCGATCACGTCGCCGCTCTCGAGCCTGAACAGGAAAGTGTGGTGAGGCTCATCGTCGTTCCACGGATAGCGTCGGTCCGCTTCATCCTCATCGACGACCTCGCCGACATACTCGATCAGCCGCGTGTCCTTCGGGATCCGACGCGTCGCGAAGACGCCGCGGCCCTGGATGCTCGAGCGTCTCACTTCGAAGGGGCGGGTTGCGCGTGTTGCTGCTTTGGTCATGACCAGTCTTTTTGAGGATCCGGGAGTTGGTGAGGGCGCAAGATACAATGGAATAACGACCCTTACCAGTTGACGGAGCTTCGGGGGGGCGGTGGAGGGGACTGTTGAGGCTTCATGGGTCGGACGTGGGGGAGGAGTTGGGTTGAGGGGTGGGGGTGGGGGGCGGCCGATCCTGGCCTCATCTGCTATCGTGCCGCCCGGGGTGCGCGGCGATAGTGGACGCATGGACAAATCGAATCGTCGGATCCTGTTCGATCAGGACAAGCTCGACGCATACAACATGGCGCGGGCGTTCACGCGTGAGGTCGAGTCGCTGATGAAGCGCGTGCCGCGCGGGTATGCGGAGCAGCTGGATCAGCTGCGTCGGGCATCGCTTTCGATCACGCTCAATACGGCGGAAGGGGCCGGTGAATTCGCGCCGAAGGAGAAGGCTAGGTTCTACCGCATCGCGCGACGATCGGGCACGGAGGCCGCGGCGGTGCTGGACAGCTTCGTGGACCGCGGGCTGCTCGAGGAGCTGGACATTGAAGGGGCGCGCGCGATTCTGCATCGCGTCGTCGGCGCGCTCACGCGGCTGGTGCAGTCGTGCGATCCCGACTGGACCCGCGCCCGCCGTGCTGCGGCCGCCGCCCCCACCCGCTCCCGGCAACCCTACTCCTCCTCCACGTCCGACCCATGAAGCCTCAACAGTCCCCTCGGCCCCGCCCATCCGTTCAGGGAAACGGCAACCAGGACAGAAACTGCAACCAAGGACATTGTTCCACCCGCGTTCTCCTCTTGACAGACGCGCACCACGGGACCACCATGCCGGAGTCAGGAAGCCCCGAAAATTCCAGCTCCCGCACCGAAGCAGCATGCGGACGCGCACGGTGACGCCCGGAAATACTCCGCGTCCAGCCCGTTCGCCAAGTACCCTGATGAAGGAGGACCCCCTATGCGCAACTGGATGATCATGGCAGCGGCCACCGCGGTGCTGAGCGCCACCGCCGGCGCGCCGGTGGAGGCGCAGCAGGCGCGGCGGACGGAGGCGGATGCACGTGCGCGCGCGGAAACCGATCGTGCTGAGCGCGCGAAGCTGCGAGCAGAGACCGGCAATCCGGTGGAGCTGATCCACGACTACGCGGCAGCGTTCGTGCAGCCGGTGCCAGCATCGCTCGCTGTCGATCCGTTCTACAGCAAGTACGTCGACGCGCTGGGCATCCCGGTGCTCGCGTCGGACAAGGTGCCGGACGTAGCGCTGCTGGTCATGCGCGACATCGTCAACGCGATGCTCGCGCACCGGCCCGACCTGCGCGAGTCGATGATCCGTCGGAACTGGCGGACGGGCGTATTCGCGGAGACGGAAATGACGATGGATCTGCCGGAGTACGCGCATTTCCGCGCGCCGAACAGCGGCCGCACGCGCAACGACCCGGCGACGCAGGAGGACCGCGACTACCACGCGAACCGCTCGCGCGGCATGGGCGGCAACCCGACCACGGGCGCTGAGGAGAACCTGCTCGGCTACCCGGGCACGCGGTACTGGGGCGAGCACATCTTCGTGCATGAGTTCGCGCACGCGATCAACAGCGCCGTCCGGGACGTCGATCCCGCGATGCAGGAGGAGATCCGCGCGGCGTACGACGAGGCGATGGCGGCAGGCAAGTACATCAACACGCGTGGCGGCAACCACTACGCCAGGACGAACCCGGGCGAGTACTGGGCGGAAGGCGTGCAGTGGTGGTTCTTCTCGAACTACGGCGAGTGCTTCGCGGGCAACATCAAGGTGGAGACGCCGGAAGAATTCGCGGCGTACGATCCGAAGCTGAACGAGTTGATCAGCCGCGTCTTCAAGACGCACCGGATCGAGGCCGATGTGTTCCACGGCCGTCGCATCCGGCCGGTCACGTGCCCGCAGGCCGAACAGTAGCGGCTTCCTGCGACTGATGGACGAAGGGCGCGTCTCCCGCGACAGGAGGCGCGCCTCTACTCGGACGACTGCGCCTGCAGCAGCGGGAGACCCTCCATCGCGACGACGCGCATGAATGCGCCGACCACGTCCGGATCGTAACGCAGGCCCGACTGGCTCTCGATCCAGGAGACGGCGTCTTCGACCGAGCGCGCGCTGCGATACGGGCGATCGGAGGTCATGGCACAGAACGTTTCGGCGACGGCCACGATGCGGGCGGCGATCGGGATCGACGGTCCCGACAGGCCGGGCGTGTAGCCGCTGCCGTCCCAGCACTCGTGATGGTACAGCGCGATCTCCTCCGCGAGCTGGAGCAGCCGGCTGTCGCTGTTCGCCAGGATGCGCGCGCCGATCGATGTGTGTGCCCTGATCTGATCCAGCTCCTCGAGCGACAGACTGCCCTGTTTGCTGAGCAGCTCATCGGAGATGCCGATCATGCCGACATCGTGCAGCGGCGCCGTCAGCCGGATCTCGTCCACATCCTTGTCCGCCAGGCTCATTGACCTCGCAATCCGCCCGGACAGCTCGCCGACCAGGGCGGGATCGGAGCCTTCCGGATTGCGGAACCGTGCCGCGGCCGTGAGTCGCCGCACCATCTCCAGCTCCGACCGCTGCACCTGCCGCTCGGCACGCTCCCGTCCTTCGCGCAGCTCCCGCTGCACGCCCCGCAACTCGAGCATGTGACGGATGCGGACCAGCACCTCGTGGAACTCGAACGGCTTCTGCAGGAAATCGCTGGCGCCGGCAGCGAGCGCCCGCTGTTTCGTCTCAGGTGCCACATCGCCGGTCACCAGCAGGATGGGCAGGAACTCGTCCGGCGCGAGCCGCGAGCGGAGCTGCTGCATCACGGCGATGCCGTCCATGTGCGCCAGGCCGATGTCCATCACGACGAGATCCGGCTGCCACTCGCGGAACGTCGGCAGAACATGACGCGCGTCGGACACGCTGCGCAGCTCCGTGTAGCCGGCGCCGCCCAGCACGCGCTCCAGCAGGCGCAGCACGGCCTCCTCATCTTCGACGATCAGGATCCGCTCGGTCGTTGCTTTCTCGTTCATGGCCTTCCGGCTTGCCGGCAGTTGTGAGGCATTCGTCGTCCAGGGGCACGGATCAGTATGCGTCGGCACTACCGTGCTGCACCACCCGCGTATGTCAGGAAACTGTCAGGATCATGTCAGGATGTCGTGAAGTCGCCTGCGCCCGGGCGCACTCGGCGCAGCGCCGGATCCCAGCGCCAGACCTCGCCGCCGCACAGGTGGACGCCGCCGAGCCAGCGGTTTATGCCGTTGAGCGCTACGCGGTCACTGCGGCCCCCGAGAACCGCCCGACCCGCTGGCGTCAGAAGCACCCGGCGCTCCATGAGCGCAGCGGCGCCGTTCTCGAGCGTGACGAGCGGCTCCCGCCTGTTGCTCAGCTCCTCGAGGTACATCACGAACACGGAGTCACCCAGAAAGCGAGCCTCTTCCCGCGACTGCGAGGCGACGAACGCCTCGCTCAGCGTCCTGCCGCCATCGACCAGGGATTCGAGCGCCTGCGACTCCGTTCGGGACAGCCCGTTCACCGTCGACGGGAACTGCTCCAGGTGACGGAGGAGTGCGGCCGACAGGAACGGCAGGACGGATGTGTCGGAGCACAGGAACTGGACGACTGCGCCCGGGTCCGGAGATCGAAACGCGTCCCACGCCCGCCGGCCCAGCTCGATCTGCTGCGGTGTGACCGCACTGCGCGCGGCGTGGACCTGCCGTACCGCAGCCGAGGGCGCGGGACCGAGAAACTGGTCCGTCACGGTCAGCGTGAGCCTCGTCCGGCCCGCTTCGCAGCCCGCGAAATAGTGCAGAAGCTGGATCAGCTGGAGTTGATCGAAGAGATCGTGCTCGAACCAGAGAATCACTTCCTCGTGCGCACGGAAGTCAGCCAGAACGGCATCGCGCCGGGCAAATGACCCGAGCACGGATCCAAAACTGTCCCAGCCGCAGTCGCTGATGAACTGGCTGCGGATCAGCCGAAGCTCGTCGTGCGACAGCCCGGCAGGCACCGGCCCCTCGTGGAGCACGTCCTGCCAAGGGAGCATGGGACCGTCGAAGCCCGCCTCGCGGATCGCCGTTACGGCGCTGTCGCCGTTCGTGATGTTGAGCATGTATACCGTATTCATGCACCCCCTCCCCCTCGCCGTCAACCCGACTCCTCCTCCACGCCTGTCCCATGAAGCCTCAACAGTACCCTCCCCACACCCCGCGAAATAACACAAAGGCCCCGCAGGCAATTGAATGCCTGCAGGGCCCCCGCACGATAGTGCCAGAGGGGAGACTCGAACTCCCGACCTCACGATTATGAGTCGTGCGCTCTAGCCAGCTGAGCTACTCTGGCAGCATGCTTTCCGGGCAGCGGAACAGCAGGGAAAGTTAAACAAATCCGCGCCGATGGTCAATTCCGCCAACGACCCATTCGAGGAGTCCAGCACGTCCCCCTGAACCCCGACCCCCGGAAGGAATCAGTTGCCAGCAGAGTCCGCGGCCGGCTCGTCGGGCTCATCGGCGAAGCGGTAGAGCCGCTCGCCATCGCGGACGAGGCCGTACCTCTCGCGGGCGAGTCGCTCGATGGTGGCGGAGTCGGTCGCGAGCGAGTCGCGGCGGGCGCGGAGTCGTGCGACGTCGGCGCGGGTGGACTCGGCGCGTGCCTGCTCGAGCGCGCGTTCATGGCGTACGCGACGGAGATCGAACAGATCGTAGTCGCCGCCGAACACCGCGAAGTACGCGGCGCCGGCCAGCAGTATCGTTCCGAGCAGCAGTCGCCCTCTCAAAATGCGTCCCTGCCCGCGTACTCTGCGACGGAGCCGAGATCCTCGGCAATGCGGAGCAGCTGGTTGTACTTGGCGACGCGGTCAGTGCGGCTGGCGCTGCCGGTCTTGATCTGGCCGCTGCGCGTAGCGACGGCGAGGTCGGCAATGAAGGTGTCTTCGGTCTCGCCGGAGCGATGGCTGATGATGCAACGGTACCCATTGCGCTTCGCCAACTCGATCGCCTGCAGTGTCTCGGTCAGGGTGCCGATCTGGTTGACCTTGATCAGGATCGCATTGCCGGCGCCCGTTTCGATGCCGCGCTGCAGGAACGCGGTGTTGGTGACGAACAGGTCATCGCCGACGAGCTGGACGCGATCGCCGAGCTCCGTGGTCAGCGTCTGCCAACCGTCCCAGTCGTTCTCGTCGAGGCCATCCTCGATGGAGACGATCGGGTAGCGGTCGATCCAGCCGCGCCAGAACTCGACCATCTCGGCGGCGGAGCGACGCTCGTTGGTGGACTTGTGGAAGACGTAGGCGCCATCGCGGTGCAGCTCGCTGGCCGCGACGTCGAGCGCGAGCAGCACGTCCTCGCCCGCGCGGTAGCCTGCGCCGTCGATCGCCTCCAGGATGACCTCGATGGCCTCTTCGTTGGTGCCGAGGTCCGGAGCGAAGCCACCCTCATCGCCGACGTTGGTACCGAGGCCGCGCCCGCTGAGCACCTTCTTCAGCGCGTGGAATATCTCGGTGCCGGCACGCAGCGCCTCGGGGAAGCTGTCCATGCCGACCGGCACGATCATGAACTCCTGCAGGTCCACGTTGTTGGCGGCATGCGCGCCGCCGTTCAGGATGTTCATGAGCGGGACGGGCAGCAGCGTCGCGTTCGGTCCGCCGAGGTAGCGGTAGAGCGGCAGGCCAGCGTCCATGGCGGCGGCGCGGGCGACCGCGAGCGAGACCGCGAGCAGCGCGTTCGCGCCGAGCGCCGACTTGTTGGGCGTGCCGTCGAGATCGATCATCAGCCGATCCACATCGGCCTGGTCGGTCGCATCCAGGCCGATGACTTCGGCAGCGATCTTCTCGTTGACGTTGTCCACCGCACCGGTGACGCCGCGGCCGAGATAGCGGCTCCTGTCGCCGTCGCGCAGCTCGACCGCCTCGAACTCGCCGGTCGATGCGCCACTCGGCACAGCCGCGCGGCCGGCAGCGCCGTTCTCGAGCGTGACCTCGGCTTCGAGTGTGGGGTTCCCGCGCGAATCCAGGATCTGTCGTGCGTGTACGCTGCTGATGGCAGACATCAAACTCTCTCGTCAGGCAAAATGACTGTACCCGGTCTGCCGCAACGCGCTCACCCGGCCGTTGAAGTCGCGCAGCAGCACACCGCTGCCCTCATGCACGGTGCCGACGCAGGTCAGTGCCAGGTCGAAGGTGTTCAGGAAGCCGTCGCCGAGGCGCTCGACAGCGCCGGGCGGTGCGGCAAAACACAGCTCGTAATCTTCACCGCCGCCGAGCGCGAGTGCAAGCACGTCATCCGCGTCGCGAGCGACGACGTGCAGGATCGGATGCGCGGGAATGGCGGCGGCGTCGAGGATGATGCGGACGCCGCTGGCCGCAGCAATATGGCCGACATCGCCGGCGAGGCCATCCGACAGGTCGATCAGTGCATCGATCGCGCCGCGAGCCGCGAGCCATACGGCTTCAGCGATGCGCGGCGTCGGCAATGCGAATGCGAGGCGTGCGGCAGGCTCGGGCGTGCGGCCGAGCTCCCATGCGCGCACTGCAGCCGCCGCTGCGCCGAGCTCGCCCGTGACCCAGATCGAGTCGCCGGGACGTGCGCCGCGCCGCAGTGCAGGACGCAGCGCGTTGCCGACGACGACGACGTCCACGATCATCGGGCCGGCCGTGCGCGCGATGTCGCCACCGAGCACGATCGCCTTCGCACCCTTCGCCGCTGCGCGCGCGCCGTCCATGATGCGCGGCGCGACGTCCTCCACATCCTCCGGGTTCGCGGCGAGCGCGACCAGAATGCCGATCGGTGTCGCAGCGACGGCGGCGAGGTCGCTCAGCGCGGCGGCGGCGGCGCGGTAGCCGATCTCCTCCGGCTCGAGCCAGTCCCGCCTGAAATGGACCCCTTCAACCGACATGTCCACGCTGATGGCAATGCCCTCGCCGCGCACGACTGCACAGTCATCACCTGGACCGACACGTACCGATTCCGGCAGCAGCCCGGCTCCGCCCGTGCTTCCATTCAGGATGCGACGGATGAGGTCGAACTCGGCACCCTCCCCGAGCGGGATCTGCGTCATTTGCACCATGGCCCCTGTGCGGTCGGTACGGATTCGGACAAGTATAATACCGGCACAGTGCCGACGCCCCAGAATTCTTCGGTGAGGTTCGGCGGCGCGAGCGGCGTCAGCGGCGTCAGCGTCAGCGGCGTGGCGGCTGGTCGAACGTGATGAACGGCAGGTCGGCAGTCGCGGGGCCGGGATCGGCGAACGCGCGATGCAGGTGCGCGGAAACGTCGCGCGGTGAGAGCGAGCGGCCGAGCGCAGCGATGTCGGCAGCGCGGCTGCTGAGGAAGAGGCCGAGCGCGGCAGCGTCGAGCGGATCGGCGCCGCCGACCAGCAGCGCGCCGATCGTGCCTGCGAGCTGATCACCCATGCCGGCAGTGGCGGCGTCGGACGAGCCGACGGTGTTGACGAGGAGCGTGCCGCCGGGCGCAGCGACGAGCGTCGGCTGCCACTTCAGCACGACGACGCAGTGGAACGCGTCGGCGGCAGCGCGCGCGGCCGCAGGCGCGTCGGCGAGAATGCTCTCGACGGAATCGCCAGTGAGCCGGCTCAGCTCCTTCGCGTGCGGCGTCACGACCAGCGCGCGGTCGTCGCCGATGCCGCGCAGCGCACCGGACTGCTCCGCGAGCATGTTCAGCGCATCGGCATCGAGCAGCGTAGGCCTGCCGGCGGTCATGTCGAGCGCGCGTTGCAGCGCGGCGCGTGCGTCGTCTTTCGTGCCAAGCCCGGGCCCCGCCACGAGGGCGTGCATGGCTGCCAGGTCGTCGGCCTCGAGCGCCGCGGCGTCGAGAAACGTCGCTTCGGGCACCAGCGTCTGCAGGATCACCCGGTTTTCGGACGCGGATGCAATGCGGAGCAGCCCGGCACCCGCGCGCAGCGCCGCATCGGCCGTGAGCGCCGCGGCGCCGGACATGCCGGTGCTTCCCGCCAGGATCAGCAGGCGCCCTGCACTGCCCTTGTGCGCGTCGGCAGCGCGGGTGCGGAGGCGGTCGCGCACCATGCCCGGCGTGACCGCGAACGCGAGCGGTCCCTCTATGCGATTCTCGTCGAACGGCGCGAACCCGATTTCGACCGCGACCAGCCGCCCGCAGTGCTGCCGCGCGGGTTGCAGCAGCAGCCCGATCTTCGGCCAGCCGAACGTGACCGTCAGGTCGGCGCGGACCGCGGTCCCGGTAACGGCCCCGGATGTCGCATCGACGCCTGACGGCAGGTCGAGGGCGCAGACGGCGCGCGGCGACGCGTTCAGCAGATCGATCCACGCTGCGACGCGGCCGCGCGGCGCGCCGGCGGAGCCGGTACCCAGCATACCGTCCACGAGGACGTCCGCGCCGGCGAGGATCAGTCGCGCTCGCGCGTCGTCAGCGTCCGTGATGGCCAGATCGAAGCCGTGCAGCAGGGAGGGATCGGGCGGTGCCGAGCCGGCGGCGATCACAGCCGCGTCCCTGCCCCAGGTGTGGAGCACACGCAGCATCACCAGCAGGTCGCCGCCATTGTTGCCGCTGCCCGCAACGCCGACGATGCTGCCGCGCGGGTGCAGCCGGTCGAGCACGAGCGCGGCGGCGCGGCCGGCGTTCTCCATCAGTACGCGTTCGGGGATGCCGGCGTCATGCGCGGCGCGGTCGGCGGAGGCGGCCTGTGCGGCGGTGAGCAGGGGCACACGGGCCCGACCGAAGACGTCGCTGCCCATGGGGTGCGTCAGCTGGGCGCGGTGGTCACTTGTAGCTCTGGCCGATGGTCCGGCCGAAGCTGATCTCGCCGTTGTCGATACGAATGTTGAAGCCACACTCGGGGTTCGAGCAGACCCATGCCTTGAACGTGATCGGTGCACCGTCCCTGCCGTAGTCCGAGAGCGGCAGCATCGTGCCGCGGTCGCACTTGCGGCACTGCGGGTAATTGTGCTGGCTGTCACCGGCCATCGATCGACCCCCCTCCCCTCATCAAGGCACCGCGTCCGGCAGCCGGTGCCACGCATAATCCGTGCAGCCATGGTAGCCGGCGCGGTGCCGCCGCGCCAGAGCGCATTGCCTCAGCGCGGGAACGCGTCAGCGCTGGAACGCCTCGTCGAAGTCGAATACGTTGTTGAAGTCGTCGGGCGAGTCCTCGTCCTGCTTGATCAGCACGCCGCACTCGACGAGCGCGAACACGATGCGGCCGACATCCTGCGTCTGCCGGATGCCCCAGTGTTCGAGCACGGTGCGCGCCATGGGGCCGAAACGCTCGAGTGCGAGGTCGCGCATGCCCTCCGCCAGCTCGCGGCCGCTGATGTGGCGCGTCTCCGCCATGCGCTCCAGCACGTAGTTCAGCGCGGACAGCACGAAGATGTACGCGCCCTCCTGGTACTGCGGGTTTCGCGCCTGGAGCGCGGTGAAAAGCTCTTCGTCCATCGGCTTGCCTGTCTGTTCCTCCTACGCCCCGCCGCGGGTGTGTTCCCGGCGGAACTCCGGGTACAGCGGGAACGCTTCGCACAGCTCGCGTATCTGCGCGGCGACGCCGGCGGCGACGGCCTCGTCCTCCGGCGCGCCCAGCACGGCGGCGATCCAGCCGCCGATCCGCTGCATCTCGGCGATACCCATGCCACGGCTGGTGAGTGCCGCCGTGCCGAGCCGTACGCCGGAAGTGACGAACGGCGAGCGCTGCTCGCCGGGCACCGTATTCTTGTTGCATGTGATGCGCGCGCGCTCGAGTGATGCCTCCGCCAGCTTGCCCGTCAGCTCGCCCTTGCTGCGCAGATCGAGCAGCAGCAGGTGGTTGTCCGTGCCACCGCTGACCAGGTCGAAGCCGTGATCCATCAGCGACTCCGCGAGGGCCTGCGCGTTCGCGACGATGCTGCGCGCGTATTCCCTGAAAGACGGCTGCAGCGCCTCGCGGAACGCGACGGCCTTGGCGGCGATGATGTGCATCAGCGGACCACCCTGCATGCCGGGGAATACCTGCTTGTCGATCCCCTTCGCCAGCCCGGACCGGCACAGCACGAAACCGGCGCGCGGCCCGCGCAGTGTCTTGTGCGTCGTGGATGTAACCACGTCCGCGTGCGGCACGGGGCTCGGGTGCACGCCGCCGGCGACCAGTCCCGCGATGTGAGCCATATCCACGAGCAGCAGTGCATCGACGTCGCGCGCAATGTCGGCAAACGCGGCGAAGTCGATGATGCGCGCGTATGCGCTCGCTCCCGAGACGATCAGCTTCGGCCGGTGCTGCCGCGCCATGTCGCGCACGTTGTCGTAATCGATGCGGCCGTCATCGCCGACGCCATAGGAGACCGCGTTGTAGAGCTGGCCGCTGAAGTTGACGGGCGAGCCGTGGGTAAGGTGACCGCCATGGGAGAGGCTCATGCCGAGCAGCGTGTCGCCCGGCTTCAGGAGCGACATGTACGCGGCCATGTTGGCCTGTGCGCCGGAGTGCGGCTGCACGTTGGCGTGATCGGCGCCGAACAGCTCGAGTGCGCGCGAGATCGCGAGCGACTCCGCGATGTCCACGTACTCGCAACCGCCGTAGTAGCGCCTGCCCGGATAGCCTTCGGCGTACTTGTTCGTGAGCACGGTACCGGCCGCCTGGAGCACGGCGGTGGACGTGAAGTTCTCACTGGCGATGAGCTCGAGCGACGAATGCTGGCGCCCTGCCTCGGCAACGATCGCGTCGAAGATCTCGCGGTCCTCAGTACGGAGTGCATCCATCATCGGTTACACCCACGTCCGCTGCAGGGAGCCGACCTGCTCGATGCGTCGTTCGGCGACGCGGTCGGCCGCCTCGTATGTCGGCAGATCCGCCTCCTTCGCGAGCTCGAAGATCTGCGCGAGCGTCTCGTAGATCTCACCCGCTTTCCGCTTCGCCTGCTCCGACGTCCATTCGTTCAGCTCGCCGTAGACGTTGATCAGGCCGCCGGCATTGATGACGTAGTCGGGCGCGTACAGGATGCCGCGGCGGTGCAGCTCGTCGCCGTGCCGCTCCTCGGCAAGCTGGTTGTTCGCCCCGCCCGCTATGATCTCGAACCTGAACTGCGCAAGCGTGTCATCGTTCACGATAGCGCCGAGCGCGCATGGCGCGAACACCTTCGCGTCCACACCGTAGATCGCGTCCGGCGCGACCGCCTGCGCGCCGAATTCCTTCACGACGCGCGCGACGCGCGCGGGATCGATGTCGGTAACGATCAGCTTCGCACCATCCTCCGCCAGGTAGCGGCACAGGTAGTAGCCGACGTGGCCGGCGCCCTGCACGGCGATGGTCATGCCCGCGACCGAGTCGGAGCCGTACTTCTCCTTCGCGCATGCCCTGATGCCGCGGTACGTGCCGTACGCAGTGACCGGCGACGGGTCGCCGGAGCCGCCCGCCACGCCCGCGACGTACTCCGTCTCCATCTTGACGTAGTCCATGTCCTCGACGCTGGTGCCGACATCCTCCGCGGTGTAGTAGCGGCCGCCGAGCGACTCGACGAAGCGGCCGTGCGCGCGGAAGATCATCTCGCGGCGGGTCGTCCGCGGATCGCCGATGATGACCGACTTGCCGCCGCCGAGGTTGAGCCCGGCGACAGCGGCCTTGTAGGTCATGCCGCGGGCGAGGCGAAGCACATCCGTGATGGCCTCCTCGTCGCTCGCGTAGTTCCAGAAGCGTGTGCCGCCCAGTGATGGACCGAGCGTAGTGTCGTGGATGGCGATGATCCCTCTGTAGCCG
Organism: Gemmatimonadota bacterium; assembly: GCA_040882575.1. Lineage (GTDB taxonomy): Bacteria > Gemmatimonadota > Gemmatimonadetes > Longimicrobiales > RSA9 > SH-MAG3. The sequence continues at coordinate 24,099 of JBBEBA010000006.1, forward strand.
GCGTCCGGATCGTAGCAGAACACGAGCTGTTCATGTCTGTGCTCCGCGAGCCGCTCGAACATTTCCATGCGTTCTCCGTTCTGATCAATCGGCGTACAGCGCCGCTGCTATGCGCAGCCGCTGCATCTCACTGGTGCCGTGCACGATGTCCATCGCCTTCGCATCGCGCATCAGCTTTTCGACCGGATAGTCCTTCATGTAGCCGTAGCCGCCGAACACCTGCACGGCCTCCGTGGTGACACGCATCGCGGCTGCGCCAGCAGCGAGCTTGGCCATGGCGGCCGCCGCATCGTCGGACGGGTCGGCAGCGGCCCGCTCGACGAGCGCGCGCGCTGCCGCCGTGCGCGTCGCCATCTCCGCCAGCTTGAACTGGATTCCCTCGAAAGCGCGCAGCGGCTGACCGAACTGGCGGCGTTCCGCCGCGTACGCGACTGCATGGTCGAGCGCCGCCTGCGCGATGCCGACCGCGATCGCGGCCGCGGACAGGCGCCCGACGTCATCCGCCTGCGCGCGCGCATCGCCGGCGACGGCGGTCAGATGTGTCGCCGGTGCCGCGTCGAACACGAGATCGGTGACGGCCGCGGTGCGCAGCCCCATGGTCGCGGCCGGATCGCCGTTAGTGCGGCCGGCGGCGCCGACGCTGAACAGTGCGGGCCCGTCGCCGGTGTCGGCGAGCACGATGGCGACATCTGCGCGCGCGCCGTTCGTGACCCAGCGCTTGCGGCCGGTGACGTACCAGCCGTCGCCGCGGCGCTCGGCGCGCGTGGAGACGGCGGACAGGTCGGTACCGGCGTCATCCTCGGCGAACGCGATGCAGCCGACGCGCGCACCTGACGCGAGCTCGCCGATCAGCGTCGCATCGCCGCCGGCGCGCACCAGGATGTCGGCAGCCGTGACAGTCTGTGCGACGATCAGCGCGACGCCGGCCTCACCCCAGGCGAGCTCCTCGAGCGCGGCGATCCAGGTCGCCATGTCGAAGCCCATGCCGCCCGCGCTCTCGGGCACGAGCATGCCGAGGAAGCCGAGCTGCGCGATCTTCGCGATGACATCGTCATCGAGCGCGCGCGCCGCGTCCCAGCGCTCCGTGTGCGGGCGCAGCTCCGCCTCGGCGAAGGAGCGGGCGAGGCCGCGGATCTCGAGCAGGTCGGACGTGCTCACGCGTCGTCGTAGCGGTAGAAGCCGCGGCCGGTCTTGCGGCCGAGCCAGCCGGCGGCGACGTGCTTCTTCAGCAGCGGGCACGGCCGGTATTTGTCGTCGCCAATGTCGCGCTGCAGCACCTCGAGGATGGACAGGCAGGTGTCGAGGCCGATCAGGTCGGCGAGCGCAAGCGGTCCCATCGGGTGGTTCATGCCGAGCTTCATCACGGTGTCGATCGCTTCGGCTTCGGCGACGCCCTCCATCAGGCAGAACACTGCCTCGTTGATCATCGGCATGAGCACGCGGTTCGAGACGAAGCCGGCGAAGTCGTTCACCTCGACGGGCGTCTTGTCGAGGCCACGTGCGAGCTCGAGCACGGTCGCGACCGTCTCGTCGGACGTCTGCAGTCCACGGATCACCTCGACCAGCTTCATGACGGGCACGGGATTCATGAAGTGCATGCCGATGAAGCGGTCGGGGCGCTGCACGTTCGTGGCGAGCTGCGTGATCGAGATGGAGGACGTGTTGGACGCGATGATCGCATCGCCAGCGGCGGCTTCGAGCGTGCGCAGGATCTCGGCCTTGAGCGCGGGGTTCTCGGGTACCGCCTCGATGATCAGGCCGGAGCCCGCAGCGTCGTCACGCGATGTCGTCGTCTTCAGGCGCCCCAGCGTCGCGTCGCGCTGCTCGGCAGTGATCGTGCCCTTCCTGAGCTGCCGCTCGAGGTTCGCCGCAATCGTCTGCTTTGCCGTGCCGAGCTGCGCCTCGCCGACATCGATCAGCAGCACGTCGTGCGCGTGCTGCGCGAACGCGTGTGCAATGCCGTTCCCCATGGTGCCCGCGCCGATGACCGCGACGCGCAACCGCTCCGTCATGCCTGCTCCTTCTCGTGTTCGACGAACAGCGGGCCGGCGCGGCGAATCGCCGGGTCCGGCCGCACGAGCCGCAGATACAGCGCGGCGAAGGCCACGCTGAAGCCCAGCGTGCCCACGAGTCCGCCCTCCGGGCCGAACGCGCCGCCCGACCACCACACCGGCCCGTCGATGGCCGGCTGATAGAGTGGCGTGTCGAACCCGGCAATGCCGCTCACGGGAAGATCGAACCACGTCGCCATCGCCCAGTTCCAGCCGACGTGCACGGCGGTCGCGAACCACAGGCTGAGCGTGCGCAGGTACGCGACACCGAGCATTGCGCCGGCCAGGAAGATGTTGACCAACGCGATCGGCCCGATCTCTGGATTCGCGCCGTGCGCGGCAGCGAACAGGAGCGACGTCACGAGCACCGCCGCCGCCGGCCCGGCCCAGCGCGCCAATACCTGGAACGGGTAGCCGCGGAACAATGCCTCCTCCGCGAACGCAGCGACAACGAATATGCCGCCCTGCAGCGCGATGACCGACAGCCACGCGGCCATGGTGCCGGCCTGCGCGTCGTAGCGCAACGTGCCGGTCAGCAGCAGCGCGAGCACCGCGGCGATGAGGGCAGTGAAGCCGATGGCCAGGCCGATGCCGACGTGCGGCAGGGTGAGCCGGGAGAAGCTGATGCCGAGCGCAGCCGGTGAGCGGTGGTCGGCGAAGCGGAGCAGGACCGCGCCGGCGAGCACAGCGGACGCCGCGGTCACGGCAGCGCCGAGGAACGCGACCGTCGTCGTCGTCGGTAGCGGCAGCATCGTCCAGACGATGCCGAGCACGATCGCGAAGAGCGAGACCAGGCCGATGAACGCGACCAGCCGCGTGACCGCCCAGGCCCACCCGCCGAAGGGCACGTTATCGCCGCGTTCCGCGAGGCTGCGCTAGAGGTTCGACCCCGAAATCGCTTGGCATTCGGCTGCGCCTGGACGCCGTCCTGCGTCGTTGCTCGTCGTCGCCGTAGCGCTGCTACGACTCCTCCTCGCGCCTAGCATTACGGCGTCCATTCGCACCCTCGGTGCTGCAAGGGATTTCGGGGTCGAACCACTAGAGGCTGCTGGCGGAAGGGCGACCGAGCTTCAGCGCAATCGCGACGGCCACCGCGATCTTCGCGACACTGCCGGCAAGGAACGGCACCACGCCGGCGGTTACGGCGGCACCCGCATCGCCGAGGTAGAGGCTGAGCTGCGCCCAGCCGCCGATGAAGACAATGATGCTGCCGACCGTCGCGGCCAGCGCGAGGCCCGCAGCGCGCGTGATGCCGTCGCCGGAGACGCGGGCAGCGAGTGCGCCGGTCACGGCTGCGGCGGCCGGGAACGCGAGCAGGTAGCCGCCGGTCGGGCCGAACAGGTAGGCGACGCCGCCGCCGCCGACGAACATCGGCAGGCCGGCCATGCCGGCGAGCAGGTACGCCGCCATCGCGGAGGCGCCGAGCGCAGGACCGAGCAGCAGCCCGGCCAGGAGCACGACGAGCGTCTGGAGCGATACCGGCACGAGGCCGGGCAGCGGCACGGACAGCCGCGCACCGACGGCGGTGAGCAGCACGAAGACGGCGATCGCGACGACGCGGCGTGCGGGCGCGGCGGCGAGCGCGTCAGTCACGAGGTCGCGACGGGTGCGTACTGTTACCTGACTCATGTTCAGACCCTTTCCACGGAGAGGGCAACGGCATCGCCGCCGCCCAGACAGAGTGTGGCGAGACCGGTGCCGGCGTCCCGCTGCTGCATGGCGTTGATGAGCGTGATCAGGATGCGCGCGCCGGACGCGCCGATCGGGTGACCGAGCGCGACGGCGCCGCCGTTCACGTTGACGCGGTCCCAGTCCCAGCCGAGCTCGCGGCCGTCGGCGAGCGCCTGCACGGCGAACGCCTCGTTCGCCTCGATGAGATCGTAGTCGTCGATGCTGCGGCCATCCTTTTCCAGCACGCGGCGCACGGCCTTGACCGGCGCGAAGAACAGATCCTTCGGCGCGACGGCGCCGTTCGCGTACGCACTGATGCGCGCCTGAATCGTGAGGCCGTGCGCGCGCGCATACTCCTCGCTCGTGATGACGAGCGCCGCGCCGCCATCGTTCAGGCCGGGCGCGTTGCCGGCCGTGACGACCGGGTCCGTCACCTCTTCGGGCGCGTACTTCACGAACGCGGGCTTCAGCTTCGCGAGCGTCTCGGCCGTGGTGTCGCGGCGCGGCGACTCGTCCGTATCCATCGTCGTGGTGCCCTTCCGGCCGGCGATCTCGACGGGCACGATCTCATCACGGAACCGGCCGCCGTCGATGGCTTCGATGGCCTTGCGGTGCGAGTGATACGAGAACTCGTCGGCGTCGGCGCGTGAGATGTTCGCCTTGAACGCGGTGTACTCGGCGTGCCCGCCCATGTGGCAGGACTCGAACGAGCACCAGAGACCGTCGTGGATCAGTCCGTCCACCAGCTCCTGATTGCCGAACTTCACGCCGTCGCGATACCCGAACAGGTAGAACGGCGCGTTCGACATCGACTCCATGCCGCCGGCGAGCATGACCTGCGCGTCGCCCGCGCGGATCGCCTGCGCGGCGAGCATCACGGCCTGGAGCCCGGAGCCACAAACGCGGCTCACTGTCATTGCGCCGACGGTTTCCGGAATGCCGCCGCTGATCGCCGCCTGTCGCGCGGGCGCCTGGCCGACGCCGCCGGTCACGACGTTGCCCATGATGACGTCGCCGATCTCCGACGCGTCGATGCCCGACCGCTCGACGGCCGCGCGGATGGCGATGCCGCCGAGCTCCGGCGCCTTCAGCGGCGCGAGGCCGCCGAGGAACCGCCCGATCGGCGTGCGCGCGCCGCTCACGACGACTGCGGTCCGGCGCGGATCCGTCATCTGCTCACCTCGTTCTGCTCTGCTGCGGCGGGCGGCGCGGCCGCCCCGGTCTCAGGCGGGAAACATACCGGCGGTTCAGCGGTGCGTCCAGTTGGCACGCTGCGCAGAATAGCCAGCAGGTGTGCGCTCGCACCCAGCAGCGACGGCTTGGCTTCGACCCGCCGCAGCCAGGCAAGGATCAGCGCGCGGCCGTCGGGGCCGGTCATCCAGATTCGACACGTTCAGTCTTCCAGCTTCCAGTCCGGATTCCACGCGACTTCCCACAGGTGGTGATCGGGATCGCGGAAGTAGCCGGCGTACCCGCCCCAGAACGTGTCCTGAGCCGGCTTGATGATCGTCGCACCGGCGCGGGTGGCCTGGTGCATCACTGCATCCACCTCCTCACGCGACGACACATTGTGGGCGAGCGCAAACTCCGTCGAGCCGCGCGTGGAGGGCGGCACCCCGGCGTCGCGGGCGAGACTTGCGCGCGGCCACAGCCCGAGCCGGAGCCCGCCCTGCAGCTCGAAGAAGGCGACGGCGCCGTGCTCGAACTCCTGACCGATGATGCCCTCGGTCGGAAGTCCCAGGCCGTCGCGGTAGAACTTCACCGCCGTCTCCAGGTCGTCAACGCCGAGGGTGATGAGACTGATGCGAGGTTTCACGAGGAGCTTGGAGTGGTGCGCTGCACGAGCCGCGCAATGACGTCCTGCATCTGACGGCGCCGCGTCCTCGCCCATGTCGGCAGCTGGATCGCGGATACACGGCCAGCTCGACCGTCTGCCCGACGCCGATCGGCAGGCCGAGGAACCGCCGCGATGTGGCGGTCGGCGCCGTCCGCTCGAGCTGGCTCGCCGCGCGCGCGACGGCTTCCGGCGAGAGGCCGACCTCGCGGCCGATCTCCTGCAGCTCGGCGAGCGTCATGCCCGTTGCGGATGCAGACGTGCGTCGCGTCACCTCACGCGTATCGGCGGCGTTCGCAAAGATCGCCGCAACCTCATCATCGTCGTAGCGTCGCTCGGTCATACCGCTCCTCGCTGCTGCTCCCACAGGTCGCCGGTCGCGCTGCGCAGGGTCACCACATCGCCGACGCGGACGACTCCGCCTCTGACGACGACAGCGAAGACGCCGCCGCGCCAGTCCGGGTACATCGCGTGCTTCAGACCTGGCAGTGCCTCCTCCATGCGCTCGCACGGCTTCGTCTCGCCATTGACCTCCAGCCGGCACGCGCCGATCTCGAGGATCTGACCACGCGTCTTAGCCAGGCGCACGCCGCTCAGCATCAGATTGGCGCGGCGTGTGGACGGGTCGAGCACTGCGTCGAGCTCCGTCATCAGTGCATGCCACTGCTCCTGCTCGATGATCGTGACCTGACGGCGCCCGCCCTGGTTCGCATTGCCGGCAATGCCGCTACCCGCCACCAGCTCCGCCTCCGTCACCGGATCCATTACGCCGCGACGGAACCGCTTCACCCAGATCGCCTCGAGCCTGCCATGCTGCGTCATGGCCCGTTCATGCTCGCGCCGCTGGCGCTGAGCAGCTGTCGCAGGATGGAGCGATGACACCGGTCCTCATCCTCGCAGTAGCAGCCGACCGAAAAGTCGGCGGTGTGCGACAGCACCGCGAGCAGCTCGATGCTGCGCTTCGCGTCCGGCGCCGCCATCTCCGATCGATACTTCTTCGAAAATTTCGCCCACTCCGCATCGGTTTCCGCGCCGAGGCCGAGCTTCATGGTTTCGACGCCAGGTGCGAGCAGCGGGAACCAGACATCGTACCAGTTGCCGCTCGAGAACTGCGCCTTCGGCACGCCGCGCGGCGGCCGCCGCACCGTTCCGATCCGCGTGCCTTCTCCGGGCAGACGCGATGTTCCGAGTCGCACGACGCGCACGCTCAACTCCGTATCTTCTGAAGCTGGCGCCGCAGGACGCTGCCTGCGCCGCGGACCAGCAGCCTGATGACGAGCAACGGAACCCGTATGAGCTCGACGCTCACGCTGCGGTGCATCATGTAGGGCGTGCCGCGGCGCGGCGGTGGCTCGGGGTCCGGCGTCGCGGCACCGACGGCAGTCGGCGGCGGACGTCGCGGCGGTTCGAGGCTGCCCCGCGACTCCGTGTCCGGTACGCGGTCTTCGGGTTCATTCTGCATGGGTAGTATCCCTCGCAGGTGCTGCGCGATACGCCGCCCCGTCGCATCGGCCCTGGCGCCGGGAGGCAGGTCGACGCGCCGGTGTCCGCACCGAAGTCAGCCCTGCGCGCGCTCCGACGCCCTGGTCCGCTTCGGTGCGGGAGCGGCGTCCGCCGTCTGTTCCTGGTTCTGCTGCTGGCTCTTCACCTGCTTGCGCGCGGCCTTTGCGCGCTGCGCCGCCTTGCGCTTGCGCGCGGCACGCTCGAACGTCTGCTGTCTCTTTGCCATGGTCGAGCTCCTGATCCGGTGATGTGAGTCAGCGCAATGTAACGGAAGCATAGGGGGCCAGTGGCAGCTGATCCACGCGGCGGCCCGTCGAGAGATCGTAGTAGAACATGTTGGTGCGATCGTAGGCATTGATCACGCCGGCCTGAACGACCAGCCGTCCGAAGGACACGTCGAACTCACGCTCGAGCGACACATCGAGGCGGTGCACGAGCGGCAGCCGGCCGGTGAACGGCCTGTCGAGCACCAGCCGCGGCGTGCCGACCTCGGTGTGGACGTCGTGGAGCCGCTGCGAGTAGTCGAACGCCTCGTCGAAGCCGATCGGCCGCGTGAAAGGCAGGCCGGAGCCGAACTGCCACCGCACCGCTGCCTCGAAATCGCCGATCTCGAGGGTGGTGATGGCATTGATCTGGTGCCGGCGGTCGTGCGCCGGGTGGTAGTTCTGCACGGGCTCGCCGAACCACGTGCTGAACTCGGCCTGCGACGCCTGGTACTCCGTCCAGCCATAGCCGTAGCCGAGGAACGCGTAGAAGCGCGGCGTCGTGTACTCGACGCGCGCATCGGCGCCATGGACTTCGCCATCGGCGCGGCCGAGCGTCGTCGTGAACTGGGCGACCCCGCGCCAGACCGGCACGGGCACCTGTTTGAGCTGTTTGTAGTAGCCCTCGATCGACCAGCGCAGGCCGTCGCCCAGCGTCTGCTGCCAGCCCAGGCTGCCGTGCAGCGCCTCGAGCGCATCGCCGTCGGGCGCGCTCATCCATGCCACGAACACCGAGCTCACGTCGCGCATGTCGCTCGTGCCGACGGTGTTCTGGCGGTAAAGCCCGAACGCGGCCTGCACCTGCTCGCTCGAACGGCCGAACGGCTCCCAGCTCGCCCGCAGCCTCGGCTCGAGGCCGGGCTTCGGCGACACGGCCAGCACCACGCCCGGCCGCACGTCGATGCGGCTGCCGAGCGAGACCGCCGCCTCGGCGTACGCGCTGACGCCGAATACTGCGTCGTCGTCGCTGCCCTGTCCGCTGAACAGCTCGGACAGCTCGTACGCCATGCTCTCGAGGTACGTGTGGTAGCCTGCCTGTATCGGGATCGAGCGGATCATGCCCGTCACGTGCGCGTCGTGCTGTGTGCGCCGGACCCGCGAGTCGAGATTCGAGGAGCCGCGACTGACGGCCTCGCTGCCGGACGAGCTGTAGCTGAAGTTCACCTCGAGCAGCCGGCCGCTCTGCTGCAGCTTCACGCAGCGCATGCCGAAGAGGAGGTTGCTCCACGACACGTGCGACTGCGACTCGTCGGGATCGAGGCGACCGCGGTCGGACGTGCGCAGCGCGAGGGCGGAGCAGCGGTCGTCCTTGTCCAGCGCGGACGTGACCTTGAGGAGCTGGCTGTCGAACGTGAGCGGCTGCGTCGTGCCGAGCAGCGCGCCGCTCGTCTCCTCGATCAGCGAGCGACGCACCGACGCCAGCCACGTGATGCCGGCACCCTCCGCCGGACCCTCGACGATGGCTTCCGCGATGAACGGACCGGCCGACGCGATGGCGCGGTGCCCGTTCGGATCGCCTTCCCGGATGCGCACGTCCACGACCGACGACGTGCGACCGCTGTAGCGCGCGCCGAAGCCGCCCGCGTAGTAGTCCACTGTGGAGACCAGGTCCTCGGGGAATACGGAGAAGAAGCCCAGGATGTGGAACGGCTGGTAGATCGGGATGCCGTCCACGAGCACCATGTTGTCCGACGGTGTGCCGCCGCGCACGAAGAGCTGGCCACCGCGGTCGCCCGTCGTGGTGACGCCCGGTAGCGTCTGTAGGTAGCTCGCCAGGTCACCCGCGCCTGCGGGTACGGGGATGCGGCCGAGGTCGGTCGGCCGCACGATCTGGCGGCCGAGGTCACGCACGGCGGCGCCACGGTCCTCCGCGACGATGATGCCCTCCAGCACCTCCGCGGCGGGTTCCAGCCGGAAGCTCACGGTGACCCGCTCGTCGGCCGACAGCGACACGACCTGCTCGTGCGGCGCATACCCGATCAGCCGGCCGCGCAGCGTATACCGCCCCGGCTCGATGTTGCCGATCTGGTAGAAGCCGTTGCGATCCGTGACAGCGCCGTACGCCCGCTCACCATCGACTTCCAGGGTCACCTCGGCCGACTCGAGCGGGCGCCCCGTCACCGAGGACGCCACGATTCCCTGGATTGCCGACTCCTGTGCGACGACTGCTCCGGGAAGGCCGAACGCCGCCACAGCACAGAACACGGTCAGGCGCATGTACCTCCCGGCACGCCGGCGCCGGATCATTGCGCCGACCCGCACGGATTGATCTGCTCCAGCTCGACGTCGTAGCTCCTCTGCTCGCCCGGTGAGAAGGTCACTGTGTCCGTATGCAGGCTGTGACTTTCGATCTCGCCCCAGAACGGGTCCGGGATAGGCTTTGCACGGACGAAGAGCGAGTACCGGACGCCGGGCTCCAGCGCCGCGATCCTGGCTTCACCCTCCCGGTTCGTCATGACTGTCCTGACCTTGCGCGTCGTGGGCTCGCCATCGATCTCGCGCAGCTGGACCATCGTGGAATCGAGCGCACCGTTCCCGCAGCGCGTTTCCTCCACCGTCGTCTTCAGCACCGCCGAGCCGGCGTCATAGCGCAGGCGGCAGTGGCTCGGAATCGGGCCGCCGCCCTGGAACGAACAGGTCTCATAAGGCACGACGCGCGTCAGACCGCCGCCCAGGAATCCCAGCGAGTTCGTGATGTTGGACGCTTCTTCGATCTGTCCCAGCCGGCTGGGGTCGTACTCGTCGCCGGACGGCCAGGCGGTCTCCGCGCCGACGATCGACAGCTCGTGATCGGCCAGCACCGGCGGACCGCAGCCCGGCCGCGGTTCGATGGACGGCCGCATCAATGGGATCATGTGGACGCCGCCGTCGGCAGCGGGCGGCCTGAACGTCCGGCTCGTAGCGCCCGCACCGCAGCGGTCGTGGAAGGTGGCGCGAAGCGTCACGAACGCAACATGCTTCAACCCGCTCAACCTGAGCACGTCGCCACCGGCCTGAGGCGTCGTCTCGATCCACACCTCGACATCATAGTCGGCGGGAATGTCCACGATCGCCTCGGCCGGTGCGCCGCCGTCCCGCACTGCCGAAAAACGGTAGCTCGCGCCCGGCTCGATCGGCTGCGTCGTCCAGAAGTTGTGGAGGTACACGCCGTCGGAGCCGAGCTCCGGATGCTGGTGATGCAGGTACCTGAACACCGAATCGCGCAGCACGATCACCGCGCCGGTCCCGAGGTGCTCGAGCGTCACTGTGGTGTCGAACGAGTCGGGCGAGGTCACCATGAGAGGGCGGATGGGCATGACCCGGATCCATTGCGTGTCTGCAGAGGCGTCGAGGTAGCCGAACGCCGAGAACTGCAGGTCGCTCGGCGCGATCGGCGCAAAACTCTCCTCGCAGCCAGCGGCGACGAGTACGGCGGCCACGCACGCCAGCAGCGGCCGCGTCCTCGCGGCGGCAGGAAAACGGGTCATGCAACTCCGGGAAGGCGTGGGCACCAGCGTGTGCCGGAAGTTACCTCAACGGCGTGCTCACGGCGAGAGACACCGGAGTGACCTCGAGCAGCACGCCTTTGCCGCGGGCCCAGGCGGTCCGGCTGCCGACCTCGACGCGCACGTCGATGGACGCGCCGGGAGCAGGCTCGGCGCGCGCATCGTCGAGCGGGCGGCCCGTCCGGGAATCGACCTCGATGACGCTCGGCTCGCTGACACCGGTCCGCAGGCGGACCACCGCCGGCGTGCGGCCGCGATAGACCGCAGGTCGCGCGCCGATCGAACGCAGCTCGAACTGCGTCGGCACTCCCGTCGCCGACGTGACGCTCACCACGATCTCGCGCGGCCAGAACAGCCAAGCGATGAAGATCGCGCTCAGGATCGCGAACGTTCGGAGAACGACGGTCTTGATCGGGATGCTCATATCAGTCTCCTGTCGCCACGCCGTCCACAGTGTGAAGGTCGTCCAACCGGATCTCCCGGCCCTGCTCCAGCTTCAGGTACTCGACACCATCACGCGCGAAGACGTCGATGATGCGCGCCTCGACCTCGATAACTTCGCCGTCGGCTGAGCGGAACGCGATTGCGACGGGGCGGCGGAGTGTCGCGGCAGATTCGAGCCGGTCATGGATCGAGCAGTCGATCGGATGATACGGCCGCTCGGGGCTCATCTCCTGTCAGGTCCTTCCGGCCGGCGCCGCCATCGACTGCGTCATCGAGGCCCGCGACCTCCTCTCGATCCCGCCACCACCGTCCCGCGTCATCGTGTATGACCATCACGCGACGCATGGAGTTCCCGATCATGACCTGTACGTTTACCTCGCGGGTGATCCAGTCCCTGTCGCACAGGATGCGGCACAGGTCCAGGGCGTTGCTGTCGTTGCGGCGCCAGAGCACGGACGTTACGAGCGAAAGACGCGCATCGTTCATCAGTAGGGCTCTTCGCTGTTTCGAGTGGGTGACACGGGTGAATGAGCTCGACGCACCGTTTGACGCCAATCGCGTTGCGAATCGAGGCGGGCGCGGAGATGGGCTGACTGCCCGCGGCGGCGGGCGTGGCGGGGGCGGGGCGCGGAAGCGGGCTACCTGCACACTCGACGCGGCGACTGCGCCGGCTTGGGGCGTTGACCGGCTACGAGGCGGGAAACTGCACAAGCGCGCCGGCGCAGCGCGTCACGTATGGAGTTTTCCGCTTCCGACACGGGCAAACTGCACAACCCGGCGGTTCCGGACCGTCGAGTGTGCAATTGTCCGGGTTCGGACGCCGGCGGAGCCAGACTCCAGCCGCGGGGCGGGTCGCGGAGGTAGGTCGCTGCACCGAATTCGCTGCTTGATCGCGGTCAACCCGGCACGGCGCCTGCCCGCGAGCCACACCTCGGGATTTGCCGCACGCGGCTCTGGCAGTCGCTGCCACCCACTCGAAACAGCGACGAGCCATCAGTAGATCGTCAGATCGTCTCGCCGCGCTCCAGCATGCCGACGAACTTCTCGATCCGGCGAGCGCGCGTCTCCGGCTTCTTCGCATCGTGTATGCGATAGAGGATGGCGTATCGGTTGCGAGCGTTGAGCGTGTCGAAGAACGCCGCTGCGGCAGGACTCTGCTTCAGGCGACGCGCCAGATCGTCGGGCACCTCGATCGTGCTCGGCGGCGCATAGGCGGCGTCCCAGCGGCCATCCTCCTTCGCGGCCTCCACGGCGGCCATGCCGGAGGGTTTCATGCTGCCGGCGCGGATCAGCGCCTCGGCCGCATCGCAGTTGATCCTGCTCCATTTGCTTCGGCGCGTGCGTGGCGAGAACCGCTGCAGCCAGTACTCTGCGTCCTGCGACGACGCCTGGCCATCGATCCAGCCGCAGCACAGCGCGACTTCGAGTGCGTCTGCACGCGACACCGTCCTCGCGTCGGCACCCTTCTTCGCGAGCCGCAGCCACACGTCGCCGGCGGACGCGTGATTCTGCTCGAGCCACGCTGCCCACTCTTCCTTCGTTGCGCACTCGAGTACGTGGCCGACCTTCATCGCAGGCTCATCCGCCATCTCTCTTCCGCGGGCCCACTCGGGGCCGCGACCTCATGCAGCCAATGCTCGCTTGCCACAGCCGCGGTTCCCACCCGCAGTCAGGAGGACCGCGCGTGAGCCGCCACTCGTGCATCTCCTCGCCGGAACGGCCGCGTCATCCAATCGACGAGCCGCATTGCCGCGCGGGCGAGGCGGCCATGCTGGCGACCTGTGTTCGCTTCTCGTGCAGCATTATCGCGCTGTGTCTCGTCGCTGCGGCTGCGGCGCGCAGCGATGACGGTGGCAGTGCCGAGGATGCTCGATGCGACGTAGCTGCGCAGCGTCCACCCGAGACCGGTCAGGATGGCGAACCCTACATCGCTGCCCAGCAGCAGCGATGCGCCAGTCCCGCCCGCCCAGACGGCGACCCACAGTGCGGTGTTCCTGAGGTAGAACGCGCCCAGGCTGCCCGCGCGCCCCTGCAGCGTCCCGCCCGGCTGGGCGAGCGCCGTCCTTCACGCGCGTATCGAGCTGGGCGATACCGTCGTCATGGGTGCGGACATCCCGCCGGAGCGCTTTCAGCCCATGCGCAGTGCCTATCTTTCCCTGCTGCTGGACAGCGACGAAGAAGCGGAGCGGATCTACGCACTGCTCTCCGACGGCGGCGAGCTCTTCATGCCGATGGAAGAGACGTTCTTCGCGCAGCGCTTCGCCATGCTGCGGGACCGCTTCGGCACATCATGGATGCTGCTTCACGAGCGCGCGATGTAACACGCGTCGAGCTATTCGGCCATCGGGTCTGGCGCGTCTGGTTGGTGTTTCAACGCTGCGTCCCACTCTCCGACGCGCTCCGATTTGCAGACACGGGCTCGGTGAGCACCGGCATGACCAGGACGTCGCCGGAAACGCCATCTCCGTTGGGGCCGTCCGGCCCGGCGGGATCGCCCCACCAGTTGAGTGAAGCGTCGACACTGAAGAAACTGGTGGGGTTCCTCACGCCGACGCCCGCATTCCCGCTAAGATTGCACCCGTGAACAGCCACGCCCGACCCGTCGGTCAGCACCACGCCGTCGGCGGCGCCACCCGTAATGGTGCAACCGGACAGTGTCAGGTCGAAAGCCGAAATCCTGACGCCTGCCCCCACCGATCCTGTCACGACGAGGTCGGTCGCACCGATGGGGCCGATACCGGTGAGTCCGTCGAACACAATGCCGTCACCTCCGCTGTCCTCCACCCGAACATCATACAGTCCGACCCGCGAGCGCCATAGCCGGATTCCGGTTCCTGTGGAGTTGCGAACGATGACCTCGCGCAACTCCACAGGACTGCCGTAGTCGATGCTGATTCCCGTCCCAGCGCCGTCGATTGTCGTGCGGCTGACCGAATCCGTGTGCCTCAACGCGATGCCGACCCCGCTGATTCGTGAGATCCGAGCGTCCTCGACAACGATCTGTCCGGCGACAGTGGAGCTGATCCCGTTCAGCGCCGCTTCCAGACGTACGAAGCGAAGGTCCACCTCGTGGGCATGCTCGGCCAGAATGCCTCCCCACGGACGGTCCGGGTCGGCGGCGGTCAACACGATCGTGTCGCCCTCGGCGCCGTGCGACAGCAGCGACCCGCCGCCGAGTGTGGTGCCGATCTGCAGCACGGCATCCTGCGCCCCGCACACGAGGGCGCCGCTCTCGATCACCAGCTGGCCGTTCACGACCACAGTCTGCTGCATGTGGAACGGTCCGTCGGCCGTGCGCCACATCACTGAATCCGCGACATCGGTTGCTGTGGTACCGGCCGCCGCACATGAAACGGGACGCGGCACGACTTCGACGGAGAGCGAACGCTCGAGCGTCCCCGCCGCGACGATCACGTCGGTCGTGCCGTAGTCGACACCCTGCACCAGTCCGTCATCGTCAACGGTCGCAATGGAAGTATTGGCGGAGTGCCAGCTCACGTCGATCGACGTCATGTCCGCCCCGTCCGCATCGCGCGGTACGGCAGTGATCTGCAGCGTTCCGTCCATCAGCAGGCGTGTCGAAGGTGCGTCCACGTCGATCACTGCCACACACGGCGGCAATCCCGCGCGACCACAATTGGATTCAGGGCCCGTACCGTCGCCACATGCCACAGCAGTGGAGCCGAGGGACGCAATGACCAGCCATGTGCACCACCGTTTCATCACTACCTCCCCAGTCGGTGCTTCGATAGCGGATGCAGCCTCTGTTCGACGCCGGAGCTACCGTCCTTCGCCTCCATGCGCGACAGGATCCGCCTGCCGCGCCCGCATCCTGTTTCCTCTGGCGTTGTGTTCCAGATCACACAGTCCGAGCT
>JBBEBA010000006.1:39324-46894 GCA_040882575.1 Gemmatimonadota bacterium
CGCGCCCGCATCCTGTTTCCTCTGGCGTTGTGTTCCAGATCACACAGTCCGAGCTCCTCCATCAATGGCGGCACGTAGACCCCGAACCTTCCACGCAGCCCCTTCTTCAGTCCGTACCACTCACCAACCGGGTTGTTCGACGACCGGCCCCACGCCTCCACCGTGCCTTCCTTCGCCGGCTTCTGTTCGTCCGCTCCACCCAGCTCCACCCAGCCGTCAGTGCTCTTCAGCATGGCATGGAGATCCTCCACACACCGTGCATCGTAGGTGTCTTCAGCCGCCACGGATTGTCCTTTCCACGATCCAGTCTGGCCATCCTCAACCTCCCTGGTCACCCGAGACTCGTTCGTTGCGCACTCATTTATCCCGCAGCCCGGCAACCTCATACAAGTACCGCCAGTATCCGGTGGCGCCGTCATCCACTGCCTGCCAGCCGCCGAAGGACGCGCCGACGCTCCACATGCATTCCACGGCGTCGGGCACGGCCCGGCTGCTGCCCGTCATGCGGCCTGTGATGCAGCCGGTCGAAGGGGTGGGATGTGCCGAGCTTCCAATGTTCTGCGTATGCCCATCGACCGGAAAGCGAAAGCGTGCATCGTGACGGTCACACGTATCGATCGAGTGGTGGCCTTCGTCGCATGCGCGTTCCGAAGGGTAATTCGCGTGGCGTCCCTCGGCGACCCAGATGATCGGTGCGCCATCGATCCACTGGAATTCGGCCAGCTCGCCGGCGTCGTACCAGCGGCAGCGCGATCCGGAGCGCCCGAAGCAGTGAGCGGACAGGTAGAGACGCTCCGCGGTCCAGGTCCGCGCGTCCGATGCGCTGCGCACCTCGACCAGCATGAACTCCGAATCTCCTGCATGCGGCGAGCAGTCGACTCCCGGCAGATAGCACTTCCAGCCGCTCCAGCCGCAGTCGACGAAGTATGCAGGCAGATACGCGATCCGCACCGCGTCGCCGTAGGGCTCGACCGCGAACCGGTAGCCTCCACCGATCCGGTGAGGCGAGACCGACTCATCCCAGTCGCAGCCGCCGGACCGCACCACGAGATGCGGGGCAAAGGCCCGGGCGAGCTCGCGCTCGCATTCATCGCTCAGGCCGTCGTGATCCCGGTCCACACCGTCCGGAACGGCGCAGGCATCCACCTGCACAGGTGCCTGGCCCGATGCAGGGGCCGTGCACAACACCAGAAGCAGCGCAAGATTACGTCTACCCACCAGATGACGCTGTACGTCGCTCACCTGGTAGCGCACACCGTGGAAGCTCGCTGCGGGGCTCGGCTGCTGCGCATCTGCGCCTGTCGATTTCTCAGGTCGTTCGTGCATTGGTATCTCCATGGTGCGTGCGAGGCCGGCGCGCGTGTACAGGGCCGAGGCCGCCTTCAGTTCAGGCGTCGAGAGAATCCGTATGCCCGGACGTGCTCGACGCCGAGCGCGTCTCGCCAGACTCCGACCAGGCCGTGCTGCGTGACGGTCATCGGATGGAAGCCACTCCAGACATGAACCCGACCGACGAACGCCCCTTCATCGAAGACATCCCAGTCGTGCGCTGCGGCAGCATCGGATTCATACACCTGCGCCCACACGTGGCCGTCCAGGGACACGAGTACCCGGTCATATCCGGGAACGACCGCTGGCAGGAGCTCGGGGTCCAGCGCGGATAGATAATCCGTACGCGCCTGCTCCGGCACGTATTCCCGGACGAGATCCTGGTAGGATACGATGTCGGAGCGGGTGACAGGACGAATCGCACGATCAACGCCGTAGACTTCCCGCAATTCACCGCTCTCGAGTACCCGGACACGGAACTCGGCCCCTGACACGAGGTGAACCTCGTCGCCAAGCACGTCGAACGAGGCGTTCGCTGTGAACGGGATAGGGACCTGGCTGCGGCCTGTCCAGAGCCAGAGCGGACCAGTCGCGGATCCGTATGGCTCGATCGCCAGAGAGTCCAGCCTGACGCGAACCAGCTCGACCGAGTCGGCGAGGATCTGTCCCGGTTCGAGCGACGCAGCGGGCACGATGCGAGGCAGCTGACCCAGAACGGAACCGTCACTGAACACGCGGATCGGACGCGGGGCTGGACGATGCGAGCTGGGAACGCTTTCAGTTCGTACGAATTCCCCGTCGGGAGAGAAAACCGTGATGCGGTCGACGCGTGAGTCTCCCACAGAGACTGTATCAGCGCCCGAGGCGCCCAGTAGCCGGATCTGCAGGAACTCGCCCGGTCCCTCGCCGACGCCGCCACGCGTCTTCCAATGCGATCCGTCCGACTGGAAAATACGCAGCTCGCCTGACTGTCCGTCAGCTACCCAGAGGCGACCTGCCGCGTCCACGTGGATACCCTGGACCCTGAAGAACTGGGCAGGTCCACTGGCTTCGGGTCCACCGAGCGAGAGGGTTGGCAGGGAATCCAACGCGGCGAAGACACGCTCGACATCCTGCGAGACAGTCGTGCGAATTCCGGCACTGTCGGTCACCGTCACGCCGGGAGCGGAATCTATGCCGCAGGCCGCCAGGCCGGGGAGCAGCCAGAGCAGGAGAGCCGCAGTCCACCATCTCCTCGACTTCTGCGGGGTATTGTCGCCGCCGCCGCCGAACACCACTTTCCCGGCCGGATCATCAACACGCAACCGGGACTGCTCATGTTCGATCGTCAGACATACGTTCAGCGGCGCGACGGCCTCGGACGTCGGCTGGAGAAGGGCCTCGTCCTGCTGCCGGGCAATGGCGAGAGCCCCATGAATTACGCGGACAACGCGTACGCCTTCCGCCAGGACAGCACCTTCCTCTACTACTTCGGGCTCGACCAGCCCGATCTGGCCACCATCATCGATGTGGAAGCCGGCACAGCCACGATCTTCGGCAATGAGCTCGACCTGGACACGATCGTCTGGATGGGCGATCTGCCGACTGTCGCCGAGCGCGCGGAACGCGTCGGCGTGAGCGAAACGCAGCCGCGGAGCAGACTGGCCGGGATAGTGAGCGCTGCACGCAGCGCGGGCCGCCCTGTTCATTATCTGCCACCGTACCGCGCAGACAGCACACTCATGCTCGCAGAGCTCCTCGATGTTTCGCCGGGCGACGTCGGGACTGGCGCGTCCGCCGAGCTGATCCGTGCCGTGGTCGATCAACGGTCGTACAAGAGCGCGGACGAGATCGCCGAGCTGGAGCAGGCGATCACGATTTCCGTCGAGATGCACAGGGCTGCGGGTCGCATGGCTCGCCCGGGCGTGCGTGAGCAGGAGATCGCCGCGGAAGTCGCGCGCATCGCGTCGGCGTCGGGCGGCCGCCTCGCCTATCCCATCATCGGCACCATCAACGGCCAGACGCTGCACAACCACGTGTACCCCAACACGCTCTCTGCGGGCGACCTGTACCTGCTCGATGCGGGCGCCGAGACGGCGCGCGGCTACGCGGGCGACCTGACCTCCACGTTCCCCGTGAGCGGAAGCTTCGACGAGCGCCAGCGCACTGTCTACGACATCCTGCTGCGCGCGTACGAGGCGTCGATCGCGACGGCAGCGCCGGGCGTGCCCAACCTCGACGTCCACATGGCGGCCGCGCGCGCGATCTTCGACGGCATGAAGCAGCTCGGCATCATGAAAGGCAATACCGAAGAGGCGCTTGCCGCGGGCGCTCACGCACTCGTGTTCCCGCACGGCATCGGTCACATGATGGGCCTCGACGTGCACGACATGGAGAACCTGGGCGAGCAGTACGTCGGCTACGATGGCCGGCCGCGCAGCAGACAGTTCGGCCTCAAGTCGCTCCGTCTCACCCGCAAGCTCGAGCCCGGCTTCGTCATCACCATCGAGCCCGGCATCTACTTCATTCCCCAGCTCATCGACGACTGGCGCGCGCGCGGCCACAACGAACAGTTCATCGACTTCGACGAGCTCGACCGCTGGCGCGACTTCGGCGGCATGCGCAACGAGGAAGACTTCCTCATCACCACTGACGGCTCGCGGCGGCTCGGCCCGCGCAAGCCGCAGACGATCGAGGAGCTGGCGCAGCTGCGCGACTGACGCCAGGCAGCTCAGCCGCTGCAGCGCACGCGCACGGCAGAGCTGCCCTCCGTCGTGACCGTCAGCCGGTCGCCGGCGGCATCCAGCGCAAGCGTGTAGGTCTGCTGAAAGCTCGTGCCTTCGGCCTGCATGTCGAGCAGCACGCGGTCGCCACCACTGGACGACTCGACCGAGACCACAGCGCCCGAGCCTTCGTAGAACTCCATGCGGTCGACTGATATGGTCAGGCGCATCTCGTGCGTCGATCGCGCGCAGGCTTCCGCGCTCGCGCCCCACCGGCCGACGTAGCGCGACGGAATCCGGCCGCCGCCGGCGACGTCGGCATCGCCGGAGTCGCGTTCAGTGGCATCACCGGCAGTGTCGGTGATCCCCGTGGAATCGATCGGCTGTCCGGTTGCCGGTCCCGCATCGCTGACGGGTGTGCCGGTGCCGCGTTCGTCGCCAGCGTTGCAGGCGGCGGCCAGGAAGCTGAGAACCAGTACGAACACGATACGCGTCACGATTTCTTCACCACGCTAGTTCTCGATCTTGTAGATCTCGCGCCGGCCGAACTCGACCAGGTCGTGGTAGCCCTTCATCAGCTCGTCCATCTGCTTCATCGATGCTGCATCCATCTGTGCCCCCTGGCCTGACATCATCTTCTCGAAGGCGTCGAGGGTCTCGACCTCGAACTCCGCCACGATGGTCCAGTAACGCTCCCCTACGAAATCCGTCATCACGCGCATCCTGCCCTGGCCGGCCTTCTCCATCAGAGCGGACATGGCGACGAACTTCTCCACCATGGGCCGAACCTTGCCCGGCTTGCAGTACATGATCTCTCGAACGAGCAACATGGTTGATCTCCCTGAAAAAGTGATGTCACAGCGGATGAGGTCGTGCACGACGTCTGGCCAGCTGGAGGATCGATTCACGTTTACCTCCGAACGCTCGGTACGCCCCGGAGCTGATGCCAGGGACCATCGAGCCGGTACGTGCGAACTATCTGCACCCCCAGCGAATCCTCGGCCAGGGTTACGATATGCCCGGCGTCAACCGACAAGACCTGAACGTCGCGTGGGATTCGCAGCACGTATCGCGGGTTACCGTCTGGCGCGTAGACATGCCACTCAGCGTCGTGCGCCGTGTCGGGTGGCTGCAGTTGCAACCAGAGATCCCCCTGCGCAGAACTCAGGAGATGCTGCAGAACCGGAAGGGTCGCGGGCCGAGGCAGCCTGGCTCGCTCCCTCGCAGCAGGCGTGGACAATTCTCTCTGTCTTCCGCCAACAAAATCACTCCACGCGGCGTCCGACACGGGCGGGCCCTCTCGCGGCACATCAATGCTGGCAATCGTGTCGCCCTGAAAAGTGATGCGCCGCACGCGATATGCGCGGCTGTCAGCATACCAGAACGACGAGTCGGCGGCCGGCGCCCAGAGGGGTCGTGCCGGGAATGGAGCGACAGACAGGGTTCCCGCCACCGGATCGAGAGCGGCTTCCATTCCGGGGAACTCCGCCACCGGCTCCCAGTCGGCGCCAGGCTTCCATTTCAAGAGCCTGGCAACCGCACGGACAATCCCCCCGTGGACGTCCGCGCCAGAATCAGCGGGCGACTCGATCTCCTGATCGAGATAGAGCCACGTGTCACCGGCAGATGCGACGCTTGGCAACCAGCCTGTCTCGCCGCGGGGTGGAGCAGAATGCATCCCGAGGACCTGGCCATCCGCATCGAAGCGAGTGATGCGCCAGAGCTGCTGATCCCACACAACAGGCATGTCCTGGAGCAATGCAAGTGCTGCTGCGCGCCGGAACTCGCCAGGCCCTTCCCCGTTGCGCGCGAGATCGCGCACGTGTCGACCGGTCGAGTCGAATGCGGCCAACCTGCGGCTCATCGCATCCAGAACATAGAGGCGTCCAGCCGATGAGCGACGGGCAGCCAGCACGTAGCCAAACTGCGCCTCCGGCTCCGGCCCATGGCCAACTTCCGATTCGAGAACCAACGAGTCCGTGACGTCGTTCACTGGTGCTGACGCGTGCTGCTCGTCCTCACCCGGTGAACACGACGTGGTGACGAGCATCAGCGTCAGCCACATGCTCGTCCTCACACCGGTGCGCATGCTATCCTCTCGCGCTTGAGAAGCCTATTCGGGTACGTCGGCCTCATTCATGATACGCAGCCATAGATCGATCACGTCCAGTTGCTCAGCCCATTTTTCGATGTATGACCTGTCCAGGCGATCAGCCTGGACCTCATAGACTCGCAAGGCGTCCACGAACGACTTCCTGCCACCACCAGACAGCTTGGACCAACGCAACTTCGCGAGAATTGTGTCCTCCGGACTCGAGACCTTCAGCCGCACATCGAATACCTTTTCCTCGATGCGACGACCAAAGCGCGAGCGATCAAACTCCTCATCCGTGAGCATCCAGAAATCGATCTTGTCGCCCTCCTCCAGGTTGATCGCGTTGAACATGCCGCCCGTCTCGACGGCCTCGAGTATGGCACCCTCATCGAGATAGAAACGCGGGGGGCCGAAACTGCGGACAAGAGCCGGCGCATCAGCAGCCCGCACTGCGACGACAACATCGAGGTCGTGCGTAGCCCGCGGCTCCCCCTGAAGGCTCGACGCAACGGATCCGGTCACACCGACGACGTACTGGAGGGTTTCTATTGGAGTCACGGCTAATCAGCGCGAGTGCGGGCCTTTTCCATCCGCTCCAGGTAAAGAGCCGCCAATGCGCCTGGGGGCAGTTCTGGATACCGATTCTCCAGCCCCTGTCGGAAAAGGCTACGCGAGAACTCAGAGAGCTCAAACGCCTTCCTCAGACGCTTCTCCGACCCCATATCCCGGAGGACTCTGATATAGATCTGGTGATTGGGTTGCTCTTTCATGTTCCAAATTTGGGGGCTGCCTTGCGATACCACAACTATGGCAGAATACCTTCTCAGCGGAATACTGTTCGACCCTGGTCGGTAACTCGGACGAACCGGCTACTCATCCAGCCTGCGCGGGCCGCTGCAGGTCGGCCCTTCTCGGTATCATCCCGGTGAAGCGCATTCCGCGGCGGTGTGGACGGGTTCATGACGACGAACCACCACACTCTGCCCGACTGATCCACGCTTTCACCCAGGGCTATTCCTTCCGCGTCTCTCCCATACTCCGCCAGAACGTTCCCGCGAGCTGGACCCCATTGGCTCTCACCCGGCGCGTCGTTGATCTCCGGCGACGACCTCAGCCGGTAGCCATCATTCTCCACCACGAATGCCATTGTGGTGCGAAGAAGCTTTGTCGGGCGGACTACCACAAACGGTGTGAGGAATACCTGCGCCGTCTGATAGGCAAGACGCCCGCCATTCAGATGGGGGCTCAGATCCTCTGTGAATAACCGGTCATCTCCGCAACACCCATCATGCTGAACCCGAAGCCACAACGGACTCGTGGGCTCCGGCCGCCAAAGCCGTGCGATACGCCCGATCGTTCCATACACGAGAACCGGATTCCGGCTGTCATGTTGATAAATCTGCAGCAGCAGACCCTCTCCCATCCGTAGCGTACCAGTGCTATC
>JBBEBA010000007.1:0-43781 GCA_040882575.1 Gemmatimonadota bacterium
GAGATCTACGAGTACAACCAGCAGATGGGCATCACGATGATGGGCGGCTTCATGAGCTGGCTCTGGATCATCCAGGCGTTCCTCATCGGCGTGCTGTTCCTGACCGGCAATTACTACCTCTGGATCGGCATGGGCCGGATCCCGGGGGCCGAGCGCTTCATGCCGTACACGAAGTGGATGCTGCTCGTGCTCGTCCTCGGCGTCATCGTGTGGGCGACACCGCACACCATGATCGCGAACCGGCAGGAGCTCGCGGCGATGGGCGGCACGCACCACCCGTTCCTCGGTGTGCTCGGCGTGATGAGCGCAAAGAACACCGCCGTGAACCTGATGATCCTGACCACGTTCCTGTCGTTCCTGCTGTACCGCCGCGCCAACATGCAGCCGGTAGTGCCGTGGGCGCGGACGGGCACGCGGGTGCAGGGAGCTGCGTTCGCGGCGGCCGCCGCCATCGTGCTCTTCTACGGTGTGTACGGTTATTTCGTCTCCGCGATCGTGCGCATCGGCTTCAGCATCTATCAGGTGATGGCTGTGCTCACCTGCATCGTGCTGGTGATCGGCGTCGACATCGCCATGCTGCGAGGCGCCGAATCGCGTGGCGCCATCCGCTGGGGGCAGATGCCCGCGCGCTCGCAGTACGCGCTGTTCGTGCTGCTCGTCACGTTCACGTGGCTGATGGGCCTGATGGGCTTCGCGCGCAGCGGCATCCGCCAGCACTGGCACGTGTGGGAGGTGATGCGGGACACCAGCCAGTCGGCGGCCACACCCGCGCTCGGCTATGCCGCACAGGTGATCAGCGCATGCGTGCTGATCTTCCTCGGCATGATCGCATTCATTTTCTGGCTGGGCGGTCTGGTCGAGAAGTCGACGCTCGTGCCGTCGGCCGGCGGCCCGCCGGCGGAGCCCGCGCGGCCGCCGGCGCTGATCAGAGCCGGAGCAGACTGAACGATGTGGCGAACCAACCTGAAAGTCGGACTCATCGTGCTCGGTACGGTCGGCTTCTACACGTACCTCGCCAACGCGATTCCGCAGGTCGAGTCCGAGGTCCCGGAGGAGCTCACGTTCACCGGTGACGTCACGACCGAGCAGCTCGTACAGGCGGGCGACGAGCTGTACAACGGCGCCGGCGGCTGCACCGCCTGCCACGGCCTCGGCACGCGCGCGCCGCACCTGCTCGCCGATGAGGCCGGCACGGGCCTGATCGGTGAACGCTGCGCCAGCCGCGTGCCGGGCGAGGACTGCAAGAGCTACCTGCACCGCTCCATGGTCGAGCCGGGCGCGTTCGTAGTGCCCGGCTACCAGCCCATCATGCCGGACATGAGCCGCACGCTATCTCCTGCCCAGATCTGGTCGACGATCGCGTACCTGCAGAGCCTGGGCGGTGACGTCACCGTGACGGCCGCGGACATCGGCGAGGCCGGCCCGGCCGGCGACGCGGCGGCGGGCGGGGCGGGCCCGGCGGGCGGTGCCGCGGGCGGTCCGGCGACGGCATCGCTGGATCCGCTCGAGATCATGCGCGCCAACCAGTGCTTCCTGTGCCACGTGCTGGCCGGCGAGGGGGCGGCGATCGGGCCGGCGTTCGACGGGCTGGGTGCGCGGCTGCGGCCGGAGCAGATCCGACAGTCGATCCTCGACCCGGCAGCCGCGGCTTCGCCCGGCTATGAGGCGCTGGCGGGCGTGATGCCCGCCACCTTCGGCAACCAGCTCACGGCAGCGCAGCTCGAGGCCGTCGTGACCTACCTGTCGAGTGCGCAATGAGCTTCCGTCAGTCGTTCCGCCATCCGCTCGGCCAGCTGGTCGCGATCATGCTCGTCGCATACGTCGTGTTCCGGTTCGGCATCTGGCTCGTACCGCCGCTGCTCGGAGCGGCCAGCGCGCCGGTACCGGGCAGCGTAGTGCTGCAGTACATGGCAACGGTGTTCGTCGGCGCGCTGATCTACGTGAGCGACAGTGAATCGCGCTGGCACGAATTCAAGCGGCCGATCCACGAGACGCTCGTCGCACCATCGCGGCGGAGACTGCGCACAGCGCTGCTCGTGCTGCTGCCGCTGCTCGCCGGCGTCCTCGCCTTCACGCGCGTCCGGCCGACGATCGCCGCGCCGGCATCGCTGCGTTCGATCCACCCGGCGCCGCCCGGCCAGATCACGTTCCGCGGGACCACGATGGTGCTGGCCGACGTGACCAACCCGCTGCGCGCTGGCGGCTCGCTCGACGACGCGTACGCGCGCGGCCGGACGGTGTACATGCGCAACTGCATGCCGTGCCATGGTGACGCACTCGGCGGCGACGGCTACTTCGCGCACGGCTTCAATCCGGCGCCGATCGACTTCACGAATTCCGGCACCATCGCGCAGCTCACGGAGAGCTTCGTGTTCTGGCGCATCGCGAAGGGCGGCCCCGGCCTGCCACGTGAGGGCGCTCCCTGGAACTCGGCGATGCCGGCATGGGAGAACATCCTGACCGAGGACGAGATCTGGGCAGTCATCGTTTACCTGTACGAGCAGACGGGCGCCCAGCCGCGCTCGTGGGAAGTGGAAGGAGGCGAGCATTGAGCGACGTCGCATGCCTCCGTCCAATCCTCGCCGGCACGATGCTGGTGCTCGCAGCGCCTGCGGCGGCCGTGCACGCGCAGGAGCATCCGGGACGCCCGGTCTACGAGAAGTGGTGCGCGGAATGCCACGGCGCGGAGGGCCTTGGTGACGGCCCCGCTGCAGCGCACATGCTGCCGCGCCCGCGCGACTTCACGCAGGCGCGCTACCAGATCCGCACCACCGCGAGCGGCGCACTGCCGACGGACGCGGACATGATGCGCGTCATCGAGCAGGGCATGCCCGGCACGGCGATGCCGGGCTGGCCACAGCTGACCGACCGGGAGAGGACTGACGTCATCGGGTACCTGAAGACATTCTCGGCCTTCTTCGAGAGCGAGGGTACGCCGGAGCCGCTCGAAGTGAGCGGCGCGCCGCGCGCGAGCGACGAGGCGATCGAGGAAGGTCGCCTCCTGTACGACCGTCTGGAATGCTGGAAGTGCCACGGCCAGGCGGGCCGCGGCGACGGCACCTCCGCGCCGACTCAGACGGATGCCGACGACCGGCCGATCCGGCCGGCCGACCTGACGCAGAACTGGCGCTTCAACGGCGGCGGCGATGTGGATGACATCTACATGCGCCTCCGCTCCGGACTGGACGGCACACCGATGCCGTCGTCCAGCGATCTGCTCGAGGCGAACGTCATCACGGAGGATCAGCTCTGGAACGTCGCGCACTATGTGCGCAGCCTGTCGCCGCCTGCTGCCCCTGAAGCGCGCGAGGTCGTGCGTGCCGTGCTGCTCGATGGACCGCTGCCCGCCGCGCCGGACGATGGGGCGTGGACCGATGTGCCTGCGTCCTACGTGCCGCTCGTCGGCCAGATCATCGAGCCGCCGCGCTGGTTCGTGCCGACCGTCACGGCCGTGTGGGTGCAGGCCGTGCACGACGGCGAATCCGTGGTGCTGCGCCTGGTCTGGAACGATCCATCGGAGAGCCCCGATCCCGCCTGGGACGAGTGGCGTCAGCGCATTGCGGACGTGATGGAGCCGAAGGAGGAGCCACCGGCCACCGGTGCACTGCCCGATGCCCTCGCGGTCCAGTTCGCGAGCGGACCGGCCAGCGGCCGCGACCTGCCGTATTTCCTGATGGGCGATGCGCGCGTGCCCGTGCACCTCTGGCAGTGGCGCAGTGACCGGCCCGGAGCTGTGACCGAGGCCACGGCCCGCGGCCTCGACCTGATCGAGTCGCTGACCGCCGGCGCGGACGCAACCGCGGGCACTGCCGCCTACGCCGACGGTCAGTGGCAGCTCGTGCTGCGCCGCGCCCTCACGCCGGCCGACAGCACGCGACCCGCGTTCCGCGTCGGCGAGCCGATTCCGATCGCGTTCTATGCATGGGACGGATCGAACGGTGAGGCCGGCCGTCGCGTGGCCATCGGCTCGTGGTACTTCCTGTTCCTCGAGCGGCCCGTCACGACCGCCGTGTACGTCGTTCCGATTGCAACGATCCTCATCACCGCTCTTCTCGGGCTGGCCGCCGTGCGCTATGCACAGCGTACCGCGCCCGCGAGAGAGGCCGCGCCGAGTGCCGGCGCAGCCATGGCCGAACCGTAGCTCAACCCTCACTCGAAACGGAGTCTGCCCATGTCTGCTTCACGCATGTACCGCTCTTTGCCGGCACTGATGCTGTCGCTCCTGCTGGTGTCCGCGTGCGGCGGCGGCGATGACGCGGCTACCGGTGGCGACGCCGCGGCGAGCGACGCCTACGTGGTGCCTGCCGGTGAGGCCGCCAGCATCGCGGGCACCGTCGCATTCCAGGGCACGCCGCCGGCGCCGGAGTCGATCGACATGGCCGATGAGCCCACCTGCGAAGCGAAGCACGGCAGTGCCGGCCCCACGACGGAGGCGGTCGTCGTCAACGACAACAGCACGCTGGCCAACGTTTTCGTCTACGTGAAGGAAGGTCTCGGCGACCGCACGTTCGCAGCAGGCACCGGGGCGAAGGTGATCGACCAGGATGGCTGCACGTACCGCCCACACGTGATCGGCGTGCAGACGGACCAGCCGCTCACGTTCCGCAACAGTGACGGGCTGCTGCACAACATCAATGCGCAGGCGACTACGAACCGCTCGTTCAACATCAGCCAGCCGCAGAACATGGATTCGCAGCGGTCGTTCACGCAGCCCGAGATCATGATCCCGGTGCGCTGCGACGTGCACGGCTGGATGGAAGCGTACATCGGCGTGGTCGATCATCCGTACTTCGCCGTGACAGGCGAGGACGGCTCGTTCACGATCGAAAACCTGCCACCCGGCGACTATACGCTCGAGGCCTGGCACGAGCGCTACGGCACGCAGACCATGCAGGTGAGCGTGGCCGCGCAGGAGACGGGCGAAGCGTCGTTCACCTTCAATGAGGGCATGGCCGCCTCCGCGGTGGTGCCGCTCGGCGCCCCGATCGATCCCCATGGCTCGCACACTCCGGTGGCGGCCGTGGCGGCCGCGGCCGGGCGGTAGGCGAGAGAGGCGATACGACAATGACTCACTGGTTCCCGATCGCTGTCTCGACCTACGGCGCCGAGATCGACCGGCTCTTCAACATCATCCTGGTGATCACAGGCGCCATCTTCGTGGTCGTCACTGCGACGCTGCTCTACTTCTCGTTCAAGTACCGGCATCGCGAGGGGCGGCAGGCCTACCACATCCATGGCGACATGCGCGTGGAGGCGATCTGGACGCTGATCCCGTTCCTGATCGTAGTCGGCATCGCCGCGATCAGCATGGGCCCCTGGCTGCGGCTGCGCGACGTGGACCGCTTCCCGCCCGCGGAGCTGGAGGTCAGGGTGATGGCCAAACAGTTCGAGTGGAACGTGACTTATCCGGGGCCGGACAACGTGCTCGATACGGCTGACGATTTCACGGGTCGCAACCGCCTGCATATACCGGTCGACCGGGTCGTGTATGTGCATCTGGGTGCGGACGACGTGATCCATTCGTTCTTCCTGCCGGAGTTCCGCGTCAAGCAGGATGCCATGCCCGGCATGAGCATCCCCGTCTGGTTCGAGGCCATCGCCACGGGCGATTACGTGCTCGGCTGCGCCGAGCTGTGCGGCCTGGGTCACTACCGGATGCGCGGCACAGTCACGGTGCACGAGGTCGACGATTTCGACCGCTGGCTGCAGAGCGGCGGCACGCTCGAGCTCGCTGGAAATGACGGAGCTGACGGAGCCGCGACGACGCGGCCCATCGCCGCGGCCGACGCCGATGACCACGCCGCACACACCGGCCACGAGGGAGAGTATTGATGCAGAGCACATCGTTGATGGATGCGCCGCTCCACTGGGCCGATCCCGACGCCGCGCCCCAGCCGTTCATACGGCGCTACATTTTTTCGACCGATCACAAGATCATCGGCATCCAGTTCCTGTTCATGAGCCTGTTCTTCCTGCTGGTCGGCGGCATCCTGGCGGGGCTGATGCGCTGGCAGCTCGGATTCCCCGGCCAGCCGATCCCCGGCGGCGGCATCATGCCCGAGACCATGGCGCCCGGCGGCGTGATGCTGCCCGAGTTCTACAACTCGGCCGTCACCATGCACGGCACCATCATGGTCTTCTTCGCCGTCATGCCGCTGCTCGTCGGCGTCTACGCGAACTACCTGATTCCGCTGCAGATCGGAGCGCCCGACATGGCGTTCCCGAAGCTCAACATGCTGTCCTTCTGGACCGCGCTCATCGCCGGCTTCGTCATGCTGTCCGGCTTCTTCGTGCCGGGCGGCCATGCTGCGGCCGGCTGGACCTCATACCCGCCGCTCAGCGCAAATCCGGAATACAGCGGCGTCGACCTGGGGCAGCGGCTCTGGCTGATCAGCCTCATCATCCTGGGCTTCTCGTCGCTGATGGGCGCCGTCAACTACATCACCACCATCGTGAACATGCGCGCGCCCGGCATGAGCTGGTTCCGCATGCCACTGCCGACCTGGGCCCTCTTCGTAACGGCCAACCTGATCCTGCTCGCAATCCCGATCCTGACGGGCGCACTGATCATGCTGCTGTTCGACCAGACGATCGGCACCTCCTTCTTCCTCGCCGAGCAGGGCGGCTCCCCCCTGCTGTGGCAGCACCTGTTCTGGTTCTTCGGCCATCCGGAGGTCTACATCCTGATCCTGCCGGCCATGGGCTTCGTTTCGGAGGTCATCGCGGCCGGCTCCCGCAAGCCTGTCTTCGGCTACCACGCGATGGTGGTGGCGATTGCGGCGATCGGCTTTCTCGGCTGGATCGTGTGGGGCCACCACATGTTCCAGAGCGGCATGAACCCCGCCCTCGGCATGGCCTTCATGGGCACGACCATGGTCATCGCCGTGCCGTCCGCCATCAAGGTGTTCAACTGGCTGGCCACCATGTGGCGCGGCGATCTGCACTTCCACGTGCCGATGCTCAATGCAGTCGCGTTCGTCGCGATGTTCGTGATCGGCGGGTTGTCCGGCGTGTTCGTCGCCTCGACCCCCGTCGACATATACCTGCACGATACCTACTTCGTCGTTGCGCACATCCACTATGTGCTGTTCGGCGGGAGCCTGTTCGCGATCTTCTCCGCCATCACGTTCTGGTACCCGAAGATGTTCGGTCGCATGATGAGCGAGCCGCTCGGCAAGGTGCACTTCTGGCTCACTCTGCTCTTCTTCAACCTGACATTCTTCCCGATGCACCAGGTCGGCATCGGCGGCATGATGCGACGAATCTACGACCCGTTGCAGTACCAGCACCTGGTGCCGATGGCGCCGACGAACCGGTTCATCACCATTGCGGCGTTCCTGCTGATCGCCACGCAGCTGATCTTCGCCTTCAACTTCATCTGGAGCCTGTTCCGCGGGCGCAGGGCGGAGCCGAACCCGTGGCGCGCCAACTCGCTCGAGTGGACGGTGGCGTCGCCGCCGCCGCACGGCAACTTCATGGAGATGCCGACGGTCTTCCGCGGTCCCTACGAGTACAGCTACCCCGGTTGCGACGCCGACTACCTGGCGCAGACGGATCCCTGGACGCCGGAAGGCGAGCCGGCGGAACGGGTGCACGCAGCGATCGACAGAGAGGAGACGATCACATGAGCGCCACCGGTCACGTCGCAGTGGACCCACGCGAGCCGATGCCGGGCATGGGCGTGTACAACATGAAGCTCGGCATGTGGGTGTTCCTGCTGTCCGAGGTCATGTTCTTCACCAGCCTGATCGGTTCCTACATCATCCTGCGCTTCGCGCAGCCGGACGCGTTCGCCGCGCCCGGCGTAGTGCTGAACGTGCCCCTGACGGCTCTCAATACCTTCATCCTGATCTGCAGCAGCGTGACGATGGTGAAGGCGTTCGCCGCCATCCAGCAGGGCGACCAGCAGGGCCTCAAACGTTGGCTGATGGCGACGGCAGCATTGGGCGCCGTGTTTCTCGGCATCCAGGCGTACGAGTACACCGTGCTCGTGGGGCATGGATTCGTGCCGGACTTCGCGACGTATAGCGCAGAGGGCCGGCCGCTCTACGGCGCGACGTTCTACACCATGACCGGATTCCACGGCGCGCACGTGACCGTCGGCGTGCTGGCTCTGCTGTTCATCACGCTGCAGGCGTTTCGCGGCAGGTATACAGCGCAGTCGCACGGCGGTGTCGAGATCATCGGGCTGTACTGGCATTTCGTCGACCTGGTCTGGATCATCCTGTTCACCATCGTCTATCTGATCTGAGACGGAAGGGAACCATGCAGCCCATCGAACCTGCCTCACCGGCGAGCGCGGCGAGTGACGCGGCCGCGAATGCACCCGCCGCGCACCCGCACCCGAACTACATCGGGATCTGGGTGATTCTGTTCGTGCTCACCCTCGTCGAGGTCGGCGTCGCCTTCCTCGGACTGTCCAGGACGCTGACGATCCTGTCACTGATCCTGCTTGCGGTCTGGAAGGCGCTGCTGGTCGCGCTGTACTACATGCACCTGCGCTACGAGCCGCGCCGGCTGAGGCTGCTCGTGCTGTCGCCGCTGCCGCTCGCCGTCATCCTGGTCGTCGCGGTGCTCACGGAATTCTAGCGACGGAGGCTCGACGTGGATCACGACGGCTTCATGATCGGAATGCTGCTCGGCGGCGCGCTCGTTGCAGCCGTCCCGACGATACTCGTGGTGGGTATCGGGATCTACGTGCTCCGTCTGCAACGTGCGAGGCAGAGGCACGACGCCGCCACACGCGCGAAGGAGGTGTCACCATGAAGGTTCCGCGCACGACGCTCACCCGCGGTGTGCTCGCCGGTGCCGCCGGCGCTACCGCGCTCGCCGTCTGGTTCATGTTCATCGACCTGCGTCACGGCGAGCCGTTCCGCACGCCCCTGTTCCTGGCCAGTGCGCTCGGCTTCGGCGATGTACAGCTGAGCGGTTTCGCGGTCGCGCTGTATACGCTGCTGCACTACGGCGTGTTCGCCGTGGTCGGCATTGCCGCCGCGTGGATCGCACAGCGACTCAGCACCGTGCCCGGCCTCGCGCTCGGCCTGGCACTCGGATTCCTGCTGTTCAGCCTCGTGTTCTACGGCAGTGTCGGGATCACCGGCATCGATGTGGTGCAGGGACTCGGCGGCTGGCCCGGTGTGCTCCTGGGTAACCTGATCGCAGGTGTGGTCCTGTTCACCACGCTCACCGCCCTCGGCGGCGCCGAGCCCATGCGCTGGTCGCAACTGGTCGAGGAGCACTATACGATTCGCGAGGGGCTGATCACCGGCCTGATCGGCGCCGTCGCCGTCGCCATCTGGTTCCTGATAGTCGATATTGCGTCGGGCCGCATCCTGTTTACACCCGCAGCCCTCGGCTCGGCCGTGTTCCTCGGCGCGCGCGGGCTGGCCGAGGTGCAGATCACTGCCGGGATTGTGCTCGGCTACACCGCGCTGCACGTGGCGGCGTTCACGCTGACCGGGTTGTTCGCCGCCGGCATTGTCGCCGCCGCGGAGGAGGAATCGGAAGTCGTGCTGCTGGGTGGAGTACTGCTGTTCGTGACGCTGGAGGCGTTCTCGATCGGCATCTTCGCGATTGTCGCGGCCTGGCTGGTTGACGCGCTGTCGTGGTGGAACATCGGCGGTGCGAATCTCATTGCGGCCGTGTGCATGGCCGGGTACCTGTACCTGCGACATCCGGACCTGCTGCGCGACGTGCAGGAACGGGATCTCGAGGAAGACCTCGCGCAGGACGTGCCCGCACCGGGACATCATGCGGGCCACCACGCCAGCCGGACAGACGTGCGGGAGCACGCGGGCTAGGGGTCAGAACCCGGAACCTCTCGCAGCACCGGGGGCGCGAATAGCAGCGTGACCCGGCGATCCGTCGTACCGGCCCGCAGCCACGGTCACTCGGGCATGCCGAGGAACCGCTTCAGGCGGCGCAGGTACAGCAGCAGCAGCACCGCCGCGACGAGCGCGCCTGCCGACAGCAGCAGGCGCACCACGTCGTTCCCGCGTGCGAACGCCGCGAACTCCCATGCACTGTAGCCCGCGAAGAAGATGATGGCCGCGCCGATCAGGACACGGTGAAAGGCGATCAGGTTCATGCACCCAAGGTCGTGACGCCCATCGTGCAGGTCAATGATGTCGTCGGCCACGCCGTCCCGTGGCGAGTGGCGGGGATCAGCGCAACGCTTCCCAGCTGCCCGTCGCCGTGTGCTGCTGATCGTCCACCACCACCGCGCACGACATCGTGCCGTAGAGCCGGTTCGCGAGCGGGCCCGAGATGGTGCCGGTATAGCTGCAGTCGCCGTGCTCCAGCCGCACCGTTCCGCCGTCCACCTCCCCGCTCACTATAAGACCGCTGCCGGAATTGTCCACGACCGTGCTGCCGACCGTGCAGTTGCCCTGATGCGAGTACGTACCCGTCAGGGTACGCCCCTGCTGCGCCACCACCAGTGTTCCGCTATTGCTGCAGCTGAACCCGATCGATGCGACGCCCGTCGCCTCGGTATACGCCCACAGGCCGGAGACATCGATCGGTTCTGAGCTCGTCGCGTCACTGCAGCCGCCGAGTGAAACGGCGACGAACACGACCGCCGCGGTTATGCGCATGAACATC
The DNA here is from genome assembly GCA_040882575.1 of Gemmatimonadota bacterium. Taxonomy (GTDB): domain Bacteria; phylum Gemmatimonadota; class Gemmatimonadetes; order Longimicrobiales; family RSA9; genus SH-MAG3. Next base: position 10,603 of record JBBEBA010000007.1, read on the forward strand.
TCCTCGAGAAGGTTGGACCTCCAGCTACCGAACATAAGGTCTCACCGTCCGACCGCAAACGCTGCACCACACGCGCGACGCTTACTCGGAGCGCCCCGGACGCCTGTCTTGCCACAAATGGAGCGGAGGAGCGGGGATCGGGGGAGCGGGTGCGAAACAACGTGTGCGTGTGCGTGTGTCTGTGCGTGTGCGAATGGGGAGCGGGAGATGGCGCAAGGGGCAGGGGCAGGAGCAGGGGTGAGCCTTTGCGACTGGGTCTGCGTCGCGCGCGTCATCGCACGCGCACGCGCACAGGCACACGCACACGTCAGAATGGGCGGCCCGCTCCCCGCTCCCCCGCTCCCCACGCTTCACCCAAAAATGCCGGCGATGATTTCAGCAATCGTCTCGAACAGTGACGATGCGATTTCTCCGGCCGCGCCGGCGACCTCGCCGACGACCTCGAGTGAGCCGGATGCGGCGATCGTCTCGGCGGCCGCGCCGGCGACGTGGCCGGCGGCGTGGATGCCATAGTACATGACGAAGGGATCGTAGAGCAGCACGTCGAGCAGAACTACATCGCCCGCGTCATCGACGAGCCGCCGGCCGCGGCGCTTCACGAGCACGTCGACCTGGAGCTTCCAGATGCCGGTCAGCTCGTCGTGATCGAACCACGCGCCCTGACAGTGCGTGCAGTAGTCGATGCGCATCCCGTCCTGGTCGGCGACGCGCAGCGGCCGGTCGCACACGGGACAGTCGAGCACGACCTTCCAGCCGCATGCGAGACACGCGGGCTCGTTGCGCGCGACATGCGTGCGGCAGGAATGGCACTGCATGGCATGGATGCCATCGCGCTGCACGACCTCACGCCAGAGCAGGGCCGCGTCCGTCTTTCGCAGCCGCTGGACCTCGCCCTTCTCGAACCAGACGCCGCCGCAGCGCGCGCAATGGTCCAGCACGAGCGGGTCGCCTCCGCTCAGTGTCACCTTCTCCATCTTCACGCCGAGGCAGACGGGGCACGGGTAGCGTGTCTGCATCGTCGTCACGCGTGAGTTCATTCGAGCAGGCCCCGCGAATGGGGCTTGTCGCCCAGTCGCTGCACGTCGTGGAACACATAGACGACGACGCCGGAATCGGTGACCTCGAAGTCGGCGAGACCGCGGACCGCGAGGGCGTCGAGCGCCTGCTTCGCGTCCTCCGGCGAGATCGCGAGCTCGCCCACGGCCTCGACGATCGTGAGCTTGCCGGCGCGTGTGCCCGCCAGGCGCAGCAGCTCCGCCTCCAGCGTCTGCTGTCGCAGCTCGTCGCGGCGCGCGCCGGAGCCGCCGCCCCGCAGGCGGCCGGACAGGAGCGCAATGCCGCCGGCCGCAGGCAGCGCGACCGTGATGAGCAGCGCGGCGAGGGCGGTGCCGCCTGCGACATCGGCGCCGAGATAGCCGATGAACATGAAAGCTGCGAGCGCGAGCAGGGCCCAGCCGATCAGCCGTTGCATTGGGCCTCCACTAGTTCTGCCATTCGTGCTGCTCCGTGCCGCCGCGGTCGATGACGATCGTGCGGTTGTCCTCATCCGCGCCGATCGCGCGAAAGAACGCGAGCACGTCGGGCAGCCGTTCGGGCGGGTAGACGCCGACTGCGGACTGCTCCCTCCGCACGATGCGGAAGACGCGGCCCTCCTGGCTGTACTCCGTGGAATAGGTGCCGAAGTCGCCTTCCACTACTACGTCGTCCGGCACGCGCGCCCGCCAGCCCTCCGGCAGCGTCACGCTCATATCGATCGCGAGCGTGGTCGGCGGCGGCGAGCGCAGCACCTCCACTGCATTGATCGACGTCCTGCGTGCGCCCGCACGCTCGATGGACTGGATCCTGCCGGTCGCGTTCAGCACGCCGAACGGGAACATGAACAGCTCGAGGCCGCCGGTCTGATCTGTACCGCGGCCGCCCGAGAACCAGATCGTGTAGCGCACCGGCGCGTACAGGTCCCGGCCATCGAAGCCCGCGATGCTGTCGCCGGTTGCGCCGCGCATCGGCGAGAGAAGCGCTCGCATCACCGACGCCTCCCGAGCCGAATCCAGTGGCGCGCTGAACGCCGCGCGGCGCGCTTCGAAGCCCGGACCCGTGTTGACCTCCTCCATGCTGCCGGCGAGCTGGCCGGCGTCGGACAGGGTCGCGCTGATACGATACTCGATCCTGCGCTCGTCAGCCGATATCCTCGGCAGCCGCACCTCGTCCACGGACCCGTCGGGCAGCACGACCAGCGCGAAACCGTCCTGCTCGGCATACGGCAACTCACCGTACGGCGTCAGAGGCGACGTCGGATCGGTGAACGTGTACCGTCCACCCTCCGCCACGGCCGCGATCAGGTGGTTGAACTGGTGGATGGACGGATGCTCCGGACTGACCGCGGCGTGGTTGGTGTTCAGCAGCACCGGATGCGCCTCGATGCCGACCGAGCGCAGCGCGGCGATGAACAGTGTCGTCTTGTCCTTGCAGTCGCCGAATCCCGTCGTCACCGTCTCGTCGGGCAGACGCGGCTGGTAGCCGCCGAGCCCGAGCGAAACCGAGACGTAGCGGATGTCCTGCGCCACCCAGCGATGCACCGCGCGGATCGTGTCCAGCCGCGACGCCGCGTTCGCCACAGTCGCGTCGACCTTCGCAGCCGCCGCGGGACTCAGCACGTAGCGGTCGTCGGAGAGCGCACCGTACCAGCGGCCGACATCCGCCCACGTCAGCGGCAGTGAGGCCTGGATGTACATCCGCACCGAATTGGTGTCCGGTGCGAAAGGCTCAGCCCGGTACGGCGGCACGTCACTCATCGACCATGCGTACGTCCTGCGGTCGCCGTGCTGCGACGTGATACCGGCGGCACTCAGGTTCTTCTCCGTGATCCTCGGCTCCACGCCGGCGGGCACATCGAAGATGAAGCGGCTGCGCCGCACCGTCGCCGGCGAGCGACCGTGCACCGCCCAGCCGGCATGGAAGTCGCCCTCATGGTAGCGCGCCGTGTCTTCGATCGTGTAGCTGACATCGATGATCGTGTTCGGCGCCACACCGCCGAGCGAGAAGCGGACCTCCTTCTGATTCACGTAGACCGGGTTCGACGTCGCGGCGGTCACGTCCGACTCCTGCAGCTGCGCCGGCGCGTCGCTGATCACATCGCCTGCCGGCGTCAGCACGCGCGCCCAGTTCAGCCGCAGCGTCTGGTGATCAGGCGAGTAACGCAGCCGCCGCTCCGCGAATCCGGCAACGACGCGCTGTTCCCGCACGTGCACGATCTGACGGTATGTACGCGTGCCGCGCCCGGCCGCGTCCACGGTGATGACGCCGTCGTCCAGGAGGAAGATCGCAGGTTCGGGTGCCGCAACTGCGGTATCGGCCGCGAGCGCGTAGATCGTGTCCGCATCGACGGATGGGTCGCCAGCCGCAGTGATGAGCGGCGCCTGGGCGGCAAGCGGGGCGGCGAGCGGAGCGACCTGCGCAGCCGCGAGCGTGGCGGCGCAGGCGAGGATCCGGAGTCGCAGCGGGGCTGGCAGCATGGCGTCACCTCGGGTTGGGGTGTGCTGCCCCAACCTAACTCACTCGATGACGGGCCGCACCACGAGTATGACGGTTCGGCCGTCCGCCTGAGACCGGGCGGACCCGACGACGACAGTCTGGCCGCTCGGTACGGTCAGCGAAGTGGCCAGCACCTGCCCACGCGATGACGACAGAGTGACCCACAGCTCGACGGCCTTGCCGTTGTCACCCGTGACTACGCCTTCCAACCCGGCCATGATCTCGTACTCATCCTCACCGCTGCCCAGCTGGGTCTCGACATGACTCGATGCCTTCGCCTGCACGACCGCTTCATCGATCAGACGGTAGCCTGCAAACCGGAACAGCTCGCGCAGCGCCTGCTCGACATCCGAGATGGCGGCATCCGTCTCCGCGAAGCCGTCCGCCTCGATAACCTGGAATCGCAGCCGCACGTTTGGCAGCGGCCGGTCATGAGTCTGCAGCACCTGCGTGATCTGGTCGAGCCGGACTTCCGGTGCCGTGATCGTGAGAGACGCCGGCTCCGTCGTGTGACGCAGGTTCGTCCCCGCTGCCGGCACATAGGGCTCGATCATCGCCTGTGCAGCCTCGGGATCCAGATACTGCAGCGCGAACGTGCGCGTTTCCGTGCCACGCTCGCAGCCGAGCAGCAGGAACGTCGTCGTCGCCAACATCAGTGTGCGCATGGGTGCCGTCCTGTCAGAAAGTCCAGACGACCGTGATGTCCGGATTCGTCGTCCGCATCACTGCGACGTCGCCGCCCGTTGCTGCGTTTACCACCGGAGCGGCCGGCACCTCCGGCTCCGGCACATACAGGCCCACAGCCGACGCGTCGCCTGCCGGATCCGGCAGCGCGTCGCTCAGCAGCACGGCGGCCGCGAGCGTCGCGGCCAGGGCCAGTGGCGCGAGCCGTCGCATGCGTGCTTTCCGCGCGGCATGCCGACGTTCGGCGACGCGCGTCGATACGCGCGCAGCGACGGCGTGCCGCAGCGCATGTGTCGCGGCCAGAATGGTTGCGGCATCGCGACCGCACGACTCGCAGCCGCGTAGATGGACCGGGAGGGCGCCATCTCCTTCACCCCGCAGCTCGTGCGGCTCCGCGTCGAGGAGTGCCAACCGCGCATCTTCACATGTCATGTCCAGTCCTCCTTCAGGTCCGCGCGACGCTCCAGCAGCCGCGTGCGGATCGATCTGCGCGCCCGCAGCAGGTGCACGCGCACCGTGGCAGGCGCCAGCGCGAGCAGTTCCGCGACGTCGGCATGGGCAATTCCCTGCAGCTCCACCAGGTCGAACACCTCGTGCTGCCTCACGGGCAGGCCGCGCAGCGCGTCCTCCACCGCCGCGAGCGCCCTGTGTGTCCGGACGCCCGAAGGAGACGGTGTGTGCGCCTGCGGCAGCTCGGAACCATACCGCTGCTCACGCGCGCGCCGTCGTCGATGCGAGCGCCGCCAGTCGGACGCCGCCGTGCGCACGATGCGATACAGCCACGTAGTGAATCGTGAGTCGCGCCGGAAGTCGGCCAGGTGAAGGTGCATGCGCATGAGAGCGGTCTGTGCCACGTCCTCCGCATCGTCGGGCGCTCCCGTCTGCATGAGCGCCCAGCGGTAGACATGCGGGTAGACATCGCGCACCAGGCGATCGAAGGCGACGTCATCGCCTTCCTGTGCACGGCGCACCCGATCCTGCGTCGGCTCCAATACGCTCGTCCTCTCCGCGCGGGATTCTGCTTCATCCGCAGGTGGGACGCCGCCACCGATGCCAGCGTTTACAGTGCTCAGCGCTTCCGCCGCCGAGCCGCCGCCGCAACGGCGATCGCCTTCTCGACCCAGGGGCGGAGCTCATCGATATCCTCCAGCACGCCCGCCGGCAGCTCGTAGTACTGCATCGCGCGGCCATCGTCATACGGCCGGAACGGGCCGCAGCCTGCGGCCTCGAAATCGCCGCGGTTGGAGTCGCCCACCTTGAGGTAGAGCGCATCATCGGCGAGGAGTGCGAAGAAGAGGCCGTTCGCGTAGATGCCGACGCCGCCGAACATGCTGCGCGACGTGACCGGCGTCACGCGCCCGAGCTGCTCCAGCGCGAACGCACGATACTCCGGCGACACGCTCATTGCTGCTTCACCCACGCCACCAGCCCATCCAGGTATCCGTCGGCGAACACAGGCGGCGGCGTTCTTTCGCCCAGCGGCCACTCGAGCAGCATGTGGTCGGCGTCGGGGAACACGCGCACCGTGACGCTGTCGTTGCCGCCGGAGGCGAGTGCGGCAATGGTGCGCGCGCGCATGACATCGGCCGGCGAGCGGTCGTCGTGCCCACCCTTCACCAGCAGCACAGGCACGCGCACCTGCGACCACGCACGCGACGCGTCGAAATCCATGACCGATCGCCACCACGCATAGTCTTCCGCTGCGTGCACCTCACCAGGAATGTCTTCGGCATCGGCGAACCACGGCTCTGCGCGCGCGGCAGCGAGCGCCTCCGCCAGCGCCTCCCCTCCCTCGCCGCTCCTCTGATACGCGTACACCTGTTCGTTCAGCGCGAGCGCGGCACGTACGTCTTCGTCACCGTATCCGCGCCGGCGCAGCCGGATCGCGATCTCGCTCGCAACCTGTTCCGCCGGGCTCACGCCCGCAGCGCCGATCACCGCGATGAACGCGACGTCCTCCGATTCGCCGGCTGCGAGCGGTGCCACCCACTCCGCTTCGCTGATGCCGACGATGCCGATGCGAGCTGCGTCGAGCTCCGGCTGCGACTGCAGCAGGCGTACGCCGGCGAGCGCGTCACGCGCGTAGTCGCCATAGTCCGCGGCATACACCGCGCCCGTCGATGCACCGGCGCCCCGCTTGTCATACGCGAGCGCTGCAATGCCGCGGCGGGCGAAGTAGCGCGCCAAGAAGGCGTATTCGGTCCGCGACTCCGGCCCCGATCCGTGCACCAGCACCACCGCCTGATGAACGCCGCCCCGCCGCGGCTCGTACAGCGTACCGGCCAGCACGACGTCGCCATTCGTGAAGCTCACCTCGGACGCCGTGTACGACTGGACGCGGAACGGCAGCCACAGCAGTAGCACGACCACCGCACCGGCCGCTGCCGTGATCCCGATACGCCGCGTGAACCCCCGATGCCGGAGCAGCAGCAGCACGCCCGCGACCGCAAGCAGCAGCGCCGCGCACGCCGCGACGATCCCCGCACGACCCGCGTCGAACGGCATCGTCGCCGCACTCTCCCGCAGCGCGTACACCAGCCACGCGAGCGCGGCCGCGCCGACACCGAGCCAGACCAGCACTATGCCAGCCCATCTGCGCACTGCCATCATGCCGTCCCTCCTCGTCCGGCGTCGAACACGAACCGCGTCTTTCGCCGAAGCATCTCGCGCAGGTCGAACGCGTCCGGGTCGAGCACCCACCCGTTCATGGTCGAGCTCAGCACCGCCGCGAGCATCGACAGCATCACCGGCACATCCAGGTCCCGACGCAGCTCACCGGACTCGACCCCGGCACTGACGACCGCGCCGAGCCAGTCCATGAAACGCCGCGTGTTCTGCAGGTCCGCACCGAGCAGCACCGGACTGCCGAAGATCCGTGTCACCACGATGCGACCCATTTCCCGATCGTTCTCCACCCACTCCGCACACGCCTCCATTGCTGCCAGCACGGCTGCCTCTGCGCTATGCTCGGACAGCGCTTCCAGCCGCTCCAGGATCCTGCCGGTCATCCGGTCGTGGTACTCCGCGAGCACGTGGTCCTTCGTCGCGAAATAGTTGAAGAACGTGCCCTTCGACACGTCTGCCCGCTCCGTGATCGCCTCCACCGGCGTCGCGTCGAAGCCACCGCTGCGGAACATCGCGACAGCCGCGTCGTACAGACGAGCGCGTACCGCGGCCTTGTTCCGCGCGCGCCGTCCCGGGCTGTACTGACCGTGGACAATCTTGACCATGGTCAAGTATGCGCGGGCGGGGGATGCGCGTCAATAGCGAGAAAGGACGGGGCGCCCGCGGGGTCGGCTGGAGCCGGCCTGGCTGCACACTCGACGCGGAGTTGTCGGATGGTCGGGGCGATTACCGGCTGCGAGGCGGAAAACTGCGCACAAAAGCCGTGGCCGGGGCGGGGCGTGTGGAGTTTTCCGCTTCCGAAACGGCTAACTGCACGACCCGCCCGATTCGGCAGGTCGAGTGTGCAGCCAACCCGGTTCGCCGCCGCCGCCGCCGGTTGCACGGGACGGTACGCCTATTGAAGCGAAAGTCGTCTTGCCATGCGCCGGGAGCGGGGCCGGCAGACTACCTGGGAGGATGGAGTGAGAGGAGAACACAGGCTGCGGATCCGTCTCATCGCACTATTGACGATCGTTGCCGGTGGGTGCGCCACGGCGCCGCCGGAGCGTACCGCGCCCCCGCCGCAGGCCGGCGGCATGACGGCAGCGGAGATGGAGGAGTTGTTCCGCGCACGTCGCGACAGTGCCCGCGGCCGGTATACTGAAGCGGACGTGGCGTTCATGACGGGCATGATCCACCATCATGCGCAGGCTCTGCACATGGCGCGGCTGGTGCCATCACGAACTGAGAGCGCCTCGATGGAGACGCTCGGCGCGCGCATCCTGAATGCGCAGCAGGGCGAGATCGCGACGATGCAGACGTGGCTGCGCGAGCGGGGCGAGCCGGTGCCGGAGCTGCACGTCATGGACGGCCGGGCGGACCATGCCATGCATGGCCCGCTGATGCCGGGCATGCTGACGGAAGCGCAGCTGACGCAGCTCGAGCAGGCGGAAGGTGCGGCGTTCGACCGGCTGTTCCTGGAGCTGATGATCCAGCATCACCGCGGCGCAGTGACGATGGTGCACGAGCTGTTCGCCACCGGCGGCGCGGCTCAGGACGAGGCGGTGTTCAAGCTCGCCTCCGACGTGCAGGCCGATCAGAGGAGCGAGGTCGGGCGGATGGAGCGGATGCTTGCCGCCATGTCCGGTGGCGCGCCATCCTGATCGTCGAAGTCGAACCCAAAGACAAAGGACAGTTCAAAATGAAGCCGGTACAGTCTCGACTCACACCGCTCGCTCTTATCGTCGCGCTGCTCGCCGCGAGCGCATGCGCGCCCGCGGCCACCGTGTCCCCGCGTCCGGTTCCGGGCACGGCGGCAGGCGCACCGTCGCCGGATCCGCGCATCGGTCTGGGCGCGGGCCTGATGGACGCCGAGCAGGCGATCTGGAACCTGCGCCTGCTGTCTGCGACGCCGCCGCCGGCCGAGTTCCTCGGCGTCACCAACTCCGACCTCGCCTTCAAGGGCAATTACGCGATTCAGGGCAACTACAACGGCTTCCAGGTGTGGGACATCTCCAATCCGCGACAGCCGTCGCTGGTCCGCGGCTTCGTCTGTCCGGCATCGCAGAGCGACGTGTCGGTCTACGGCAATCTGCTCTTCGTCTCGGGTGAGGGGTTCGGCGGCCGTCTCGACTGCGGCACGCAGGGCATCTCCAATGAGACCGCAGTGAGCCCCGACCGTCTGCGCGGGATCCGGATCTTCGACATCAGCAACATCCGCGAGCCGCGCTACATCGGCAACGTGCAGACGTGCCGCGGGTCGCACACGCACACGGTGCACGAGGCGCCAAACGATCCTGCGCACGTCTACATCTACGTGTCGGGTTCCGCACCGGTCCGGCCGGCCGAGGAGCTGCCGGGCTGCGTGTCGGCTCCGCCGGACGAGGATCCGAACTCGGCGCTGTTCCGCATCGAAGTGATCCGCGTACCGCTGGCGAACCCCGCGGCGGCGGCGATCGTGAATTCTCCGCGCATCTTCGACAACCTGACCGCGCCGCCGACGCACGGGCTCGCCCCTGCGGACCGTGTCGAGATCGATGCGGCGCGCGCGCGCGGCGCGTTCATCATCGAGGTGCAGGGGCAGACGATGGTGCTGGGCGATGACAACGCCGACGCGCTGCTGGCGCAGATCGTCGCTGCCCGCGGTGGCACCGGCGCGCCGACCGCTGCGGACAGCGCGATGCTCCGGGAGGCGCTGCCGCGCATGGTCGCGGAGCAGATGGGCGACGCCGAAGAACGAGGCCCCGATCAGTGCCACGACATCACGGTTTACCCGGCGACGGGCCTGGGCGGGGGCGCGTGCGAGGGCTACGGCCTGCTGCTGGACGTCAGCGACCCGGCGAACCCGCGGCGCCTCGATGCCGTTGCCGATTCGAACTTCGCGTACTGGCACTCGGCGACGTTCAACAACTCGGCTTCGACCGTCCTGTTCACCGACGAGTGGGGCGGCGGCGGCCAGCCCAAGTGCCGCGCCACGGACCCGCGCGAGTGGGGCGCGAACGCGATCTTCTCGATCGTCAACGGTGCCATGCAGTTCCGCAGCTACTACAAGCTGCCCGCCGCACAGACGGAGCAGGAGAACTGCGTCGCGCACAACGGCAACATGATTCCCATCCCCGGTCGCGACATCATGGTGCAGGCGTGGTACCAGGGCGGGATCTCGGTATTCGACTTCACGGATCCGGCGAACCCCCACGAGATCGCATTCTTCGACCGCGGTCCGGTGGATCCGAACTCGATGGAGATGGGCGGCAGCTGGTCGGTCAACTGGTACAACGGCGCGATCGTCAGCTCCGAAATCGCACGCGGCCTCGACATCCTCGAGCTGGTGCCGAGCGCGCACGTCTCGCAGAACGAGATCGACGCTGCGAACACGGTGCGCCTCGCGCACCTGAACGCGCAGGGCCAGCCGCAGTACGTGTGGCCGCCGTCGTTCGCACTGGCGCGCGCCTACGTCGATCAGCTCGAACGCTGGAACGGCCTCGCGGCTGACCGCGTCGCGGCCGTGCGGCAGGCACTGTCCGCCGCCGAGTCGGCATCCGGCGCGGCACGCAGCACAGCACTGACAGCGCTCGCGTCGCAGATCGACGGCTACACCGGCGGCGCCGCCGACGCCGCCCGCGTCCGCATGCTCGCCGACGCCGTACGGGACCTCGCGTCGTAGCTTCGCTACGCCGCGCGTGAAGCGTGAAACGTGAAACGTGAAACGTAACCCACGTTTCACGCTCACGTTTCACGTTTCACGTTTCACGCTCAAGGGGAACTCATGCCGCCGAGCCGCGCTATTCGGGTAGTGACCATCATCGCAATGCTTCTGTCCACTGGTACGCCGGCTGCCGCCCAGTCGCCGGACCGCGCGCGCCTGCTCGAGGAAGTGACTGCCGAGGTAGAGGCGAACCGCAGGCTGACGCAGGTCATCGTGGACAAGCTGTTCAGCTTCTCCGAGCTCGGCTTTCAGGAGGTCGAGACGAACCGATACCTGACCGGCCTGCTGCGTGAGCAGGGCTTCACGGTGGAGGAGGGCGTGTCCGGTATCCCGACGGCGTGGTGGGCGACATGGGGTTCGGGCGAGCCGGTGATCGCGTTCGGCAGCGATGTGGACGGGATTCCAAAAGCCAGCCAGAAGCCCGGCGTCGCGTGGCACGACCCCATTGTCGAGGGTGCGCCGGGCCACGGCGAGGGCCACAACTCGGGGCAGGCGGTGAACATCACCGCCGCGCTCGCGCTGAAGAAGGTGATGGAGCGCGACAACATTGCGGGTACGCTCGTGCTCTGGCCCGGCGTTGCGGAGGAGCTGGTCGCGAGCAAGGCGTGGTTCGTGCGCGACGGCCGCTTCCGCGACGTCGACGCAGTCTTCTTCACACACGTCGGCAATGGCCTCGAAGTCACATGGGGCGATGCGAACGGCACCGGCCTCGTCTCCGTCGAGTTCACGTTCACAGGCGAAGCCGCGCACTCGGCGGGCGCTCCGTGGCGGGCGCGCAGTGCGCTCGATGCGGTCGAGCTGATGAACATCGGCTGGAACTTCCGCCGCGAGCACCTGCGTCCCGAGCAGCGTTCGCACTACACGATCAGCGACGGCGGCGATCAACCGAACGTCGTGCCGTCGGAGGCGAGCGTGTGGTATTACATCCGCGAGATCGAGTACCCCGGCATCCGTCGCAACTTCGACATCGCGATCAATGTCGCGGACGGTGCGGCGAAGATGACGGACACGGAGGTCACGCACCGCATCCTCGGTACGGCGTGGCCGCGGCACTTCAACCGCATCATCGCCGAGACCATGCACGAGCACATCCGTGCGGTGGGGCTCCCCGCGTGGAGCGAGGCGGACCAGACGCTCGCGCGCGCGGTGCAGAAGGAAGTCGGCGCGGACGAGGACGGGCTCACCACCGAGCCGCCCGATTCGCTCAGTGGACCACCTCGCACCCGCACGAGCGGCGGCTCCGACGACATCGGCGACATCTCGTGGGTCGTGCCGACCGTCACGCTGCGCTTCCCTTCCAACATTCCCGGCCTGCCCGGCCATCACTGGTCGAACGCAATCGCGATGGCCACGCCGATCGCGCACAAGGGCGCAACCGCGGGCGCGAAGGTGATGGCGCGCACGGCCCTCGACTTCTTCATGCGGCCTGCACTCGCCGACAGCGCATGGAGCTACTTCCGCGAGGTGCAGACCAAGGATATGGCGTACACGCCGTTCATCACGGCCGGCGACCCGCCGCCCATCTGGCTGAACACTCAGATCATGGAGAATTTCAGGAGCCGTCTCGAGCCGTTCTACTACGACGAGACCCGCTTCGACACCTACCTCGAGCAGCTCGGCATCACTTATCCGACAGTGAGATAACAACGTGAAACGTGAAACGTGCATCGTAACGACGTTTACGTTTCACGTTTCACGCTTCACGCTTCACGTTGTTATCTCACGTCCTGTCAGGCATCGATCTCGTGGGCCGCGCCTGCGCCGCGCGGGATGCGGATCGACTCGACCAGCGCCCGGATATGCGCCGGCGGCGCCGCAGTGAAACGCGCGACTGTGATCGCCACAGTGAAGTTTACGAGCATGCCAAGCGCGCCGATGCCTTCGGGCGAGATGCCGAGCCACCAGTTGTCTGCAGTGTTCGCCGCAGGGTCGACGAACTTGAACCAGATGATGTAGGCGGCCGTGAACACGATCCCGGTGACCATGCCGGCGATGGCTCCTTCCCGGTTCATGCGCCGCGAGAAAATGCCGAGTACGATCGCCGGGAAGAAGGAGGCGGCGGCGAGGCCGAACGCGAACGCGACCACCTCGGCGACGAAGCCGGGCGGGTGGATGCCGAGATATCCAGCCACCACGACCGCGAGGCCAGCCGCCGCGCGCGCCGCAATCAACTCCCCGCGCTCGGTGATCTGCGGCCTGAAGTTGCGCTTCAGCAGATCGTGGCTGACCGCGGTGGAGATCACGAGCAGCAGGCCCGCAGCCGTCGACAGCGCCGCGGCCAGACCACCTGCGGCGACGAGACCCACCACCCAGTTCGGCAGGCCTGCGATCTCCGGGTTCGCGAGCACCATGATGTCGTTGTCCACGGTCAGCTCATTTTCGATCCGGCTGCCCGCCTCATCGACCGCGCGCGGCCCGACGTACTGGATGATGCCGTCGCCGTTACGATCCTCGAACGTGAGCAGCCCCGTCCGCTCCCAGGTGCGGAACCACGCGGGCAGCTCGGCGTACTCGCGTTCGCTCACTGTGCGCAGCAGGTTGGTGCGCGCGAACACCGCGACCGCCGGCGCTGTCGTGTACAGCAGCGCGATGAACACGAGCGCCCAGCCCGCACTGACGCGGGCGTCGCGCACACGCGGCACTGTGTAGAACCGGATGATGACGTGCGGCAGGCCCGCCGTCCCGACCATGAGCGCCGCGGTGATGAAGAAGATGTCGACGGTGGCGCGTGCGCCTTCCGTATACGGCGCGAAGCCGAGCTCCGCGTGCAGACCGTTCAGCCGGTCGAGCAGGTACGTGCCGCTCTGGAGATCGACACCACCGAACCCGAGCTGAGGCACCGGGTTGCCCGTCAGCATGAGTGACAGGAAGATGGCGGGCACCAGATACGCGAAGATGAGTACGCAGTACTGCGCGACCTGCGTGTACGTGATGCCCTTCATGCCGCCCAGCACTGCGTAGAAGAAGACCAGGCCCATGCCGATCAGCACACCGAGCTCGACCGGGATCTCCAGGAACCTGCCGAATACGATGCCGACGCCGCGCATCTGGCCGGCGACGTACGTGAACGAGATGAAGATCGCGCACACGACGGCGACGAGGCGGGCAGTCTGCGAGTAGTAGCGGTCGCCGACGAAATCCGGCACGGTGTACGCACCGAATTTGCGCAGGTAGGGCGCGAGCAGCAGAGCCAGCAGCACGTAGCCGCCGGTCCACCCCATGAGATAGACCGAGCCGTCATAGCCGCGGAACGCGATGAGGCCGGCCATGGACAGGAAGGACGCCGCCGACATCCAGTCGGCCGCCGTGGCCATGCCGTTTGCGACCGGCGACACGCCGCTGCCCGCAATATAGAACTCGCGGGTCGAGCGCGCGCGCGACCATACGGCTACGCCGATGTAGAGCGCGAACGACAGGCCGACCAGCGTGAACGTCCACGCCTGCGCGGTCATGGCCGCTCGACCTCGTCCACATCGAACTTGCGGTCCAGCCGGTTCATCAGCCCTACGTAGACGAAGATCAGCACGACGAACGTGTAGATCGAGCCCTGCTGCGCGAACCAGAAGCCGAGCGGAAAGCCGGTGCCGGGAACACGGATCGCGTTCAGCGCTTCGGCGAACAGGATGCCGGCGCCGAACGAGACCGCGAACCAGATCGCGAGCAGGATCAGCAGGTACCGGAGATTGCGGCGCCAGTAGGCGGCCGCGGCCATACGCGGTTCAGGCATGGCACAACGGATAGGTGCGCGTGCGTGCCGGCGCAATGTTCGCGTGCGGCGTCCGGGCGGGCTCCCTGGGGCTGCAGTGCGGAACCGGTCTCAGGCGGGGCGGTGCTGCAGGTCGGGTGTGCCGAGCCGTCCCATCGCGGGAGGGTCCGATGCAGGCGCGGTCGTCGCGATCTCGGCCATGCGGTCGAGGAACAGCCGTTCGGCCGGCCTCAGTGCGTCCACGCTCGTGACCTCGAGCTTCGCGAGGAGACGCACGACTTCGCCGCGATTGATCTCGTGCAGACCGTCGAGCCGCATGTTGTGCCAGCGGTGCCGCGTCTCGTTCTGCAGGACGACTGGTGACGTATAGTGCGAGTTCGGGTTCTCGACGATACGCTGCCGGGCGCGACGGCGTGTGCGCGCCATGCGCAGCGCCGTGATCGTCAGGACCGTCGCGACCGCCACCAGGATGATCGTCGCGAAGGCCAGTACTGCAGTGTTCAGCGTGACCATGCTCACCAGCAGGTGCAGCGGCGCGGCCCGGATTGATCCGGCGCGTCCGCCATTGACTCTGACGTTTGCTACCCCGCAGACGTCTCAAGGTCCCGCTCGTACCCGAGGTCTGGCTCCTGGCGCCGGTGGCCGCGCGGCAGTGTCACGACGAAACGGCTGCCTTTTCCGAGCGCACTCTCCGCCGTCAGCTCGCCGCCCATGGCACGGGCAAGGTTGCGGCTGATTGCGAGGCCGAGACCGACGCCGTCAGTAGTGCGTGTGAGCTCCGCGTCCACCTGCACGAATGGATCGAAGATGTGCGTCATACGATCATCGGGAATGCCGCGGCCGCTGTCGGCCACCGCAACAATGACGTGATCGCCAGCCGCCTGCGCACTCAGCTCCACGTGCCCTCCCGCGGCCGTGAACTTGATCGCGTTCGTCAGCAGGTTGAGCACGATCTGTTGCAGCTTCTCGGCATCCGCGCGCACCACGAGCGAGGGATCGGCCGGCGAGTAGCTGAACGAAAGCTTCGCCGTCCGTGCCTGCGGCAGCGTCAGCGCGTGACACGCCGCGAGACACTCTTCCAGCGGTACATCCGTGATGTCGAACCGGACGCCGCCAGCTTCGACGCGCGCGTAGCTGAGCACGCCGTTGATCAGCCCGAGCAGGTGACGCTGGCTCATCTTGATGCGCGCCAGGTCGTCGCGCTGCTCAGGCGTTACCGGCCCGTGCACGCCGAGATCGATGATGTCCGCATAGCCGCTGATCGCGTTCAGCGGCGTGCGCAGCTCGTGACTGATGACCGCGAGAAACTCGCTCTTCGCGCGGTTCGCATGCTCCGCCTCCCGGCGCGCGGCCTGCGCTTCCTCGAGCAGCCGCTCGCGTTCGGTCGCCGCATGACGCCGCTGCGTCACATCCACGGCCACGGCGACCACCCCGGTCACGGTGTCGCCTTCCAGGATCGGGTGGTACACCACGTCGTAGTAGTTGTCGACCTCGCCCCTGCCCTGCGAGTCGAAGCGGATCAGGAAATCAGTGGCGACGAACGGCTCGCCCGTGTCGAACACGGCCTGCAGCACGCGCTCCGGCTCCGAGCCGGCCTGGTCCGGGAACATGTCGATGAGCGTGCGCCCGATCGGGTCGCGGTTCCCTGTGATCTGGCGGTACTTCGGGTTTGCCACGGTGAACGTGAGCTCGCGGCCCTGCAGCACCGCTATCGCGACGGGAGCCTGCTCGAGGATGCGCGTCATCAGCTCACGCGCCGCCTCGGCATCCGCCCGCGCTGACCGCTCCGCCGCGATCAGCCGCTCACGCTCGACCGTCGCGAACACGCGCTCCGTCGTTTCCGTGCACACGACCAGCGTACCGCCGATCGTGCCGTCATCGTCGTAGATCGGACTGTAGCCGTAGGTCCAGTACACTTCCTCCAGCCGCCCGTTGCGGATGATCGGCACCAGCTGGTCCTCGTGCCACGTCGCTTCACCACGCGTCATCACCGCTTCGATCTGCGGGCCGATGATGTCCCAGATGTCAGTCCAGAACTGCGCCCCAGGCATGCCCAGCGCTGCCGGATGGCGGCCACCGTCCGCGAAGCTCGGCCGGTACGCGTCGTTGTAGATCTGAATCAGCTCGGGCCCCCACCAGATGAACATCGGATGCCTCGACGAGAGCACCGTCCGCACTGTCGTACGCAGACTGTGCGACCAGCCCGCTGGATCGCCCAGCGGCGTGGCAGTCCAGTCGTGCCTCCGGCACAGCGCTGCCATCTCTCCGTTGCCCGGAAATGTCTGCGGCACGCTCTTCGTCTCGCCGTTCACCGGCTCCGCCAGGCGCTCACGCTGTTCCTTCGTCCGGAGGGGGGGTCCGCAACATAGGGCGGGCCAGGCCGGCGCGCGAGAGCGCCGTGGCCCCGTGCGGTGGGGCTTGTCCGATGGCGCTCCGGCACCGATCATACGCGCCCATGGACCTCGCGATCGAAACGAACGGCCTCGTGAAGGGCTTCGGCACTACCCGGGCTGTGGACGGCATTGATCTTCGGATCCCGGCCGGCTCCGTGTACGGCCTGCTGGGCCCGACGGCGGCAGCGCGCGGGTGCTCGGTCACGATGTCGCGAGGGACCCTGCGGCGGTGCGCTCGAAGGTGAGTCTGACCGGCCAGTACGCATCGGTGGATGAGGACCTGACCGGTCGCGAGAATCTGATCCTGATCGCGCGGCTGCTCGGCTTCCCGTGGCGCGCTGCCAGGACGCGCGCGGACGAGCTGCTGCACACGTTCGAGCTGTCCGACGCGGCGGAGCGGCAGGTCCGTACATACTCGGGCGGCGACGCAGCACCTCGACGAAGCCGACCGCCTCGCTGCCCGCTCCGATCATCGGGGCGCTGCTCGGCGACGTGCTCCGTTATTCACTCGCGGCGCTGATGGCCATCGGGCTCGGCCTCATTCTCGGCTTCCGCCCGGGCGCCGGCGTCACCGGCGTCGTCCTCGCCGTCGCCCTCATACTCGTGTTCTCGTTCGCACTGTCGTGGATCTGGATCGTCGTCAGTATGCTCGTGCAGACACCGGAATCGGTCATGACGTCCAGCTTCCTGCTGCTGTTCCCGCTCACGTTCGCCAGCAACATCTTCGTGGATCCTGCCACCATGCCGGGCTGGCTCCGGACTGCGGTCGGCTACAATCCCGTGACCCGCGTCCTCGCCGTCTCCGCCGTCATCGTCCTGATCTTCGCCCCGCTGTCGATGCGGATGTACCGCAGGGAGCGCTGACCCGCGCCGCGAATTCCCCTCGCCGACTTTGCATTACAAAGGGCTTGACACCGACTCGCACTACCGCTATCCTCCCCGCCATGAGAACGCAGCCGCAACCCGCACGCGAGCCCGCAGCACTGCACGCGCACGCCATGGACAACCTGCGCTACATCCGGCGGACGATGGAGCGCGCCGGCTCGTTCACCGCGTTGTCCGGCTGGGGCTTCGTGGCGGCTGGCGTAACGGGTCTGGTCGCGGCGCCTTTGGCCGCGCTGCAGCCGACGAAGGAGCTCTGGCTGACGACGTGGCTGGCTGCCGCGCTGCTGTCGCTTCTGATCACCGGCGGCGCGACCCTGCGCAAAGCCCGCCTTGCCGGCGAACACCTCCTGGCCGGCCCGGGCCGGAAGCTGCTCCTCAGCTTCTCGCCGCCCGCGGTGGCTGCCCTGCTGCTGACGCCCGTCCTGTTCGGAGCCGGGCTGACGCATCTGCTGCCGCCACTGTGGCTGCTGCTGTACGGCGCTGGCGTGGTGACCGGCGGGACTTTCTCCGTCCGGATCGTGCCTGTCATGGGGGTGTCCTGCATGGTGATCGGCGCGACCGCGCTCCTCGTCCCGGCGGCGTGGGGCGACGTGCTGATGGCCATCGGATTCGGTGCGGTCCACGTAGCGGCAGGTGTACTGATTGCCAGGCGGCACGGTGGCTGAGCGTAGCCGGCGCCCGCGCGACCACTCCCAGGGGCGGGGCGATGAGCTCCGCGCCGGCGGCAGGCCCGCGCTGAAGAGTCATGACGGCATCGCCGGCGCGCCGACCCTCGATCGTCTGATCCACGAGCGGATGCGGCTCGGCATCCTCAGCGCGCTCGCGGTCAACGACGTCATGAGCTTCAACGACCTCAAGCAGGTTCTCGACACCACCGACGGCAACCTCAGCGTGCACGCCCGCAAGCTCGAGGAGGCCGACTACGTGACCTGCTCCAAAGCGTTCCACGACCGCGTGCCGCGCACGGACTACCGTATCACGCGCAGCGGGCGCCGCGCGCTGGAGCGCTACCTCGCCCACATGGAAGCCCTGATCCAGGCAGTTCGGGACGGCTGATCGCGTCAGCCATCTTTTTTTGGAGCTGAACTTTATGATACAAAGTATAGCGCAGGGTAAAGGGGCGCCGCGGCATGTGGCGATCATCATGGATGGGAACGGGCGCTGGGCGGTGCGGCGCGGTCATCCCCGGCCCTTCGGCCACAGGGCCGGTGCCGGGGCAGTGCGCCGCGTGGTCGAAGCGGCGCCGGAGTTGGGGATCGAGACGCTCTCGCTGTATGCGTTCTCCGCCGACAACTGGCACCGCCCGGCCGCGGAGGTGACGGGGCTGATGCGGCTCTTTGTTCGTTACCTGCGGACGGAAACGCTGCGCTGCGTGGACGCGGGTGTATGCGTCAGCGTGATCGGCCGGCGCGACCGGCTGCCGGACACGGTGCGCGCGGCGATCGCATCGTGTGAGTCGGCCACCGAGCGCGGCCGTGCTCTCCACCTCCGCCTGGCGATCGACTACTCGTCGCGCGTGGAGATGCTCGCGGCCGCAGCCGCCGGGCCGCTCCCACCCGGGGACGGAATGGAGGAGTTCGGACGGCGCATACGCGGCCGCGCGCCGGGCGGGCGCGAGGTGCCGGACGTGGATCTGCTGATCCGGACGGGCGGCGAGCAGCGCCTGAGCGATTTCATGCTCTGGGAATGCGCATACGCGGAGTTGTGCTTCATGCCGGTTCTGTGGCCCGATTTCGGAGCGGAGCAGCTGAGTGCGGCGGTCTCGACCTATCGCAGCCGTGAACGAAGATTCGGTCGTGTCGGTGCAGCCGCCGGCCGGGGAGCAGGATCATGATGCAGGGCAGGATGCATGCGGCGCGGCTGACCCTGGTGGTCGCTGCACTCCTCGGGATCTGCGGCGAGCTGCTGCTCCGCGTCGAACCGTGGGGCATCAATGCGCTGCTGGCGGCGCTCGCGCTCGGCGCGGGACTGCACGTGCTGCGCCGACGTCTGGATGTGCCGCTGACCGGCACGATGATCTGGCTGCACGTGGCGGTGCCGGTGCTGGCCGCGGTGCTGGCATGGCGCGCCTCGCCTCCGCTCGTGCTGATGGTCGTAGCGGGTGTTCTGCTCGCGCTCGTGAGCGCAGCATTGGCGGCGCACGGCCGCGCGCTCAGCGGTGCGGTCACCTGGGACGTCGTGGCGGAGGGGGTGGCGACCGGCATTTACACCGCGCTCGGCGTCGTGCCGCTCATGCGCGAATCCGACTGGAGCGATGCAGGACCGGCACAGTGGCACACCACGCTGCGCGCAGTAGCGCGGGGAGCCTTGCTCGCGATTCCACCACTGATCGTGTTCGGCGGCTTGTTCATTGGCGCGGATGCCGCATTCGAGGCAGTGGTGAGCGATGCGCTGGCTGTCGTGGGCGAGGAAGTCCTGAGCCATATTCTGTTCGGCGCATTCCTGACCTGGATTGCCGCGGGCTATCTCCACTGGATCGTGCTGAACGATGGCGGCCGTGTGCCGCGCGGCGATGTGGTCCCGCTCCGGCTCGGCGGGCTCGAGGTGACTGTCGCACTCGGCATGGTTGCCACGCTGTTCGTCGCGTTCATCGCAGTGCAGTTCAGGTATCTGTTCGGCGGAGGCGGGCTCGTCCTGGAGACGACCGGCCTGACCTATGCCGAGTATGCACGAAGCGGATTCTTCCAGCTGATCATGGTCGCGTTCCTCGTGCTGCCGCTGCTGATGCTCGGGCTGTGGCTCGTGCGCGACGAGGTTCCCGCACGCCGTCGCACCGTGCGCATCGTCGCGGCCGCTCTCGTGGTGCTGGTCTTTCTGATCATGGGCTCGGCGCTATACCGGATGCAGCTGTACCAGGACGCGTACGGACTGACCCTGCTCCGGTTCTATGCGACGGCATTCATGGCCTGGCTCGCGCTGATCTTCCTGCTGTTCGCTGCCTCCATGCTGCGCGACTCGTCGCGGCATTTCGCCGCCGGCGTCATCGTGAGCGCAGTCCTTTCCGGTCCCGTCCTCGCCGCGGTGAACCCGGAGGCGCGCATCGTCGCGACCAACGTGGAGCGCGCACGCGCCGGTGACGATTTCGATGCCCGCTACGTGTACGCCGATCTCAGTGCGGACGCAGTGCCCGGCCTGATCGCCGCGCTTCCTGACCTCGCGGCCGAGGATCGGTGCGCGATCGCACACTGGCTCGTCGAACGATGGGGCGCGGAACGCACGGCGCGGCAACGCACCGACTGGCGCACGTGGAATCAGGCACGCGTCCTCGCGCGGCGCAGCGTGCGCGAGCACGAGCCGATGCTGCGCATACTGGCCTGCGCGCCGACAGAGACGGCCGCCCTCGAGCGTTACTGATGGGCTCATCTGCCACCTGGCCCCCTGGGGTCGCCCTCGCCGGTTTGCGCCCAGCGGCGCTCTGCGGGCAGCGGCGGGCACGGCGGGCAGGCGAGTTGCAGCGCGCCACGTGTGACGGCCACGGGTGACCCGCGGCGCCGGAGGCGGTTCCTGCGCGGACAGCATGACGAGCGTCTGAGACGGCCCGGGGTCCGCGGCGTCCCAGCGGTGCCCTGCACAGGTCGCGCGCCAAGCGTTACGCGGCGGTGCCATCCGCGGCGCTCTGCGGGGCGGCGAGCCCCGCGGTCGGAGTATTTGCCCCGCATGCTGGCCGCCACACAACGGCGCCAATAAAGCGAGGAGCCTGATGATGAGAGACGTCAGCCTAATTGCAGCGGGCTGCCATGGTTGCGCGGATCAGCATTTCGGTGGGGTCTAGGTTTGCTTCGTGCAGGTCGTCCACGGCGTAGACGCCCGTCCGGATGGACGGCCGCAGTGAGGGATCGCTACCCGCAGCAGCCCGGATCCTGTTCGCCAGGATGCCGGCGCCCTCCTCGTTCGTATCGGGCGCCAGGACCACGAACTCGAGCGGACCGATGCGGCCGAGCACGTCGTAGGCGCGCGTCGCCGCGCGCATCATGGACGCCAGCGACTGCGACGCGCAATCGCGGTCCGCTTCCGACTGCGCCGGGCTCTCGTCCTCACGAGCAAACACGATGCACGCCATCGGCCGGTGGAACCGGCTCGCCGCCGAGCCGATCTCCCGCACGCGCCGGACGATGCCCTCGTAGCTGTACAGGCCCGTCGAGGGATCGACCAGCCCGCCTTCGACGACGCGGTCGCCCTCCACCTTGCCCGCGACGTATCGCTCCAGCCGCAGCAGCAGCTCCTCGGGGTCCAGTGGCAGGCTCAGCAGGTCCCAGCCGCCCGACTGCAGCGTGCTGATGCGATCCTCGCGCGTGGCAGGGTCGGTCCCGAACACCAGCAGCGGCGCCGCCTTCGACACCTGGCCCTCGATCAGCAGCTTCCTGCACAGATCGTTGCCAGTCATGTCCGGCAGCTGCTGGCCTATGAAGACGGCGTCAGGATTCGAACCGCTGGCGCGTTCCATTGCCTGGGCACCGTTGTAGGCCCGCAGGACGGCGTAACCCTTGGGCGCCAGGACGGAGTCCAGCGAGCGCGACGCCCATTCATGCTCACTCACGATCAAGACGAGCGGTACTCGAGCCACGTGATAATCCTGTTCGCGGGGCCTTCGGCAGGACGTGTAATCACCGGAAAACCCGATAAATAGGCGATTTTCACGGGGCACAATCGCACAACCCGTGCTCATAGCGCGGCGTCAGCCGTGCAATTTGCCATTGTTTCGCGATTGCTGTGCGGCAGAACGTGATACGGCAGTACACAGGTTGGCATGCAGGAGCGGCTCGCCGTGGCATTGCCACGAAATGTGTATACAATTATCGCGCAGATGCCGCAAAGATGTTGCAGCCGCGCAACTGCGGACGCGCAACTCTCTAGTGTTGTGATTCAGAAATCCCGTGTCCGCACCGAGAGCCCGGATGCGCCCGGGCTGCCAGGCGCAAGGAGGAGGCGTAGCAGCGCTACGGCGACGACGAGCAACGACGCAGCGCGGGATGCAAACGGGATCGAATGCAACGGGATTTCTGAATCACAACACTAGAACAGGCCGAGCCGCTCTGCGATCAGGACGAGCGATGTGATGCCGGTGAGCGCCGTGAGCCCCAGCTGCATGACGCTCCAGCGGTCGGACTGAGCCGGAACGACGATGGCGTCACCGGCGCGGATGCTGAGCTGGTCGAGGGTGCGCCCCTCGAGCATGGCTTCGCTGAGCAGTTCCGCGCTCCACACGACCTCTCCGCCGCGCTCGATGCGTACGTCGTCCAGATTGGCGGTGGCCTGCGGTCCGCCGGCCTCCATCAGCGCATCGCTCACGAGCACGTCTGAGGGGATGGTGTAGAAGCCGGGCGCGGCGACGGCGCCCGACACCTGAAGCCGGATCAGCGACCGTGCGTGGACGACGGGATCGCGAATGAAGCGGCCGATGTATTCGGCGAGGTACGGCTGGAGCTCGGAACGCAACACGCCGGCGAGGGGGACACTGCCGATCTGAGGCAGGACGATCAGGCGCCCGGCCACGACGGTGAACGTTTCGCTCAGTGTCTCATGGCCCTCGACGACGAGGGCGACGCGGTCGCCAATGCTGATGTCGCCTTCATCGAGGCGGCGTCGGATCAGGTCCAGCTCCGTGCGTGCGCGCGCGCGCAGCGCGTCGCTATAGGCGCTCGAGCTGGCGGCCTCCTGGTAGCGAGTCAGAAGGTCCTGCAGCTCCTGCCGGGAAAGCTGCAGTCCGGTCGGGTCCCAACCCTGACCGCTCTGCGCCGACGCCGGCGCCGCAGCAGCTGCCAGCACCATCAGCAGCGTCACCATGCTCCTGCCGGGCAGTGTCACGCCGTGGGCTGCGCGGCTGGCAGCAGCGTCGGCGCACCGGAGTCGAGGCCGCAGTTGGCCAGCCGGGTGAGCAGCCGCAGGAGCAGCGCGATCGAATCCTGTTCCAGGTACTCTCTGCCGTTCATTGACCTCATGCCTTCCCGCTGTTGATGAGTGCAGGCTGCAGCCGTTCGCGGTCCTCGGCCTCCTCTTCGGCAGCCTCGTACCCGGGGATGTAGGAGTAGTAGCGGTACGAATCTTCAGTGCCTACGCCATTGATGATGGCACCGAGCACGCGGACCGGCAGCCTGTCCAGCATCGCTATCTTGGCTTCGGCCAGGGCGCGGTGCGTGGTGCCCGGCCGCATTACCAGCATCAGGTTGCCGGAGAGCGAGGCCAGGATCAGCGGATCGACGCCGGCGCCGAGGGGCGGGCTGTCGATCAGGATCACCTCGTAGAGCGGGCGTATCGCCGCGAGCAGCTCGCCCATGCGCGGCGAAGACAGCAGATCGGGCGCTGCGGTGCTGCGACTGCCACAGGGTATCAGATCCATGCCGGGATTCGCGGTCTGCCGGATGATGCCGCCGATCCCATCCGTGCCGGCCAGGTAGTCGGTCAGGCCCGGCAGCCGATCGCATTCGAACAGGCGATGCAGGCTGCCGCGGCGGGTATCGCCGTCGATGATGAGTGTGCGCTTGCCGACATCGGCGAACGCAGCAGCCAGCCGCGACGTCGTGAAGGTCTTGCCGTCGCCCGGACCCGGGCTGGATACGGTCAGCATGACCGGCCCCGCGGCGCCATAGGCGCTCATGATGTTCAGCCGCACGCCACGCAGCGCTTCGACCATCTCTTCGGCATTCGTACCGCCGCCGAACAGACGCCGGCGTCCGGCGGCGAGATCGGGAAATGCACCGAGGATATTGAGACGCATGCCGCCGCTGACCTGCTCGGCGTACCGGATCCGGGGGTCGAGCCGTTCCAGCAGGATTGCGGTGACGACACCAATACCGAGCCCGGCCAGTGCCCCCAGAAGAATGATCAGCGTGCGCGGATCGGATGCAGGACGTTCGGGCACGGTGGCGTACTCGAGGATGCGAACGTCCGGCGCGCTCGTCGCGGCGGCCAGCCGTGCCCCCTCGAAACGCTGACGCAGGTCGTTGTACAGGTTCTCCGCGGTGACCGCGGCGCGGCGCAGCCGTGCCTGGTCGATCGCGCGCGGCGGTATCTCGCGCAGCTCCGATGACGCGGAGTTCACGAGATCATCCATGGTTTCGGCGCGTATATCGAGCTCCGCGATGAGTGCGGCAGCGAGCCGCGGTACGACCACGTTCTCCAGCCCTGCGATGTCCGCTGCCGCGCTCCGCACGAGGGGATGCTCCGCCGTGTACCCCTGCTCGAGCGCCCGCAGCCCTGCACGCTTGTCCGTCAGCTCACGCAGCGCCTGCGTCAGCTCGGGCGACTGCTGCACCGCCGGCACGAAGCTGAGCGCGTCCACCGATACCCGACCGCTGCCGCCAGCACCGTCGAGCAGACGCACGATCGCATTTCGGTCCTGTTCGAGCTGGTCCCGTCGCACCTTCAGGTCGAAGTAGTTGGACAGCACCGACGCCTGCGTCTCCTCCAGGCCAGGCGTCACCGGCGTACCGGCGTCCGACGGCAGCGTGATCGTCGCAACGTTGAAGCTCTCCAGGGCGAGTTCCGCATTGTCCAGGTTCGCCGCCGAGTAGTTGAGCTGGGATTCGAGGATGTCGCGCAGATCGTGCAGCTTGGCGCTCTTCAGGTCCGCGGCCACCGCGACGTAGCGGTCTACTACGGCGTTCAGCACCTCCGCCGTACGCTGCCGGTGCGCGGCCGTGTATCGCAGGCTCAGGAAAGTGCCGCCCGGCGCGAGCTGCGGGTCCAGGTTCGACATCAGGTTGCGCGCTGCCGTGCGCGGCGAGAGCACGGAGAAGCTGACATCCAGGTCCGGCCTCAGTACGGCCGGGTCCGGCGTCCAGCTGAAGCCCGCAGCCCCGCCGAGCGGCGCCCCGACCGCAACCTGCTCCATCAACGCGCCATCCGTCGAGCGGAGCGTCACCGCGCTCCCGGTCCTGTCCACCGTCAGCCGGTAGCTGGCCGCTTCAGCTTCCGGCGCCACGTTCAGCCGCGCCAGCACGTGGGCGTACTGCGGGTCCACTACGATACGCAGCCGCTGTGACTGCACCACGGAGTCCAGCACGGAGAATGAGCCGAACAACTGCACCCACGAGTTGCCCTCCAGCAGCTCCGATGCCCGGATCGGCCCCTGCATCTCCGTCTCGCGCGTCGGCACCGAAATCCACAGCCTCGCCTCCGCCACGTAGCCCAGCGGCGCGCTCCGGCTCAGGTACACGCCTGCGCCCGTGCCGAGCACGAGCGTCGCGATCACGATCCACTTGTAGTACACCACCGCCGCGAGATACCGCTTCAACCCGGGGCCGCCGCGTTCCGGATCATCCTGATACAGGTCGGGATCCGAAAACGCGAAACGCTGCTGCGGCACAGGCGGCAGGTCAGGCGGTACGTTCGCCGGAAGGTTGTTCTGTTCCATTACAGGTCTCCGGAGGTGCGACACGCGCGAAACAAGGGATGGTGGCAATCTGCTTGCCGGTTTCCGCCCGCCCCGATCCGCGTTCTGCCGCGCGGCTTCGGCGGTCGCCTGCTCGCCGACATGTGGCACCGGTCCGACATGATACGGCTGAACCGTTGTATAGTTCCCACGCTTTTCCGCGTCGTGCCGCGGCGCCGGGGCCGCTCGGGCACGACACCATTGACCCAAACCGGCGCCACCATTAATGTTGTGTCCCCGCCACGATGATGGGTACTGGTGTTGCAGTGCCGACACGGTTCAGTCATTCGTGGCGCCCCAAGTCCAGCAGACAGTGCGTTACGCGACCGCGTCGCTGCGGCACGTGCAATGGAGGGTGTTTTCGAATGGAAGCCCGAAGCGGGCTACGCGTACGTG
Source organism: Gemmatimonadota bacterium (assembly GCA_040882575.1). GTDB lineage: Bacteria > Gemmatimonadota > Gemmatimonadetes > Longimicrobiales > RSA9 > SH-MAG3. The sequence goes on from JBBEBA010000007.1 coordinate 36,879, forward strand.
CGCATAGCTCAGGATCCAGTCAAACACGCTCCACGGCACGTGGCAAAGTGAACCCTGCAGATTCGCTGGCACTCACCGAAGAGATCAAGAGCACGATCCGTGTCCTGATCGTGGACGACGAGCACACGCTGCGCGAGAGTTGCGCGAGCGTGCTGACGCTCGAGGGGTTCGCGGTCACCACGTGCGGGCAGGGCCATGAAGCGCTGGCCATGGTGAAGCGGCGTCCCTACGACATCGTACTGTTCGATCTGCACATGAGCCAGGTCTCGGGGATGGAGCTGCTCGAGGCATGTCTGGACGCGTTCCCCGAAACGATCGCGCTGATCATGACGGGGAACCCGAGTGTGAGCTCGAGCATCGAGGCGCTGCGTGTTGGCGCGTGGGACTATCTGCCGAAGCCGTTCGCGGCGAGCCATCTGCAGATTCTGATCGGGCGCGCCGCGCACACGGTGCTGATCGCGCGGGAATCGAAGGCGCTGGACAGTGCGCGGGAACAGAAGCACGGTCACAGCGACAAGGTCACGCTGCTGGGCGAGTCGGTGGCGTTCAAGCGAGTGATCGCGCTGGCGCGGAAGGTCGCGGCGACCGATGCGTCGGTGTTCATCTCGGGCGAGAGCGGAACGGGCAAGGAGCAGATCGCGCAGTTCATCCATCAGCACAGCCGGCGCAGCAGCCGGCAGCTGGTGGCGGTGAACTGTGCGGCACTGCCCGAGTCGCTGCTGGAGAGCGAGATGTTCGGCCACGTACAGGGCGCCTTCACGGGCGCCGTGCGCGACAAGCCCGGCCTGCTCGAGGCGTCGAATGGCGGCACGCTGTTTCTCGACGAGATCACGGAGATGCCTGCAGTGGTGCAGGCGAAGCTCCTGCGCGTGATCCAGGACGGTGTGGTGCGGCGGCTCGGCAGTACGACGACGGATGCGGTGGTCAACGTGCGCTTCATTGCGGCGACGAATCGCGATCCGCACAAGGCGGCCGAGGACGAAGTGCTGCGCGCGGATCTGTTCTACCGGCTGTGTGTCGTGCCGGTGCACATTCCACCGCTGCGGGACCGGCCGACGGACATTCCGGTGCTGGCCGAGCACTTCCTGGCGAAGTACTGGTCGCAGCATCGCGAGAGCGGAACCGGTGCGCCGTCGTTCACGCCGGAAGCGATCGAAGCACTGCAGGCCCGACCGTGGCCTGGCAATGTGCGCGAGTTGCAGAACGTGATCGAGCACGCGGTGGTGCTGCTCGAGCCGAATGCGAGCATCCGGCCGGAAGATCTGCCGCACATGGGCAGCCCGCAGACCATACTGCAGGCGTCGGTCCCGCGCGCGCTGAGCTTCGACAACCTGCGTGATGGCAGCTATCACGGCGCGCGCGAGCAGATCCTGGCCGACTTCGAGCTGGGCTACCTCACGTGGCTGATCGACCGCGCCCACGGCAACATGTCCAAGGCCGCGCGCATTGCCGGCGTGGATCGTACGACCCTGTACCGCCTGATGGAGAAGCATGGCCTCCAGCGTGACACGATCATCACCGCCCGATAGGAGGGTCGTGCCCTCCCCCGACAGGAGGGTCGTGCCCTCCCTGGAGCGCGTGGGTGCGATCGCGTACGAAGCCTCGAGTATCGTCGGCGCCATCTCGCGTCTGGCCGGCAGCGACATCGGCGGGGCCGCTGCGCGTGTCGCGCGGCGGCTGCCGCCTGACATCAGCATCACCGAGCAGGAGCTGCGCTCGCACCTGCTGAAGATCGCGCGCACATGCGTGAGCGGCGTGCACGATGACGCGGCGAACGGCGCGACCATGACGTTGCGGCGCCGGCTCGTGGACCTGATCCGCGAGGAGGTCGTGCGCGGCTGGATGACGGGCGAGCCGCCGTCGCGCGAGACGATGCTGCAGGCGCTGGACCGGCTCGAGCGTGCGCAGAAGGCATGCATGCCGAGCGTGGACCAGTCGTTCGTCGCCGAACTGTCGGAACGCGGCGGCCTCGACCTGGTGGTGGAGGTCGCGCACGACATGCGGTCGCCTCTGACCTCGATCCTGTTCCTGTCGGAGGTCCTGCACTCGGGCCAGAGCGGTGCGTTGAACGACGTGCAGAAGCGCCAGATCGGCATTGTCTACAGCGCTGCGCTCGGTCTCGTCGGGATGGCGAGCGACATGATCGAGATGGCGAAGGGCGGCAGCCGTCTGCCCGACCGTCAGCCGGTCGCGTTCTCCGTCAACGAGCTGCTGCAGAACGTGCATGATCTCGTACGGCCGACGTCCGAGGAGAAGCAGGTCGTGCTGGACGTGCGCACGCTGCAGTCACCGCATCGCGTCGGGCACCCGATCCCGCTGAGCCGCGTCCTGCTCAACCTGACGACGAACGCGCTGAAGTTCGCGCACGACGGCGACGTCGAGGTGTCCGCCCGCTCACGCGGCGGCGGCCGGGTCGAGTTCGCAGTGCGCGACACCGGCCCCGGCATTTCCGAGGCGGCGATGAAGACTCTGTTCCAGCCGTTCCGGCGCGAGCCAGCGCGCGAGAGCGGCTACTATTTCTCCGGCACGGGCCTCGGCCTGGCCATCAGCCGCCGCCTCATTGCGGCCATGGGCTCGGAGCTTAAGGTCGAGACGCGGCCGGAGTGGGGCACGCGCTTTTCCTTCGAGCTGCACCTGCCTCCCGCGAGCCCGCTGTAGTTTCTGCCACACCCCCCTGTGGGAAGCTTCCCACAGTAGTCGTCCCAACGCCACGCATCCCCGACTTCAGTCCTTTCCGCAAGTCTGCCGCAACACCTTATCAATCAACGGGTTAACGAAATCGTGCGGCCGCCTGACGGCCGCGCACAGCCGTTGCCTGTCATGCCGCCGTCCTGCGGACTGCGACGCGGTCCGCAAACACACCTGACAGACTTCTGGAGCCCGTATGATCGGCATCGCGGACCGCTTGTATCCATCTGCGAGCGACGCAGCAACGGTTGATGTATCCTGGGGCGGCGGGACCTTCGAGATACTGCCGGACCGTAGAAGCGGGCGCGCCCCCGCCATTGGAGACACCGCTGCCATGTCGCGGCGTCTTCGCCGCGTGCTGAACGTGGCAGTGGCAGCCGTGGGCATTATTCTGACTGTTCCCATCATGCTCCTGATCGCAATGCTGGTGAGGCTTACTTCGCCGGGTCCGGTGCTGTACCGTCAGCAGCGGGTGGGGCTGGATCGGAGGCGGGGCACGCGCGGACACTGGCGCCGGCGCGTGGACTACGGCGGCAAGCTGTTCACGATCTACAAGTTCCGCACGATGCGGGTGGAGCCGGAAGGCCAGGCGCAGCAGGTGTGGGCGAGCAGGAGCGACCCGCGGATCACGCCGATCGGCAATGTGCTGCGGAAGTACCGCCTGGACGAGCTGCCGCAGCTGTTCAACGTGCTGCGCGGCGACATGAACGTGGTCGGGCCGCGCCCGGAACAGCCGAAGATCTTCCTGCAGCTGCGTGAGCAGGTGGAACGGTACCACGAGCGCCAGCGTGTGCTGCCGGGCATTACCGGCTGGGCGCAGGTGAACCAGAGCTACGATCAGAATATCGAGGACGTGAGGCGCAAGGTGCGGCTGGACCTGGAGTACGCGGAGCGGGAGTCGCCCGTCCAGGACCTGATGATCATGGTTCGCACGGTGCCCGTGATGCTGTTCAAGGTCGGCTCGATCTAGCTGCTGCGGGCTCAGCGGCCGAACAGGCCGCTGGCCCTCAGCTCCAGCCCCCGGCCGGTCAGGCCGGCCGGCACGTTGATACGCGGCACCCATGCGAGTGCCGCGTTTCGCTTCCACAGGCCACCTTCGATTCTCAGCACCGTCGTATGCCCGGCCCGCAGCGCAATGCGTCCGAGCTCCGGCGAGCCGCCGCCGTACGGCAGCGCCAGGCAGCGCGACGTGCGGCCGTCGAAACGTCCCACCCACTCGAGCGTGCGTGCGAGGTTGTCCTTCAGCTCTGCGTCCGACAGCGCGGGCAGGTACTCGTGCGACCAGCTGTGCGAGCCGACGCGGATCGCATTGCCGCAGGCCCTCGCCAGCTCGGCCGCTGACGCGATGCCATAGCTCTCCGGCAGTGACGGCGGCTCGGCATCGCGGGCGACGGCGCGCAGAATTTCCGCACCTCGACCGGCGTGGTCGCGGAGTGCGGCGTCGCGCACCGCATCCGTCAGCAGGCCTGCCTCGGCGAGCTCGTCCCACCACGTGCCGCGTGCGCCGAGCATTGCGGGCGCCGCGAACACGGTAGCAGGCAGGCCACGCGCAATGAGCTCCGGCAGCGCGAGCGTCACGGCGCCGCGGTATGCGTCGTCGAAAGTGATCGCGGCGCGCGGGCGGCGGCCTGCATTGCGGATGCGCACGGTTCCGGCGTCGGATGACGCGTCGAGATCCACGATGTCGTGGGTACGCATCAGTCGTTCGATCTGCGCTATGAACGCGGGCAGCGGCAGGTGCAGGCTGGCATCGCCGCGGCCGGCGTCGGCGGGAGCGACGACATTGTGCCAGGCGAGCACGGCCACATGGTGGCGTGCGCGCGACCGCGCGAAGGCGGTGAGGCCGGAGCTCGTGCCGAGCACCTCGGCGGCGCCGCGGACCACCGAGCGCAGGCTGCGCTCAGGCAGACGCGGCGAGGCGGGGTGCTGCGCCGCAGGCGCGGTAGACGTCATCGTAGCGTTCGACCCATGCGCCGGCGCCGAACTCCGCGCGCAGCCGCTGCGTGGCGCGGGCGGCGAGTGTCCGCGCCGCGTCCGGATCCGCGATGATCTCGCGCAGTGCGGCCGCGAGCGCCGGTGGATCCTCCGGCGGTACGAGCCAGGCCTCCAGCTGCGACACGGCGTCCGGTATGCCGCCGACAGTGGTCGCGACCACGGGCACACCGGCAGCCATCGCCTCGAGCAGCACGACCGGCGTGCCCTCCGTGCGCGAGCTCAGCACGACTGCGTCGAATGCCTTCATGAACCGACCCGCGTTCTCCACCGAGCCGGCGAACCTCACGGTGCCGCTGATGCCGAGCTGCCGCGTGCGCAGCTCGAGCGCATCGCGCATGCGGCCGTCGCCGATGACCAGCGCCGTCACAGCCGGGTTGACGCGGGCGAGCGCCTCGACGAACACGTCGGGCCCCTTCTCGCGGCTCAGCCGGCCGACGAAGCCGATACAGTACGTCGCGGGATGGATGCCGAGCGCGACGCGCGCATCGGCGCGTTCCACGAACGGCGTCGCATCCGCCCACGCGTTCGGGATGCAGTGCACCCTGCCGGCAGGCACGCCGCGTCGCACGAGGTACGCCGCCATCGGCCGCGATACCGCGACCACCGCACTGCAGTGCCGGTACGCGCGCCGCTGCAGATGCTCGTAGATGCGGTTCTTCCAGTCACCGCCAATGAAGCCGTGCGCGGTGCTCACGGTCGGAATGCCGAGTGCACGCGCGACGGGTCCGTGCAGTACGTCGGTGCGATACCCATGCGTGTGGACCACAGCCGGGCGCAATCGCGCGCACGTCTCTCTCACCAGTGCGCGCTCCCTGCGGTAGGCGCGGGCACCGACGCGCACGGCCGACGCGTACACGCCGTTCGCCTGCAGCGCCCGGAGCATCGGATGCGTTGTGCCGTCCGGCTCCAGCACCGCCGCAACGTGAACCTCGTGCCCGGCACACGTCTGCTCCGCCGCCAGCGCCTCGACGACGCTTTCGAGTCCGCCGAACGGTGCCGGTGCGAGCACGTGCAGTATACGCATGGTGCTCAGACCGCCAGCGCGTCGCGCAGCGCGTGCAGGTCGTGTTTGCCGTTGGCCAGCTTCGGCAGGTCGGTCAGCGCGGTGATCTCGTTCGGCTGCATGTAGCGCGGCAGCTCTGCGCGGCAATACTGCCGCAGTGTCTGCAGCGCGCCGTCCGGCGCGAGCACGACGTACGCAACGATGCGCTGTCCGCGCTCCGCGTCCTCCACCGCCGTCACGATGCCTTCCGTGATCTGGCCCGAGGAGTACAGCACATCCAGCACCTCGTCCGGCCCGACCCGGTAGCCGAGCGTCTTGATCATGCGGTCCCTGCGCCCGACGAAGTGGAAGAACCCATCCGCATCGCGCCGCACCATGTCGCCGGAATATACGGCGCGGACGCCCGCGCCGCGCACGGGATGCGCACGGTACACGTCCGCCGTCCGATCCGGGTCGTTCCAGTATCCCTGCGTCACCGTGGGCCCCGCGTGCACCAGCTCGCCAACCTCGCCGGCATCGCATTCCGTGCCGTCCTCCCGGATGACCAGGATCTCGGCGCCCGCCATCGCGCGACCCATGCAGCCCGGACGGCCGGCGACCTCCTCCGGCGGCAGGAACGTGCTGCGGAAGACCTCCGTCATCCCGTATTGCAGGAAGATGCCGGCCTGCGGCTGGACCTCGCGCAGCTGAGTGACGGCCGCGGGGGCGAGGTGGCCGCCCGCGTTCTGGAGGATGCGAAGCGTCGGGATCGGCTCTGCCGCAAAGACCGGCGCCTGCAGCAACTGCATCCAGAGCGGCGGCACGGCGGCCAGCACGGTCGTCCCATATTCGCGCAGCTCAGCCGCAACCTGGTTCATGATCGACGACTTCGGCACGACCAGCGTCGCGCCGGTCAGCACCGCGCACAGCATCTGGTTCGCGCCGAACACGCCACTGATCGGCAGCAGCCCCGCAATGCGGTCGTCCTCGCGGATTCCGAGGTACGCCGCGACCGTCTCGATCGCCGCCCACACATTGCCATGGCTCGCGACGACTCCCTTCGGCATGCCGGTCGAGCCGGATGTGTACGTGATCTGCGCCGCGTCCGACAACTGCCGCGCCAGCGGCTCGAGCTCAGCGCCAGGAGCGACCGATTCCGCCTCGAGCACGACCGCGGACGTCTGCACCTCCCGATGCACACGCGCGCGCATGGCCGCCGACGTCACCAGCACCGCCGC
>JBBEBA010000007.1:43881-46770 GCA_040882575.1 Gemmatimonadota bacterium
GCACCTCCCGATGCACACGCGCGCGCATGGCCGCCGACGTCACCAGCACCGCCGCGCCCGAGTGCTGCAGCGCATATTCGACCTGGCGCGGACGCAGCAGCTCGTTCAGCACGACGGCGATCCCGCCCGCAGCCAGCACGCCGAAGTACGCCGCTACCGCATCAACGCCGCGCTCCAGCAGGATCACCACCCGGTCGCCCGGCTGCGCTCCCGCCTCCCGCACCGCCGCGGCGAACGCGGTCGCGCGCTCGCGCAGCTCCACATACGTGACCGCGTGCTCCCGTGTCTTCACCGCCTCCTTCACTGGATGACGTGCTGCCGTCCGCCACAGCATGGCCGCGACGTTCTCATTGTGATCGCGGGCGGTTTCCGCCATCTTCTCCCCTCGCTTCGGGCGCTGCGGCTACGCGTGTGATGGCAGTCCGGCGGTGCACCTCCGGTGCCACGCCGGCTCACCGCTAATATAGCCGGAAAGCGTGTTACCGTGCGCGTTTAAGCCGCGATGTGTGGCCGCGGCACAACAGCAGGCGTCGCGTGCCTGTTGCGCACGCGCCACACTTCGCGGCGGTCGGTCCGTCTGCCGAAACGTCACGGCTGAAAAAAAACCGCGGATTCTTCAGCTATTCGGTTGCGGCCGGCAATTGCGCGGCCCGAACCGTCTGCGCGGACCCGATCCTTGCAATCCTGACCGTGGCTGAGCACAGGTCAAACTCTGGAGTTCGAATGAGCACGAGAATGGCGACGCTGCCCTCGGAAGAGTGGCTGCAGATCGATGCGAAGGCGGAGGTGCAGACGATCGCCGCCGCGATGCGGGCGCACCTGACGGAGACGCTGAAGCGGCGCGGCTTCGTGGTCGCGATGAGCGGCGGCGTGGACAGCTCGGTGGCGGTGGGCCTGGCCGTGGCTGCGGTGGGTCCGAAGCGGGTGTTCGGTCTGTTCATGCCCGAGCAGGACTCGGATCCGCGGAGCCTGGCGCTGGCCCGGGAGTGGGCGGAAAAGCTGGGCATCGAATACACGGTCGAGGACATCGCTCCGGTGCTCGCGGCCGCTGGCTGCTACGATCGGCGCGATGACGCGATCCGGAGCGTGGTGCCGGAGTATGGTCCCGGCTGGAAGTCGAAGATCGTGCTGCCGCCGAACCGGCTGGACTCGGATCACCTGAACACGTACTCGGTGGTCGTGGAATCGCCGGAGGGCGAGCAGACGACGCATCGTCTGCCGCCGACCGCGTACCGCATCATCGTGGCCGCGACGAACTTCAAGCAGCGCGTGCGCAAGATGTTCGACTATTACCATGCGGACCGGCTGCACTACGCGGTGGTGGGCACGCCGAACCGCCTGGAGTACGACCAGGGCTTCTTCGTGAAAGGCGGCGATGGCCTGGCGGACACGAAGCCGATCGCGCACCTGTACAAGACGCAGGTCTATCAGCTCGCGCGCGAGCTGGGCGTACCGGAAGGTGTGACGAACCGGCCGCCGACGACGGACACCTATTCGCTGCCGCAGAGCCAGGAGGAGTTCTACTTCGCTCTGCCTGCGCGCGCGATGGATCTGGTGCTGTACGCGCACAATCATCAGATGGACGCGGCGACGGCCGCGAAAGCGCTCGGCCTCCAGCCGGAGCAGGTCGAGCGCGCCTACCGCGACATCGAGCAGAAGCGCGTGACGACCGAGCCGCTGCACATCACATCTCTGCTCGTCGAGCCGATTCCGGAGATCCACGCCCACGGGAACAGGACCGCCGGCTAGTGTGCGGGATCGCAGGAATCGCGCGCCGCGAGGGCCCGCCACCATCCGTGACAGCGCTGCTGCGGATGGCGGCGGCGCTGCATCACCGCGGGCCTGACGGCCACGGCCTGTTCACCGGCCGGCGCGTCGGCCTCGCGCACACGCGCCTGGCCATCATCGACCTCGCCGGCGGCGCGCAGCCGCTGGTGAACGAGGACGGCTCGGTGATGGTCGTGTACAACGGCGAGGTCTACAACTACATCGAGCTGCAGACGGAGCTCGAGTCGCTCGGCCATCGGTTCCACACGCGGTGCGACACGGAAGTGCTGGTGCACGGCTGGGAACAGTGGGGCGAGGGCATGCTGGACCGGCTGAACGGCCAGTTCGCGTTCGCCATCTACGACCGTCGCGACGACACGATCTTTCTCGCACGCGACCGGTTCGGCATCCAGCCGCTGTTCTTCGCGCTGCAGAACGGCGACCTCATCTTCGGCTCCGAGGTCAAGGCCCTGCTCGCGTCGGGCGAGGTGGCAGCGGAGATCGACCCGCAGGGTCTGGACGAGGTGTTCACGTTCTGGGGCGCACGCGCGCCGCGCACTGCGTTCCGCGGCGTGCAGCAGCTCGAGCCGGGCAGTTGCGCGCGCTGGCGCGACGGCGAGCTGCGGATCCGGCAGTACTACCATCTCGACTACGACTCGCCGCGGCACGAGCCGGCGGATGCGCTGGAGCAGCTCGATGAGCTGATGCGCACGTCGGTCCGGCTCCGCATGCGCGCCGATGTTCCGGTCGGCGGTTACCTGAGCGGCGGCCTGGATTCGAGCATCACGTGCTCGCTCGCAGCGGGCTTCACGCCGCACGACCTGCGCACGTTCTCCGTGACGTTCCAGGATCCCGCGCTCGACGAGAGCGAGTTCCAGCAGGAGCTGGCGCAGGACCTGGGCAGTGTCCACGCGGTAACGCACATCGATGATGCTGCGATTGCGGCTGTGTTTCCCGACGTGGTGCGCCATGCGGAGACGCCGCTGGTCCGGACCGCGCCGGCACCGCTGTACCTGCTGTCGAAGCTGACACGCGAGCGCGGCGTGCGCGTCGTGCTGACCGGCGAAGGCGCGGACGAGCTGTTCCTGGGATACGACCTGTTCAAGGAGTCGGTGGTCCGGC
>JBBEBA010000008.1:0-46717 GCA_040882575.1 Gemmatimonadota bacterium
GGTCCACGATTTCACCGCCTTCGTCCTGCTGCATGCCCACGAACTCCTCTCCCGTCACCGCGCGGTAGCGCGCGCCGGACAGCCATTCGACGAGCGTCGCGCGCTGCGTCGCGCCGCCGATCGCACCGACCACGGCATCGTCGGAGTGGATGCTGCGGTCGCTGACGAAGCCGAGCACGGCCATGCCCGCGAGCAGCGCCAGCGACCCGACCGTCAGGGCGACAATGACCTCGATCAGCGTGAACCCGGCTCGCGTGCTCATCGGCTGCCTCCGCCCCGTGCTGGCGGGCTGACAGTGCCTCCGAAGAAGCCTTCCCGCGACAACCCTGCCGCCGCGCCGCCTTCACCCGCTCCAGCAGTCTGCGGCTCGTGCAGCAACGTCACCAGAGGGAACGCCTCGTCGCCGACATTCACGACGACCGTTGCCGTGTACAGCTCGTACTCGTCATCCGTCGGCGTGACCTCCGCCTGCCACGTGTACGCCTCGAATGGCGGCGGGAACGTGCCATCTGCGAGCGAGTCGGGCACGTCGAGCAGATCCTGCCAGTGCAGCGAACGCAGCATCGCCAGCCGCTCCTCCGCGAGCGCACGCGCGGTCAGCAGCCGCTGCGCCTTGCCCGCCGTGCGCACCTGCGCGGCCGTCGTGGCGAGCAGCGCGATGCTCACCAGCCCGATGATCGCCAGTGCGACGACCGCCTCGATCAGCATGAACCCGTGTCGAGCGCGCATGTCAGTATGCCACCATGTGGCCGGTCCATGTGTCGATCGTGATCAGCCGCTCTTCAGTGCCCGCGCGGAGCAGCAGCGAGTCCGCGAACGCAGCGCCGCCTGGCGAAAAGGAGAACGTCGCGCGCGCCTCGCTGAGCTGCAGTCCTACACCCGGCGGCAGCTCCAGGGGTCCACCAGCCCTCACCGCGCCACCGTCCACAGTCTCACTGCCGAGCCACACGGCGCCGGTCGCGGAGTCGATGGTGACCGTCACCGGCACGCCCGCGCGGACCGCGGAATCCCGTGCAATCCTGAACAGGTCCTGGATGCGATGCGTCGCGGCATCCAGCTCGGTCTCGACCGGCTCCGACAGCAGCGCCGGCACGGTGACGGCCGTTGCGACGGCCACGATCAGCAGCACCACGACAAGCTCGATCAGAGTGAACCCGCCGCGCGCCATCATCAGCGGAACGAGCTGGCGTTGACGCCGTAGATCGCCTGCAGCAGCGCAAGCGCAACGAGCGCAACGAGGCCGCCGAACATGATGATCATGGCGGGCTCCGCGAGCGCGACCATGCGCTCGACCGCGCGCTCGGTACGCCGCTCCAGCAGGCCCGCCGACTTCAGCAGGAAGTCCGACAGCCGCCCGGCCTCCTCCCCGAGCGCGACGAGCTGCGCCAGCACGGGAGGGAACAGGCCGCGCTCCGCGATCGCCGCGTTCAGCGAGCCGCCCTCGCGCACGCGCGTCCTGATGTGGTCCGTCTCCGCGCGTGCAACGGGATCAGCCGTGCAGTCGCGCGCGTCGGTCAGCGCGGTAAGGAGCGGTGCGCCGCCAGCGAGCAGCTCGCCCACCATGCGTGCGAACGAGGCGGCGAGCGCCTGCCGTCGCCAGCCGCCGACCACGGGCAGCCGCGTGAGCAGCCGGGCCGCCACCTCGCGACCGGCGTCGGTGCCACGCAACCACGCGATGACCAGCAGGATCGCGAGTGGCACGAGCATCAGCAGGCGCCAGGACTCGCGTGCGGTCATCGCCGCTCCGAGGACCAGGGCCGTGGTGCGCGGCAAGGCGGCGCCTGCCGACAGGAGAAGCTCGGCGAAGCGGGGCAGAACGAAGAGCACGAGCACCAGCACCGACAGGATCCCGACGACCGCGAGCAGTGCCGGATAGATCGACATCGAGACGAGCTTCGAGTGCAGCTCATCCTCGCGCTCCAGATGCGCGGCGAGCCGATTGAACGCATCATCGAGCGAGCCGCTCTTCTCCCCTGCCCTGACGACGCCGACATAGAGCGATGAGAAGACCTGCGGATGCTCGGCGAGCGCGGTCGCCAGCTCATCGCCGCGCTCAACGCGCGCCCGCACGGTGTCGAATACGGGACGGGCGCGCTCCGGTGTCGTGGCAATCGCCGCCCTGAGCGCGCGCGACAGCGGCATGCCCGCCGGCAGCAGCGCCGCGATGCCGCGCGTGAAGTCGAGCACCGCGCGGCGCCGGCCGAAGCCGAGCCGCCCGCCCGCGCCGCCGGCGCCCGCCGCGTCCGACGATTCCCGCAGCTCGAGCGGAAGAAGCCCGCGCGTCTCCAGCTCGCGCGTCGCCGCCAGCACCGTTGCGCCGCTGATCCGGCCCCGACTGCGCCGGCCGGCGGCATCCACTGCGCGGTACGCGAAGGTGGGCACGGCTTCCCCCTAATTCACAATGTCCGCGTCATCACCCTCGCCGCCCGGCAGACCGTCCGCGCCGAGGGATACGAGGTCGTAGCCGCGCGGATTGAGCTCGCCGGGGCTGGCGTACAGGTACGGACTCGACCAGGGATCCAGCGGCACCGCCTTGCGCAGATACGGGCCACGCCAGTTCGAGGGCACCGGCTGAGCCGTCGGCACCTGCCAAAGCGATTCGAGTCCCTGCGCGGTCGTCGGATACCGTCCGTTATCGAGGCGGTACGCGTCGAGCGCCGCACCGATCATCTCCATCTGCGACCGCGCGGCAGCATCCTTCGCGGTGCCGACATGCTGGAACACGTTCGGCGCGACCAGCGCCGCGAGTATCGAGATGACCGCGATCACGACGAGGATCTCGATCAGAGTGAATCCACCGCGGTGCTTCATCGGGAGTTCCTGTCTTGAGGTACGAGAAATATAGTAATGGATGCAGTGGGAGGCAAAAATGTTGGGAAACCGCGTCAATGGCGAATGGCATCAACCGCGGAAGGCATTAAGGACGGAAGGATGGAACGGCGACTTGCATCAACGGCGGAAAGAGCCATTTCTCTACACCGTCAGGTCCTCGACTTCTTCAGGTGTGGCGCCGGCCAACAAATGCCCGCAGGCCGGATCCCACTACCATGGCCCAAGAACTCGGGCTGCGCAGGATTCAACCCTACAGACGTCGCACCATGGCTGTAAACATTCCCGCGTCACCGCATTGGCCTTCAGCGATGACGCGGGCACCGAATACGGTTGCGTTTCGGTGTACATGCAGTCAACAAATCCCCTGGCACTGGCGAGGCCTACGGGTTAAGGGCCGACTTGCCTCGCGTCAACTACCTCCCATTCACCGGTGCCGACCTGGGCCACTGTAAGCAGATACAGCTCGCTACCCGCCAACCGAGGGGCGAGCTCCGGCTTGGTAAGAGTGACACGCAGCTGTACCTGATCCTGATTCGTAAGGCGCGACGTTGGTGCGTGAAGCGTCACGAGCACGTCGCCAGCTTTGATGTTACAGTCCTCGCCACCGGTTGCAGCTCTGCAACGTGCGACCTCGCTCGGTGTGGCATACTTGAGATGGGCTGCCCGCACCACACTGTTCAGAAGGAGTATCGGAATGGTTCGGATTGATTGGCCGCCGTTGATTCGCTGAATACCGCTCGCCTCGGTATCGAGGAGGATGCGTTCAGGAGCGTAGGACTGGCTCGCTGCCACCCACTGAACAACTTCCTCCATAAGAGTCGCGCAGTCGTGCCCGTCACAGTACGGAACCTCCTGCGCGGACACCGGAACAGCGTAAGACAACATCACGAAGGCCACGATTGCATGGCGCATGGTCAACTCCTTGATTAATGTTCGTTCGATCGTGCAACTCACATGCCAGAACAATTCTCGCTCGGAGGCGGATAGAAAGTCTGGCCGTCTGAGACGCAGTAGCGCGCCCAATCTTCCGCAAGGTTACCGCTGCACCCTATATCGTGCGCCGCCTCGTGAATCGCCGTGCGCGCGCCGTCGATCGGATTCCCGTCGATAGCGTTGTCGCTAATGATGATCACACCATTACCGTCACCAGAACCAACGTGTTCCCCAAACTCGAGATCCGGATCATCCGAGTAGTACACTCGACCCTCATCGAAGGCGTCGTCCCACGCATCGTAGAGCGTAACGCACTCGGTCGACCCATTGTTGAAACTATCGTCCCAGTTGCCGTCTTCTCTGATTTCCTCGTTGAGATCATCGAACTGTGGAGCCGTCAGGGACTCGCAGTTGTCGTACATCTGAAAGGCCGGGTCGCAGCTCTGCACCGCAGAAGGCATAGCGAAACCGACCATCAACACAGCTCCCACCGCCACCATAGGGATCGATCGATGAACAGTTATGGGCCTGACCATGCTGACACCTCCTTGAGGATGAGGGACATAGGCGTTATTTAGGTTGCTCGATGCTGCTTGTCAACACCCCCACGATATAAATGTACGTGGCTCGCTAGTATTCCGGAACGGCGGAGAGCACCAACTGCGGATTCCTGTTGATGTACTCCGCTGTTGCTGCACACTCCGCTGTTCGTGCATTCCAGCCAGTGCATTCCGCAGTCAAATGTTTCCGCCAGTCAGCGCACCACCAGGCCTGGAAACGCAACGACCAACGCCAGCCCGATGAGCTGGATGACGATGAACGGCACTACCGCGCGGTAAATGTCGGTCGTACGGATCTCGGGTGGAGCGATGCCGCGGAGGTAGAAGAGCGCGAAACCGAAGGGCGGAGTGAGAAACGAGGTCTGCAGGTTCATCCCGATCATTACACCGAACCAGACGAGATCGACGCCGAGCAGGCGGGCGGCCGGCACGACGAGCGGGATGATGATGAAGGCGATCTCGAAGAAGTCGAGGAAGAAGCCGAGGATGAAGACGACGAGGTTGACGACGAGGAGGAGGCCGATGACGCCGCCGGGCAGGTTGGTCAGCAGGTTCTCGATCCAGATGTCGCCGTAGAGGCCGCGGAAGACGAGCGCGAACATGGTCGAGCCGATGAGCAGGAAGACCACCATCGTCGTCAGCTTCATGGTCTCGAGGGCTGCCGCGCGCACGACAGCCGTGGTGAGGCGGCGGCGCAGCGCGGACAGCAGCATGGCGCCGACCGCGCCGATGGCGCCGGCTTCGGTCGGCGTCGCAATGCCGAGGAAGATGCTGCCGAGCACGAGCAGGATGAGGATGAGCGGCGGCATCAGCACGAGTGCGACCTGACGGGCGAGCTCCGCGCCGCTGATGTCGCGCACCTCCGCGGGCAGTGCCGGCGCGGCGTGCGGCCGCAGGAACGCGACCGCTATGACGTA
Source organism: Gemmatimonadota bacterium (assembly GCA_040882575.1). Lineage (GTDB taxonomy): Bacteria > Gemmatimonadota > Gemmatimonadetes > Longimicrobiales > RSA9 > SH-MAG3. Next base: position 5,243 of record JBBEBA010000008.1, read on the forward strand.
CAGCGCGTACATGGTCGCAAGCATGAGGCCCGGCACCAGCGCACCGACGAACAGTGAACCGACGCTGATGCCGAGCTGGTCGGCCAGCACGACGAGCACGATGCTCGGCGGGATGATCTGACCGAGCGTGCCGGAGGCGAGGATGATGCCGGAGGAGAGGCGCTTGTCGTAGCCGTACTTGAGCATTACCGGCAGGGATATGCTGCCCATGGCGACGACGGACGCGCCGACCACGCCGGTCGCTGCGGCGAGCAGTGTACCGACGAACACGACACCGAGCGCGAGTCCGCCGCGCAGCGGGCCGAACAGCTTGGCGATCGTCGTGAGCAGGTCTTCGGCGAGCCGCGCGCGCTCGAGCACCACGCCCATGAAGATGAAGAACGGAACAGCCAGCAGTACGTAATTGCCCATGATCCCGAAGATGCGTTCGGGCATGGCGTAGAAGAGGTGCCAGTCGAAGTAGCCGAGCTCGACACCGAGCACCGCGAAGATGAGCGCGCTCCCGCCGATCGCGAACGCGACGGGGTAGCCGACGAAGATGACGGCGAATACCGCAACGAACATCAGCGGCGCGAGCCAGTTGGCGGTCATGCGCTCAGACGCCGTCCGGCGCGTGGGGCGGGTGGGGCGGGTGGGCGCCGCCCGCTGCTGCGACGTCCCCGGTGGAAGCGGCGCCGTGCCGCAGCCGGTGCACATCCCGGATCAGCTGCGCCACGCCCTGCAGCAGCAGCATGCCGAATGCGACGAGGATCATGGCCTTGAGCGGGTAGCGCGGCAGCCCGCCGGGATCCGGCGATCCTTCACGGACCTGCCACGAGCTCGCGATCACCGGCGTCGAGACCCAGATCAGGAACGCGCAGAACGGGAGCAGGAAGAGCAGTGTGCCGGCAATGTTGATCCAGGACTGCGCGCGCGGAGAAACGCGGGCGAACAGCACATCCACGCGCACGTGCGCGTCCTCACGCAGGGCATAGGATGCGCCGAACAGGAAGATGAGGCTGAAGAGGTACCATTGCAGCTCGATCCATCCATTCGAGCTGAGGTTCACGCCGACGTACCGGCCGAGGTAGCGGGCGACGGCATTGAACGCGCCGACCAGTACCATGACCAGCACTAGCCAGGCGGCCGCCCGGCCGAAACCGCCGTTCACCCGGTCGATCGCGCTGGCGACGCGCAGCAGGCCCTTCTGCACGACTTCCGGCGCGGTCAGGCGGGGAGCCGCAGACGGAACGTGCTGCCCAGGCCCGGTTCGCTCTCGACCGTGATGGCGCCACCGAGCAGTTCCGCGAGGTGGCGGGAGACCGTCAGGCCGAGGCCGGCGCCGGGCGCGGTGCGGGTAGTGCCGCGGGCGGCCTGCCAGAAGCGGTCGAAGATGCGCTCGACGTCCTCGCCGGAAATGCCGTTGCCGGTGTCCACGACTGTGAACTCGACGGCGTCCGGAAACCGCCGTACCTGAAGACGGATCCCGCCCTTGTCCGTGAACTTCACCGCGTTGCCGAGCAGGTTGAGCAGGATCTGGCGAAGCTTGCCGCTGTCGGTGCGGAGCGTGATGCCCTCATCGGGCAGCTCGCAGGCGAGGCCGAGATTCCTGGCGGCGGCACCGGGCCCCACGAGGGCAGCGGTCTCGCGCGCGAGCGCTACCACATCCGCGTCGCCAAAAGTGACGGTCTCGCGCCCCGCCTCGATCCGGGAGAACGTGAGGATCTCGTCGACCATCTCCGTCAGGTGCCAGGCACTGGCGCGGACGCGGTCGAGCTGACGTGCCTGCGCCGGCGACAGCTCGCCGGATACGCCGGTGGACAGCAGGTCGGCGTACCCGATGATCGCAGTCAGCGGTGTGCGGAACTCGTGCGAGATGACGCCGATGAAGTTCGACTTGGCATCGCTCGCCTCGCGCGCCTGGTCGAGCAGTGCCTCGCGCTCGAGCTCCGTGTTCTTCCGTTCCGTCGTATCGGTGGCTATGCCGACGACGCGCAGAGGCGCGCCGCGCGCGTCCGGCATGACTCGCCCGCGCATGGTGACCCACCGCGCCGGGCCGCCGCCGGCCAGGCGGTGCTCGAACTCGAGCTCGCCGTCACGCATGGCGGCGATGCGCTGCGCAATCTCGCGCGCGGCCGGCCGGTCGTCGGGGTGCACCAGCGACAGCCAGCGGCTGAACGTCAGCGAGCGGCGCGTCGGCATCAGGTCCTGCAGTACGCCATTGTCCTCCGACCACTCGATCTCGCCGGTGCGCAGGTTCCAGTCCCACGTCGCGGCGGAGCCGGCCCGCAGCGCGAGCGTCAGCCATTCCCTGCTCTGCTTCAGCTCCGCCTGCAGCCTCGCACTTTCCACGGTCAGCCACGTCCGCTCCGCGACGTGCTCCACGAGCGCGACGTCCGACCGCGTCCATCTCCGCGGCGCGTTGTGCAGCACCGAAAACAGCGCCACCAGCTTGCCCTGCCTGACGACCGGCGCGGCGATCAGCGCACGCAGTCCCCACCCTTCGAACACATCCTTCATCGGGCGCGGATCGGCCTGGATGTCGTCCACCACGACAGTGCCGCCCTCCCGGATGCGGCCGGCGAGCTCACTGCCGAAATCCTCGAGGTAGTATTTCCCCGAGTGGATGACGCGGCCATTGCGATACTCCGCGTGCACCAGCGCGTAGCGCGCAGCGGCATCGACGTCGGCGTACGAGGCTGTGCTGACGCCGAGCTGCTCGCCCGTCGCCACTGCCGCCGTCTCCATCACCGACTGAGGGTCGTCCAGCATGCGCAGCTCGTCCGTGAGCTGCATCAGGAACTCGCGCCGGCGCTCCTCGTTCCGCGCCTCCGTGATGTCGCGGAACAGCGCAACCGCGCGCAGGATCACGCCCGACTCATCACGCACCGGCGCAGCGCTTACGAGCATGATCCGGCGCTCGCCGGAATCGAGCAGAAACTCGATTTCCTCGTCCGCCACGACCTCGCCGTGCAGGACGGCGCGCGCCAGCGGCCACTCGTCGGGTGCGTACTGCCGGCCGTTCGGACGGAACCCTGTGTACGCGGTGCTGTAGTCACTCGTAGATTCGGCGCCGGGCATCGGCGTGCCCCACAGGTCGGCTGCGGCGCGGTTCGCACCCGTGATCCTGCCCAGCGGCGCCTCCGCCACCAGTACGCCGATGGGCAGCTGCTGTAACAGCGGGTCCATGTCGGGAGCGGTCGTCGCTTCGGCAGCGGTCAACTGGTCGGATCGGGTCGCCATCGAGACTCCGGCTGAACGTCGGGAGCAGGATCCGCAGTCGGAGCCGGACACGGCGGACTAGAACTGCGAGGCGTGACCCCAACCTAATGTACGAGGGCGGGCAGGGCCAGCATTGAAAACGGCATGATTGCAGCGCAACGCGATGCGCCGGCGGGTCCGTGAATTGCATTTCGCGGAGCGCACCCTCTCCACCCGCAGCAGGAGCCAACGTATGCCCGCCGACAAGTCGAAGACAGGAAGGATCTGAGGCCCGTGCGGATGCGCGTGTTGTTCCTGCTCGTGTTCGTCGCGGCAGCGGGCGCGCAGGGACCGGCGGCCGCGCAGGCCGCGCCGCCGCCGGCCACGGGCGCGCAGCGACCTGACGGGCGCAATACAGAAGTTTCGCCGCAGAGCGTCGGGATGAGTGCTGCCGGCCTGGCTGGTGTCGATTCGCTGATCCAGGCGGCGCTGGCCGACGGCGTCTCGCCCGGCCTGGCCGTGGCCATCGGCCGGCACGGCCGCCTCGTGCGTCTGCGCGGCTACGGCCGCACCGACTGGGATCCGCTCTCTCCAGGGGTCACGGACTCGACGCTGTACGACCTCGCCTCGCTGACCAAGGTGATCGGCACCGCTACGGCAACTGCGCAACTCGTGCGTGACGAGCGGCTGCGACTGGACACACCGGTCCATGCCTATCTGCCGTTCTGGCCCGCTATCGGGCCGTGGGGCGAGATCACGATCCGGCACCTGCTCTCCCACACGTCCGGCCTACCCGTCGGCTCCGACCTGTGGCCGCTGCCCGGACCCCGCGAGGAGCACCTCCGCTCGCTTGCTGATCTGCCCGTGCGCACCCGTCCCGGCACCACGCGCAATTACAGCGATGTCGGCATGATCCTGCTGGGCGCCGTGCTCGAACAGGTGAGCGGCATGCGTCTGGACGACCTGCTGTACGTTCGTGTGTTCCGCCCGCTCGGCATGAACCACACGCGCTTCAATCCGCTGGTCGGGCAACCTGACGCAGGCTCGTTCCGGCTGGCCCAGATCGCGCCGACGGAGCGCGATACCTACGTGCGCCGCACGCTCGTGCACGGGGTCGCGCACGACCTGAACGCGTGGGCGCTCGGCGGCGTCGCCGGCCACGCAGGCCTCTTCTCGTCCGTGCGCGACGTGGCCACCTTCGCGCAGGCGCTGCTCGACTCCGTGCGCACTGCTGCGACCCCGCTCGTCCCGGGCCAGCGCCCGTTCGATCGGCCGCTCGGCTGGGACGAGCCGGGCGGCCCGAGCTCCTCGGCCGGCGCCTGGTTCACGTCGGCATCGATAGGCCACACCGGCTACACCGGCACGAGCATCTGGATCGATCCGGTACGCGACGTCTACGTCGTGCTGCTGACGAACCGGCTGAACCCGACCGCCGCGAATCAGCGGCACGTGCAGTTGCGCCGCGAACTTCACGACGCGGTGCAGCTCGCCATCACCGACATGCCCGTCACGCGAAGGCAGTGAGCCGCCTCGCCGGCCGTCCGGACCGGTGCTAGTTTTCACGACATGACGAGATCAGAAACAGCGGCTGCACCGGAACCCGGCCTCGACTTCATACGGGCCATGGTCGCAGCCGACGTGCGCGCCGGCCGGCACGGCGGCCGCGTCGTGACGCGGTTCCCCCCCGAGCCGAACGGCTACCTTCACATCGGACACGCGAAGTCGATCTGCCTGAACTTCGGCGTCGCCCGCGAATACGACGGCGTGTGCCATCTGCGGTTCGACGACACGAACCCCGAGACCGAGGACGTGAAGTATGTGGACTCGATCATCGAGGACGTGCGCTGGCTCGGCTTCGACTGGGGCGAGCACCTGTATTTCGCGTCCGATTACTTCGAGCGGATGTACGCGTTCGGCGAGCACCTGATACGCATGGGCCGAGCGTACGTCGACTCCGCATCGGAGGCGGAAGTGCGCGCAGCGCGCGGCACCGTGATGGAGTCCGGCAGACCCACGGCATACCGCGGCCGCACGGTGGCAGAGAACCTCGACCTGTTCCGACGCATGCGCGCGGGCGAGTTCGGTGATGGCGAGCACGTGCTCCGCGCGAAGATCGACCTCGCATCGCCGAACATGCTGATGCGCGATCCGATCCTCTACCGCATCCGCCACGCGCACCATTACCGGCAGGGCGATGCGTGGTGCATCTACCCGCTGTACGACTACGCGCACCCCATCGAAGACGCGCTCGAGAGCGTGACGCATTCGCTGTGCACGCTGGAGTTCGAGAACAATCGCGAGCTCTACGACTGGATCGTGACGAGCCTGCCGCGCGGCGAGGGGCCGGACGCGATTCCGCAGGATTCCGCACCTGCACAGACGGAGTTCGCGCGGCTCGGGCTCGATTACACCGTGATGAGCAAGCGCAAGCTGCTGCAGCTCGTCGAGGCTGGGGATGTCGCCGGGTGGGATGACCCGCGCATGCCGACGATCGCAGGCATGCGCCGGCGCGGTGTCACGCCCGAAGCGGTCCGCACCTTCTGCGAGCTGATCGGCGTGGCGAAAGCGAACACGCGCGTCGACATCGGCAAGCTCGAGTATGCCATTCGCGATGACCTGAACCAGCGCGCGCCGCGCGTCATGGCCGTGCTGCGGCCGCTGCGCGTCGTGCTGACGAACTGGCCGGCGGGCCGCGTCGAGGACATCGACGCACCCTACTGGCCGCACGACGTGCCGAGGCTGGGATCGCGCACCGTGCCGTTCTCCGGCGAGCTGCTCATCGAGCGCGACGACTTCATGGAAGACCCGCCCAGGGGGTTCCACCGCCTCGTGCCGGGCGGTGAGGTACGGCTGCGCTACGGCTACATCATCCGGTGCGACGAAGTCGTCAAAGGCGATTCCGGCGAAGTCGTCGAGCTTCGCTGCAGCTACGACGACGCGACGCGCGGTGGCTCGGCGGATGGCCGCAGCGTCCGCGGCACGATTCACTGGGTTTCGGCGCCGCACGCGGTGCGGTGCGACGTGCGCCTGTACGATCGGCTGTTCACCGCACCGGATCCCGAAGCCGACGACGCTGTCGCGTTCACCGCGCTCCTGAATCCCGCATCGCTCGAGGTCATGCAGGATGCACGTGTCGAGCCGAGCGTGGCAGCGTGCGAGCCGGGCGCCCGCTTTCAGTTCGAGCGGCTCGGCTACTTCTTTGCCGACCCGATCGATTCCACACCCGGCAAACCGGTCTTCAACCGCACCGTCACACTGCGCGACACCTGGACGCGGCAGCTGAGCGGTCAGCCATCGCCGGGAAGGCCGGACCGGGCCGGCCGCGGCGGAGCGGCCGCCCGCGCAGACGGCCGTGGCGCCGTCGAGCCGTTGCGGCCAGAGCCGGTCGAGCGATCGGGCGCGCTCGAAACCCTGCGGGCACGCTACGAACGCGAGCACGGCATCACGGCAGAGCAGGCGGATGTGCTGACGCGGGATGCGGCGATCGCTGCGTTCTACGAGGCCGCTCTGAGCGCATCGTCGGCGCCCGCCGCCGCCGTCGCGACCTGGCTGGTGAACGAGCTGCCGCGCGCAGCGCGCGGCGCCGTCGACGCACTGCCCGTCGGCGGCGCGGTCCTCGGCGAGGTGGTCGGCATGCTCGCCCGCGACGAGCTGTCGAGCAGTGCCGCGCGCGAAGTGCTCGCCGAGCTGCTGGAACGAGGCGGCGACGCACGGGAGATCGTCGAGCGGCGCGGCCTCCGTCAGCTCGACGATGCAGCCGCCCTTGCCGGCCTGGTCGATGACGTGCTCGCCGGTAACGCCCCGAAGGTCGCGGAGTTCCGCGCAGGACGCGCCGGCCTGCTCGGCTTCTTCCTCGGTCAGGTCATGGCTCGGACTGGCGGCCGCGCGAACCCTTCGGTGCTCAGGCGGCTCCTGGAGGAGCGCCTGCAGGAGCGGTAGGCTTCGCGGCGATCCCGGGACGATGCGTCCCGGCCCCGGTCACCGTGGGGGGTGGCCGCCACCCGGTCGCCCCATCGAAGTCCTGCATCGGCAACAGCTTGATGAATTGCGGCAGTCCGGCACGGATCGGGCTCATGTGCGGTCAGTTCCGGAGTCCGAGCCGACAGGAGCCGCACATGCATTCGCTGTTGAAGGATGCGCAGTACGCGCTGCGCACACTGATGCGAAATCCAGCCTTCGCCGCCGCGGCCGTGCTCACGCTCGCGCTGGGCGTGGGGGCGAACACCGCAATCTTCTCCGTCGTCAACGGTGTGCTGCTGCGCCCGCTGCCGTACCCGGCGGCCGAGCGGCTCCACGTCGTGTGGAACAACAACACGCGTGAGGGCATCGAGCGGGACATCACCTCCTGGCCGAATTTCATCGACTGGCGCGACCGCAGCGAGGTCTTCGCGGCGCTGGCAGGCTACAGCGCGGGCAACACCGCACTGACCGGCGCTGGCGATCCCGAACAGGTCCCGACCGCATTCGTGACCGCCGGTTTCTTCGACGTGCTGGGTGTGAACCCGGTGCTCGGCCGGCAGTTCAGCGAGGCGGAGCTGCAGCCCGGCGCCACGCCCGTCGTACTGCTCAGCGACGGCCTGTGGCAGTCGCGCTTCGGCGGCGACCGCGGGATCGTCGGCCGCGACGTCATCCTGAACGGCAGCGCGCGCACCGTCATCGGCGTCATGCCGCCTGCATTCGACTACCCGGCCGAGGCGCAGCTGTGGCTGCCGCTCGCGCCCGAGGGAAACCTCGCTGCTTCGCGGGGAGCACTATGGCTCTCGGTCGTCGGACGCCTCCGCGACGACTTGCCCATCGTGCTCGCCCAGAGCCGCATGGACGACCTGGCCGCTCAGCTGCAGGATCAGTATCCCACCCAGAACACCGGGTCCGGGATTCTGCTCGAGCCCCTGCACGCCACTATCACCGGGGACGTCCGCACACCGCTGCTCGTACTCCTCGGCGCCGTGGCCGTCGTGCTCCTGATCGGCTGCGCCAACGTCGCCAACCTGCTCCTCGCGCGCGGCGCCGTCCGCAGGAAGGAGCTCGCGGTCCGCATCGCTCTTGGCGCAGGACGCCGCCGCATGGCCCGCCAGCTCCTCACCGAGAGCGTGGTGCTCGGCGTCGTCGGCGGTGCCGCCGGCATGCTCCTCGCCGCATGGGCGGTCTCCGCGCTCGTCGCCATGGCCCCGCCCGAGCTGCCCCGGCTCGAGAACGTGCACGTCGATGGCGCCGTGCTCGCGTTCGCGCTCTTCATCTCCGCCGCCACGGGTCTGCTCTTCGGCATCGCGCCGCTGCTGCAGGCGGGACGCACGGAGCTCATGACCACGCTCAGGGAGGGCGGGCGCGAAGCCGTCGCCGGCGAGGGTATCGGCCGCCTGCGTCCGGTGCTGATCAGCACCCAGATCGGCCTCGCCCTCGTGCTGCTCGTCGGTGCCGGTCTCCTCATCCGCAGCTTCGTTGCACTCAATGCCGTGGATCCCGGATTCGACACGCGCGGTGCCCTCACCTTCCGCGTCGTGCTGCCCGGCGCCCGCTACGACACGCCCGAACGCATGCACACCTTCCACCGCGAGCTCATCCGGCGCATCAGCGGCATTCCCGGAGTCCGCTCAGCCGGCGGCGCCTCCACCCTCTTCCTCGCCCGCCTGCCCAACATGGGTCCCATCCTGAGAGAAGGTGACCCCCCCGTCGCTGACGACGAGCAGCGCGAGTCCGTCGTCCTCGAACGCGCGACGCCGGGATTCTTCGATGCCATGGGCATGACGCTCACCCGCGGACGCGGCCTCGCCGACACCGACGTCGCAGCGGGCACTGCCGTGGGTGTCGTCAATCAGGCGTTCGCCCGGCGCTATTATCCCGATTCCGACCCGGTCGGGCGCCGCTTCACGTTCGGCAGCGCGCAGGACTCGACGGCCAACTGGATCGAGATCGCCGGCGTCGTCGCCGACGCGCTGCGGTCCGGCCTCGCCGCAGCGCCGCGCCCTGAAGTCTACCTGCCGCACGCTCAGGCACCGACCGCCGGCCTCACCATCGTGGCACGGGCCGACCGGGATCCGCTTTCGCTCCTGCCTGCCGTACGCAGCGCCGTCGCCGGTTTGGATGGGCAGCTCCCCATCTCCGCCGTCCAGACGCTGGAGCAGTCGCTCGCCGAGCAGCTCGCCGCCCGCCGCTTCATCATGAACCTGCTCGCCACCTTCGCCGCTCTGGCCGCGCTGCTCGCGTCCATCGGCATCTACGGCGTCGTCTCCTACCTCGTGACCCAGCGCATCCGCGAGCTCGGCGTGCGCCGCGCTCTCGGCGCCACCCACGCCGACGTCATGCGCCTCGTCATCTCCCAGTCCCTTCGCCATGTCCTGCCCGGACTCGGCCTCGGCGTCCTCGCCGCTCTCGCCCTCAGCCGTATCATGGCCTCCCAGCTCTTCGGCGTGAGCCCCACCGATCCGCTCACCTTCCTCGCCGTCACCGCCGGCCTCCTCGCCGTCGCTGCCGGCGCCACCTACGTACCCGCCCGCCGCGCCGCCGGCGTCGAACCGAACACCGCTCTGCGGCAGGATTAGCCCGGCACGCCCAGCCGATACGTCCAGCCCGGCGCCTCTGCGATCGGCCCAGTCATTGCACTGTCATGCGACTGGACCGTCGAAACAGGGGGCTTGAAACGTGACGAATCGATCGGGATGCCGGGCATTCGTGCTGGGCGTGTTGCTGCTGCTGGGGTGCGGAGGTGAAGAGGCTGCGGAGCAGCCGACGCGACAGGCCGGAGCGCGTCTGCGCACGCTGCTGTCGCAGGCGCCGGACAGCGGGGTGACGGTACCGCTGATCGTGGGCGACACGCTGCGGGTTTCGCCGCAGACGGTGGAATTCTACCGGCGTCTGCGGTACCGGCCGGCGTGGAGCGAGGGAGATGAGCCGACGGACCGCGCGCGGAGCGTGCAGTCGGCGGTTCTGGGCTCGACGAACGACGGTCTGGACCCGTCGAGGTACAACGCAGAGCTGGCGACGCGGCTGTTCGCGGCACTGGCGGATGAGGGCGACGGCGAAGGTGGGGGTCTGGATGCCACGGCGCGGGCCGGTTATCTGGCGGATCTGGACCTGGTGCTGAGTGAGGCGTACCTGCGGTACGCGACGGACGTCGTGCAGGGCACGATCGACCCGGAAGTGGTGGGACCGGCGTGGCGCATACTGCGTCCGGCGGCGCCGACGGAGCTGGTGCTGCGTTCGGCGGTTCGTGGCGACCCGGTGCAGGTCATCGATCGTCTGCGCCCGACATCGACGCAGTACAGGCGTCTGATGGCTGGCCTGGCGCGGCTGCGAGGAGCGCAGGAATCGGGCGGCTGGCCGTCGCTGCCGGAGAGCATATCGGTGGCGGAAGGCGATTCGTCGGCGGCGGTGGTGGCGCTGCGAGAGCGGCTGGCGGCGAGCGATGATCCTCGTGAGGCGGCCCTGGCCCGGGCGGGTGCAGCGCGGCCGTGGATCTACGACAGGGACCTGCGTGACGCGTTGCGGCATTTCCAGGAGCGTCATGCGCTGGACGACGATGGCCAGCTGGGCGCCGCCACGCTGACGGAGCTGAACCACCCGGTCGAGGAGCGGATCGAGGAGGTGCGGCTGAACCTGGACCGCTGGCGCTGGCTGCCCGCCGATCTGGGTCCACTCTACATCATGGTCAACATCGCAGGCTTCGACCTGGAGGTAGTGGAGAACAACCGTCCGATCGAGGCGATGAACGTGGTGGTCGGCACGGCGGGCTGGGCCACGCCGGTCTTTGCCGACACGATGGAACACCTGGTCGTGAATCCGTACTGGAACCCTCCCGAGTCGATCATGGAGGACGAGATCCTGCCAGCCATGGCGCGGGACTCCGGCTATATGGAGCGGAACAACTTCGAGCGGACGAGCAACGGCCGAATCCGGCAGCGGCCGGGTCCGGGCAATGCGCTGGGGGACTACAAGTTCCTGTTCCCGAACGAGGACAACATCTACCTGCACGACACGCCGGCGGACCATCTGTTCTCGCGAACGCGCCGTGACTTCAGCCATGGCTGCGTGCGACTGGAGCGGCCAGCGGACCTGGCGCGGCTGGTGCTCGCGAAATCCACCAACCACTCGCCCGCATCGCTTGCGGCGATGCGCGCGACCGGCTCGGAAAAATGGGTGACGCTGAAGCGCCCGATCCCGATCTATATCGTGTACTTCACGAGCTGGGTGCGGGAGGACGGCACGCTGCGGTTCCACCACGACGTGTACGGCCACGATCGCGAGCTCGATGGCTCACAGCCGCTGATCGCGACGGCAGACTGATCCCGCGCGGCGACGGTCAGCCGCCGCTGTCGGTGTCGGCGGCAGCCGCGGTATCGGCCGCCGCGCTGTCCACTGGGTACAGGCTGCTGAGGAACACGTTGATCCGCCAGCTCGACTCCGGTCCGACGCGCCAGCGGATGGCGTAGCGGCCGCGAACGGTCTGCTCGGCCTGATCGCCGGCGCGGACGGACTGGATGAACGTGCCGATCTCGTGCGCCGTGCCCGCCGGCCCGATGTCGATGCTGCTGCGGTCCAGCGAGATGCTGGTAATGCGGGCGTCCGCGAAAAAGGCGCTCAGCGAGTCGTTCACCTGGCGCGCCCCGACGAGGTCGGGCGCATCCGCCTGCATGAGCCGGCCGTCGGAGGCGAAGAAGGAGGCCGCAGCGCGCGCATCGGCAGACAGCAGAGCTTCCTGGTAGCGGTTCAGTGCGGCACGGATGTCCTCGCGCGCGGCGCTGTCCGCGTCCACCACTTCCGGTCGCGGAGTCCGACTTACCTCACAGGCTGTGAACTGCAGAGCTGCAAGCAGCAGCCCGGCCCGGGCTCGGGTCGTCACGCAGCGTCCTCCGGTGGATCGTGGATCAGACAGTCTCTTCCGCGACTGCCTGCGCGGTGAGCGTCTGATCATACGCGCTGAACGCCGACGGGACCACCGCCCCGTCAGGCGTGTGGCAGCCACACGGTGAAGCGGGAGCCTTCGCCGGGCCTGCTCTCGACCGTGATGTCGCCGTCCATCATGCGGGCGAGGCTCCTGCTGATGGCGAGGCCGAGGCCGGTGCCTCCGTGCGGGCGGGTATAGCCGCCCGCGCCCTGGACGAACGGCTCGAAGATGTGCTCGAACTGGTCGGCGGCGATGCCGACGCCGTTGTCGGCGACAGTGACACACGACCATGTGCTGCGCGGTCGCGCGGCGAGTGCGGGCGGCGCACTGCTTTCGCGGCGGTCGCAGTCAATGGAGACCGAGCCACCCTCCTCGGTGAACTTGATGGCATTCGACAGCAGGTTGAGCAGGATCTGCTGAACGCGCTGCGCGTCTCCGATGTACCTGTACCGCTCCTCGCAGGCGACATGTACGGTGATGCGCCTGGCAGCGGCGCGACCCTTGAGCAGAGAAACGGCGTCGCCGATCTCGCGGGCGAGCATACCGGGCTCTTGCTGGATCCGCATCTGGCCGGACTCGATCTTGGCGAAGTCGAGCACGTCATTGACGACGGATGTCAGCAGCTCACCGCTGCGCCTGATGCGCAGGATATACTCCCGCTGCTTCGCGGTGAGCGGCCCTGGCAGTCCCATCTCCATCAGGTCTGTGTAGCCGACGACGGCGTTGATCGGGGTCCGGATCTCGTGGCTCATGGTGGCGAGAAATTCCGACTTCGCGTGACTCGCCTGCTGCGCCTCGGTGCGTGCCGCGTCGGCGTCGCGAATGGCTTCCGTGAGTCGGGCGTTGGCGCGTTCCAGCTCCGCTGCAAGCTGCTGTGCCTGCTCGTACCGCCGTCCGATCTCGGCGTGCGTGGCCTGGAACTGCGCGGCCATGGTATCGAAGCTGTGCGCGACGCGGCCGATCTCGTCGTCGCGGACCAGTCGCGTGCGCTGCGTGTAGTCGCCGGCCGCGATGGAATCGGCGGCGGCGCCGAGTCGGCGCAGCGGCGCGGTGACGCTGCGGCCGATCAGCCAGGCGCCGACGCCGCCGAACAGCAGCAGCACGGCGGCGATCACACCGAGACGGCGTAGCAGCTGGTTCGAGCGGGCGAGGACGGCGGTCATGGGCATCTGCGTGACGATCAGCCACGGCGTCCCGGCAATGGGCTCGGCGTAGGCGAGCCGCTGCTCGCCCGCGGAGTCTGCATACGCGAACGGCTCGAGCGTGGCAGGGACGGGCGGCAGATCCTCACGGAGCTCGCCGGTAAGCGACGTCCACACGCCGCCCGACGCGTTCGTGAAGTAGATCTCGGCGCTGCCGCCGATGAGCTGTTCGATCTGTTCGCCGGCGCTGCCGCCGCCGATGCCGCGCTGCTGCGCCACGTGCGCGATGAGCGTGTCGCCCCGGCGGACCGGCACCGTCATCCAGAAGGTCGCCCTGCCACCCTGTGCCTGCAGATCGGAGTAGGCGATCGTGTCGGCATCAGTGCCGCGGATCGGCCGTGCCCGTGGTGCCGGCGGACCGGCACCGTCTGCCGCTCCCGGCGCGCCGGTCGCCGCGAGCACCTGACCCGCGGTCGTCTGCAGCTGGATCGGCAGGCCTGAGTCAGACGCGATGCGCAGCCTGTCCAGCGTGGAATCGATGGCGCCCAGGTCAGCCGGAGCACCGGAAGCATAGTCCGCGAGCAGCGGGTCGGCGGCGACCTGTCCTGCGAAGCGACCGCGGGTCGCAACGGTCGTCTCGACGAAGTCGTCGAGCTGCGCGGTCACCATGGAGAGCCGCTCGCCGGCGGTGCGGATGGCGCTCTGGCGCAGCTCGTGCCGCACCAGCAGCAGTGCTGCGAGCACAGCGAACGCGACGAGGCCGCCAATCAGGATGGGCAGCTTCCGCTCGAGCGAGCCGAAGCTCAACGGCCGAGTCTGACGGTTGGAAGCAGTTGCATGATTCACTATCGGACTGTTGAGGACAGGCGGGGAGAGACAACGGCGAATATGCAGTCGCCGCCGTTCGTTTACAAGCGGCTGGCGCGCACGCTCGTCTCCGGCGCGTAACGCTCGAGGAACGCGCGCTCGCTCTCCGTATTGCCAATCACGATCAGCTCCGCCGTGCCGGCCGGGGGCAGCGGCACGTCGGGATCCGGGTTGACGATCGTTTCGCCGTCGAGCTCGAGCGCGACGATGCTGCAACCCGTCTTCTCGCGCACACCGGACTCCTTCAGGGTGCGGCCGCCGAGCTCCTCAGGCACCGGGCAGCGGAACACGTCCAGTCCTTCCGCCACCATCACCACATCGCCCTGTTCCAGGATGTTGAACACGGCGTTGGCACCCATGGATGCGTATGACATCACGAAATCGGCGCCCGCGCGGTGCAGCGTGGACACGTTGCGGTCGAGGTTGGACCGGCTGATGATCTGCATCTCGGGACGGAGCCGACGGCAGTAGATGGTGAGGTAGATGTTGGTCGCGTCGTCGCTGGTCGTAACGATGGTCGTGGCCGCCTCGCGAATGCCGGCCTTCTCCAGGCAGGCGAGGTCGGCGGCCGAGCCGACGATCGTCATGGTCGGGTCCTTCACCCGATCAGGGTTCTGCTCGACGATGCGATAATCGATGCCGCGCTCGGTGAGCGCGCGCGCGGCCGCGCGCCCGACGCGGCCGCCGCCGAGGATCAGGGCGGGCGCGTCCGGCAGGTTGTAGATAGCGGTCAGCTCGGTGAATCGGCCGAGCTGCTCCTGCGATCCGGCGAGCACCAGCACGGTCGTCCGCCCGAGCACGGATTCCGGATTCGGCACGTCGAAGTTGCCTCGCTCCCAGAGACCCACAACGGTGAGGCCCGTGGCAGCGCGCAGCAGTCCGTCGGCGAGTGGACGGCCGACGAGCGGTGTTCCGCTGATCGGCGCTTCCGCGATCAGCAGCTCGCCGAACGTGCCGATCACGTTTGCGCGTATGTCACCCGCCACGGTCCGGCGCGCGAGCGACCGCCCCAGCATCTCCGTCAGCTGGATGACGTGCGAGGAGCCGGCCAGCTCGAGCACATCGACCGCCTCCGGCGCGCGGGAGAACGCCACGATCGGCACCCGCTCCGTCAGCTCGCGGACGGTGAACGCGATGTTGGAGTTCATGTAGTCGTCGGCATTCGCGACGACCAGCGCCGCCTCCGCCACCTGCATCCGCTGGTACGTCGCGACATCATCGCGATCACCAACGATCACGGAGATGCCCTGGTCCACCAGCTCGAGCGCCCGGTTCAGGTCCGGCTCGACCAGGAAATACTGCCGGCCATACGACTTCAGTCGCTGCATCAGTGCCATGCTGACCGGATCGTAGTCCGTCAGGATCACGTGGCCCGTCGTGCCAGCCGGCACGTCGCGCGGCGCGCGCGCGCGCCGCTGCGCCTCCAGCCACGGCGCGTAGAAGAACTCGATGAACGTGAACGGCAGCACCACCAGCAGGAACATGACGCCGGACAGCAGCACGATGACCGAGAATACGCGGCCGCCGTCGCTCTGGAACGTGATGTCGCCGAAGCCCAGCGTGGACATGACGGTCAGCGTCCAGTACATCCCCGTCAGCAGCGAGTGCTCCTGGCCCTCGCGGACCATCAGCACATGGAAGAGGGCGCTGTAGACCGAGATCAGGAGCAGCAGGAGCAGCAGGAACTTGCTGAGCAGCCGGAGATTGCGGCGACTGGATCCACTCTCGTGCAGAAACGCAAGCTGCGCGGGCAGCGTCTTCACGTCAGCAAACCGCGGGCGGAGGGTTCGGATCTCATTCCGGGAGAATAAGGCCGGGGACGCGTAGCGGACCAGACTGCCATCCGGCTAAACAAAATCCAGCTGCCGGGTGTCTAATCATCAGTCGGCCGCTCAGCGGCGGCAGGTCCACCACAACCCGAATCCCGGAGTCACCCATGAAGGGCAATCGTTTCTTCCTCGTCGCAATCATGCTGCTGGCCGCACCGCTTCCGCTGTTCGCCCAGGGCGGCGGCGCGGGCGGTGGACGAGGCGGCATGATGAGCAGCCGCGCACTGCTCGAGCAGGGTTCCGTCGAGTACCTCGTCACGCACGCAGCACACCTGCAGCTCTCCGCGGAGCAGACCTCGGGGCTCCAGACCATCGGCGCCGCGTGGTCCGCCGCCACCAAAGAATCCCGCGAGCAGGTGAGCGCCTCGATGCCGGCCCGCGCTCAGGGCGAGGCCGCCGCCGGAAACCGTGAGGCCATGATGCAGCGCATGCAGGAGCTGCGGCCGGTGCTGCAGAAGCTGACGGAAGATGATCAGAAGGCGCTCGACGAGGCGCTCGCACTTCTCTCCGACCCCCAGAAGGCCGAAGCGCGCAAGCTGCTCGAGGAACGCGCCGCAGCCATGCGGCCGCGTCGCGGCGGGAACTGACCGCTGGTGCACCGCCCCGGCCGCACTCGCGCCCGGGGCGGTCGGGCCCTTATTCTACGCGCGAACACTCACTCCACCCGTGAGGACATGATGGCCCGCCGTGCCTCCCCGATCGCCGCCGCCCTGGTCGCGCTCTGCTCCGCCTGCACCGCCAGCGCACCCGCAGACAGCACCGAAGCGGGCAACCCGGTCGTCGGACGTACGCCGCCGGCCACGACGGTCCAGGCCGGCTTCGGCATGGTCATCCACGGCGGCGCCGGCACCATCACGCGCGGCAGCATGACACCCGCACTCGAAGCCGAGTACCGCGCTGTGCTCGAGCACGCGCTCCGCACCGGCCACAGAATCCTTGCCGAGGGCGGCACCAGCCTCGATGCTGTCGAGGCGACCGTCCGCGTCATGGAGGATTCGCCGCTGTTCAATGCCGGCCGCGGCGCCGTATTCACCAGTGAAGGCAGGAACGAGCTCGACGCGGCAATCATGGACGGCAGCAGCCAGCGCGTCGGCGCCATTGCCGGCGTCACGCGCATCAGGAATCCGATATCCCTCGCCCGCCGCGTCATGGAGAGCTCGCCCCACGTCATGATGATCGGCAGCGGCGCGGAAGCTTTCGCCGTCGAGCAGGAGATCGCGCTGGTGCCGGAGAGCTACTTCTTCACGGAGCGCCGCTGGCAGGCTCTGCAGCGTGCACTCGAGGAGGATGGCCGGCCGATGCCGGACCGGCCGGCGGGCGTCAGCCGCGATGGCGGCGCCGGTGCACAGGCGGATATCAGGATCGATGACCGGGACACGAAGTACGGCACGGTCGGCGCCGTCGCGCTCGACCGTCACGGCAACCTCGCCGCCGCCACCTCCACCGGCGGCATGACCAACAAGCGCTTCGGCCGCGTCGGCGACGTCCCGATCATCGGCGCTGGCACCTTCGCCAACCGCACCTGCGCCGTGTCAGCGACCGGTCATGGCGAGTTCTTCATCCGCAATGTCGTCGCCTACGACATCTGCGCCCGCACCATGTACGGCGGGGCAGGCCTCAGGCAGGCCGCCGAAGAGGTGGTCATGGTGCACCTCGCCGGGCAGGGCGCCGACGGCGGCATCATCGCGATGAACGTGCAGGGGAACTACACGATGACCTTCAACTCCGAAGGCATGTACCGCGGCTGGATCGGCGCCGATGGACGGCCCGTCACCGGCATATACGACGACGAGTAGCAGGCCGGCCTCTCCTCACGCGTCCAGCGTCAGCGCTGACGCGTCGAGCTCTTCCACGCCGCCATCGGCGCGACGGATCAGCAGCCGCACCAGCCCCTCATCCTGACATACCGCAATCGCGGCCCGTACCGCCTGCCGCCGCGTCGGAAACTCCACCAGCGGCGTACGATCGCGCCGCAGCATCCATCCCGAATCGTTCTGCACCACCTCGAAGCCCCGGTTCTGCGTCACGCCACTTCTCCTGCGCAAGCCTCGCCATCCAGTCGGGTCCGTCGGTCATGATCAGTGGAAGAATCACGCCAGACGTTTAGGCGACCGCGGACACGGCGCTAGCCGGAATCCCCGGTCGTCCAATCCTGCCGTTTCGCCCAGCCATCCAGCGTGTGCCAGTTGACCTCGGGAAACCGGCTGCGGAGGCCGACGACATCGGCGCACGCGCCGGCGCCGGGACAGGGCGCATCGCTCGCGGTACACGTCGTCACGCACGTGACGCTGTGCCCGAGGACGCGGGCGAGGGTGGCGGCCATCTCGATCGGCGTGAGCTCGTCGGACGCAATGCAGACGCGCTGGCCCAGGAAATCCGAGCGCCGCTCCAGGACGACCCGCATGAAGCGGCCTGCATCGGGGCGTGCGATCTGCTGCAGCCTCTCGTCGTCCCGGAGCGGCAGAGCCAGCTCGCCCCGCCGGAGTCGCTCGACGCAGTCGCGCTCGAGCAGATTCTCCATGAAGTAGCCGGGACATACGATCGTGTAGGGCACAGCGCTCGCGCGGAGGTACTGCTCGACCTCGTGCTTGCTGTCGGAATGCTCCGCACCTGTGATAGCGGAGGCCTGCATCGAGGAGGAGTATACGAGGTGCGGGATGTCCAGGCGGCCGGCGAGCTCGATCAGTGCCATGCCGTGGCGGGTCTCCGCTGCCGGACCGGCCGCCGGTGTGGTGACTGCGAAGATGGCATCCGCGCCCGCAGCCACGTCTTCCATCCGTGCCGTGTCATCGATGCCCGCCCATGCCAGCCGCGCACCCCGCAACCGCAGCACGTCGGCCGCGGGATGCGCGAGATTGCGCGTCAGCGCGCGAACGTGATGACCTCCCTGCAGCAGCGCGCGCGCCACGACGCCGCCCAGCTGGCCGGTCGCTCCGACCACCAGCACATCCAGCTTCGGCAATCCGGGATCCTCCGGGGGGAAAGACGGTCACGAATAATACAGACCGTCCGGTACCTCTGCCACTTGCGCAGCGGCTCAGAAGATGAAGACCGGTGTCCCTACGGGCACCGTGCTGAAGAGCTCGGCCACATCCTCGTTGAACATGCGAACACAGCCGTGACTGACGGCGTCGCCGACCGACGCATCTTCGTTCGTACCGTGTATCAGGTACCCGTCGCCCATGATGAGCTTGTGCGTGCCGAGCACTTCGGGGATCTGTCGCTGTCTGCTGCCGAACGGCGGCACGAAGACCTTGCCATCGAAGATGATCTCGGTACCGGGCGTGAACGGCCAGAAGTTGCCGAACTGGTTGACGCGGCCGACATCGTCGCCGCGGATTTCGAGATGCGTGCCATCGCCGAGCACCTCGCGGCGACCCTTCCGGAGCGGCACGACATCGAGGTCGCGTTCGAGCGCGATCTCGAAGTAGTGCCAATCGGGCGGCACCCAGAGCGGCTCCGTTCCCTTGCCGAGCACCTGCCGACGCCCGACAGGCGTGGTGAAGTCGTACCTGCGACCGTTATACGTGAAGCCCTCTTCCATGCCCACTGCGACCGGCGCGTGAAACAGCACGGTCGTATCACGCATCAGCCACAGTCCGCGGCTTTCCGTGCCGACGAGGATACGCAGACCCTTCGCGACGACGCCCGCCTTCCAGACACGCGCGCCGGCCGCTGTGGCCGGCTGCACGGTCAGAGGCGAGGCCGGCACGGCGCTGCGTGCCCGCGCGATCACTTCCGCGACACTGTCGCGCTCCGCCTCTTCCGGGCTGCGGCCGTCCGCCGCATCCACCACCGCGTCGACCATCTGCCGCGGCGACGGAACGGTCGCGCAAGCGCCTGCAGCCACCGCCGTCAGCGCGACCAGCGCGAGATTCATCTTCACGGCCATGCTCCTGCTGCTGTCGTTCGATTCACCGACACGCTCCAGAGTGTACCACGCTGCGGTCAGGGTGTTTCACCGGGCGCGGGCGCCCGGGTGGCGGCGTCCTCTGCAGGAGACGGCAGGTGCCCCCCATTGTGGTCGCGGTGCGGCAGCATTCATGCGCAATCGCGCGTATTGTCGCCAAATCCGCTGCGGCATGCAACGTGACCTGTAACTGGGCGTGCAGTGTTCATGAGTCGAAGGAGGCAGGACATGCGAGCAAACTGGTATGTGGCCATGGCAGCAGGCCTGGTCATGGCGGCGGCGGTCCCCGAGCACGCTTCGGCACAGCTGTCGGGCCGCGTGAACGACCGGGCGCGCGACCAGGCGCGGCAGGGAGATCAGCGTGCGTCACAGCAGGAGCAGCGGGAACGGGAACTGGAGCGTGACCGGATCCGGCGCCAGCGGGAGCGTCAGGCGCAGAACGCCAGGCAGGACGAGCGCTACCGCGACGAACGTTACCGCTACGATACGCGTTCGTCCCGCGGCGGCGGCCCGTCCTTCTGCCGCTCGGGCGAGGGCCACCCCGTGTTCGGCCGCGAGTGGTGTCGCGACAAGGGCTTCGACCTGGGCAGCGACCGCACGCTCCGCGGCGTGCTCGGCGGCCGCGACCGCGATCAGGATCGGGACTACAACGTATGGGAAGACATCATCCTGGGGCGGCAGCAGGACCGCCGCGATGACAGGTCGCTGGGCCGGTCCGTGCTCCAGGACGTGCTTGGTTCTGTCGTGCTCGGCCGTTTCGAATCGATTGGCCGGCAGCATGGTTCCGGTGCGATCAACGGGCAATGGCTGATGAACGGCGCCGCGAGCGTGCTGCAGCTCAATGCCGGTTCCGTCCTGTTCGCGCAACTCGTGGATATCAACCGCGACGGCCGCGTGGACGACGTCATCTTCCGCTAGATCAGGCCCGCGACGCCGGGCGGGATCGGGATCGGTCCCGCCCGGCGCTCGTCTCCATTCGCGCCCCGCTCTGTCCCGGCTTCGCGCCGGCCCATATGATACCCCGCCTATGAAGATCCTCGTTATCGACGACGACCCGCTCATCATCGAGTTCGTCCGGCGCGGCCTGGCCGAGGACGGGTACACGGTGGACTCCGCGACCACGGCCAGCGAAGGGCTGCTGTATGCGCGTATGAGCAGCTATGACGCAGTGATTCTCGATGTGGGTCTGCCAGACTCGTCCGGTCTGACCGTCGCGCACGGAATGCGCAGCGAGGGCGACACGACGCCCATCCTGATGCTCACCGCGCGTACCGGTACGGACAACCTCGTGCAGGGGCTGGACGCGGGTGCGGACGACTATCTGACCAAGCCGTTCGATCTGCGCGAGCTCCGTGCGCGACTCCGTGCCGTGACCCGGCGGGGCGGTGCGACGCGCACGGAGGATGTCATGGTCGGCGAGCTGTCGCTCAACCGGCTGAACCACCAGATCAGTCTCGGCGAGAAGCAGCTCAATCTCACGCCCAAGGAATACCGGCTTCTCGAGTATTTCATGCTGCACGCCGGCGAGGTGATCTCGCGGACGGAGCTGCTCGAGAAAGTGTGGGAGATCGACTTCGATCCGCAGTCGAACATCGTCGATGTCCATGTGGCCCGCCTCCGCTCGAAGCTCAGCGCCCACCCTGCCGCACCGCAGCTGGAGACCGTGCGCGGTTTCGGGTTTCGGCTCGCCCTGTACGGATAGGTTCAGCCCGGTGCTCAGCGAGTCGTCAGGTGAAGCGGCGGCAGCTCGACGACCGTGTCGTCGCCCGAGACCGGCACGGTGAACTCGACGGGTGGCCCTTGCACGGCCGCGCCGATCGCCGCGAGCGAGGCGGGCGAGACGGTGATGCGGTAGCGCCCCGGTCGGATCCGGCTGACATAGAACTGACCGTCGGAAAACGTAGTGGTGGACGAGACAACGCCTGACGCCAGGTCGGTTATCTGGAGGGTCAGGCTGGCGACGGTGGGCACTCCCGCGGCGGCTGTCACGGAACCGATGAGCTCGCGCGTCTGGATGAGTGGCAGGTCGACGCGGCGCGCCATGTTGGGCGCGGGGCGGACCAGAATTGCGGGCCGCGCCGTGGTCCAGCTGGGGTCCGCGGAGCGGGTGGAGTCGAGCGCCACCGCTGCGACCTCGATTGCCTGCAGACCCCACGCGACATACCGGCCCTGCTCATCGGCTGTGACGGCCCGGCCGGCCACGAGTATCCTGGCACCGGACACCACCCGGTCGGCGGCAGAGAACCGACCATCCGCGTCGGTGTCGACATAGACGGTGCCGTGCACTCCCGCGTAGCCGCCGCGTGCCGACGGGTACGTGGTGACCACGCCGCCGGGTGCGAGCGCCGCGCTGCCGCGCAGCAGAGCCGCGCTCGACCCACCGCCGCGCGGATTCGACACGACGCGCAGCGCGGCGGTCGCGGCGTCCAGGCGGGCAGTGAGGCCGAGGGTGAGGGCAGGCCTCGAGTAGCCCCGCGTCCATTGCAGCCCGGCGTTCAGCACCGCATTCTCGAGCGGCTGAACGGACGTGCCGAGCTCGACCAGCCGCACGCCGACGCCGCCCAGGCCGAGCGCGGCGTTCACCATTGGCCTGAACGTGGTGCCGGCCGCGGTGAACGGGGTCATCACCGACGCCCGAGCGGTCAGCAGGTGGGGCCGGTCGGACGTCCGTTCGTTGTCATACCGCGCTTCTACGTACCCAAGCCGGAAGCTGCCCGCAGCGGATATCCGCCAGCGCTCGACCCCTGTGACCGAGCCCGCGGCGCCCCCGCCGAAGCGCAGTTGGGACACGGGCAGCGCCGACGACAGCCTGCGCTCGTACCAGGTCCCCTCGACGTCCCAGCGTCGGCGCTCATCACCAAGCAGCGAGACGGGTCCGAATCCGGGCCGCGAGAGATTCGCCCGCACCTGACCGCTGGTCCCGTCGCGAGGGAAAACAGCCAGCACGGCGCTGTACAATGCGCCTGGCATCACGGTCACTTCGCCCGTGACACGTGTACCGGTCGAGAAGCTCGAGACCGCATAGAACCGGGGATGCTCACCGACGGAGTCGCGAATGGTTTCGACGCCGCCGCCGAACGTGAGGAACGTCGACCAGCCGTAGCGCACGTCGGCATGCGCGAACCGTTCGCACACGCCCGGCTCGCAGCGGCCGGCGCCGACAGCATACTCCACACTGTCGTACGGGATGAGGGATACCGGCGCCTGATACAGCAGTGTGGAAACGACCTCTTCGCCGGCCGGTCCGTACATCCGGACCTGTACTGGTGTGGACCCGGTACGCAGCGGTACCGAGATGGCGTCGAACCCGCCGGCGTCCGAGTAGCCGAGCAGCTGGTTGCCCTGAAAGACTTCGTATTCCCAGCCTGCAGGCAGATCCGGCTGAACGAGCACACCACCCAGCTCGTGCGTGCGCACATACGGCCTGTTCGAAATTTCGACGCCGCGCACGAAGCGCGAGAAGATGCCGGACGATACGATATCCCCGGCGCGCGCCTGCCGGATGTAGCTGCCATGCGGAAAAACACGATGATACTGCACGGCGACGTCCCGGACGGCGTCCCCGGCCTCACGGCCGGCCTCGAACGTCACAGCGGTGTTCAGGTTGCCGCCGAGCACCGCGCCGCCGAGCTGGGTGCGCAGTGTGGTTAGCCGCGTCGGATCGAGACCGACCGTCGACAGGTCCCAGTCGAGGATGGCGCCGCCCGTCACAGGCGGGTATGCCACAGTGTCGTCCGGTTGCCGTCCGCCGCCGAACTGCTGGCGCGCCATGACCATGGCACGGCGCTGCTCCGCCACGAGCCGCTGCTGCGCAGGGAACGGCACGCCGCGCACGATCATCAGCGTGAGCTCGGCCATGTCCAGGATCGCTTCGGCCTCGAGCAGTTGCTCCAGGCGCGGAAGCCGGAGGTATATGTCGTCCTCGCGCACCACGACATCGGCCGGAGCCAGCAGCAGCGTCTCGCCGGACATCGTCAGTGAGGGCGCCCCGCCATCGAGCACGGCCCTGCCGCCCGTGATGCGCGGCAACGTAATCGCGCTGCCACTGCGTTGCGCGTCCAGTCCCAGGTACTCCGCCGTTGCCATGACCGGCACCAGCACGCCGCCCGCGGAATCGATGAGGACGAACACCGTGAAAGGGGGCAACCGCTCGGCAGCGATCTCGACAATGCCATCCTCATGCGTCTGCGCCCGGACTGACGACGCATCCGACCACGCGGAGGCCAGTACGAAGAAGCCTGCGCGGAACATTGCCAGCAGGCGGGCGTTCACCTCAGTGGGCCTGCGGCCCGGCAGGGGACGACGGGCATGAAGCTATTGCACCGGCACGGTAGCGCTGACCGGCGGCGCCGCGATGATGTTCGCCTGCCCGAGCTCCGGCCGTTCGGTGACCAGCGTGTAGCGTACGGCGGCCGCCCGGCCGGCATCGGTGAACACGAAGCGCCGACGGAGCGTCCGGTAGATCGAGATGACGTCTTCCTCTTCGCTGAGCACGTTCCCCGCAGCGTCCAGCAGCTCCAGACGAATCACGCCTAGGTACGCCGCCTCGCCGAGTCGATCCAGGTCCAGCGTAAACTGCACGCCGTCCGCGGTGCGCAGGGCGTCTGCCAGGCTGACGCGGACACCCGTAGTCGGGTCGCCCTTCCGATAGTTCAGCGAAGCGACCACGATGGTACGCATGCTGATCGCGACCCGAACATCCACCTGCACCTGCTGCTCGACAGGCGGTCGGCCGCCCGTCGAGATGACCAGAATGCGCGACCAGTATTCTCCGTCCGCCAGGTCCGCGGGCGGTTGCGCGAGGATCCGCACGATCTGCTGCTGGCCGGGCTGCAGTACTAGCCGGCGCGGAAATGCACGGAGCCATGGCACCGCCGACGGCTCGCCGGCCGGGGCCTCCTCCGACAGCGGCACGCTGACTCCTCCCGCACTGTCGGACGTCGGATACCCGAACGCAAACGAGATCTCGATCTCTTCAGGCAGCGGATTGGGATTGTACAATGTGATGGTGCCGGACCGTGTGGAATGGTCCATGAACACGGACATCGGGCTCACCGACACCCCGCGCACCAGTGCTGCCGCACCGACGCTCAGAATCACCACCACGGAGGCCTTCACCGCGAGCTGCCGTCTCTTCATCGTCGTCTCCATTGCTGCGTCGGTCACGTGCCCGTCTGGACGATCATGATCACGATCGTTGCCGTATAGGAGCCGGCATTCTGTGCCACCGCCGGGTGCGCCCGTCCTCCCAGATACACCGTTGCCTCATGATGTGCCGGATTGAACCGGAAATCAGTCCCGGCTGCGGGGTCGAACGACGTGGTAGTACTGCGCACGGTGATCCGCCCATCTGTCGGACCAAACGTCAGCGGGACCCGGTCACCCGAAGCTGATTCGAGATACTGCGGCAGCTGGAAGGTCAGATCGTAGCGGCCCCGATCCCCGTCGATCGTGATGGTCGCGCGCTGCGTTACATTGGTCGCCGCGACTACCGACGTCGTGCCGGGCGTGAGCTGCCCGAACTCGAGATTCTGCTCGGACAGCACGAGCACCTGAGCATGACCCTGACCCGCAAACAACAAAGTCATGAGCACAGCGAGCGCCACCATCCCGGCTCGTGTTCCTCGTGACTTCATTGTCGCCTCCTTGCCTGTTGGGTTGTGTCGCTCTGACTGCAGTCCGGCGACGCACCCTCATCAGTGCGTCACCGCCGGGACCGACGCTTCCGTTAGCGGGCGTCGACCCGGATGTCCATGGTCGCCCGGTACTCATCCGCCACCGCGTTGGCCGCCGCTGCACCCGTGACCGTACCGCCGAAGCCGAGTGTCGCCGTCGTCACCGAGGCGCCCACGTCCAGGTCGAACGGGTTCGTGCCGCACGTCTCCGGTGTCGACCAGGAACCGCCGATCTCGTAGGCGCAGGTCAGCGTGACCGCCAGGTTGTTGCCCGAAACCGTGCCCACCAGCTGCGACGGCACGTTGCTGAACGTCACTTCCACATTGCGATTGAATGCAACATCGCGGGTGGCCGAACCGTCGATCGCCGAAACCGTGTTGTCAGCAGCGCGGTCCAGCGTGCCGAACGCCAGATCGTCCGTGCCGCTCAGGTCGATGTAATCCGCTACCGTCGCCGTCGCCGTGATCGTTCCCGTCGCCTGCGCACTGGCCATTGCCGGCACCGCCAGCACTGCGACCGCCGCAACCAGCATCGTCTTCCTGATCATGTCCGCCTCCTCTAGTGACTGCCGCTCATGTGCGGCGCATTGTGCAGCCCGATTTCTGAATCAAAGATAGGAGTCCGACCATGACGGAATCGTGAACGTCTGGTTACAGCATGTTCACTATCTCCTTGTGACATAACTTGTTGCATTACTTGCATTTACACCTTCCTGACCACGTCCCGCCCGCCAATCATTGGACTGACGTTCATGCGGCGGGCACCGCGTTCGACCATTCTTTTCGGGGGAGTGACTACACAGGTGCGTATCTGGCGGGACTGGCGGGGAAGTGCTGCAGCGCGTCAGAGCACCTGAACGATCGTCAGCGTGGCCGTTCCTGTGTACACGCCACCCCTGGCATCAGGCGGAACGAGCAGGAGCCCGCCGACGTAGACGCGCAATATCGTCCCGCCGGGAAAGGCCGAGAACGGGCTGCACCAGATGAAGAACGTCACGCGGCAGACCCGGACGTTCTGGCCGGACGCCGGATTGAAGCCAGTGAGAGCGCACATGGCCGCGGCCGACACACAGTACCCTCCGTACTGGTTCCCATTGGAGGTGACCGTGAGCGGGTCGGCTCCCGGGGCTGTCAGCTGTGACGGCATGGTCACGGTGAAATCCAGGCCTCGCACGCCTCCGACGTTGTACCTGAACTCGCCCGACTGAACCGTGCCGCTGACCGGCAGTGGACTCGCGACGATGTCGACCATCTGCGTCGTGCCTGCCACGGGCGTGAGTACGCCGAACAGGAGATTCCTGGTCCCCGCGCCGGCTGGCGAAGCCACCGGCACCATCGCTGTAACGTCCAGCTGCTGGCCCGCGACGGGGGCCGCTGCGATCAGGATCGGGATCGACAGCCAGGCAATCGATTTTCTCACACCAACCTCCCCCACCACGAGCAGTTGAAAAGGAAGCCGGCGACGCACCATCATCAGTGCGTCACCGGCCGGGACCGACGCTGCCGCTAGCGGGCGTCGACCCGAATGTCCATGGTCGCCCGGTACTCATCCGCCACTGCGTTGGCCGCCGCTGCACCCGTGACCGTACCGCCGAAGCCGAGTGTCGCCGTCGTCACCGAGGCGCCCACGTCCAGGTCGAACGGGTTCGTGCCGCACGTCTCCGGTGTCGACCAGGAACCGCCGATCTCGTAGGCGCAGGTCAGCGTGACCGCCAGGTTGTTGCCCGAAACCGTGCCCACCAGCTGCGACGGCACGTTGCTGAACGTCACTTCCACATTGCGATTGAATGCAACATCGCGGGTGGCCGAACCGTCGATCGCCGAAACCGTGTTGTCAGCAGCGCGGTCCAGCGTGCCGAACGCCAGATCGTCCGTGCCGCTCAGGTCGATGTAATCCGCTACCGTCGCCGTCGCCGTGATCGTTCCCGTCGCCTGCGCACTGGCCATTGCCGGCACCGCCAGCACTGCGACCGCCGCAACCAGCATCGTCTTCCTGATCATGTCCGCCTCCTCTAGTGACTGCCGCTCATGTGCGGCGCATTGTGCAGCCCGATTTCTGAATCAAAGATAGGAGTCCGACCATGACGGAATCGTGAACGTCTGGTTACAGCATGTTCACACATCACACAGCGTATAAATCATTGCTGTTCAGGGACTTACGGGTCGTGCGGCACCGACTGGCGGGGGCACGGTTCCTGAACTGACGGGGGGATCCGGACGGGAGTGCGCAACGTTTCGCCGGCTGCGGATAGAAAGTGTGCTGGCGGCGTGGCTCCCGACGACGACACGTCGCGGGGAGCCACGCATACACGCAGGCGGGATCTATCGGACCAGCGGTTTGATCTCTGCCGGCAGCTCGAAGACGCTGTCGGGCGCGGCGTCGAAGCTGACATCGGTGATGGTGATGACCTGCTCGGTGCCCATGACCTGGACCGTCACGCGGGTAGGCATGACCACGCCGCCGAACTCGCGGTAGGCGTCGTACAGGGTGATCGCCTCGGCCGAACCCATGTTGCTTACGTGCATGGCGATCGACCCGACCATGAGGCCGGTCTCCGGGCTGTAGCAGTCGAACGACTCGCGTCCGGACTTCCATTGCACGCGGACCTTGAGGCACTCGACGCCAGCGAGGGTGGTTCGTCCGACCGTGGTCATGGAATCGATGCTTCCTTCGAGGCGCAGCTGTGAGTCGAAGTCGGCCTCGTCGGCCGCCTGGAGCCGCTCGGCGTCCTCCATGATGCGCGGCCCCTCCATCGGATTCAGCGACCAGGCGACGGTGCCGTCGAAGCCGCTGCGAATGTCGCCGAACCCGGGGACCAGCACACGCATCACCGTGCGGTTCGGCCGGGCCGACCAGGCTTCGAAATCGGCGGTCAGGCCGGCGGCCGGCAACAGGAACTTCCCGGTAGTGTGGACGACGGAATGGCGCGCGAGCGCGTCCACGCCGCCGACCGCCTTCTGATAGCGCGCGACGATCTCGCTGGCCGCAGGCAGGTCCTGGGCGTGGGCAGCCCCGGCCCCGGGCAGCAGGAACAGGCACGCCGCGGCGGCGGGCACACGGAAGATGCGGCGTTCAACGGTTCTCATGATGACCTGTGTCCTCTCCGGGGTGATGACCGCCCGCAACTCCGCTGGCGATCCAGGCGAGCGCCGCTTGCAGCGGAGCGTCCCGCTGCTGCAGCAGATCCTCGCGCGTGGTTTCGACGATCACGTCGGGCACCACGCCGCGGCCCTCGAGCCGGGAGCCGGTCGGCCCCCTGAAGTCGGCTACCGCATACATCATGACGTCGCCGGTAGGCAGGCGCATCATCAGCGCCGGCAGCGCCTGACCCGCGCTCGGTGTTCCGAAGATGCGGGCGCGGCCGACCGCCTGCAGCGCCTCCGCGAAGAACTCCGAGGTGCTGGCGGTCATCTCGTCCGTCAGGATTGCGACGCGGCCCGCAAACGGCTGGGTTTCGGAGCCGTCACGTCGGACGCGGCGCGGGTTCGCCCTGAACCGCAGTTCGGTGGTGCGCGTCTTCATGAGGCCGAGCGTGAGTGACTCGTCGACGAAGTGGCCCGCCGTGCCCATGACCATGCCGGCGATTCCGCCGGGATTCCCGCGCAGATCGATGATGATGCCGTCGCATGCCCGGTGCTCGTCGACCGCGTCATCGAACTCGACCGCGAGCGGCACCAGCCACATGGTGAAGCGGATGACGCCCGCACA
Organism: Gemmatimonadota bacterium; assembly: GCA_040882575.1. GTDB lineage: Bacteria > Gemmatimonadota > Gemmatimonadetes > Longimicrobiales > RSA9 > SH-MAG3. The sequence continues at coordinate 34,436 of JBBEBA010000008.1, forward strand.
ACCGTCCGCGAGCTGCACCTGCGCAGAGTTCAGGACCGCCGCGGTCGGCGGCAGGCTGCCGTATGCGATCACCTGCCCGGCGCGCGGGCGGAGCGGCACCTGGTACTCCACCGCTCCTTCCTCGTTCCGCAGCTGGAGCGCGAGTTCGTCGCCAGGCTCGCCTGCCAGCTCGCCGTTCAGGCGATAGAGCAGCTGCGTCCGAGCCACGCGCTGCTCCGCCTCTGGCAGCGCCAGCAGCGCGGCGAGACGCGGCGCGACCGGACGACCGTCGATCGACAGCAGCGCCCAGCCCGTGCGGATGCCCACGGCGGCGGCCGCGCCGGCCGGATCGATGCGCCAGACAAGCAGCTCGCCGTCCGCCAGCCTGACCTCCAGCCCGGGGTGGCCGGGCGCCGCCGCGCCCGCCGGTGCTCCGCCCTCGAGCGCGCCAGCCGCCTCACGCGGGATCAACCCGAAGTGCGACTCGCCGAGCCGACCGAGCATCTCGGTGATGACGCGCCGCAGTGCTGGAATTGTGCGTGCGGCGGCAGCCTGCGGCCGCAGCTCGGTCCGGACCGCCGGCCAGTCCACGCCGTTGTAGGCAGTGTCGTAGTGGGCGTGCGCGATGCGCGACCAGGCCGAGTCGAACGTGAGCACGGCCAGCGCGCTGTCCACGGTCGCCTCCGCTGCCCCGGTGTCGGCTCGAGGCGCTGCGGCCGGCGTGGCAACGGGTACGGGCGCGCATGCGACTCCCAGCAGCAGGACGACGCCTGCCAGCATGCGCATCGGCCGCGCTGACGGAAGAGATGTCGTGCAGGAGGTGATCGAGCTGCGCTCCTTCCGCGCACGGGCCGGACTACCTGGACTGCTGCAGCAGGTCCTGGAGTCGCTCGCGGTAGCCCCGGCTGGAAGTCAGTCGGGTGCCATCGGCAAGGATGACAACATAATCACCCTGAAACAGCGGTTCCAGCTCCCTGATGCGGTCCACGCGCACCAGTGTGGAGCGGTGGATGCGAACGAACTGCGCCGGATCCAGCTTCGCCTCCAGCGCCGTCATGGTCTCGCGCAACAGGTATTCCCGGCCGCCGGCATGGATGCGTACATAGTTCGATGCGGCCTCGACCCACTCCACCTCGCTGGCTCGAAGGATCACGATGCGTCCGCCGGCGCGCACGACCAGCCGCTCGGTGTACTGGTTGCGCGCGCGCAGCTCGGTCAGCAGGGAGCCGAGCCGGTCGTCGATCTCGAGTCGACGACGATCGGCGATCTGCGTGCGGGCCCGCGCGACGGCCCGACCGAAGCGGGCCTCGTCGTACGGCTTGAGGATGTAGTCCACCGCGTGGGCATCGAAGGCGCGCACCGCGAAATGGTCGTGGGCAGTGATGAAGATGGTGACGGGCATGTGCCCGGGGCCGAGCGCCTCGAGCACACCGAATCCGTCGAGTCCCGGCATCTGCACGTCGAGAAACAGCAGGTCGGGGCGGAGCGTCTCTATCAGCGACACGGCTTCCTCGCCGCTGCCTGCTGCCCCGATGATGTCGATGCCCTGCTCTCCTTCGAGGTGCAGCCGCACACCTTCGCGGGCGAGCGGTTCATCATCGACAATGATCGCGCGGATCTGGTCCTTCATGCATGCCTCGCTCGTGGGGTCCCTATGCGCTCGCACTTCCTGCTGCGAATGCGCCGATGCCGCGGCCCGTCGCGTCCATCTGTTCCCTGGTCAGTATCCGCAGCGGCAGGCGCACGGTAACGCACGCACCGCCGCCCGGCCGGTCGGTCAGCTCGAGCTCGTGCCGGTCGCCATACAGCTGCTCCAGCCGCGCCCGCGTGTTGGACAGGCCGAGTCCGGTGCTGTCGCCGGCCGGCGCGCCCAGGCCGACGCCGGTGTCGAGGACGCGCAGCTCCAGCACTTCGCCGGTCACGATCCCGGCCTCCAGCCGGACTGTCCCCGGGCCCGCGCGCCTGGCGATGCCGTGATGGATCGCGTTCTCCACCAGCGGCTGAAGCAGCAGCGACGGCACTTCGGCGTCGAGCGCGTCCTGCTCGATGTCACGCTCGATGGTGAGCCGGTCCCTGAACCGCACCTGCTCGATCTCCAGATAGTGGTCGAGGAACTCGAGCTCCTGCCGCAGCGACACGACCTGCTGCGTGTTCTGCAGCGACAGGCGGAGCAGGTCGCTCAGCAGCGCCAGCATCCGGACGACGCCGTGCCGCTCCCCCTTCAGCGCCATCACCGAGATGGTGTTCAGCGTATTGAACAGGAAATGCGGGTTCAGCTGCATGCGCAGCGAATCGAGCGTCGCCTGTGCGAGATTCGCCTCCAGCCGTGTCGCTCGCAGCTGCAGCAGCGCGGTCGCGCGCTCGCGCTCGCGATAGCGCTTGCCATACTCGTACGCGTGGTAGCCGGCTACCAGTGCGAAGTAGGTGAACAGCTCGACCACGAAGTAGATCGACAGCAGTCGCGAGATATTACCGCGGAAATCCCACGGCTGCTGCCGGCCCGTGTACAGGATGGCGTCGCTGATCCAGCTCGAGGCCGTGACGTGGAAGACGGCGAACACGGTCGCGACGAGCACGTGCACCACCAGCGACAGCCGCCACCGGCCGGGCTCGAGCGGAAACTTGCGCGAGGCCCAGATGATCGCGGGCAGCAGCGCGGCGAGCAGGTACCACGACGGCATCGTCGAGGCCAGCGCGGTGCGCCACGGCATCGGCCGGCCCAGCGCGCTCGTGCCGGCATAGACCTGTGCCGCTTCGAGCAGGCCGATGCATGTCGCAGCCATGACCAGGACGAGCCAGAAATTCCACTTTCGCCAGATCATGCCTGCACTGCTTTCAGCCTCGTGTATGGCAGGACGTTACCGGTGGACCATGCCGCGTACAACCGGGTCGGGAGGAGCGGCGCGGCGCGAGGGACGAACAGCACGCAGCGGGTGCGGGAGAATCAGGCGTCGACCGGGCTGTCATCATCGACGATGAGGCGGAGCGCCCGGCGCATGCGGCCCGGTATCGAGCATTCGAGCTCCCAGCGGTAGCCGGCGGCAGGCAGCAGCTCCGCGTGGACGGTGGCTGCCAGGTGGACGGGCGCGAGGACCCGGGCGATCTCGAACGCGCGGCTCAGCGCCTCCGGCGCGGCAATGCCGGCCCACGGCAGGAGGTAGCTGTCGCGGAGGCGACGGCGCGATTCGCGGGACGATGCCGGCAGCAGGATCATCGCCTCGGTCACGATCTGGGACAGGCTGAAGAACGGGTGCGAGAGTGAGCTGTCGGACCAGTCCAGGTAGACGGGACCGCCCAGTGTGCTCAGCACGTTGTTGGCCCACAGGTCGCCGTGCTCGAGTGTGTCCGGGATCCCGTAGCTTGCCAGCTCCTCGCACAGTGTCAGGAGCGTGGGTGCGAGGGATGCCACGCGGTCGATCTCGCTGCGGCTGAGGCCGCAGGGCTCGCCGAGCAGCATTGCAGCCGAGTCGGAGCACAGCCTGGGAATGCGTCGCGCCAGGATCTCCAGCCCGCGGGCCGGGCAGCCGAGGTCGCGCAGCGTATTGGTCTGCGTGGTGCAATCCACCTGGATCTCGGCGAGCCTGCGCACGGCGCGGTACCACTCCTCCTCCTCCCGCACCTCGTTCAGCGGCAGGGCGCCGCCGCCGACCTCGCGCTGCAGGAACCATCCGCGATCCTCATCCACCGCAATGATCTCGGGGAAATTGCCCGGGTACCGCTGCGCCAGCCACTGGATCAGTCGCGGCTCGTGCAGGAACATGGCGGGGGCCGCCTTGAGGTAGAAATGGCCCGACCGGGTCCGCACACGCATGAGGAACGATCGTTCGCCGGCCCGCAGCTGATCGGGTGTGCCCACCGTGGCCACACCCACCTCTTTCAGCCGGGCGACGGTCCAGGCGAGGGCCTCGACGTACCAGCCGCGGCGCATCCATGGTGCACCGCGCAGCGGCAGGTCGCCCCGCTCCCGGCTGAACCACTCGCTGAGCAGGTCGCGTGTCTCAGGCTCCGCGATCTGCGCGCCGGCCAGCTCGGCCTCGCTTATCCACGTGGACGCCGGCACCATATCATGCGGGGCCGAGTGGTTGTCGAGCTCGTACACGCGCATCTGCCGGTCCGCGCCATGATCGGGCCTGCTGCTGACGCAGCGCAGTACCGTGGTCTCCATGCCGAACCGCGCCGAGACGGCGCGGTTCACGTGGTCGGCATGCTCCCACCCGTGCTCCGTCGCGTCCTCCCACTCCGGCAGCCGCCATTCGCCGTGGGCCTGCAGCATGAGGAGGCGAGGCTCCAGCGGATGCGGCAGGAGTACGCGGTAGATCGTCATCGCCCTGCCGTGATGGGGCGCTCGCCGTGGAAACACATCCCCCGAATCTGGCGATGCGTCCGCGCCAGCGCCAATATTGCCACATGAGAAGCCACCTGCTCCTGCCGCTGCTGCTGGCCACCCTGCCCGTCCCCGTCGCCGCACAGGCCGGCGGACCGCTTCCGGTCGACCCCGCCGTCACGGTCGGCACACTGGCGAACGGCCTGCGCTATTACATCAGGGAGAACGGTCGGCCGGAGAACCGCGCCGAGCTGCGGCTCGTGGTGAACGCCGGCTCGATCCTCGAGGACGAGAGCCAGCGCGGGCTCGCTCATTTCGTCGAGCACATGGCATTCAACGGCACGCGCAATTTCGAGAAGCACGAGCTCATCGAATACCTCGAATCGATCGGCATGCGATTCGGCGCCGACCTGAATGCGTACACGGCGTTCGACGAGACCGTCTACATGCTGCAGGTCCCGACGGACACTGCGGGTCCGCTCGAGACCGCCATGCAGATCCTCGAGGACTGGGCGCACGGCGTCACGTTCGACGCCGCCGAGCTCGACCTGGAGCGCGGCGTCGTCGTCGAGGAATGGCGGCTCGGCCAGGGTGCCGATGAACGGATGCGGAAGCAGTACTTCCCGGTGCTGTTCCGCAACTCCCGATACGCCGAGCGGCTGCCGATCGGCGAGCGGGAGGTGCTGCTCTCGTTCCCGCGCGAGGAGGCCGTTCGTTTCTACGAGGATTGGTACCGGCCCGACCTCATGGCGGTCGTCGCAGTCGGCGACTTCGACAGAGATGCTGTCGAGGCGCTGATCCGAACGCATTTCAGCCGCCTGCCGGCAGCAGCCGCACCCCGCCCGCGGATCGAATACGGCGTGCCGGATCACGCGGAGACGCGCGTCGCCATCGCGACGGACGCCGAAGCGACCGGCACTGTGGTGCAGGTGGAGTGGAAACAGCCCTCCGGCGAAGAAGGTACGTACGACGCCTACCGGCGTGACCTCCTGCGCGGCCTGTTCACCAGCATGCTGAATGCGCGACTGGCGGAAATCGCGCAGCGACCGGATCCGCCCTTCCTCGGCGCCGGCTCCGCCTACGGCAGCCTGGTGCGCACGCGCGACACGTACACGCTGGGCGCTGCGGTTCAGAATGGTGGCGTCGAGACGGGACTGACTGCGGTGCTCACGGAAGGCGAGCGCGTCGCGCGGCACGGCTTCACGGCAACGGAGCTCGAGCGTCACAGTGCGAATCTGCTGCGCGCGTACGAGCGGGCGTACGCCGAGCGTGACAACTCGGAATCGGCGGGCCATGCCGCCGAGTACACGCGAGCGTATTTGGACGGTGAAGCGATACCCGGCATCGCATACGAGCATGCGCTCGTGCAGGAGCTGCTGCCCGGTATCGCCGCGGACGAGGTGAACGCACTGGCGGAGCAGTGGGTGACGGACAGCAGCCGCGTCGTCGTCGTGATGGCGCCCGCGCGCGCAGACGTCGCACTGCCGACGCACGAATCGCTGCTCGCCGTGTTCGACGCGGTCGACAGCAGCCGGATCGATCCGTACCGGGATGTCGTTGCCGACGCGCAGCTCATGGCTCCACCGGCAAGCGGTGGACGCGTCGTATCGGAACGCGAAGTGCCTGGCCTCGCGGCGACGCTCATCGAGCTCGCCAACGGCGTCGAAGTCTACCTCATGCCGACGACGCACAGGGATGACGAAGTGCTCGTCTCCGCCTGGAGCCCGGGCGGCCTCTCGCTCGTGCCGGACAGCCTCTACCCGTCCGGGCTCTTCGCCGGTCAGCTGGTCCAGATCAGCGGACTCGCCGACATGGACGCCGTGCAGCTGCAGAAGGCGCTCGCCGGCAAGATCGCCCGGGTTTCGGCCGGGGCGGCGGAGCACGCCGAAGCCATGAACGGCATGGCCTCGCCGCGCGATCTCGAGAGCCTGCTACAGCTCATCCACCTGCACTTCACGGCGCCGCGCAGTGACAGCTCCGCGTACACTTCGTTCATGTCGCGTGCACGCGCGTCCCTCGCGAACCGCGATGCCAGCCCGGAAGTTGCGTTCAGCGACACGTTCACGGCAACACTGTGGCAGCATCATCCGCGCGCCCGCCCGCAGACGGTGGCGCTGCTCGATGAGATCGACCGGGCGGCGGCATCACGTATCTACCGCGAGCGGTTCGCCAACGCGGGCGACTTCACGTTTGCCTTCGTCGGTGCGTTCGAACCGGCTGTGCTGCGCCCGCTGCTCGAGCAGTATCTCGGGAGCCTGCCCGCCTCACAGCAGGAGGATGAAGTGCGCGACACGGGCTTGCGCACGGTGCGCGGTGTGGTCGAGAAGACCGTCCGGCGTGGCGTGGAGCCGAAGAGCCAGACCCGTATCGCATTCACCGGCCCGTTCGAGCACTCTGCCGCCGCGCGTACTGCGCTGGCAATCATGGCCGACGTGCTCGACATGCGGTTGCGCGACGTGCTGCGTGAGGACATGGGCGGAACGTACGGGGTGAGCATCGGTGAGAGTACGTACCGCGTGCCAGCGGGCCGATACGTCGTGAGCATTGCCTTCGGTACTGCGCCCGAGCGCCTGGATGAGCTGACGCAGGCGGTGTTCGCCGAGATCGAGAAGCTGAAGCAGGACGGACCGGACCCGACGACACTCGCAAGTGTGAAGGAGCAGCAGCGCCGGGCCTGGGAGACTGGTCTTCAGCGCAACGCGTTCTGGCTGGGTGTCCTGATGGCCGAGGCGGAGACAGGGGAGCCGGCCGCAGCGTCGCTGCAGCATCTGGAGCGGGTGGAAGCCGTAACCGCCGCGGACGTCCGCGCTGCGGCCCGGCGCTTCCTCGACCTCGGGAACTACGTACGCGTATCGCTGGTGCCCGAGCGCTGAGGAAGCGTGTCGCGGATGGGCGCCGCGGTCAAGGCGCGGGCCGTTGCGTCGGGGGGCGCAGCGTCCGAGATTGGATGGATCACCACGAAAACTTCAGTGCAACGGAGCACGGGCATGAGCCATTCCGGAAGAGCAGGCCTGCTGGTCATGGCTGCGGCGCTGTGCGCCGCATGCGGGACGGACACAGCCGCCGAGCCGGCGGCCGACCTGGTGCTGCGGAACGGACGTGTCATCACCGTGGATTCGGCGCAGCCCGAGGCGCAGGCGGTCGCGATGATCGGTGACGAAATCGTCGCGGTCGGCACGGACGAGGAGATCGACGCCTACGTGGACGACGACACCGAAGTCATCGACCTGGCAGGCCGTCTGGCGATTCCCGGCTTCATCGAGGGCCACGCCCATTACATGGGTGTGGGCGAAGCGAAGATGAACCTGGATCTGATGAACGTGCGCAACTGGGACGAGGTCATCGGCATGGTCGGTGCCGCCACGCGCGACGCACCGCGTGATGCCTGGATCATCGGCCGCGGCTGGCATCAGGAGAAGTGGGACCGCGTCCCCGAGCCGAGCGTGGATGGCGTGCCACTGCATGCGTCGCTGGATTCCGTCTCCACGGATAATCCTGTGCTGCTCACGCACGCCAGCGGCCATGCGGCCTTCGCCAACGGCCGCGCACTCGAGCTGGCGGGCGTCGATCGCGACACGCCCGATCCGCCGGGCGGCGAGATCGTCAGAGACGCGAACGGCGACCCGACCGGACTGCTGCGCGAAACCGCGGAAGACCTCGTCGGGCGCGCGTTCGAGCAGGCTGAATCGACGCGCACCGCAGCGGACCGGCAGGAGCAGGCCCGCCGCGCCATCGTGCTTGCCGGCGAAGAGGCGCTGTCGAAGGGCGTGACCACGTTCGTCGATGCGGGCACCGGTTTCGGCACCATCGATCTGTACCGCGAGCTCGAGCAGGAGAACGCACTGCCCGTCCGGCTCTACGTCATGATCCGCGCTTCCAACGAGGATCTGGCGGTCCGCCTTGCCGACTACCGGACGGACGCGGAAGAGAACGACTTCCTCGTCGTGCGATCCATCAAGGTCTCCATCGACGGCGCGCTCGGCTCGCACGGGGCATGGGTCCTCGAACCTTACGAGGACATGCCGGCAAGCACCGGCCTCTTTCTCGTCGAGCCCGGGTCCGTGGCGCGCACGGCTGAGATCGCGATGGCGAACGGGTTCCAGCTCAACGTGCATGCGATCGGCGACCGCGCGAACCGCGAGGTGCTCGACATCTACGAGCGCACATTCGCAGCGAACCCCGACCAGCGCGATCTGCGCTGGCGCATCGAGCATGCGCAGCACCTGCACCCCGACGACATCCCGCGGTTCGGCGAGCTCGGCGTGATCGCCGCGATGCAGGGCGTACACGCGACGTCCGACGCGCCCTGGATCCCGCGTCGGCTCGGAGAGCAGCGCGCGCGCGAAGGCGCTTACATGTGGCGCGCGCTGATCGACTCCGGCGCCACCATTGCCAACGGCACCGACGCGCCCGTCGAGGACATCAACCCCATCGCCAGCTTCTACTCGTCCGTGTCACGCCGGACGAACACGGGCGAAGTGTTCTACGAAGCACAGCGCATGACCCGCGAGGAAGCGCTGCGCAGCTACACGCTGGACAATGCATTTGCTACCTTCGCCGAGGACACGAAGGGCTCACTCACACCAGGCAAGCTCGCCGACGTCGTCGTGCTGTCGAAGGATATCATGACCATCCCTGAGCAGGAGATCCCGACCGCCGTCGTCGATCTCACGATCCTGGGCGGCGAGGTGCGCTACCGGCGCGGCGACTGAACCGCTGAACCGCGGCCGCGGGTGACGTGAGGCGGGGGTACGGACCTCAGGACTTGACGTTCTAGTGGTCGGGTGCCAGACTACCAGGACTCGACAGGCTAGTGCAACCAGCCCTGCGCACGGATCCATGAGCAATACACCGTTCCTCTCCGGCACCCTCGACCTGATCGTGCTCCAGCTGCTGGAGGCGGAGCCGACGAACGGGTACGACCTGACGCTGCGGATCCAGGCGACGTCGAACGACGTGCTGAACCTGAATGCGGGGTCGCTGTACCCGGCGCTGTATCGGCTGGAGCAGCGCGGGCTGCTGAAGGCGACGTGGGCGACGTCGGACACGGGGCGTCAGACGAAGGTGTACTCGGTGACGGCGGCCGGTCGCCGGCACCTGGCGGAGCAGCGCGCCGACTGGCAGCGGTTCTCCGGCGCACTGACGGCGATCCTGCGGGTGACCTGATGCCCGGCGGCATGCTGAACCGGCTGCGGCTGCGGCTGCGGCTGCGGCTGCGGCTGCGCCGGCGTCTGGAGCGCGAGATGCAGGAGGAGATGCGCGCGCACATCGAGGCGGCGACGTCGCGTCTGATCGCACGTGGTCTCGCTGCGACGGAGGCGAAGCGTGCGGCGGAGCGTGAGTTCGGCAACGTCGCATATCTGCAGGAGCAGGCGCGCGACGCGCGTGGTGCGCAGTGGCTGGATGCGCTCGCGGGCGACCTGCGTTTCGCGTTCCGTCAGTTCGGCCGCAGACCGCTGACCGCCGCCACGATGCTCGCGGTGCTCGCGGTCGGCATGGCGATCACGACGCTGCTGTTCTCGTTCGTGCACTCGTACGCGACGAGTCCGCCGCCGGTGATCGCGCGTGACGAGGACCTCGTCCGCATCCGGGGCAGCCGCGACGCAGGCATCTACGGCCTCAGCACGCGCTTCCTCACGGAGGAGGAGCTGCGTGCGTATACGCAGCTGACCGGCCACTTCGACGCGGTCGCCGGCTGGGCGTTCGCGTCGCTGGTGCTCGATGCCGGGGAGGATCCGGCACGCCGCGGCCTCTCCGCGCGCACAACGTTCGTGACGGAGAACTACTTCGCAGTGCTCGGCGTGCGACCGCTGCTCGGGCCGGGTCTGCCGCAGGCTGGGTCCGACGATCCGGCGCGTGCCACGTCGGCCGTGATCAACTACACCGCGTGGGATCAGCTGTACGGCCGCGATCCTGATGTTATCGGCGCGACCGTCAGCCTGAACGAGGTGCCGGTCACGATCGTCGGCGTGATGCCGGAGCGGTTCTCCGGCGTGGCCGGGCTCAGCCGCTTCCAGTTCTGGGTGCCGCTCGCGGTGCACAGCCAGATGCTCGACGGTGCGGTGCCCGTGTTTCGTGCTGCGGCCAGGCTGCGGCCGGGCATCGGCATGGAGGCCGCGACGGCCGCAGTGCAGGTGATCGCCGCGACTGTCGCGGAGAGCGACGTCGCAGCACGCGATCCGGTCGGCGACGACGATGCGCGCGGTGCACGCGAAGCATCCGCCGACGTGGTGCCGCTGCTGTCCACGAACGGCGATCCGATGTTCGATCGCGATGTGCGGCTGATGTCGCTCGCGATCGGGCTGCTTGCGGTGCTGGTGCTCGCCGTGACGTGCACGAACGTGAGTGCGCTGCTGACCGGCCTCGCCGCAGCGCGGCGGCAGGAGATCGCGATCCGGCTGTCGCTCGGCGCGGCCCGCACGCGGCTGATCCGCCAGCTGCTGACCGAGAGCGCACTGCTCGCGTGCGCAGCAGGCGCAGGCGCGCTCGCCATTGTGTGGGTCGTGCTGCCCGTCGCGAATGCTACGACCACGGAAATCCCGCTCGAGCTCCGCATCACGCTTTCCGCGACGTCGTTCACGTTCGGCATCGCGCTCACGCTCGGCATTCTCTTCGGCCTCTCGCCCGCACTGCACGCGACGCGGCTCGCGCTCGCCAGCGTGCTGCGCGATTCGGCCGGGTCGCTAGCCGCGACCCGCGCGCGACTGCAGCGCGGGCTCGTCGTCGCGCAGATCGCGTTCACGCAGCCGCTGATGGTCCTGCTCGCGGCCGCGCTGCTGGTCATAGTCGGCGAGTTCCAGCCGTACACCCGCTCGGAGTCGGCGGAGCGCGTGATCTCTGTCGGCATGCCCGTGTCGTTCTCAGCCGGAGAGGCGCCCGACTGGGCCGGGGTGGCGCGGCAGCGAGCTGCCGTGACGCGCGCCGTGCTTGAGCGCGTGCAGGCAGAAGCGGGCGTGGAAGCGGCAGTAATCGACTGGGGCAGCTGGCCGGGCCTCGGCAGGTACACCGTCGATCCCGCGGACAGGCCAGCGAACGCGGCCTTGGAGCCCATCGGGCTGGCCGCGCACCGCGCGGGCCCCGGCCATTTCGACGTGCTCGACATGGCGCTGCTCCGAGGCCGCGGGTTCACACGCGACGACGTTCACGGTCCCGACGATGCCGAGGTCCCCGCGATCATCGGCGCGGACCTCGCCCGCCGGCTCTGGGCCGGCACGGACCCGGTCGGGCGGCGGCTGGGGGGGGGGGCCCACGCTCGTCGTTGTGGGGGTCGTCGAGGATCCTGCGGCGGAGACGAGGCGTCCGGGCGACGACTACCGCGTGTATCTGGCGCCGGACACGATGCAGCTGACGACCGCGCTGCTGGTCCGCACCGCGGGCACCGCGAGCCTGCTCGTGCCGACGATCCGGAAGGTCGCACTCGACGAGGCGCCCGGCACCATCGTGAACATACGCACGCTCGCGGAGATCGAGGACGAGCGCACGCGCAACTTCCGGCTGATGGCGGGCAGCGTTTCGATCGCGGGACTGATGGCGCTGCTGCTGTCCGCGATCGGGCTCTACGCCGTCGTCGCGTTCGCCGTGGGCCAGCGCACGCGCGAGATCGCCGTGCGCATGGCGGTCGGCGCCCAACGTCACGAGATCGTCGGCCGTTTCGTCGGCGACGGCCTGAAGCTGAGCGCGCTCGGCCTCACCATCGGTCTGCCTCTCGGCGTGCTCGGGCTGCACCTGCTCCTGTCCGCCGGCGACTTTCTGCCGGTGTCGCTGCCCAACGTGACCGTGATCGCCGCCGTCGGCGTCGTGCTCGTCGCAACTGCCGCGGCCTGGCTGCCCGCGCGCAGGGCCGCGTCGGTCGATCCTGCGATCACGTTGCGGAGCGAGTAGCCGGCGACGCGCGGAACTGCCGTCGTCGCGGTGCCCTATTGCATGCCGTCGATCACCCGCAGCGTCCGCGTGAGCGTGCCATCGCCGATGACCAGCGT
>JBBEBA010000009.1:0-17467 GCA_040882575.1 Gemmatimonadota bacterium
GCCGATCGTGCGGCCGGCAGCGAGCTCCTTCAACTTCGCTGCTTGATTGCCGACGCGGAACGATGAGAGGTACAGCTTCACGGTACCCACGCACCTCGCTCAGCCGACCGCGCTGCCGTCGCCGTATACGAACCGCTCCAGCTCGCCGTGTATGCGCTCCACCGTCGCGCTCGACGGCGCAGTGGTGAAGCGTGAAACGAGGATCGTCACCAGCACATTCGCGAGGAGGGCCCACACGCCGCCGTGGATACCGAGCGGGTGCGGCTGCATGACGATCGCAAGATAGAGCGCGACGAGACCCACGCCTATGCCAGCGAGCACGCCGTGCGCGGTGAGCAGGCGTCGCGTCGGGAAGCACACGCCGAGAATGGCGGGCATGAGCTGCATCATGCCGGCACCGGAGAGCGTGACGACGACCACGAGCAGGTCGAACGTGCGCACCGAGAGCAGGTATCCGATCACGAGCAGCGCGAGCACGGTGAACCGGCCGAACCGGATGTAATGCGCGGGCGTCGCAGTGCGTACGAGGTAGCGCTGATACACGTCGCGCATGAGCACGGTCATGTTCGCGTGCAGTATCGAGTCGAGCGTGGACATCGCCGCGGCGGTCGCGCCGGCCAGGATCAGACCTGTCAGCCAGGCCGGCGCATGGCGGATCAGCATCTCGGGGAAGACGCGGTCCGCCACGGCCAGGTCGGGCAGCGCGAGCGCGCCACCGAGCCCCACGAAGGCGGCCGGTATGTAGATCGTCATCAGGTAGAGCGGCGTGGTCACGCCGAGCCAGCGGATGGTGCTCGCGGAAATCGCCGTGTAGTAGCGGATCATGATGTGCGGCTGGAACACGATGCCGAACGACAGCACGATCGACATCCCGAACCACATGCCGGGACCGAAGAAGCCGTGCGGACCCGGCAGCGTCAGCAGGTCCGGCCGCTGCGTCATGAGCGACCGCCACAGCTCGCCCGGGCCGCCGAACACGCGGTAGGTGAGGAACAGCCCGCCGACCCAGAGCGCGATGTACATCCACACGCCCTGCACCACGTCGGTCCAGTAGACCGCGCGCACTCCGCCGGCCATCAGATACACCGCCGCCACGCCGAGCAGGATCAGCGTGCCGAGCTCGAACGAGATGTGGCCGTCCGACGCGACGTTCAGGATGTAGCCGAGCCCCTGCGCCTGCACCTGTATGTAGAGGATCGTGAACACGACGGATACCAGCGCGGCGACGCAGCGCACCACCTCGCTCTCGTAGAAGTCGGCGAGCATGTCGGCCGGCGTGAAGTAGCCGAAGGCCTTGCCGAGCGCCCAGACGCGCGGGCCGAGCACGTACATCGTCGCGCCCGACAGGATCGTCCACGTGCCCGCATCCAGGAACCCGATGCCGTGCGTATAGAAGAAGCCGCCGGAGCCGAGGAACGCGAACGCGGAGTGAAACGTCGCCACCATCGTGAGGTACAGCACGATGAAGCCGGCCTTGCGGCCGTACAGCACGAAGTCCTCGACATCGACGGCAAGCTTCCGGTTCGCGACCAGCCCCACCGCGAGTGTGAGCAGCAGATAGAGCGCGATCAGGCTGGTCGCAACGACCCACGGCTCCATCAGACGCCCCGCCATTGCGCCAGGATCAGCACGGCAATCAGCGCGATGTAGACTACCATCAGGTAGAAGAACAGGAACGGCATGCCGAAGATCTGCGGCTCGATGCGGTTCGCCAGCCGGTACACGAGCGGCGGCTGCGCGAGCAGGAACAGCGCGATGAATGTGAGCAGCGCAATGCGCCCGTCACGCGTGCGCGGCCACCAGTGCGAGCGTTGCATGGCGTCAGTCCTCGGCGCGCTGCGTCGCGTCGCAGGCGGGACAGCGGTGGACGGAGATCCGGTTCATCGTTGCTCCTGATGTGGGTGACGCTCACATCTATGGTTCCGCTGCGCGGCCCGCAAGTCGACGCCGGGGCGCCGGCATCAGGAGCGGTAGCCCTCGGGTGACTGCGCGTCGCGGCGACGACTTCGGGCGAGGGCGCCTGGCGACGCAGGGCGGCGAGCCGCTCGCTGTCATCCGGCTGCAGGTCGGCGTGGCGGGAAAGTCAAAGCAGCGGCGGATACTCCCGCCGGGCGACGTCGGCCGGTACCCACGCGGGGGTCGGGGGTCAGGCTGGATCGTTTGACGGCGCTATGAGCCGTCGAGTTTCCCCCGCGTGCCGGCGCCTGTCGACGCGGGGGCGATTGACAGCGCCAGGCACCGTGAAACCTGCACCGGCCTGCATAGAGCGGGTTGTGGGGACGCTTTCACGTCGCTGCTCTCGAGGTTGACGATCGCTTCGAATTCGTCGACGCCGGCGACGGTCAGCGCCGCGTAAACGCCAGTTCGACCTCGTTCGGCGCGAATATCCGCGGCTCGGCATCGGGCTCATACACGATGATGAAGTCCAGCAGCTCGACATCCGCGAAGTCGTACTCACGCGCGGCTCCGGACACCCGGAACGTGAGCGGTCGCCGGCCCTGCACACGCACGAGCGGCTGGCCGCCGGCCTCCAGATATTCCGTCGCAGTCGCACGGTAGTACATCAGGTCGTCGGCGACGACGGCGAAATCCTCCTCCGCGTAATCCGCGCGCACCGCGTCGATCTCCGCGCCCGACGCTTCGACGTAGACGACGATGCTGCGATCGATCGTGTCAGCGAGCAGCGCGGCACCAACTGCCGCTGCCGTCTCTGCTACCGGCACCGGCTCCGGTGCTGCGC
Source organism: Gemmatimonadota bacterium (assembly GCA_040882575.1). Taxonomy (GTDB): domain Bacteria; phylum Gemmatimonadota; class Gemmatimonadetes; order Longimicrobiales; family RSA9; genus SH-MAG3. Next base: position 2,741 of record JBBEBA010000009.1, read on the forward strand.
GATCGGCAGTCTCAATGCGATCGACATCGGAGCCGGAGCATGCCGCGATCGCGAGTACGAACGCGATACTCGTGCGCTTCATCCGCACCCTGTCAGGGCTGCTGCGCACGGAACACGAGGACCGTGACCTGGGCGAGCACGCGACCCGATGTGATGTTGCCATCGGCGTCCCTGAACTCGACGTGGACCGGCCACTGCGTCCTCACCGCGATGTCGTCGTACAGCTCCTGCTGCGCACTCGCCACGGTGCCGAACGTCTCCTCGACGCCCGCATCGACCAGGTCGTCCGAGAGCGTGATCGGCGTACCGTCACAAGCCGGGTCCGGATACACGCCGATCCGCTGGACCACGTCGCGCAGGTTGTCTCCGCCCTGCGGGTCCGTCGCGGTCGCGACCAGGACGACGCCGAACTCCTCCACTTCCAGTCCCACGTGTGTGACCACGGGCCCGTCCGCCGACTGGCTCAGCGGCAGAGACACGGTCTCGCATTCCATGGGCGCGACCGGATCACCGTCGCACGCCGCGATCGCGGCCGCGGCAAACAGCAGGAATGGATAACGCATGGGCGCCCTCTCTGCCTTCAGTTCCAGTTCCAGTTGATGCCGGCATCACGCAGGGTAGTCGCACCCGCTTCATCCGCTTTCGTCCACCTCGGACAGCTTCAGACGCAGCAGCCATGGAACACCGTACTCGTCCAGCTCGACCGCCCACGCGGCAGGCAGATCACTGTGGTGGATCTGCACGCCCGACGGCAGACTCACCGTCCCCTGCACGCGCCCGTCGGCTCCGATGACGACCCAGCTCGCAGTATCCGCCGCGACGGTGTTGAGCTGAATCCAGACCGATCCGTCCGCACCGGCGTGCACGGTTCGAAGCGGCGGTCGGAAATCAGGCAGCTGCACTGCCGACCTGAGCGTGCGCTCCAGTTCCCCCTCGCTCACGCCGCGGCTGCGCGCCATGCCGAGCCTCGGCTCCACGAGACTGTCCAGGACTTCCGCGGGAACCGATATCGCCTCGTACCGGATCTCCCGGCGGTAGAGCGTGTCCTGCTCCGGTCCGAGGCGCACCACCTCGAGGGTGCCTTCCGCGGCACCTTCGGGGACCGACCAGTCGAGCACCACCCGGCCGTCACCCAGCTCCGCCTCGACCGGCCGCAAGGGGCCGAGGTACGGCGCGTACAGATCGCCTCCTCCAATGCGGTAGGTCGGAGCCGACTCGTCCGCGGTCTCCCACCGAGCCGTGTCGACCACCTCGCCGTCACGGTTGAACCGGACCACCGGGTAGCGGTACGGCCGGATCTCGCGATTGCCGCCCACGAACATGTTCAGGTCCGATTCGATGAGCCCATCCGGTTGGGGGACTGCCGGTGCGACACTCAGACTCAAACCCATCACACCCGCCTCGATCGGCACCTGCTGCGTCGGCGTGGTGAACAGGACCCCACCGTCCGGCCCGAACCAGGTGATGCGGCGGGCGCGCGGATCGTTCACCCAGAGGGTGTCGCCGAGCAGACCCATGTTCGACGGCACCAGAAATTCTCCTGGGCCTTCGCCTTCCCCGCCTATTGATCTGATATGCTCTCCCTCCGTACTGAACACCCGCACCTCTCGCATGAGCATATCCAGCACGTAGACCTCGCCACGCTCCGAAACGCGCACCCTGCGGATGCGCGAGAATCCGGCGTCCGGGTCGTCGAGGCTGCCGATCCGCAGCTCTTCGGCGTACCCGAGCTCCGGAATCTCGTCGACGTGCATGCTCGACGTCGCGTTATCCTGGCCGCACACGGACACGGCCAGGGCCAACAGCACCGCAATCAGAATTCGCGGCGCCACACGACGGCACGAGGTGGTTGGCATACTCATTGACCGTTCGACATCTGCGGGACCCTTTCGAGGGAGAACACCTGTACCCGCTCCACTCTGAATTCATCCTCTGCGACTGCGATGACCCGCCCGCGTGATATGTCCATGATCCGCACGTTCGCCGGCAGCTCGAGTCTGCCGACCTGCCGGCCATCGAGTTCGAATACGGACCAGCGCTGCGCTGGCGCCGGCTCCGGAGAGCGATCAGAAGCCACACCCACCGTGTACTGGATGGCACTCCGGTCAGGATCGTACTCCTGAATCCATACACGATCTTCATCGTCGAGCAACAGCGCAGAATAGGACGGCATGGTATCGGGCTTCGGCATCGCCTCGAGCCGGGCTATCCTGTCGCGACTGGGCGATTCCGGCAGCGCACGCTGGATGCGCCGACTCCAGATTTCGTCGGAGATCGCTCGCGCGGGAATGTTCGTGTCGACTCGTCGCAGGCCGTCGGATCCGGATGTCACCTGATACGAATACGGCTTGCCGGATCCGATGACGAACTGCTGCCGCCCGCCCGCCATGTAGAACCAGTGCCCCATGAACCGGAACTGGCGGATGCCCCCGCTCATGAACCACTCGACCGCGGGGACGGGACCGAACGCGCGCACCACGGAGCCAGTACGGTCGACGCTGAACAGGGAGTAGTCGAGCCGGTACACGCCATCGTCAGCGACCGCCCCGGGATCATGCGTGCCATCAGATCGGAGACCTGACAGCACCGACGATGGCGCCGCGGCATGAAACAGCAGCAGACCGTCCCACGTCGCCACCATCTCGATCGGATAGGCGGGAATCGAGTGTTCGCCAACGTGAACCTGATGCTCGCTCAGGTCTGCAGTGAATGAGTGCGCGAGATCGCCGTTGCTGTCGAAATACGAGACCCGTCTCTGCCCGACATCCCACGTCACGACGGTATCGCCGCGAATGGCTCGCGCGTACCAGAGCTCCCGGAACTCTCCCGGACCGTCACCGGGTCGGCCCACTGTGCGGAGGTGCCTGCCCTGCGCGTCGTAGTACCGCAGCTCCGACGTGCCGTTGTTGGCGACGACGATCACGCCGCTCTGCAACTGAACGGCACTCCGTACGCGGAACAGCTGATACGCGTCCTCGCCTTTGACCACACCGATAGAGACGAGCGGCCGTTCCGAGATGCGATACTCGGCGATCGGTGCGACGACCTGATCCTGCTTCCCGGGTTCGCTGCAACCCGAGGCGAGCAGCATCAGCGCGGCGAAGCGAGCGTACCGTGGTGATGCCATGCCGCAGCGTGCGCCCACCTGGCGCGTCACTCCGAGACCGACCGGGGTGACGGAGCCACGCTGAAGCGCACGACATAGTCCTCATCGAACTCACCGGATTGCACACCCCACACGTCGTTGCCGATCGCAGTCACGAACGATGTGCGTGGCGGAAGCGTGACCGAGCCAAGGTACTCGTTGGCCGGGCTGAACACATCCCACCGAAGCCGATCCCGCCACTGGAAGCTGGGCAGGTTCCGGCTCCTGCGGTCCTCCTGCTGCGCCTCCGTGTATGGCAGGAACTCCGGCTCGGTATATCGCGACACCCACAGCCGGCCATCGGGATCCGTTACCAGCTCGCGGATGTACGGCTTCACGGTGGGCACCGGGAAGAACTCGGAACGCTCCTCGGGTATGCGTTGCGCAAAGCTCTCCGAGCGCGCCTCCCATTCCTCCAGCTCTTCGGCAGTCAGCTCGATGCGCGGTTCCTCGCGCGCGATCACGCTCCCGGTGCCGTCCGGATGCGTGCGACGGATGCGATACTCGTCATTGCGAACCTGGTAGAGCGAGCCGTCCGGACCCACCGTGGACAACGTCTCGGTTATGAACGGGCGGTAGTACCCGCCGCGGCCGGCGACGACGTACCTCGGGCCCACACTGGCGGCCTGCGGCAACGGCCAGAGACGCGTCACGTCTCCCGAGAGCGTCACCCGTGCCCAGTTCCCGACGACACCGTCCCGCGTCTCCGCGAACCCGGTCTCCGGCGTGATGCGAACGAGAAGGTCACCCGCGCGCGACCATGCGAAGCCGCGCCATCCCTGCAACCCGCCCGGAACAGTTGCCGACTCGATGAACTCGTTGTCAGCGAAGATCGACAGGCGGCGCAGGCCGCCATCCCAGGCGATCATCCGGCCATCGTCGAGTACCGCCAGCCCATCGATCGACTGGAACTCGCCCGGGCCTTCGCCGCGCCTCCCGATCGTCACCTGATGCCGGCCCTGCGCATCGTACCTGCGCACTGCCGCTATCTGCGCGTCCGCCACGAACACCGACCCGTCCGGCCCCGGTGCCAGCGTGGACACGCGGCCGAAGGTGTACTCCTCGGCGCCATCCAGGCCACCGATCCGCAGCTCCTCGGTGATCGCGATCGCGTCTCCGGCCATGCCATCGACGTCACCCGATTCCGCGGATGGCTCGCAGCCGTGCAGTGCCGATACCGCGAGAGCAAGCGTCCACCATGCATTGCGCATCGGAGCGTCTCCGAATCTGAAGGGACTGTTCAACCGCGCCGGCGCTCCAGGAGAATCATCGCCACGCATCCGATCAGAAGCAGGCGTTCGTCCTCCGGGCTCAACGGCGTAGCGAGCCGATCGACGGTGAACACGCTCTCCAGGAACGCCGCCTTCTTCTCCGCTCGAACCACCGGCTCGCCGTCCGCGGTCGAGATCCGGTACCGTGGATGAAAGACGTACCCACTGAACGCGCCGACGATCGGGATGCCTTCGAACAGCTGATTCGCGAACTTCGCAAACGGGTTCTCCTCGGTGGCGGTGAAGACGACGTCGCCGTCGCGAACCAGCTCGTAATGCGACCGCCACATCGAGCGTACACCCTTCTGCCGGAGCGCACCGACTGCGGCACCGTCCTCGGTGGTGATCGAGTACGTCGCCGAGAAATCGATGATGCGATCCGCCGCGATCCGGTACAGCGGCCGCGTCTGCTCCTGATCGGCGAAGACCGTAATCGCCTCCCTGAGCTTGAACGCCTTCTGCTTCACGTACATGAGCACCTCCCCGTTCGCTCCCGTCACCGAAAGCTGTCGCGCGACCGCGAGGATCCTGAATCGTATCGTGAGCGGGTAGTTCACACATTCTCCCTGGTCATTGCCGTTGAGGCGGGGTGCGCAGGCGGTCGAGCCGCTGCATGGGACGACGGATCCTCGTGCACGAGCGCGCGGACGAGCAGGACGAGGACGGCAGCGTACGCAGCGGCCATGAACCGGTCTTCGCCCGGATAGACGAGCCAGTGGAGGACAGCGAATCCACCCATCGCTGCGAGCAGCACGACGCGCGCGTCGCCCCGGCCATGTCGTCGCAGCAAGCCGACGAAGATGCACGCCGCGATCAGCAGCATCAGAAGCAGGAACGTCGGCAGATTCACCGGGTGACTCTCGCGAAGATAGATCCACACGTATCCGGGCACCGTCAGCACGGGCTCGAAGTCCTGCGGAAACGCGAGCCGCTCGACGAACGAGTGGTGGAACAGCGTCCTCCAGCCCGCATTGTCCGACCAGCTGGCAAGCAGCAGATACACGGCGGTGCCGGCCGCCGAAAACAGCGCAGCGACGCGCACGTTGCGGAGCCGGACCGCTGCATAGCCCGCAATCGCGAACACCCACAGCAGGTTGTCGGGCCGAACGCCGATCGACACAACGAGCAGCGCAAGCGCTGGCCACAGCCACTCCTTCTCCATGAGCAGCCAGAGCGCTGTCAGCACGACAGCGGTGGACATGGCGTCGGGTGTCGAGCCGCGTGCGAGATCCAGCATGAACGGCAGACTCATGATGACCCACGTGACGGCAACGATTGTGAAGCCCCGCAGGAACGAGCTCAGCCACAGGAACAGGATCGCGCCGATCAGCAGGTACGCCGCGCCGGAGACGATCACACTCGCGCGGACCGGATCGACGCCGGTCTGCGTGAGCAGCGCAATCTTCAGAGGGTAGATGGGCTTGACGCTGTAGAACGGTAGCTGCTGCGCGAACGCGCGATAGTCCGCAGCGACCGTGCGGCGATAGGCATCCGCCTGCGTCAGCAGCTCGTAATCCTCCGCGGGCACCGACTGCCGCAGCGCGCGATACGTGCGCTCGTGCGCGACTTCGTCCGATGCGCCCGCGAAACGAAACGCGACCCCGATGTACGCGACCATGTCCCAGTTGTAGTGCGGCCGCGACCAGTAGAGGTTTGCTGCCAGCAGCGCGAGCAGCACTCCGAGCTGCGCGATACGGCTCACCCGGCTTCAACCGACGCGGCGAGCAACAACACGGCAGCCACCATTAACCACGCCCTGGACGCCCGGTCACGCCCATGCAGTACTGCGTCCTGCCGCTCATCCCGCTCATCCCGTCCTCCGATCCCCATGTGGCCATGGAACCGCCCCGGCGCGAAGGCTATCCTCCGCGAGCGCCCTACCGCTACGCCGCGGCCGATGATATCTTTGTGATATCAGAGGAGGCGGCATGGCACAGATCGTCATTCGCAGCATACCGGAGTCCGTAATGAACGAATTTCGCGAGCTCGCGCGCCGGCGGGGCAGCTCGATGGAGGCCGAGGTGCGTGCGCTGATTGCGGCCGAGGTCGAGCGTGCCGGTCGGTTGCGGCGGTTCCGCGCGGAGTCGCGCCGCCGGCTCGACGAGCTCCGCGCCGAAGGCCGGACGTTCACGGATTCGACCGAGCTGGTCCGCGAGGACCGGGAACGCTGACATTGCTCCGCATAGTGGTGGACGCCAGCGTCGCTGCGAAATGGATCCTGCCGGAGCCCGGCAGCGGCGAGGCCGTCGCGCTGCTCGGTGAGGACGATGTCGAGTTCCACGCACCGGAGCTGTGGACGGCGGAGCTGACCAACGTCGTGTGGAAGCGGATGCGTCGCGGCGAGCTGACGCCGGCAGAAGCGGCGGACGACGTGCGGCGGATTCTGGACATGCCGGTCGAACGTCATCGTCACGACTCCCTCGCCGAAGCTGCATTCGTGATCGCGACCACTCACGGCATCACGGTCTACGATGCGCTCTATGTCGCACTCGCGCGCGGCCTCGATGCAGCGCTCATCACTGCGGACTCCGCACTGGCGCGGTGCGGAACAGACGACGAGGACTGGCCGGTGCGGCTGCTCGGGACCTGATCACCCCGCCATCATCGCAGCTCCTTCCGCACGACGAGCTTCAGACCGGACCAGACGTCGGTGACCGCGCACACCTTCACGTCCACGAGGCCGAGCGGCAGGGCGACCTCGCGGATGACGTCCTCGGTGACGGTGGTCGGGACCTTCGACGCCTTCTTCGGCCACGAGATCCACAGCGCGGCGTCGCTCCGGAGCGCCTTCCTGAATTTCCCAAGCTGCTTCGCGAGCTCGTCCTTCTGCGTGACGAACACCTGCGCGACGTCCACGGCGGGACCCGCCCGCTCCTCGACCACCACCTCCGGCGGCAGCGGCTCGAGGACCGCGTTGTACCCGTCCGGCGCGTTCACCAGCAGCAGTCGGGTGCCTTCCCGTATGCCGAGCTTCTTTGCGAGCGGAGTGCCCGAGTAACCCGGCGCTGCCGTCACGCCGTCAGCTCCTTCGCGAGCCAGGCCTTGGCGACACGCAGGTCGCGGTCCACCGTCGCCTCGGAGATGTCGAGCGTGATCGCGGTCTCGGCGTAGGTGAGGCCGCCGAAGAAGTGGAGCTCGACGACCTGCGCCTTGCGAGGCTGCACCGCGGCGAGGCGGCGGAGCGCGTCGTCGAGTGCGAGCACCTCTTCCGACGCCGAGACCTCTCCGGCGCCGACCAGCTCGTCGTTCAGGGTGACGCGCACACCGCCGCCGCCGCGCCGGGATGCAGAGCGCGCGCGCGCGTGATCCACGAGGATGCGCCGCATGGTGCGCGCGGCAATGGCGAAGAAGTGTGCGCGATCGTTGAACGCCCAGCCCTCCGCCAGGCGGGCGTAGGCCTCGTGGACGAGGGCCGTCGGCTGGAGCGTGTGACCCGGCGCCTCGCTTCGCAGCTTCCGCTCAGCGAGCACCTTGAGCTCGTCGTACACGAGCGGCATGAGCCGGTCGAGCGCCTCGTTCGAGCCCGCGCGCCACTCCTGCAGCAGCACCGTGATCACGTCGGTCATGGGTCTCCACGAAAGGCGGATGAGGGAATCGCGACGCGGATTCCGCTTTCAGTGTGAAGCCAATCCCTGCAACGCCTGGAGGCAGCATGAACACGCATCGCACCACCCTCGCCCTCTCGACCTGCATCGCCCTGGCGGCTGCAGGCTGCGACGCCGGGCCCACGGGACCAGACGAGCCTCCCGCCGGCGCGCTGACCAGCACACTCGTGGCGCGGATCCAGTCCATCGAGGTCATTCACGACTGCGATCCGGCCATCGGCAACCCCGGCGATTTCCGGGCGTTGGTCGAGATCTGGCAGGACTCCGAGACCGGCCCGGAGGAGGCGATGGTGCTCCTGACCGCGAGCCCGCAACCGACCGTCGCCGTCGACAGCGACGAGACGCGCGGCTGGGGCGAAATGGCCGTGGCCCAGGCCGTCGTCTACCGCGACGAGAGCCGACCGGTGATCGTCAAAATGGCCTCCGCCGAGCTGGACGACAATGCGGCGATCGACTCCGGCGCCGGGGCCGCCGACCCGTTCCGCTGGTCGGAGAGCGGCGCCTGCTGGATGTACTATGACAACTGCATGGGACCGCGCGACCAGAACCAGTACACGAAGTCATACACGATGTCCGTGAATACCCGCGCGGACGTGTTCGACCTGTTCAACCCGGACGACGAGGGGTGCCGCTTCAACACGAGCTGGGAAACCACTTTCCTGAACAGCACGCCATGACCAGGCCGCGCACAGCCGCCGCTCTCTCGCTCTGCATCGCAGTCGCTTCGGGCTGCGATGCGGGCGCGACGGGACCGGAGCCCGAGCCCGGGGCGCTGACCGCGCTGCTCACGGCGCGGATCGTGATGATCGAGGTCTTCAACGACTGCGACCCGCGCCTCGACAACCCCGGCGACTTCGAGGCGTGGGTCGAGCTCTGGCAGGATGCCGACCCGTCGCCCGCGCAGGCGTATGAGCCGCTGGGTGAGAGCGCGCGCCCGACGATTCCTCTGAACCGCTACGCCAGGGAGGAGCTTTCGACCGCGCACACCGTGAGTGCCACGGTCTATCAGGACGAAGGGCGGCCGGTGATGGTCCGCATGGGCTCGCGCGAGCTGGACGACGACCGGGTCGAGGATTCGGGAACGCGCGCCGAGGCCCTGTTCACGTGGTCGGAGAGCGGCCGCTGCTGGAAGTATGACCATGCGTGCATCGGCCCCGCCGACGCCGCACGGTTCGCTCGATCGTTCAGCGCCGTCGTGAGCACCCGTGAAGATGAGTTCAGCCTGTTCAACTCCGACGACGAGGGCTGCAGGTTCACGACGACGTGGGACGCTGCCTTCGTGAACGCGCTGCGGTGATCGTGGCGAATCGATCGCGCGTTCAGCGTTGCGCGAGCCGGGCTGCTGCTGCGCGGGTGATTCGGTGCCCTGCTCCCATGCGGGCGAGGATCGCGCGGTGACCTTCCTCGAGCAGTGGCATCGCTTCGCCTGTCCTGCCCTGCGCCAGCAGCGAAGCGCCGAGCAGGCTGCGCGTATCGGCGATGCGCCAGTGGCTCGCCGGCAACGTTGCCTGGTTGATCGCGAGCGCGCGGCGGAGTACTGCCTCCGCGTCGGCAGCGCGGCCGACATCGAGCAGCGCCCTGCCCTGCACGACCAGGATGCGCGCGAAATGTGGATGCTCGCTGCCCAGCACGCGCGCGGCCGTTTCGAGTGCGGGCTGGATCATGGCGACGGCGTCCGCTGCCCCGCCGCGATCGGTGCGCACATCCGCGATGTTCGAGAGATCCGCAAGCACGAACGGGTGATCGTCGCCGACCGCGGCGCGGTCGATCTCGAGCGTGCGCCGGTAGAGCGTCTCGGCAACGTCGAGCTCGCCGAGGTCGCGGTACGCCGCGGCCATGTTGCCGTAGCTGGCGGCGACCTGGTCGTGCGACGGGCCGTAGACCGGCAGCCGGATGGCGAGGGCCTGCTCATGCAGCTCGAGCGCGCCCACGGCGTCGCCCTGCTCGTACAGCAGGTTGGCCAGGTTGTTCAGCGCCCTCGCGACAACGCTGTGGTCGGGGCCGAACGTCGCGCGATAGATCGCGAGCGCCTCACGCTGCAGCGGCTCCGCCTCGGCCGGACGGTCCAGCTCCTTCAGCACCGACGCGCGGTTGTTCAGCGTCGTGCCGAGGTCGACGTGGTCCGGTCCGAGGATCCTGCGCTGGATCGCTATCGCTGCGCTATAGAGCGAGTCCGCCGCCGGGTACCGGCCCTGCCGGTGTCGCAGGTAGCCGAGGTTGCTCGTCGCGACCAGTACGTCGGGATGCTCGGCATCCAGTGTGTCGCGGAACGCCGACAGTGCCTCGGTCAGGTACGGGTCGGCGGCCGCGTCGTCGCCGGCATCCGTCTCGAGCAGACCCCGCAGCGTCAGCGCCGTGCCCAGCGTCACGCCATCGACCGCGTCGTCCGCGCGCAGCATCGCCTCGAACTCGCTCATGTAGTGCCTCGCCGAGTCGAACTGCCTGCGACCCCAGAAGACCTCGGAGATCGTCTGGAGCGCACCGGCCTCGCGCTCGGTGAAACGGGCTTCATCGCGCGAATCGATCACGTCCCGGGAGAGCGCCTCGGCGCGGTCCCACTCCTCGATGTCGACGAGTGCCGATGCGAGCGCGTTCTGCCGCTGCGCGCGCTCCGGCGAGCCGGGCGCGGTCGCGCGCTCGACTTCCGACAACGCATCCTCGAAGAAGGGAACGGCCTCCGTCTCGAGGCCCATCTTCGAGTACACGGTGCCGAGCGTGCCGAGCAGGCGGCTGCGGACGAGCGGCTCGTCGGCCAGGCTGCCGCGGATGCGCTCCGCGCCGCGATCGAGCAGCTCGCGCGCCGTCACCGTGGCCCCCCGCGACTCCGATGGATCCGACGTCTCGAACACGCTCGTCAGGAACTCCACGACCTGCTCGGCCTGCAGCGCCGACGCGCGCGCGGCGTCGCGCTCCTCGGCGAGACGAACTGTGTAGAACGCCGTCATTGTGAGGGCCGCGAGGAACACCATCGCCGCAACAGCGACGCGGCCGCGGTACCGCTTCACGAAGCGGCCCGTGCGGTACGCGACGGACGGCGGCCGCGCGAGCACGGGCTCGTCGTTCAGGTGGCGCTCGATGTCGTCGGCGAGTTGCGCGACCGACGCATAGCGATGGCCGGGCTCCTTGCGCAGCGCCTTCAGCGCGATGTGGTCGAGGTCGCCTTCCAGCCCACGGCCTCGCTCCGCACCCCAGGCCTCGCCGACTTCCGCACCGGCGTTCGGCAGGCTCCGCGCGGCCGAGCGCCGCTCCGCCGAGCGCCGCGCCGCAGTGCTGGGCCGCTCCGGGTCCACCGTGCAGATCACGCGCTCGAACTCCTGCGGCACGCGCCGCTCGAACCGGTACGGCAACTGACCGGTCAGCAGCTGGTACAGCAGCACGCCGAGTGAATAGACGTCCGTCGCCGTCGTGACCGGCGCGCCGCGGATCTGCTCCGGGCTCGCGTACTCGGGCGTCAGGAAGCGCAACGCGCCGCGCGCGTCCACGGTCTCCTGCGTCGTGCCCTCGAGTGGGTCCAGCAGCCGCGCGATGCCGAAGTCCAGCAGCTTCACCGCGCCGTCCGCCGTGACGAGCACGTTACCCGGCTTCAGGTCACGATGCACGACCAGGTTCTGATGCGCGAACTGCACACCGGCGCACACCTGCAGGAAGAGCCGGAGACGAGCCTTCACGGAGAGCGCATGTTCCTCGCAGAACCGCTCGATCGTCGAGCCGTCCACGTACTCCATGACGACGAATGGCACGCCGTCGTCCGTGGAGCCGCCGTCGAGCAGTCGCGCGATGCCGGGGTGCGCCAGGTCCGCCAGGATCTGCCGCTCGGCGTGGAACCGGCGTCGCGTCTCGTCGGTCAGGAACGCCGGCTGCACCACCTTCAACGCGACGGTCTGGCGGAACGCGTCGTCCGCGCGCTCGGCAAGGTACACACTGCCCATGCCGCCGCGTCCGAGCTCGCGCAGCACGCGATAGTGCCCCACGACACTGCCCTCGCGCAGGCCTGCCGGTCCCCCGGGCGTCAGCGCAGGCGTCAGCGATTCCACCGCGCGCTCGACGCGCCGTCCCACCTCGCCGGTATCTGCGGCGAGCAGTGCGCGGAGCTCCGCCTGCAGCTCCGGATCACCCGCCGCCTCGGCTTCGATGAACGCGGCCCGCTGCGCGGGCGGCAGCGCGCGTGCGGCGAGGAACAGCCGGTCGAGCGTTTCCCAGCGCGCATCGTCGTGCATCAGGCCTCCCGTTGATCGAGCGCTGCATCGACCGTGTCGAGGAACTCGTCGACGTCGAGTGGCTTCGTGAGGTATGCGAACACGCCCGCGTCGCGCAGCTGCTCGATGCGCCGGGGCGTCGCGTCGGCGCTGATCACGATGACGGGCGTGTCGCGCGTCGCGCTCTGGGCGCGCAGTCGCGCGAGCACCTCGTCGCCTGGAATGTCCGGCAGGTGCAGGTCGAGCAGGATCAGGTCGGGACGATGCTGGCAGGCCAGGTCGAGGCCGAGCCGCCCCTGCAGCGCCGGGATCAGTGTCACGTCCGGGCGACCGTCGAGGATGGTTTCGACCAGCGTCAGGTTTGCGAGGTTGTCCTCGATGTACAGTAGCGTCGCCGGGCGTGCAGTCGGTGACACTGCGCGCGGCGACGCCATCGCGGCAATGACGCCCTGTCGCTCGAGCGGGTTCGCCGCGTTTTGCACGCCCTCCCTCGTCGGCGTGGTGTACTCGACGCGCACCAGCTCGCGCTCGCGACGTACCTTCTCCATCGCCAGCCGGATCTCCGCCGCCGCTTCGGGCGGGCAGATCTCCTCGAGCGCGCGCCCGACCAGCGTCTCGCCCTCGAGCAGCCGCGTGCCGACGACGCCCGGCCGGTGGTCCAGCACCCTGCCGTCCGCGTCCAGCCGGAAGTAGCCGTCAGGCAACGCCTGGAACACGGCGGCCAGCTCCTCCTGCACTCGGCTCTCCGACCGACGACGCGCGTCCTCGGCCGCGCTCTCCGGTTCAGCCTGCGATCGGACGGCATCCATCGGTCGGTCCTTGCTGTAATTGGGGACTGGCCGGTCACGGCCGTGTGCCAGATCTCGCCCGCGCGCCGCGCCTGTCAACAGGCTCGCTGCCCCTCGCCGCGAGGGCATCGCCTTCTCAACCATTTACGCAATTGCGCAAATCCCCAGGTACTCGAAACGCCGGCATGGTCTTCGGCTCTCAGGTGCCGCAGAACGTCTGCTGCACCCGCTCGTGCGCCAGCGGCGGCTCCGCGTAAGCCGCGTACTCCGGCTGATCATCGTACGGCCGCGACAGCACCATGAGCAGCTCCTCGAGCGGCGCGAAGTCGTCGCGATCCTCGGCCGCTCGGATGACCGCTTCGACGCGATGGTTGCGCGCGATATACGCGGGGTTCACGCCGCGCATGGCGCTGCGCCGCGCTTCCGCAGTCGTCGGCTCCTGCGCGAGCCGCTGGCGCCAGCGCACGAGCCACGCGTCGATCGCGGGGACGTCGATGAACAGGCTGCGGACGACGTCGTCGTGATCCGTGTCCGCGGCGGCTTCGCTCAGGCGACGGAACGTCAGCGAGAAGTCGGCGCCGTTGTCCGTCATGAGCTGGAGCAGGTCGCCGCTCAGTGCGACATCGTCCTCCTGCTGCATTCGCAGCCCGAGCTTCCGTCGCAGCCCGTCGTGGTACGCGGGCGCGAAGACCCCCGCGAACGCGTCGAGGGCGTCCGTCGCTTCGGCGACTGCAACGTCGGTATCCTCCGACAGCAGCGGCAGCAGACACTCCGCGAGCCGGGCGAGGTTCCACTGCGCGATCGTCGGCTGATTGCCATACGCGTAGCGGCCTCGCTGATCGATCGAGCTGAATACGGTCGCGGCGTTGTACTCGTCCATGAACGCGCACGGTCCAAAGTCGATCGTCTCGCCGGCAATCGACATGTTGTCCGTGTTCATCACGCCGTGGATGAAGCCGACGAGCAGCCAGTCGGCGACCAGCTTCGCCTGCGCGGCGATCACTGCGTCGAGCAGCGCGCGATACGGTGCGTCGTGCTGCGCGGCGTTCGGGTAGTGTCGCGCGATGACGTGATCCGCGAGCATGCGCACAGCTTCGGTATCGCCGCGACGCGCGAAATACTCGAACGTGCCGACACGGATGTGGCTCGACGCGACACGCGTCAGGACCGCGCCCGGCAGCGCACGCTCGCGCAGCACCTCCTCGCCCGTCGCGACCGCCGCGAGTGCACGCGTCGTCGGAATGCCGAGCGCAGCCATCGCTTCACTCACGATGTACTCGCGCAGCACCGGCCCGACCGCCGCGCGGCCGTCGCCGCCGCGTGACCACGGCGTGCGACCCGCACCCTTCAGCTGGATGTCACGCCGCGCGCCGCTCCGGTCCAATACCTCGCCGAGCAGTATCGCGCGGCCGTCGCCGAGCTGCGGCACGAAGGTGCCGAACTGATGGCCCGCGTACGCCGTCGCGATCGGGTCCGCGCCGTCGGGCACGCGATTGCCCGCAAAGATCTCCGCAGCCGTCGCGTCATCGAGCCCGCCGACATCGAGGCCGAGCTCGTACGCGAGCGCGTGATTGAGCTTGATCAGCCGCGGCGCGCGCACGGGCGAGGGCATTGTGCGGGTATGGAAGCGCTCGGGAAGGCGCGCGTACGTGTTGTCGAAGATCATTCGGACATCAGCGTGAAGCGTGAAACGTGGAACGTCAACGTGAAACGTGAAACGTG
>JBBEBA010000009.1:17567-46360 GCA_040882575.1 Gemmatimonadota bacterium
CGTGTGGCGCGAAGCCGGGGGGGCGCCGGCAGGCGGTACCCACGTGCGTGGTCGAGGGTCCGACAGGGCACCTGACGGCGCTATGAGCCGTCAAGTCTGCACGCGTGCCGGCGGCTGTCGGCGCGGGGTCGGATCGACAGCGGCAGGCGGCGTCAGGGCGTCGCCAGCCTGCGTAGACCGCCGCGCGGGTACCGTTTCACGTCGCTGCCGCGGTCGTCGAGGTCGCTCCGACGCCGCCCCCGCGCCCTCCATCCATTCAAGCCGCGCGGGTATACATCAGCTCCGCATCAATGCTTCTATCTCGGCGATCTCCCGGGGGACGCCGGCGGAGAAATTCTCGGAGCCTGTTTCCGTGACCAGCACGATGCTCTCGATGCGGACGCCGAGGTCCTCGTCCGGGTACGTCGCGAATACGTCGCAGGCGATGACTTCGCCGGCGCGCAGGGGTTCGTCCTTGGGCTTGTCGCTGCCGCCGGCGTCGTGAGTCGCCAGACCGACGTGGTGGGTGACGCCGCCCTCCTTGAAGTAGCGCAGCCTGGTGAAGACATCCCTGGACAGATCATGGCCGGCCGCCGCGAGCTGCTGGCGGGCCAGCTCTCCCATCTCGTAGCCTGTGATGCCCGGCCGGTAGAGCGGCAGGCACGCCTTCGAGACGGCATTGCAGGCCTCGTACATCTCGCGCTGACGCGGTGAGAAGCGACCGTTGATGGGGAACGAGATCGCCGTGTCGGAATCGTAGTCCCGGTAATCCGCTCCCGTATCGACGACGAGAAAGTCACCGTCCACGAGCTGGCGGTCGTGGCGGTAGTAGTGCAGGTACGGATGGTTCTCCGCCGATGCGATGATTACGTTGTAATCGAACACGCGACGGCAGCCCTGCCGCTTGCAGACGTACTCGAAGAGCGCGCTCAGCTCGTATTCGTACTGGCCCACGCGCGCGTTCTTCATCACTTCGATCATCCCATCGGCAGTGATCCGGCTGGCGGTGCGCAGCACATCGATCTCGGCAGGCGTCTTGATGCGGCGCAGCTCCCAGATCGCCTGCGTGCAGTCTCGAACCTCGACCTGCGGCAGGCGCTGCTGGATCATCCTGACGAACTGCCGTTCGCGCGTCAGGCGGCCGTCCCAGTCGTTCTCCGTCGAGACCTCCTGCGGCGGGCCTTCAGGCGTCAGCGGCGTATGGAACACGCGCGTCCGATCGGCCAGCGCAGTGAGGACCGGCGTGAGCTGATCGATGGGGAGATGCTCGTCGATGCCCGTGAAACCTGCAGGATCCGTGAAGTACTCGATGCTCAAGCCCTCGTTCCGCAGGTAGTTTTCCCGGACCGTATACAGCAGGGTCGTCTTCCTCCGCATCCCGTCGATGATCAGCACGGCACGAGGCAGCTTGACGCCGCACAGGTAGATGAAATCGTTGTTCTGGATGAACTCATTGCGCATCGGCCCGGCGATCGAGCCGAGGATGATTGCGATACCGTCGGGGATCCGATCCATGAGCTTCTCGCGCCGCGCCGCATACTCGGACGGCGCGAAGTCGAGGCCGGCCGGAGCGGCGCCAGGATGGTGCGGCCTCCCCCTGCCAATGCCGGCCGGCCCGACGGCCCTGACCAGTCCGGGCGTGAGGGCCGCTCCCAGCGCGAGCGCGCCGGAGCTTCTGAGAAACTCCCGCCTGGCACTCATGCGTGCACCGCAGCTTCGCCTCGTGCGGTCATTGCGGCAACCGCGCCGCGCTGCCGGGACCCGACCGGATGATCTGCGGTGTCAGGCCGAGCGACCAGCCCTGCGTGCGCACGATGCTGCCCGTCTTCGCCAGGCTCCGTCCACCGGCTTCGAGCGTCACTGTGTAATCGCCGAGCGGTGCGAGCCGGTCGATGACGTTGCCCTCCGCCGGCCCCTGCCACCCGCCGACGCCGGTGCCGGGCCCGGTTCGCGTGGTCCAGACGACGTCGTGTATCCCCGACTCGCTGCCGCCCTCCAGCCGCGCGACCTCCTCGCCTGCCGCGTTCCGGATCACGACGCCGACCGGACCGCTCACATCGTCCTTCAGGTAGTAGCGCACGACCATGCCGTTCGGCGGGTTGCGCGTCTGGATCCGCGACTGACCGAAGATGTAGTCGTTCGCGCCGAACTCCCACGTCACGCGCTGCACGGCCGGCTCGATGTCGAACAGATGGACATCCCGCGCGAGCACCTCCGCGTCCACTTCCTGCAGCGCCGAGACGTCGGTGATCCAGAGGCCGCGGCCATAGGTGCCGAGGATGAGATCGTTGTCGCGCGGGTGCACGATCAGATCGTGCACCGGCACGTTCGGCATGTTGTTGTTGAAGTTCGACCAGGTGCGGCCGCGGTCCAGCGACACGAAGACGCCGACATCATTGCCGGCGAAGAGCAGATCCGGATTGCGCAGATCCTCGTACACGACGTTGATCGGCTCGTCCGGCAGCCCGTCGGAAATGGCTCGCCAGGTTTCACCGTAGTCGTCGGTGGTGTAGAGCATCGCGTCGAACACATCGAACTTGTAGCCGCTCTTCGCGACGTACGCGCGGCCCGCGGCGTGCGCCGACGCGTGCACGCGGCTGACGTAGCCCTCCTCGAGCGCGCCGAGCGCCGTGAGCTTCGCCGTCATGTCGCTCCACGTCGCGCCGTGGTCGCGCGTGACATGCACCTTGCCGTCGCTCAGGCCAGCCCAGATCACGCCCGCGGTGACGGGCGACTCCGAGATGAACGACATCGTGAACCACGGGATGCCGCCGGGTACGCCGCCCTCCGACTGCGGCATGATGCGGTCGGACGGGTTCCTGCTCAGGTCCGGGCTGATCTCGGTCCACGTGTCGCCCCGGTTCGTCGAGCGCAGCAGCTTCTGACCGCCCGTGTAGAGCACGGCCGGGTCGTGCGGCGAGATCTCGATCGGCGTCGCCCACAGCCAGCGGTACGGTTCGCCCGTCGGCGGGTCGGGCGGCTCGATGTTCATGGACTCCATGCCGTGCTTCTGGTCCACGCGCGTGTGGCCGCCGTAGTGGCGCGTCGTGTAGAGCCAGCGGCTGTCGGTCGGGTCCACCTGCGTGTACATGCCGTCGCCGTCACCGACGGCGAGGAAGTCATTGGACTCGGTGCCCCGGCGATGCGGGCTGAACGACGAGATCTTCCAGTGCTCGTGGTCCTGCAGGCCATGGTAGATGTTGTACGGCTCCTCCATGTCGACGCCGACCATGTAGATCTCCGTCAGCGGCAGGCCCGGCAGGTGCGTGCTCGTCCTGCCGCCGTCATACGACACGGCAATGCCACCGTCGCTGCCGAGAATCATGCGGTCGGAGTTTACCGGATCGAACCAGAACGTGCGGTTGTCGCCGAAGAAGCCGGGAAAGACGCGGTCCCAGGTGCGGCCGCCGTCGCGCGACAGGCCGCCGGGTGAGCCGGTCAGAAAGACCGTGTTCGCGTCCGTCGGATCGACCCGGATCTGGTTGAAGTAGTACGGCCCCTTGCTGCTCACGTTCTCGCCGTCCGCACTCACCTTCCTCCAGCTCGCACCGCCATCATCCGTGCGATACACCTCGCCGCCGATCGTGCGGATGCGGCCGCCCGGCCTGCCCGGCGGGTCCTGGCCGGGCAGCGCGTTCGCATTGTCCACGATCGCGTACAGGACGTCGGTATCGCCCCGGTAGATGTCGAGGCCGATCCGGCCGATGCGGCCGGTCGGCAGGCCGCCGCCGAGACGGGTCCAGGTCCGGCCGCCATCAGTCGTCTTGTGGATGGCACTCTCCGGACCGCCGGACACCAGCTGCCACGGCAGTCGCACCATGTCGAACGCCGCGGCATAGAGGATGTCGGGGTTCGCCGGATCCATCACGAGATCGACGACGCCGATCCGGTCATTGATGTAGAGCACCTTCTCCCACGTATCGCCGCCGTCCGTCGTACGGAAGACGCCGCGCTCCTCGTTCGTCGAATACAGGTGCCCCAGCGCTGCGACGTAGACGACGTCGGGGTCCGTCGGGTGGATCACGATGCGCTGCGTATGATGCGTATCCACGAGCCCCTTGTGCTCCCACGTCGCGCCGGCGTCCGTCGACCGGTAGACGCCGTCGCCGGCATACGAGGAGCGCGACGCGTAGCCGTCGCCCGTACCGACCCACACGATATCCGGGTTAGACGGCGCGAGCGCGACATCGCCGACCGTGAGGCGGCGGCTCTGATTGTCGAAGATCGATGTCCACGTCGTACCGTTGTTCGTCGTCTTGAACAGGCCGCCCGTCCACGGTGCGACGTACATCGTGTAGAGGCGCGCTTCATCCGGGAACGCCGGCACGTCGAGGTCGGCGATCCGCGCGCCCATCCGGAACACGCCGATGTTGCGGTACTCGAATGAGCCGAGCACATCGCCGTTCAACGACAGCGGCGTCGATGCGGTGCTCGGCCCCTGACCGGCCAGCGTGGCCGGCAGGATTGCGAGGACTGCGACGACTGCGACAGCGCTCCTGAGTCTCATGGCGCCCCCTGGGGGATGTGCGACGTGCTGTGCTGCGGATGATGTGGATCTACGGCCGCGGGGTGGGACACGCAAGACGTGCGTGCCCCGCTGCATCACGCTGTCAGGACGCGCTCGTCGTGCTGCACGCCTCCACCGCCCACTGGCCCGACGCGCCTTTCGCCACGGTGCAGCGGGCGGAATGGCCGAGCCGGCCGCCACGCTGCTCGGTGAGGCGAACCTCGCCGCGGTCGCCGGTGAGCTGCGCGCGATCGATGCGCACGTTCATCGCGGGCGCGCCGTGCGCGTCCATCACCCAGCCGCCGTGCGTCTCCGCATCCACGCGACGGCAGCGCTCGGTCAGGCTCAACGTGCCGGCCGCGACGACCGCTTCGCGCACCTGGCTCAGCACCGCCATCGAGATCGGCACGGAGGCGCCGAGACGCTGCGCCTCGATGCAGACCTGCCGCGTCGCGCCGCCCGGGTGCTCGATCGGCACCGTGCCGACCATCACGTGAATCGCCGCAGCAATGGCCTGCGCCGAGTCGGCGGCCGACTGCGCGCGCGCGTCCGCCGCGAGACTCAAGGTGCAGAACAATGCAGTGGTGAGTGAGTAGCGCATGGTTACCTCCCGGAAAGGAGACACTAAGGCTGGCGGCGGGGAGAACGGCGCCGTATGACTCTACACTGGCTGTGATCCAAAAGGTCCGCCCGCCAGATTCGCGATCTCAGCCGCGAGGGAACCGCAGCACGATGCCGACGGACGTTGCAGTCACGCAGTCGATCCGCAGCGCCTGCCCGAGCTGGACGCCGTACCGGTTCGGGCCGTTGATCCAGCGGTCGCCGTAGGACGTCTCGCGCGTCACGCGCTCTCTGCCCTCGTACGACGTGATCTTCGACGATACCGAATGCACGATGCGGAGTACGGTGTCATCACGCGGATCCACGTACATCACGGGACACACGCGTTCGCCGGCGACATGCTTCTCCCACTCTTCCGCGCGTGGCTCGAACCGCGGTGGCACGTCCGTCGGCTGAGCGACGACATCTGCCTCGGGCGGTGACACCGGTCGCACACCGGTCGCCTCCTGCGCGGCGGTCGGAGCGGTGGCGAGGCAGAGCAGGCTGAGGCACATGGCAATAGTCTTCATCGTTCTCCCGGGGGTGAGGTCATGAAACGGCGAGGCTTAGTCCATTCCTTGCAGCGCGATCCAGCTTCCATCGACGCACAGGCTGATCTCCGATCCCTTTTCCACGAAGGCATCGTTGATCCCATCGTGATTGACCGGGGCGACTCGTCCTCCTTCGAAGGAGTCGGTCAGCGCGGCCATCCGCTCGCGATCGATGGCGTCGATGATCCTCGAGTATCCGATGGTGTCGCCGCCGAGTCCCTGCAGGTACGTGGCGTCCTCGGCCGATCGGAAAGGTGTGTCGCAGCGAATAGGCCCCCCCCACAGTACATGGATCGCGCTCACTCCATCCTGCGAGCAGAGGAATGCCCAGTCCTGCTGGTCGGGCGCGGCGAAATGTCCAGACACGACGTTGTGGGGCTCCCCGTTGAAGGCGCTCTGCGGAACCAGACAGCCGCTGCTCCTCAACTCCGCGCGAATGGCGGCGGGCAGGTCGGGAAAGCTGTCCGCGGGCAGCAGCCGGATCCGTCGCACTGCCGCATTCGTCGTGTCGGCAGACGGTGCGACGGCATCGGTCGGCGCGCGGCGGGCGGAATCCTGACTGCTCCGTTCACAGCCCGACCCGACGAACATGAGAAGCAGCGACGCAGTGAACGCTCGTCTCATCGGCGCTCGCACGCCGTCCTCCACGAGGATGCGCCCCTCTTCGGAGGCGATTCTGCCGCTCGCTGTGTCATTGGCGCACGCAGTCATCAGCCAGATCATTCCTGCCGCGGTGCCGGACCGGCGTATCTGGTCCGCGCGGCGTCTGCTCCGCGCCAGACCCATCGCCGCCACAACGAGCGCGAATATCGCGCCACCGACGAATACGGTTTCGAGTGGAAACGCGACAGCAGAATAGGCCTTCCCCCACACGCAGGCTTCCGACTCGGGAACGCGGCACTGATACCACAGCTTCAGCCGCGACAGGGCCGCGCCGGCAACCAGAGCTGCGGCCGCGATCCAGAAGTAGGATGCTGCGCTGCTCCGCCTACCTGCGGCCACTTGTCACGCTCGCCATCACGCTGGCCGCTCCCACAGCAGCTGGAACTCGAGCTCTTCGTCATTGCCGAACCGCTCGTGCTCGATGCTGAACGTGACGTCTGCCGGGATGCGCAGGCGATCGCCCGCGACCTGGATCGTGAACGATTTCTCCGATTCGAGCGCGTCCGCCAGGCGACGGAGCTTCGCGACGAACTGCGCGCGCGAGTAGGTACGGGTGAGGTCCCGGTCGGTCATTGTCCGTTTCACCTCGGTCAGAGATTTCGAGTTGCGGGCCCTGGTCCGTCTGGCATCACGTCGTACTTCAGAAGCACGATGCCGCTGCGCGCGTAGACGTGCTGTCCGGCGAGCGACAGGCGTCGGCGCACCGCAGGTGCGGGCAGGAACGGCCGACCTCCACCGAGGAGGATGGGAATTACGGCAGGTTCCACCGTGTCCACGTACCCGAGCTCGAGCAGACTGCTGAACAGCTCGCCTCCGCCGTAGAGCCAGATGTCCTTCCCGGGCTGCGAACGCAGCTCGTCGAGCGTCTCGGCCTGACGATCCGACACGATGGTAACGCCGGGATGCTCGGCTGGCCGGAGTGTGCGGGAGAACACGAGTACCTTCATGCCGGGAAACCCGCCCTGCGCCGTCTCATACGTCCGTCGGCCCATGAGGAGCGTGTCGAACTCGGCGAAGAGCGCGGCGAAGTCGATGTCCGGATCCATGACGATCCAGTCGTATCCACCGTCCGGATCCGCGATGTAGCCGTCGAGGCTGCAGGCAACCTGATATCGTATGCGACGCATGTAACGCTCGTCTCACTGATCAGAAACGCCGAGTCTCCGGCTCCTCATCGGGCCCCGCATCGATCCGGACCCGATCCTTCTCCGTCAGACCGGCAGCCTTCAGTGCATCCGCCAGACGGTCGTACCGCTCGTACTCGGTGATCAGGCCGTCGGCCACCACTGCACGGGCCGCAACGTCTGCTTCGCCGGAGACGTCCCCGCTCGCCGAGTGCCAGCGCGCGTGCTGGGCGACGACGACGACGTCATCCTTCTGGAACGCATCGTATGTCGTCGACCGCAGCCTCGCCCGCATCAGCCAGTGGCGCATGATCTCGCGCCCGATCGCTACACCGCGCGGACCGATGATGACGACGTCCTCCGCGACCAGGTGAAGCAGGCGATCCGCGGCGTCGGCATTCACCGTCGCCTGCCATTCGAGCACGACGCTAAGCGGATCGGCCAGAGCTCTTCGCATCGGCTACTCCCGATCCTGCACCAGCAGCCGCACGATGCCGTCCTGCTTGTTGAGCAGGAACACCTGCCCGTCGGCGTCGGTGCCGAAGCGCAGGTCCGCGCGCCCCGCGGGCTCCCTGCCCTGCTGCGTGTTTTTCGCGCGGATCAGCTGCAGCAGCGTCGTCGCCGTGCCATTGTCGTTCAGCAGCACGCGGCCGATCGAAGCCTGGCCGCCGTCCGGCGGATCGTCGGCCGACACGTGGAACACCTCGCCGCTCGGGTTGTCGCCGAACAGGATCCTGCCCGTGAGCTGCGGGATGGCGGTGCCGCGATACACCACGACGCCGGTGACGGCAGCACGGCCGACGAGTACGGGGTCGGTGTGGTCGTACTCGGCGATGGGGTACGTCATCGCGCGATCGCTGCGCGCTCCCGCCGTGTCGATGCCGGTCCGGCCGCCATAGCGGAAGCTGCCCTCCCACGTGTTCCAGCCGAGGTTGCCGCCGCGCGGTACCGGGCTCAGCTCCTCGACGACGTTCTGACCGATATCGGCAACGTACATCGTGCCCGTCGCCGCATCCCAGCCGAAGCGCTGCGGGTTGCGCACGCCGAGCGCGTACACTTCGCCGAGCGCGCCGGCGCCGCGATCGACGAACGGGTTGTCAGCCGGTATCCCATACTCGCCGTTCGCGCTGTTCCGACCGAACGGGTCGATGCGCAGGATCTTGCCGAACGCCGAGGCGTGGTTCTCTGCGAGATCGAGTGGGTCGCCGCCGCTGCCACCGTCGGCGTTGCCGATGTAGAGCAGGCCATAGTCGTCGCCGCCCGGTGCCGCGGTCGGATTGAAGCCGATCTGGCCACCGTTGTGATTGCCGAACGGCTGCTGCACGCGGATCAGCTCGCGCGGCGGGCCACCGTCGTACGTCGCCGCACCGGGCGTACGCGCGATCCACTCGAGCAGCACCGTGTCGTGCGAGTCCCCGCCGCCACCGGGCGCGAAGTCCGGCGCGGGCACTGTGTCGGTCACGTCACTCCAGGTGTAGAGCCGACCGAAGCCGGGCGTGCCCCGCTCATTGAACTGCGGATGCAGCGCGAAGCTCTGGAAGCCGCGCTCGCGGCCGGACGACTGCACGTCCATGCGCCACGATGAAGCATCGGTATCGAGGTACTCCGTCACCGTGCGGCCGTCGGCGCTCAGCGTGTACAGCGGACCGCGCATGTCGTTGACGAACAGCCGCTGCCCGCCCGGCTCGGCGAGGAGCATCATCATGCGCGCGGGTGTACCATCGATGTCGGGCAGCGTCGCGAACTCGCGGTAATCGACGCGGATTGTACCGTCCGTCGCGCGGATCGGCTCGGCGAATGGATTCGTCGTCTGTGCTGACGCGGGCGCGGCCAGCAGCACGGCGACGATCATGCCAATCGGCTTCATGGCTCTCACCTCAGAGCTGCACTGTCACGTTTCCCTGCGTGCACGCAGGCGGGCAGTCCGGCCCGTTCGGATACGACGTCCCATACGACGGCGTCATCTCGCGCCGCACGTCCACGCCAGCGCCGACCACCGCGACCTCGACGCGCGCCGCCGTGACGCCCTCGACGAAGATTCGGCCGCGGCAGTCGTTCTGCGGCGTGCACTCGATGGTGCGCTCGACACTGCCAGCTCGCACCGTGACCGTGTACGACGACGGCAGCGCACCCATGAGCTCGACGTTCAGACCGTCGACGCAGCCGATCAGCGTGCAGCTCCGCGCGACCGGCGTCGTGCACGCGGTCGTGCACGCGGCGAGGCCGGTGGCCAGGACGAGCGCAGCGGCACGACGCAGAACCTTCATCATGGTATCCTCACATCCTCCTGCCTGCCTGACCAGCCATGGATGCGCCCATCGGGATCCCGGTCGCCGGCACGCCGGCGGCGAGGACCTGGCGACGGCTGACGACGCCGTGCTGCCGCACGGCCATTTCGACGATCGCCCGATCCCTATCGCGACGTTTGCTCCGTACCACGCAGCACCCCCCGGTTAGCCGTCCGATTGCACAAATGAGTCATGTTCAGCGCGCCCGCGGGCGTTGACCGGCTCCGAGCCGGCAAACTGCACACGACGTAGCCAGCAACGGTGCCGCGTCCGGAGTTTGCCGGGCCGGAACCTGAGAATTGCACAAGGACCCGGATCCAACGTCTCGAGTGTGCAGCGCACCCGGTTCTCCACGTCGCGGCGCGGTCGACACCGTGGATCCGCTTCGCGGATTCGTGCCGCGTCGAATCTAACTGCGCGCGCGAGACCGCCGTGTCAGGAGCGTGTCAGGATATTGTCAGCGATCTGTGAAGGAATGTCAGAAGTGGTGGATCTCCGGGAGTGGTCAGATCCGCTCCCATTTCTTCGACGTAGCGAGCTTCGCCCGCGCCTCGGTGCTGGCGAACTGCCGCATGAGCCCGCAGTCCTCGCACACCACTATGTCGGCTTTCGCAGAGCTCAGCCAGGTTCCAAGTC
This sequence comes from Gemmatimonadota bacterium, assembly GCA_040882575.1. GTDB lineage: Bacteria > Gemmatimonadota > Gemmatimonadetes > Longimicrobiales > RSA9 > SH-MAG3. The sequence goes on from JBBEBA010000009.1 coordinate 27,916, forward strand.
CGTTCAACAGGTCGGGCGCGTAACCGCCGCCTGCACTCACGGGCTTCACGGCGCGAAACAGGTTGGCGCCGCCACAGTTCGGACATGAATTCATGTTCGCATCATACCCTCCTCATGGTCCACTTGCGCGTTCCATTGCGTCGAGCTGCGGATCCACCTCGGACTCCATGCAGCTCGGGCAGATGCCGTGACTGAAACGCGTGCCGGCATGATGCGCGATGTACGATTCGACAGTGTGCCAGTAATCCTCGTCGTCGCGGACTTTCCGACAGTACGAGCAGATCGGGAGGATTTCGCGCAGCGCGCTCACTTCGGCGAGCGCGGCCTGCAGCTCGCGGACGAGCTCATCGCGCTCGTGTTCCGCCTGCTTCTGAGCAGTGATGTCGCGCGCCACGGAGTAGATCACGCTCGCGCTCTCGTCCGGTGCCGCGCTCCAGTGGAACCAGCGGTACGAGCCATCCTTGCACAGGTAACGGTTCTCGAACGACCGCGCCTGCCCACCCGCGCGCACGTTCGCGTTCTGTGCGAGCGTACGCTCGCGGTCGTCAGGGTGCACGAACTCGATGAACGGCCGCGACATCAGCTCCTCGCGCGTGAAGCCGAGCGTGCGTTCCCACGCCGGATTCAGGCGCTTGAAGTGACCGCTGAAGTCGAGGAAGCAGAGCATGTCGATGGACTGCGCGAAGAAGCGATCCTCCGTCGCCTCCGCAACGTGCGCCTTCGCGTTCCTGCACAGGGCGAGCTCGACCGTGAGGCGGAGCTCGAGCGGTGCAGCAGGCAGGACGATGTAGTCGAACGGCGGCGTCACCGCGGCGCTGCGCACGAATGCCTCGTCCACCGCAGCAATCATCAGGATCACCGGAGCGGCGATACGCTGGCGCAGCGCGTCGTACGCCACGAGGTCGCCGCTCGCGCCGGCGAGCGCCTGATCGAGCAGTAGCAGATCCGTCTCGCGGCAGGCAGCACTGGCGACGGCCGCGTCCACGGATGCCACGGTCCCGGTCACACGGTAGCCGAGATTGCCGAGCTGTCGCTCGACGTCCACTGCGACGGCGGCGGCGTCGCACACGATCGTGATCCTTCGCATCGTCCCACTCAACGGTCGGGTCCGGCTGGCCTCACGCGGCCTGCGGGCGCGGGCGCGGGGGTCCACTGAGAATAACACAGGTGAGAATAACACGGGGATGAAGATATCGACGCCCAGCCGGGACCTGTTGCGGGAGAACGCGGGACCGGTCACTGGTGCGTCGGTTCGGCCCCCTCGGCTCAGGCCTCGCCGCCGCCTCGGGGGATCTCACCGAGATCGACGAGCACCCCCAGGCGCGCAACTTCGTAATGGCGACGAGGTGGAGTCGTGCTGCTTCGTGAGGTGCACGCGCACTCTGCTGCCGATGATCGAGTCCGGGATGGCCTGCGCGGCGAGGGGCGCCCACAGCAACGCTGCGCCGAATCCGGCAATCCACAGCGCCCGACGGCGGCTGAACGTGACGATCATTGCGGCGACTGCCCGCCTCTGATCAACGCGCTGATCCGACGCTGCAGCTCAGGCATGTGGGGCGCCATGACGCGACTCGTCATCTCCACGGTCTGCGTTGCCACTTGCGGCGTCGCCTCGACGAGCTTCCGACCGATCGGCGTGCTGTAGAACGCAATGAGCTGGTGCAGCTCGGGCTCCGTGAACACCTCCTGATAGATGCGCACGTATTCAGGCTCCAGCACTGCCCATGGCAGGAACTCCTCCATGAACGCCGCAGTGACCTCATGGAGGCGCCTGGCCATGGCCGGCTGGCCCGGGATTGCCGACATCATCGCCATACCCGCCGCCATCTGCTCGTCCAGATTCAGCAGCGCGATGAGCTCGGCGGCTGCTGCGGCGTGGCTGGTCTGCGGTTCGGCCTCCTGCGCCGCAGCGGGCAGGCTGCCGCACAGGACGAGAAGCAGTGCAGCAATGATCATCCTCGTCATGTTCACCCGCCTGCTGTTCCGGTGGTATTCGCGTCTGCGGAATGAGAGCTACGGTCCAGACCGGCCGGTGATCGCTCGCGTCGCGCACATCCAGCACGGTGCCGGACGCGAGTGAGTCGGGCGAGACGAGTCCCTTCAGGAAGATGTGGTCGAGCCGCCCGATCAATGTCGTGCGCGGCCCGTCGCGCGTCGGCCAGGCGAAGCCGCGCTCGGCCGCGAGCGCCCCGACGCCGTGGCTGTTCATGTCGCCGCCGATCGCGACGTGCGTGTACCGTTCCGCGTCATCGAGGATCGCGTCCAGCTGGTCGCGCCGCGCACCGCCGCCGATCTCGATCACCGTGCCGAGATGCACCGAGTAGACGCGCACGAGCGTGCTGCCGAATCGGATCGTCGCCGCCGTGGCGATGCGCTGCGTATGTCGCAGGAACGCGCGGTGCGGCAGGATCAGCTTCGCGTCCTCGACGATCGGCCAGCGCGACAGCACTGCGTTGCCGAAATCGCGGCCCGTGCGCGACGCGCGGACTGCGGCGTAGTAGATGAACTCCGCATCGACCGCCTCGGCAATGCGACGTGTGCCGTCCTCGTCCATCTCCTGCAGCAGGATCACGTCCGCGTCGCGCAGTGTCGACTCGGACGTGAGCAGCTCGATCGCACGGTCCACGTGCCGCGCGTACGCAATGTTGAACGACACGACGCGCAGCGTGTCGGCGGCGAGCGCCGTCTGCGACGCCGCAGCGGAATCCGACGCGTGGCGCGGCTCGAGCGGATGCGTGTAGTTGAAACCGGTCGCGCAGCCCGCAGTCGCGGTGCACGCGATGAGCGCGACGAAGGCCGCGGTGAGTCGTCGCACGGAAGCGAACACTCCTGCCCTACGAGTACTGCTGCGACAGGCGGATGCCGATGTACATGCCCAGACCCGTGCAGACCATGCCGAGCAGAAACGCCGCAGTCATCGAGACCACGGCGCCCGCGTACCAGCCCGCCCAGCCGCCGATCGTTGCACCCAGGAATGCAAAGACTTTTCGCATACCGCTCACCCGCGCCGCAGTGCGTGCATGTGGAGGCTCACCGACTCTCGCCCAACGCACCCGAGCACGACTGTCATGGCGAACTTCATGGGCGTTCCGGCGGCGCGCTTCGCGTCATTCGACGATGTACAGCAGGCGTTCCGCGCGGGCGACTTCCCCGCTGGCGCGCCGCACCTCGATGGCGAGCCGATGCTCGCCCGGAACCAGGCTGCCAACGTCCAGCTCCAGGTAGCGACCCACCATGCTTCCGGACGGCGTGTCCGTGGGCGTGGTTGACCAACGCGAGGTCGGAGATGCCGAACCCGTTCACCAGCGCGGGCGCCGGCGCGCCGTGGCGTGCGCGGCCGACCACGCCGGCGCCGTGCACCTCGATGCTCGCGACATGGCCTGCGCTGTCCACGAACATTTCCGCGCGGATGGTGCCGCGTCCATCGGGAGTGGCGGGTACCGCGAAGACCTCGAGGTCGGCCACCCGCCCGAGCGCCAGGGCCGCCGTGCCGTCCGAATACCGGAGTACCGGCGGCAGCTCGGCCGCAGCGAGCACCCGCAGCTTAGCGCCGCGCCGGAAGACGACCGTCAGATGCATCAGGTTGTACCACTTCTCTGTCGTGAGCATCCGCTCGTGCCCCACGTCCCACTCGACCGCCCAGTCCTCCGCACGACTCTCCAGCGGCGACTCGGCCATCTCGCGATCGGGCGCAAAGCTGTAGCCGCCGGCGCTGTAGATGCCCCACATCGCGCCGCCTCCATGCTGCTGGAACAGGAACGAGTTCGGCGGACCATCCCGGATCAGATACAGAAGGCGGCCCGACGGACCCTGGAGGGCCTGCTCCAGCCGGTCCTCCTCCAACGCCACCAGGTCGGTGTTCCACGAGTCCCGGGGGTACGCGCCCCAGCTTATCCACTGCATCACGTGCCGGAAGTAGTGCTCCGCCTCCCGCTCGTTGCCGTCCCGGGTCCAGAGCGGATCGGCGAGCCACCAGGCCCGCTCCGACAGCCCGTCCGCATCCCCGCAGACGTGCCCTGACGCGTCCCTCCACAGGACCGCTGGAGACGTCCACAGGCAGCGCACGCGCGCGGGGGCGAGGGCGAGGGCCGAATCGAACTGCGCGACGCCGGCGCCCGGCTGGATCCAGTATTCCACGAATCCCCGCAGTGCCGGGCAGAACCAGTCGATCGAGCCGCACTCCCGTGCGAGTCTCCGTGCAGCATCCGGATCGTTGTTCTTGACCGCGAGCCCGACACGCTGACGGAGAAGCCACAGCGAATGTCCCGCCCCGGGGGCGAGCGATTCGAGTCTCTCGATGAGCCGCTCCCGGTCAGCTGGATCGACGCAGCGGTCCTCGAGCCTGTGGCAGTCCCAGTCGCCGCCGATGCAGCCGGCCCGCGTCTCGGATCGGCATGCGTCTCTCGACGTGATCTGCGGCATGGCGTTGCTTCGAGGCGGGCACGGCTGCCCGGGGAGGGGCCGGCACGCGTCGGTGCTCCGCGGCCTTTCAACCTCGTAGTGGCGGTACACATGGGACGCCGCCTCGCGAATGGTCTCCGCCGTGTCCGGCTCCGCAAGCGTATCCGACTGCTGCGGCCCGACGAGCAGCAGCAGGGGAATCATCAAGTTCAGCATGGTGATGAGTCAACTTCCGAGGTGGTGTCTGTGTATCGGCACGCTCCGCGCCCGTCAGTTACAGCGGCAGAAGGCGGCAACGCCAGCGTCCGCTGCAGAGGAATAGTCTGTTTCGGGCGGGAACGTCGCGGACAGGGGATCGGGGGCGTGCGGGCGCAGCCGTCTGCCCGCGGGAGCTGTCCCGCAACATAGACCGGGCGCGCTGCCGGCGGCAAGCTTTTCGAGGCGCGCTGCCGACGCCCTACTTGCGCGCGGCGCCGGAGGCTGTACGATGGATGTCCCCCAATGCGAGGTGATCATGCGTACGGCGTGGGTCATTCTCATACTCCCGATCGTTGCGGCCCCTCCGGCAGCAGCGCAGGACCATGCACATCCCGCGGGCGACGCATCGACGCTCGGCAGCGTCGAGTTTCCCGTCAGCTGCGCATCCGATGTGCAGCCGCGGATGAACAAGGCAGTCGCAATGCTGCACTCGTTCTGGTTCGACGCTGCGAGTGTTGCGTTCAGTGAGATCGCGGCGTCCGATCCCGATTGCGGGATGGCGCACTGGGGCCTCGCTGTCACGCACATGGGCAATCCCATGACGCGCGCGGCGCCGACGCCGGCCGCGCTCGAGCTCGGGCAGGCCGCCACCGCGCGCGCGGCAGCGCTCGCCGGCAGTGAATCGCACCGCGAACAGATGTACATCGCCGCGGTGCAGGCCTACTACGCCGGCGAAGGTACTCACCTGGAGCGGATGCGCGCGTTCGAAGACGCGCTCGACGCCCTGCGCCGGATGCACGCCGACGACATGGAGGCCGCGATCTTCCACGCGCGCACCGTGATCGCGAACGCGTCACCCGACGCCGGTGGCGCCGAAACACTGGTCGCGACAGCGGAACAATTGCAGCCGCTCTTCGCGCGCCATCCGGACCATCCCGGCCTTGCACATTACCTGATCCACGCCTACGACGTGCCCGCGCTGGCGCAGCGCGGCGTCGACGCGGCGAAGGCATACGCGGCAATCGCGCCCGACGCGCCGCATGCGCTGCACATGCCCTCGCACATTTTCACGCGACTCGGCTACTGGGACGAGTCGATCGAGACGAACATCCGCTCCGCCCGCGCGGAGCCGGACTCGAACGCCGCAGTACACCCGAACGATTACCTCGTGTATGCCTACCTCCAGCAGGGTCGCGATCGCGACGCGCACCGCGTCGTCGAGCGGGCGGTAGAGGCCGCTGACCGCTTCTACGGCGGGCTGGTCGGCTACAACTCCGCTGCCATGCCCGCGCGCTATGCGCTGGAGCGCTCAGCCTGGCAGGAAGCCGCAGCGCTGCCCGTGCCGACCGGCGCACTGCTGTACGTCGAGGCGATTCCGCGGTTCGCGCGTGCACTCGGCGCAGCACGCAGCGGCCGACCCGAGGCCGCGCGCCAGGAGGTCGCCGCGCTCGCCGGCCTCGTGACCCGGCTGCGCAACGGCGGCGAGCCGGAGTGGGCCACACGCACGGAGGCGCAGCAGCTCGCAGCATCGGCGTGGGTCGAGCACGCTGCAGGCAGGAACGAAGACGCGCTGCGGCTCGCCCGGCGCGCCGCCGAGCTCGAGGCGACTGTCGAGAAGCATCCGGTGACGCCGGGGCCGCTGCTGCCTGCGCGCGAGCTCGAGGCCGACCTGCTGCTGGAGCTCGGACGGCACGCGGAAGCGCAACGCGCATACGAGCAGACGCTGGAGCGTGAGCCGCGCAGGGCACGTGCGCTATACGGTGCCGCTCGCGCCGCGGAGCTGGCGGGCGACACCGCTGCGGCTGCGCGCCACTTCAGCGAGCTGGCGTCGCTGCTGGAGCGCGCCGACGCCGGGCGCGAGGATGCGGCGGCCGCGCGGCGGTTTCTCGAGCGTCGCTGAAGCACGCGAACGCTTCTGGCGGTATGGGACCTTCTGCGCGCGTTTGGCTGGTGCGGACGCACGTCAGGCCTCGCCCGCCAGGGGCTTTGCCGCCTGCGCCGCCGCGCCTCCGAACCGGCTGCCGATGAGCGCTGCGGCGGCGGCGGCGTCCACCGGGTGCGAGAACAGAAAGCCCTGGACTGCCTCCACGCCGAGCTGCTCCAGGTGACGCAGCTGCGCGTGCGTCTCGACGCCCTCCGCGACGATCGTCATGCCCAGGCGCTGGCCCAGCTCCGTGATGGCCTGGATCACCTGCAGCCTGTCGCTGTCCGGCTCGAGCTGGCTGACGAACGAGCGGTCGATCTTGAGCCCGGTGATCGGCAGCGCGTGCAGATAGGACAGCGACGAGTAGCCGGTCCCGAAATCGTCGATGCAGACACGCACGCCGAGATGCTGCAAGCGCTTCATGTTCAAGGTTGCCGCAGCCGCATTGCCGACGAGCGTGCTCTCGGTGATCTCGAGCGAGAGCAGATGCGGCGGCAGCCCCGTCTCGGCCAGCGTCGTGATCACTTCCTCCACGAGTGACGGCAGCACGAGCTGACGTGCGGAAATGTTCACGGCGACGAACGGCATCTCCTCGGGACTGCGCCCTTCCATCATCGCCGCGCCGGCCGTGCACGCCTGGCGCAGCGCGGACGCACCGAGCTGCACGATCAGGCCGGTCTCCTCGGCGAGCGCGATGAAATGGTGTGGCATCAGCATGCCGCGTGTCGGATGCATCCAGCGGACAAGCGCCTCGAAACCGATCACGCGCTGCTGCACCGCTTCGACGATCGGCTGGTAGTGCATGACGAACTCGTTGCGTGCGACCGCCAGCCGCAGATCCGTCTCCAGCTCCAGCAGGTCCAGCGCGCTGCTGTGCATGGCCGCGGTGAACACCTCCTGCTGCCCCGGCCCCACCGCCTTCGCCCGGTACATCGCGATGTCCGCATTGCGCAGCAGATCCGTCGCGGTCTGCTCGCGCGTCTCCGGCAGTGCGATGCCGATGCTCACCGACGTGAACATCCGATGGCCGTGCACCTCGAACGACTGCGCCAGACGACGCTAATGGTCGCGTTCGGAAAGATTGTTGCCGTCTTCCTAACCGTTGCCGCCATCGGAATCGGCCCGAGCCGGCGGCACGGTGTTTCCTCGCGTTGCGGTGATCCCGGTCTTCTCGCGCAGCGTCAGGATGGCACCGCACTGCGTACACACGAAATTGCCCGTGCGCGCGCCGAGGTCGTACTCCTTCGCGAAACCCGGATGGTCACACGGCCGGTCGCCCCACTGCTGCTGCAACTGCAGCGCCCGCTTACGCTTCACGCAGCCGTCTCATGGAGTATGTCGTCGGCTCGTCCTCCCCGACGCGCGCACCTTCACACGCGGTCGTGCCGCCGCCCTCGCTCTCGCGAACCCAGCCGCTCGGCACGGGCTGGTCCGCGCACACGAACATGATCGCGCCGACGGTCTTGTCGGTGTATCGCTCGATGACGGCCGCCGTGAAGCGGTTGTCGCCGTCGCCGACCAGTTTCGGACAATCGCGCCCGCCCAGCGCATAGTCGATCGCGACGTAGCCTGCGGGCATCGGGCCGGTGCGGCAGACGCGGTCGATCGCGGGGCGCGTGTCGTCGGGAACCATGCCCGGAATCGACGCGGGCGAGGGGAACGGTCCGGTCATGCCGCGGTCGTCGTCGAACGTCGGCCGTTCGTCTGTTCCGAGACGCGGCTGCACTGCAGAGCACGCCGCGAGGCCGATGAAGAACGGAACGATGAGCGCGCCTGATGCAGCAGATCGCATGTTGGCCTCCGTTTCGGTGGACTCTACGGCCGTGCCTGTGGTGGCAGCACTGTATCGATCGTCTGGAGGTACGTGATCACCGCGTCGGCGATGCCGCGCGCGGCGCGGTCCTGGGCGCCGATGATGATGCGCCGATCGCGGGCGCTCGTGAGGAAGCCGGTCTCGAGAATGACGCCGACGGTCTCCGGGTGCAGCGCGTGGTCGTAGCGCCGCGAGTTGAAGGCGTAGTAAGACGTCATCCGCCGTGTGACCGTCGGGTACACCGGCAGGCCCGTCGCTGCGCCGTACGTCTGCATGAGCAGGTCCTTGAACGGCTCGGCTCGGCCGGTGCGGTCACGGCGCGGAGCTGCTGCGCGGTAGCCGGACAGCGACGTGTTCGTGTTGCCGTCGGCGTGGATCGACACGAACAGGTCCGCCCAGTAGCCGGGCGGGATCGTCGTCGGCAGGATCTCGACCTCGTAGCCCGCTTCCTCGACCAGCGTCGCGGTGAGCTTCGCGATGTCGAGATTGACCTCCCACTCGGCCTTGCCGCCGCCGCGCGTGCCGTTGGCGCGCAGGCGCCGCTGCTCGTCGGGCGCCTCGTGCGCCTTCCAGTGACCCGCCTGCAGCGCGACGCGGATGGGCACGTCGGGACGCGTCCAGGCAACGTATTCGTCGGCCGCGGAGACCGACACGACGTCGTCGCCCGCGGTGACGCGCGCCGAAACGGGGTCCATCGACGACGCGCGGTCCCGGGCGCTGAACGCGCCGAGGCTGAGGATCAATGCGGCGATGAGGGCGCTGGCAGCAGGTTTCATGGGCGGTCCACGCTGTGGGTTAGTCGTCCGTTCCCGGCTCGGCCTCCGGCTGCACCTCGTCCTTCGAGGCGCGCTTCTTCTCCAGCTTGTCAGCCTTCTTCTGCTGCTTCTTCAGTTCCTTCTCGCGCTTCACGAATCCATAGTTCGGCCGTTTTGCCACGCGGTATCCTTCAGAGATGAGGAAATTTCGTCAGTAGTGCGATACCCCGCTCCACCCGAGCCGATCCAGACGCGTCCGTCGCTGGCCCCCGAGTTGCGCAGGATGGCCGGACCATCAACCGGAGGTGCTCATGGACCTGCTCACGTGGCTCATCGTCGGACTCGTGGCCGGCGTGCTCGCAGCGCTGCTCGTCGGCGGTGTCGGCCTGATCGGCGACATCATCGTCGGCATCATCGGCGCGTTCGTCGGCGGCTGGATCTTCGCGCAGCTCGGCGTCACTACACCATTCAGCGGCCTGGCCGGCACCATCTTCACGGCGTTCGTCGGCGCGGTCGTGCTGCTGTTCCTGCTGCATCTGATCACGAGGTCGCGCGGCAGGGTCTGACACGGCCCGAACCGCCTCGAGCGGCTCCGTACTGTCCGGCCTGCGCCTTCTCGTGGTTGAACATCCAGTTCACGCCGAATCGGTCCGTGAGCGCAGCTAGCGCCGGCCGCCCTGCTGCAGTGCGTACGTGCCGACGAGCTCCGCGTGCGCGACGACGTGGCCGCGCATCGCGCGCTCGAGGTCCGCCTTCGTCGGCTCGTTCAGCGCACCGAGTGTGGTGTCGAGCGCGTACAGCTTGAAGAAGTAGCGGTGCGTTCCGATCGGCGGACACGGACCGCCGTAACCGATGCGGTCCCAGTCGTTGGTCCCCTCGCGCGTGCCGCCGGGAAGGAGCGCGGGATCGAGCCCTGTCGTCTTCGCCGGTATGTCGTACACCACCCAGTGCACGAACGTCCGCTTCGGCGCGGCCGGATCCGGCGCGTCCGGGTCGTCCACGATCAGCGCCAGCGTCTTCGCCTCCGCGGGCACGCCGCTCCACGCCAGCGGCGGCGCCGTGTCCTCGCCATCGCACGTGTACTGCCGCGGGATCGTGCCGCCCGCGGCGAACGCCGTCGAGCTCAACTCGAACGTCATGTCGCCTCCGTGTGCCTCATTCCTCGATGAAATCGCGTGTGACTGTCTGGCAACTGTACTGCAGCCACTCCCAGAACGCGTCGCAGCTGCCGTCCATGCGGTACTCGACCGATCGGATGTCGCCGGCGCCGAAGACCGTGGCGTTCAGCTCCTCCAGCAGCATTGCGCTGCCGGCAGAGCTCGATGCGTTCGGGATGAGCGGGCGCAGGTCGTGGAAGTCCACGATCGCGTGACCGATCGAGTCCACGGCGACGGAGCGCAGCGCGCCGGCGGTCTCGTCCGAGAACCACGTCTGCGCGCCGCCGACCTGTGCGTCGGCAGCGGGGCCGCGCAACATCCGCTCGAGCGCGACGCGCAGCGTCGCCGCCGGTGACTCCTGCCGTCCCGGATCGCCCGCCGATACGGCGCCCGGTCCTGCAACGGAATCCGCGGTCGAAGCTGGGCCCGCGGCTGTGTCCGCCGTGGCGGAGTCGACGTTCTGCCGCGCGGGCGCATCGCACGCGCATGCGAGCAGCACGAGCAGCGCCCGGACGCGCACCCGACGTCGGCACCGCAGTCGGCGCCTAATGCGCACCTCCATCGCTCAGCCAGCCGCAGAGGGGGAACCCGATGCCGGACACCATCCGCCAGCGGCCGTCAGCGCGTTGGAACACGCGGACCTCGCGCAGGTACGTGTCCCAGCCTCCCGTGAAACGGTAGTGCGATCGGTATGTCGCGACTGCCGTTGCGCCGTAGGTAGCGACGTGGACGCCCTCGTAGGTGAGACCCGAGACGCCTTCATTCACGCTGCCGGACTGACCGCTGCGCGCGACACCGCCCTGCCAGTCCAGTCGCAGGTAATCGGGCGCCATGATGTCCGCACGTGCCGCGGAGTCCGCACGGATCTCGGCGCCGGCGTCCGCCTGCGATACGAACGAGGCGTTGCGGAAGCGCTCGACCAGATCCATGATCGCGCGCTGATCCTGCGACAGCTCCGTCTGCGCCGGCGGCAGCGTGCCGAGCGCACACTCCTGCGCCCGCGCACTGTCCGGACAGGCGAGCAGCGCCAGGCCGAGCACCACCGCGCGAAGCAGCCGCTCGCTGCACATCAGCCCTGCTGCCGCGGCGCCGAACGGCATGGTTGCATCTCCCTGGCGAGATTCTTCGTCTTCCTGCCACCACCGAACATATGCGATGCCCGCCCAACTGCAAAACGGCGCACCGCGCGACGCGGTCCGGTGCCTCGGGGCACCGGTACTGCCGTTCCGGCGAAAAGTTGGCGCCGTCGCGGGCGGCGTGTTAGATAGGTGAATGGTCCCGGTGGAACGCAGCTTCGGCCCGCTCACGATGCGCATTGACCTCACGCTCTGCGTCGGCTTCGGCGACTGCGTGACGGAAGCGGGGGCCGTGTTCGAGCTGACCGCGGATGGCGCCGTGCGGTTCCGCGACGGTGCACCCGATTCGACAGCGCGGTCCCTGCTCGTCGCCGCATGTCAGTCGTGCCCGGTGGACGCACTTTCACTGCATGACGCGACGGGTGCGCAGGTGGCCCCGTGACCCGGCGGATCCGCACGTACGCCGATGTCCGCAGCGCGGGCGGCGGCGACATCGTCGCGCAGGTCGAGGCGCAGGCGGCCCGGCTGCACCGACGCCTCGAGAGCATCGCGCACGTCGTCGTGGTAGCCAGCGGCAAGGGCGGTGTCGGCAAGAGCCTGATCACGGCCAATCTCGCCGCGGCACTGGCGCGGCGCGGCGCCCGCGTGGCCGTCGCGGATGCCGATCTGAACGGCCCGTCCGCGGCGTTGATGCTGGGCGCCGAACGCGGGCCGCTCACTGTTACCGACGACGGCGTACACCCGGCGTCGACGGCCGCGGGCTGCGCGGTCATGTCGATGGACCTGCTGCTCGCGACCGCGGACACCCCCCTGCGCTGGCGGGAGCCCGCCGATGCCGGCTTCGTCTGGCAGAGCACGCTCGAGACGGGGGCGCTCCGCGAGTTCCTCGCCGATACCGTCTGGGGCGAGCTCGACTACCTGCTGGTCGACCTGCCGCCCGGCACGGACCGGCTCGCGCGTATGCTCGGCCTCGTGCCGCGACCGGCCGCGCTGCTGCTCGTGACCATCCCATCCGCGGCCGCCGGCGCCGTCGTCGCCCGGTCCGTGACCCACGCGCGCCTCGCCGGCATCGATGACGTCGCGCTCGTCTCCAACATGGATGGCTACGCGTGCCCCGGTTGCGGTGAGGCGACACCCCTGTTCGACGCCGGCGCCGGCGCGGCGCTGGCCCAGCGGATGGCCGTGCCGCTGTGGGCCACCGTGCCGTTCGATCCGCGGCTCGGCGGCGCAACGGATGCCGGGCTCCCACTCGTGCTCTCCGACCCCGGCGCGCCGGCAGCCCGCGCATTCGAGACGCTGGCCGACGCCCTCGAACGGCATGCTTCGGTTGGACAGCGCCGCACGCCGACGCCCGCCGCGTCATGAAATTCCTCTGTATCGGCTGCGACGTGGTAATGCAGTTCGCGGAGCGGCAGCTGCCCGGCGACGGCACCATGGCCGCCGTCTTCACGTGTGACAGCTGCCGGCGCGAAGTCGCGATGCTTACGAACCCGATGGAAACGCAGCTCGTGTCCAGCCTCGGTATACGCGTCGGAGGCCGCACGGTGCCTGAACAGCCGATGGAGCTCGTGCGCGGCGCGGTCGCCACCGGCGGTGCCGCATTCGACGATATCGAGCAGGACGCAGGCGATCGCGCGGAGCCACTGCCCACCGCCGTGCGCGTGGTGTGGTCGGCGGAGGCAAACGAGCGCCTCGCCCGCGTGCCCTCGTTCGTGCGCGGCATGGTCAGGCGGATCTACACCGACTACGCGCGCGAGCGCGGCATCGCCGACATCACGACCGACGTCATGGACCGCGCGCGCACCGACCTCGGGCTCGAGGGGATGTGACCCCCCGCCAGACGAAGTTCCGACAGGCTGCCATCGTGTACCTGCACGTCGGCATCCTCTACGAAGCTGCAGTGTTCGTGTTCTGGCGACAGGGCATCCTGCCCGAAGCGCGCGGGCCCGCCTGGCTCTGGCTGATGCTCGGTGCGCTGCTCGCCGGCCTCATCAGCTACGCTCTCTGGCGCTGGCAGCACACCTGGCTGGCCCTCGCCATCTGGGCGCTCCACTCGCTCCGCCTGCCGGCCCTCATCGAGGGTGCGTTCTTCGCACGCGCCCATACGGGCGTAGATGTCGCCGCCATCCCGCCGTCCTTCTACCTGACTGCCTTGATCGTCGTGCTCATCAACCTGGCCATGCTCGCGCGCGCCGGGTTCGACCTGTAGCGTGCACCCTGGCGCGCGGCGAACGGGCCGGTGCGATGGGGGGGTGCGGCACCGTCGTTGACAAGCCTTTCTCGCCCGCCTTATACTCGCAAACGGGTGATCCCCCCGGGGACCCCGCCTCTCAGCGGATGGAATGCGGCCCAGGCCGCAGCATCACATATCGGGCCGACCGGCCCGCCGAACAGTAGGACAATATCGAGGGCCGGACGCCGCCTTTCCGGGACGCCCGACTCCTGAATGAGCAGGACCTCTGCGTGCGTAGATCCCGCCGCCATGATGCGGGTTTCCGACGCTGTACATGCAGGTCCCACAGGCCGACGACCCGGGCATGCGTTGCCCGAGCCGTGTCGGGAGACGCAGTGCCTGGATCAGGAGGAGGAAGTGGTCGTGGCATACAGCGAAGTACTTGTTCCTGTCGACAATTCGCAGCTTTCCGCCGCGGCGCTGGACCGCGCCATCGAGTTGTGCGGGCGATCCGGCGGTCGCGTCACCGCCACGCATGTATACGCGGCACGGCTTCACGATATCCGGTTCCGCCAGCTCGAGATCGGTCTGCCCGCCCGCTTCCAGACGCCCGACGAAATCAAGCGACAGCGCAAGATCCACGACAAGCTGATCGAGAAGGGCCTCCAGCTCATCTCGGACAGTTACCTGGACGAGTCGCATCGTCGCTGTCGAGCTGCGGGCGTGCCCATGACGCGTCAGCTTCTGGAAGGCATCAACTATCAGGAGATCGCCGACGAAGGCAATCGCGGTGCGGGCAGGCTCCCGAGTCTCATCGGCTTCGATCCGAACATTGCGGACAAGTACGACGGCGGCTCCACGGTGCGCGGCGACGTGCGGGTCGCGGAGAACGGGCGGCTCGTCGCCGAGGACGAGGATCAGGACGAGAAGCTGGCGGGCACGACGAGCCGTGACTACGACCTCATCGCGATCGGCGCGCACGGCCTCGGTCGTCAGGAGCTGAGTCAGCTCGGCGGCGTGACTGCGCGCGCGGTGCGTGTTATCGAAAAGGACGTGCTCATCGTGCGCAGCGATGCGCCGCTCGCCGGCGGCCGCATCATGGTGTGCGTGGATGGCTCATCGTACGGATACAAGGGAATGCGCGTGGCACTCGAGCTGGCGCGTGAGTACGGCGCGAAGCTGTACGTCTGCAGTGCGTTCGATGTCGAGTATCACCACGTCGTCTTCAACAACATCAAGGACATTCTCTCGGTGCAGGCCTCGAAGGTGTTCAAGTTCGAGGAGCAGGAGGAGCTGCACAACAACATCATCGACAAGGGTCTGCTGAAGCTCTGCCAGGCGAACGTGAAGCGCGCCGCCGCCATGGCTTCGGAATATCCGGACGTCGACGTGCAGACTCAGGTGCTGATCGGCAAGCCGTTCCAGTGCATCATGCAGTGGGTCTGTGAGGTCTCGCCGTCACTGCTCGTGCTGGCGCGGCACGGCTCGCATCGCATCGAGAATACGGACCTCGGATCGCAGGCGGAGAACCTGATCCGCCTCGCCCCGTGCAACACGCTCCTGATCGGCACGACGGACGTGCGCGCCGACGAGATCCCGTGGATCGAGGAAGACGGCCGCCAGGGCCTGGAGTGGGCGCCCGAAGCGGAAGTGCGCATCCTGCGCGTGCCGCCGTTCGCGCTCGGCATTGCCCGTATGGCCGTCGAGGAGTTCGTGCTCGAGCACTACGGCCCGGGCAGTGTCGCCGCCGCTGGTGTGGGCGGCGACGTTCACGATCGCCAGGGGAAGGTGACGGCTGCGAACGGTGCGGAGCCCGGCGCATACGCGCTCGCCGATCTGCCGGTCGTGACCGGTGATCGGCTCGACCAGGCCATCACGAAGCTGCTGCCGACGCACATGCAGCTGATCATGGGCATTGGCACTGCGGAGGAGCTCGCGCTCGCGGAGGTGAAGGCGGCAGACGCGATGAAGCGCACCGTAGTGCGCGGATCGGACCGGGACGCGAACATCGACGCGAGCGTCGAGACGCGCTGCCCCGTGACCGGTCAGGTCGCCGTGCGCGACCGCACGGCCGCCGACCCGCCGGTGTGGACAGATGAGGCGTACCAGCGGCTCGGCCAGGTGCCGCTGATCGCACGCCCCCTCGCGCGCAACACGGTCGAGAGGTTCGCGCGCGGCCACGGCACGTGGCGCATCACGACGCGGCTCATGGACGAGAACAAACAGGCCATGATCGAGGCGGACGAGTTCGACATGGACACGATGCTGGTCATGTTCCGCGAACTGCAGACCAAGCAGCTGCGTGCCGCTGCGGAGGGAGTCGACGGCCTGACGCCGGAGATGCGACGGTTCATCGACGAGGCGAAGGCTTCAGGGATGACGCGCTGCCCGATCCGCGACGTCGCCGAAGCCGCCGACAAGTGTCCGGTCGACTTCGCAACCGTCACACCGGAACAGGCGCGACACGCGGTCGAAGCGCTGCTGCGCGAGGAGGCGACATGAGGGACCAGCTCACCAGCGATGCGGTCACGCTGCTGCTCATTGCGCTCGTCGTGTTCTGGGGCTCGGTACTGCTCCTGATCCGCCGTCACGCGCGGCAGCGCACGTCGCGCGGCCGCACCACCGCCGCCCCGGGGCGGGACGATACCTCCGGCGCCGCGGCGCGACTGCGCGTGTGACACCGGACATGACGCGCCACGCCACGCTCGCCATCGACCGGACTCCCGCCACGGCGCACACACTCGATGCGTGGGCAGGCTCGTACACCGTGGATGCCCGACCGCACATCGTCGCGTGGAACCTCACACGCCGCTGCAATCTCGCCTGCGCGCACTGCTACATCTCCGCCGGCGCCTGGCACGACTCCGCCGACGAGCTGACGACCGTCGAGGTCCACCGCATCACCGATGAGATCCTCGACCTCAATCCGGCGCCGCTCTTCATCCTCAGCGGCGGCGAGCCACTGCTGCGTGACGATCTCGAGGAGATCGCCGCTCATGCCGTGAGCGGCGGCGCTACGGTCGTAGTCGGCACGAACGGCACGCGGCTCACTGCAGCGCGTATCGCGTCGCTGAAGGAAGCGGGCGTGTCCGGCGTCGCCATCAGCATCGACTCGCTCGATCCGCAGTACCACGACCGGTTCCGCCACGGCGACGGCGCGCTGGCCGACACGCTCGCGGCGGTCGCACGTCTGCGCGAGCAACGTCTCGACTTCATCGTGCAGACCACCGTCACGCGCGGCAACCGCGCCGAGCTGCCCGCGGTCGCGGCCTGGGCCGCGGTCAGGGGCGCCGTCGCGTTCAACGTCTACTTCCTGGTCGAGACCGGGCGGGGCGAGGGCATGCACGGCCTGGAGCCGGCGGAGAACGAGGCAGTGCTGACGGAGCTGATCGCGCTCGAGCGCGAGTATCGCGGCCGCATGATGGTCCGCTCGAAGTGTCAGCCCCAGATCATGCGGCACGTGCTCGCCGCGGAGGACGACTCGCCGCTCCGCAACTACGCCACGCGCTGCCCGTGCGGCGTGCAATACTGCCGCATCACGCCGGACGGCAAGCTCACACCGTGTCCCTACCTGCCGGAGGTGGCCGGCGACCTGCGCACGCAGTCGTTCGCCGACGTATGGGCCGGGGCGCCGCTTCTGCGGGCACTGCGCGAGCGCGAGCCCGGCGGCAAATGCGGCGACTGCGAGTACCGCCGCGTCTGCGGCGGCTGCCGCGCGCGCGCGTTCGCCCGGACCGGCGATGTACTCGGGCCGGACGAGTCCTGCGCCTACGAACCGGATGGGACGGTGCCGGTTGTCGAGCCGGCCGCGCGCGTCAGCTACGGCGCCGATGTGGTCGCCAGCCTGCCGTGGGACGACGAGGCGCGCACGCGCATGAGCCGCGTGCCGAGCTTCGTGCGCGGCGTTGTCACCGCGCGCATCGAGGCGTTCGCGCGGGAGCGCGGGCGCGACCGGGTTACGGCGGAGCTGCTGGCCGAGGTGCGCAACAGCATGCCCCTCGATTTCTCGAAGCGGCGGCCATTCTTTCTGGAGGACGACGCATGACGCGGCGTCAGCAGCAGGCGGTGGCAGCGGCCGCGGCGATCGCGGCGCTGCTCGCGACCGCCGGCGTCGGCTTCGCGCAGGAGGCCGCGGCGGCGCACCGCGACTACGGCGAGTTCCCCGTGATCGGCGGGCGCGCCGCGGTGTGGGTCGCGGCGCAGGTGCACCTGATGTTCGCCGCGTTCGTGCTCGGCGTGCCGATGTTCGCGGTCGTGATGGAGGGCGTGGCGATCTTCTCGAAGGACGACAGGTACGACCGGCTGGCGAAGGAGTTCACGCGTCTGCTGCTCATCGCTTACAGTGCCACAGCGATGTGGGGCGCCGTGCTCGTCTTCTTCCTGACGACGATGTACCCGACCTTCTGGACCCATCTGGCGGAGATCTTCGAAGTCTCGATGTGGATCTACGTCGGACTGTTCTTCATCGAGTCGTTCACTCTCTACCTGTACTACTACGGCTGGGAGAAGTGGAAGCGCGGCCGCGCGAAGTACGCGCACTGGACGCTCGGCATCCTGCTCAACGTGTGGGGCACTGCCGTCATGTTCATAGCCGACAGCTGGCTCAGCTACATGATGAGCCCGCCCGCGTCCGTGACGCGCGACACGCCCGCGAGCGCGATCGACACCTGGGTCGCCATGACGAACATGACGTGGATGCCCATCAACATCCACCGCATGATCGCCAACGTCGTGTTCGGTGGAGCCGTCGTCGGCGGCTACGCGGCCTACCGGTTCCTCGCCGCGCAGACGGACGAGGAGCGCGCGCATTACGACTGGATGGGCTACGTCGGCAACCTCATCGCGATCGGTGCGCTCATCGTGCTGCCCTTTGCCGGCTACTGGCTGGGCCGCGAGATCTACGAGTACAACCAGCAGATGGGCATCACGATGATGGGCGGCTTCATGA
>JBBEBA010000010.1:0-44719 GCA_040882575.1 Gemmatimonadota bacterium
TCCTCGGCATGCTGAACGCCTGGCCCATGGGCTTCTACCCGCCCGCGACGCTGGTGCACGACGCCCGGCGGCATGGCGTGCCGGTGCTGGGGCCCTGTCTGAAGTTTGGCGAGTGGGATTGCACGGTGCATGGTGAGCGGGAGAGCGGGGGAGCGGGGGAGCGGAGGGAACAGCAGACGCCCGCTCGCCCGCTCACCCGCTCACCCGCTCTCCGGATTGGCTGGCGGCACATACGCGGTCTCGGCAACAAGGCCCGCGAGTCCCTGCAGCGCGCGCACGAGGCCGGGCTGTTCACGAGCATCGCAGACGTCGTCAGACGCGCGGAGCTGACGCGCGCCGATGCCATCCACCTCGCGCGCGCCGGCGCGTTCGAGGCGTTCGAGCCGGGACGTCGCAGGGCGGCGTGGGAGGCGCTGCGTGTCGCCGGCGACGTGCTGCCGCTCGCGCCCGCGCACGTGCTGCCGTTCGACCCGCGCGAACTGGAAGGCGAGGAGCGCATCTTCCTGGACTACCTGGCGACCGGCATCTGCGTGGATGGCCATCCGATGGAGCACATGCGCGGGCGGCTGGACGCGCTGGGTGTCGCATCGAGCCGGGACCTGGCGGACTGCGCGTCGGGCGAGCGGATCGTGGTGTCGGGCCTCGTCGTCGCGCGCCAGCATCCGGCGACGGCGAAGGGTACGGTGTTCGTGCTGCTCGAGGACGAGTTCGGCTACATGAACGTGATCGTGCCGCGCACGTTGTACCAGGAGAACCGCGAAGTCGTGAAGCACGCGCCGTTCCTCGCCGTCGAAGGCCGCTTCGAACGCGAGGACATGGTCATGAATGTCGTCGGTCAGCGGTTCCGCGAGCTGCGCGTCGGCCGGCGCTCGCCCGAGGCTGCCGCGCGACCCGTACCCTTCAGGTCACGCGACTTCCACTGACACTGCAGTAAACTACTCATCGCGCCGGGCGGCCGACCAGTTTAACCGCGGAGGACGCGGTGAGCGCGGAGAACGGACTCGCAGGAGAACAGACTCGCAGAGGACAGAAATGTTTTCTGAATTTAGCAAAAACCGGCGCCCGGTTCGCATCAGGCGTGAGAAAATTCGTACCACTTGACAAGCCCGGGTAGCCGTGCCGTATGATGCTTGCCACAGAACCGTATGCTTCAACTCCGCAGGCATATGAGACTGGCATTTCGTCTGCTCCTCCCGTTGTTGTGCCCCCTCGCGGCGCAAGCGCAGGCACCCGTGCAGATCATCACGGGCGAAGCAACGTGCAGCTCGTGCCGCATTGAGCGCTATCTGATCACAACATTGACGGACGATTCGGTGCCGGGACCGGTAGGCCTTTTCGCAATGGTGTACCTGACAAGTGATGGTGGATTCCTGCTGACACGCTTTGGGCGCCCTACCCCGTTCCTGGCAGACGCGCGCGGCGTGGTAGTGCGGGCAATAGGTCGCTCAGGAGCTGGTCCCGGAGAGTTCCGTATGCCTCGGTTCATGTTCGAGACTCCGGCAGGCTACCATTTCGCGGACCAGGGCCTGGGGCGATTGAGCCACGTCTCGAAAGACCTGCAACCTGCTGGAGAGACACGCCTCCCCGCGCCGGTCCGTTCCTTTCCCGTACCCCTTGATGAAAACACCTTTGTGATAAGCGCCGACGTGCCTACGCGTGCTGCGGCAGGTCGACCGGTGCACATTATCTCGCGAGACGGCAGCATAAAGCGCTCGATCGGCCCTTTGACAGGCCAGCCAGGAACTTCAGGGCCTCGCTGGGCAGTAGCGCTGGCCCGTGACAGTACGCTGTTGATCGCCAACGCAAACGCATACCGCATCGAACGGTGGGATACAGCAGGAATAATGCTGGGCACGTACGAACGGAGGACCGAATGGTTCCCGCCAGATGGAGGTAGTTCCGCACCTGCGATCAGGCAGATCTATGAGGACCCTGCTGGCCTCCTGTGGGTTCACATCGATGTCTCGCCGTCGACCCGGACTGGAACCACAGTCATTGAAGTCCTCGACATCAAGAATTTGAAGGTGCTTGCCTCCGTCAGGAGCGGTGCTTGGCCGGGGGACGCTGCCGGAGGAGGGTTCTATATGAAGAATTATCGGGAGGCGACTGACGGCAGCCCTCGGATAGACGTTTGGGGTTTCCGCCTGGTCAGGTGAATCCCCGCGCACACCAGTGCCCCATCACCGAGAGGAGGAGGATCATGATGTTGAGCCCTGCAGTCCTCATCAGTGTCCCGTTCGTCGCGTGGCTCGCCTTCCAGCCTGAGCCGGCGCCTGCGGTATCGGTTTGGCAGCCCGCTTTCCCTGAGGCCGTAATAGCCGAGCGCGACTGTGACGGCGAGTGTTCTGACATGACCGGCGGCGAGGCGGACTGTAAAGTCGTATTCGGGTACGGGGACTGTCATGCCTGGGAATGGCAGACTTGGGGGATCCATGAAGATGGTTCGGTGAATGACGGGCACGTACAGTGGGAGGGTTACGAGTTTGGCGAGTCGAACTGTGGTTCAACGCACTACTGGTGCAGCGGTCTCACCGCTCGTGAAATCGCCTCCGTCGTGCGGGCACTGGGCACCGCTGATCTCGCGTCGCTCGACCGCCTTGTACGGGATCGATCAGACGTATGGGTGGAGTTGAACCTCGAGCGGTCTGCTGTCCAGCTCATTGGAACCTGCCCCGCGGACCCTGAAGGACGGGTATTCGCCCATGTGCCAGTTGCCGCGGGCCGTCTGGCATTCTGGGAGACGACGCTTACGGCAACAACCCTTGGGTCACCCACTCAATAGCTGGTGAGGACATGGAGGCGTAGCCGACGGGGATGCTACCATCGGCTACGCCCGTCCCCCGCGCCGCGCCCTGTCGGTTACGCATAGACGCCGTTTCTCCGCTGTTTCGGCGCTGCGCGTCCGGCGACGTTCGCCGGAAGCTGTCGCGCGGCCGGTGCACTTCAGATCAGGCGACTTCCATGAGCCGCTTCAGGGCCGCCACCTCGGATGCCCCGGTAACGGCCGCGCGTGCAGTGCGCCGCCCGGCGTGTCCAATCGCCGCAACGGAACCGATGTGCCCGTCTCCACCTGTAGTACGAATAGCGCCGTCTCGCGCTCGCCGTGAGGTACGGGTATCACCGCGGTCACCACGAGGAACTGTCCATCCGGGGACCAGTCGACACCGGTAGCATTGGCGGGGCTGTCGAACTCGCGCAGATCCACACCGCTGGCGTCGAGGAGTACGACCGCGCCGTCGCGAAGGGCGGCGATCCGAGCGCCGTCGGGTGAAAATCGACCCATCGTGCCTGCAGCCACTTCGCGGTCCGTGCCCGTCACCAGATTCAGGATCCGCAGAACCGGTACACAGTCGAAGGGCCCGGCACATGAGGTGTACAGCAGGCGCTCGCCGCCGGAGTCGAGGGAGGGGGCGAAGTCACGGCGCCCTTCCGTCGACAACGCGGTAACCCGTTCGGCTGCCGTGCCATCGCGTCGAGCCCGCCAGATCTCGCTACCGTGCTGCAGATCACCGACCGCAGCGCTGAAGTAGATCCAGGCGCCGTCCCTGGTCGCTTCGGGGCTCGCCTCCCCGGGGGATCCGGACCGGGACGGAATCGCCGCTCGTTCAGTACCCGGCTGATCCGGATCGGTGATCCACAGATGCCGCGGTCCACCCGCAGGATCGCTTTTGGCAAAGAGGAGCGAATCGCCCGACGCCGTCCATCCAGGTGTGATCCCCGAGTAATCCACCTTGCGGTACGAGCTGCCATCCAGCCGCAGCACCTCGAGGCCGTAGTTCTCGATAGCGATTTCGCCTGCCGGTACCACCACGAGCGGTGCCGATGCACTCAGATCCCCATGGTGAAGGGTGACGGTGGCTGCCCCGAACGCCAGGCCGTGGAGCATGCACTCACCACTCACCCTTGCCAGGTCATTGGAAACGGTGCAGAGGGCACCTTCCTGCCGGATATTGCCATACGTGTCGTACAACAGGGCCGGATAAGCGACGGAATCACCGATCGTGACAGCCGTGTAGCTCGGCGGTGGCACGATGGCGTGGACAGCGCCCGGCAGAATCGCATAGTGAACCGTGTCGATTTCGACGCGACGCCAGGCCGGTACGGAGATCACTGCACCGCTGTTGTGGGCGTGCGGCCCGAGAAACTGCAGGCCGACGCTGACCCGGCCATCCGCGTCGGTGGTGTCGCGCAGGGTCGCGAACGTGCGGCCCTCCTGTCTGAACGCGACACCGGAACCATACTCCGGGTGAACCACGGATGAGAAAACGACTTCGATGCCCGCTGCAGGTTGGCCGCCACCATCGGTCAGCTCGATCGTGAGCGGCTCTGCAGGTCGCGCGTACACCGTATCCGAAAGTGCTGCGCCCGACAGGATGCTGACGTGCCGCGAGTCTGCGCCCGTCACGTCCGAGCCATCGCAGCCAGCCGTCACGAGCAGAGTGGTGACGGATACGAGCGCAGTCGCTGCTCTGAGCCATGGTTCCGGGAGGTTCATCATGCACCTTCGTACTGCTATTGATTCATCGGTCGATCTCCCTACCCCCGGAGGGACGCATGGTTCGGAATCGTCCAGAAACGTCCAGGCAGGCAGGAACGTTTACGTATACGGGCAGGAGTCAGGCCCATGCCCTGTTTACGGGTAGAAGCATGAGCATGGCAGGATGTCTGAATATGGACCTGCTCGTACACCTGCCCAGGCCCGTAAACATGCGCTCTGGGCCTCACCCCTGCCCATACACGTACACGTGGAGTCCCCTGTCCCGTCGAGGTTCGTTGCCTGCCCTACACCGGCGCCCCGAGGTACGCCGCAATCCGCAGCAGATCCGCGAATACGCCCGCGGCAGTGACCTCCGGACCCGCGCCCGGGCCCTGCACGATGAGCGGGTTCTCGTCGTAGCGGCGGGTGCGGAACTGCACGATGTTGTCGGTGAGCTGGATGCGCGCGAACGCATGCGTCTGCGGATACGCGCGCAGGCGGGCCTCGGCGCTGCCGTCGCGGTGGATGGCGCCGACGAAGCGGAGCACGTTGCCGTCGCGGCGGGCGGCCTCGTGCTGCTCGGCCATCTTCTCGTCGTGCGCGGGCAGCGACTCCAGGAACGCGGTGACGGAGCCCTCGCGGAGCGTGTCGGGCACGAGGCTCTGCACATCCACATGTTCGAGATCGAGCGGCAGCCCCATCTCGCGGCCGAGGATCACGACCTTGCGGCCGACGTCCGTGCCGGACAGGTCGTCGCGCGGGTCGGGCTCCGTGTAGCCGAGCGAAAGTGCTTCCGCGACGATCGCCGAGAATGGCCGCGTGCCGTCGTAGCTGTTGAACAGGTACGACAGCGTGCCGGAGAAGATGCCCTCGATCGACCAGACATCGTCGCCCGTGCGGATCAGGTCGCGCAGGGTCTGCACGATCGGCAGCCCCGCGCCGACCGTCGTTTCATACAGGTAGTGCGCGCCAAGGGTGTGATTGGAGCCGCGCAGCATGCGGTAGTACTCGAGCTCGCCGGTGTTCGCGCGCTTGTTCGGCGTGATGACGTGGATGCCACGCTGCATCCAGTCGCCGTACCGCAACGCGACGTCCTCGCTCGCCGTGCAGTCGATCATGACGGAGTGGGGCAGGTGATCGGCGTCGATGTGGTCCGTCATGCGCGCGGCGTCCAACGGCTCGCCGTCCCGCTCGAACTGATCCGTCCAGCCGGCGAGATCGACCTGGCGGTCGGCGAGCAGCATCCGGCGCGACGTCGCCACCGCGCGCACGCGCACATCGATGTCGAACTGCTGCTTCAGCCGCTCCGACTGGTCCGCGAGCTGCCGGATCAGCGTCGAGCCGACGCGGCCGGCACCGACTATGCCGACCGACAGCGTGTGCTTCGACAGATAGAAACCTGCATGCACCGCACGCAATGCGCGCTGCGTATCCGTGGCGTCCACGACGACGGAAATATTGCGCTCCGACGAGCCCTGGGCGATCGCACGAACGTTGACGCTTGCCGCGCCGAGCGCGTTGAAGAATTTCGCGGCAATGCCCGGCGTGCCGGCCATGCCGTCACCGACGATCGCGAGGATGCTGCAGTTGCGCACCACGTCGATCGTCTGAATCTGACCATGGTGGCGCTCCGCGAAGAACGCGCGCTCGACTGCGGCGCGCGCATGTTCTGCCGTGCTGCCCGGTACGGCGAAGCAGATGGAATGCTCGGAGCTGCCCTGCGAGATCATGACGACGGAGATGCCTGCGTCGCGCAGTGCGCCAAACAGGCGATGCGCCGTGCCGGGCACGCCGATCATGCCGGTGCCCTCGACATTCAGCAGCGCCACGTCCTCGACGGTCGCGAGTCCCTTGACCGCGAACCGGTCGGAGCCATGCAGGTGGATGCGGGTGCCCTGCAGTTCGGGATTGAACGTGTTGCGGATGAAGATGGGCACGCTGCGCTCGACGGCGGGTGCCATCGTGCTGGGGTGGATGACGCGTGCGCCGAAGTAGGCGAGCTCCATCGCCTCGTCGTAGGACAGCGAGTCGAGCAGCACGGCGTCGGGCACGAGCCGCGGGTTGGCACTCATCACGCCGTCCACGTCCGTCCAGATGTGGATCTCCACCGCATTGAACAGAGCGGCGAAGATGGACGCCGAGAAGTCGCTGCCGTTGCGGCCGAGCGTCGTGGCCGTGCCCTGTGTCGTCGATGCGACGTATCCCGTCACGATGACAGTCGCAGGCAGGTCCGGCCGCGCCTCCAGCCACGCCTCGAGCTTCTCGCGGGACTGCGCCCACAGCACGTCCGGAATCGCAGCAGCCTGACGCGACACAATCAGCACGTCGCGCGCGTCGAGCCATTCGGCCGCTTCGCCGGTCGCATGCAGGTGTGCCGTCATGATGCGGGCGGACCACAACTCGCCGTAGCCGGAGACGAGATCGAGCGTGTCGGCCGAGTAGGAGCGGAGCAGCGTGGCAGCATGCAGGATATCAGCGATATCCTCCACGTCCTGGCGTACCGTGGCGCGTAGCGCTTCGCCTGCGGCGCCGGGGACCAGCTCGTCGATCGCTGCGATCGTGCGCTGCTCGAGACCCTTCAGCTCGGTGCGGTACTGCATGTCCCGCGCGCCCGCCTGCTCGACCGCGCGCACCAGCGTGTTCGTCACACCGCTCATCGCCGATACGACGACGATCCTGCGCGGCTCCGGTCGGGCCCCGATGAGCTGCGCAACGTGCCGGTATCGGTCGGCGCTGGCGAGGCTGGTACCGCCGAACTTATGGACGACACACTGTATCTGGGACGACATCGTCGAATCTCCCCATACTGCTGAAAATGGTCACGACGCCACTCGAGGCGCCTCAGGGCAGGCGCGCGAGGCGCAGCACAAGCCGGTGAATATGCAGCATTCAGGCGCCGCGTCCAACTACCCCCATGCGCCGTGCCGGCGTATGATCGTTTTTCCCAGCCCAGGAGAGCAGACCATGTTTCGCAGAGCGGCAGGCCGGTTTGCCGGCGCCGGGCGCCTACGGACCCCGCCGCGAGGAGTGGGTTCGGCCGGGCCGGGCGGCGCTGCCGTGACGGCGGCATGCGGCTGACGCGCGCCGCCGCGCGCCGGGTCCACGTTGCCGCCCAGGGCCTGGACGGGCGGCCGCGACGGCGGGCGCGGAAGGGCGATGTGCTGGAGGTGATCCGGCGCATGGCCGTACTCCAGATCGATACGATCAGCGTGGTCGCGCGCAGCCCGTATCTGGTGCTGTTCAGCAGGCTGGGCGCCTACGATCCAGCCTGGCTGGATGAGCTGCTCGCCGATGGCTTCCTGTTCGAATACTGGGCGCACGAGGCCTCGCTGCTGCCGATCGAGGACTATCCGCACCTGCGCCACCGTATGCTGAAGCCCGAGGCGCTCGGCTGGAAGTACCGCGCCGGCTGGGTCGCGGAGCACCGGCACGAGCTCGATCGGGTGCTCGACCACGTGCGGCAGCATGGCGCGGTCAGGTCGGTCGACTTCGAACGCCGGGCCGGCAGCGCAGCCGGCTGGTGGGAATGGAAGCCGGAGAAGCGCGCGCTCGAAGCGCTGTTCACTGCCGGCGAGCTGATGGTGTCGCGCCGCCAGTCGTTCCAGCGCGTGTACGATCTGCGTGCGCGCGTGCACCCTGACTGGTCGGACGAGCAACTGCCGTCTTACGACGATGCGCAGGACGGGCTCGTCCTGCGCGCCGTCCACGCGCTCGGCGTCACGACGGCGCGCTGGGTCGCTGATTACTACCGCATGGACCGGCGCCGCACGCCCGCGCGCGTCGACGTCCTGGCCGATGCCGGTGAGCTGATGCGTGTGCACGTCGAAGGCTGGACCGACGACGCGTACATCCATCCGGCGCACGCCGAGCTCGCCCATGCCGCCGCCAATGGACGGCTGCGTACCACACTGACGACGCTGCTCTCGCCGTTCGATCCGCTCGTATGGGACCGCGAGCGGGCGCGCGTGATGTTCGGCTTCGACTACCGCCTGGAGTGCTACACGCCCGAGCCGCAGCGGCAGTACGGCTACTATGTCCTGCCCGTGCTCCGCCGCGGCGAGATCGCAGCGCGGCTGGACGCGAAGGCGCACCGCCGCGACGGCGTATTCGAGGTGAAGCAGTTGCACGTAGAGCCCCGCGTCCGCATCGACGACGCGTTCTTCGCCGACATTGCGGGCGCCTTGCGAGAGGCGGCCGCGTGGCACGGCACGCCGGAAGTCGTCGTTCGCCGGACGGAGCCCGCGTCCGTGCGGGACGAGCTGGCGCGCCTGTGCTCCACGGGATCGACGGGTGGGGGCCTCCCCTCGCCCGCCTCCCACAACCGAGCCCCCACCCGCCTCTGATTGCGGAGCAGGAGGATCATGGCAGGTCTGTATCCGATCCGCGGCCGCGGTGCCGCGTTCAATCCGCCGAACCGCTTCGAGCCCGTCGAGCTCATCCCCGACGGTGATCAGGTCGATGCAGATATCGCAGCAGATGAGCTGCCGCTGCCGCGCACGCAGTTCCTGCGCGACACGACGCGCACGATCCTGGCCCGCAACGACAGTCCCGACGTCGGTTTCAATGTCAGCATCAATCCATACCGTGGTTGCGAGCACGGCTGCATCTACTGCTTCGCGCGTCCGTTCCACGAGTATCTCGGATTTTCCGCGGGTGTGGATTTCGAGACGAAGAT
This sequence comes from Gemmatimonadota bacterium, assembly GCA_040882575.1. Classification (GTDB taxonomy): domain Bacteria; phylum Gemmatimonadota; class Gemmatimonadetes; order Longimicrobiales; family RSA9; genus SH-MAG3. Next base: position 9,153 of record JBBEBA010000010.1, read on the forward strand.
CATGGTGAAGCAGGACGCGCCTGCACTGCTTCGCGAGGAGCTGCAGAAGAAGTCGTACGAGCCGCAGACGATCTTCTTCAGCGGCGTGACCGACTGCTACCAGCCGGCCGAGCGCCGCTTCAGGCTGACGCGCGGCTGTCTCGAGGTGCTCGCGGAGTTTCGCAACCCGGTCGGCATCCTGACCAAGAACCATCTGGTCACGCGCGACATCGACGTGCTGAAGGAGCTCGCCGCGCACAGTGCGATCGAGGTGAACATCTCCATCACGACGCTCGACAACGAGCTGCAGCGCATCATGGAGCCGCGCACGTCGATTCCTGCACGTCGCCTCGACGCCGTCGCGAAGCTGGCGGCCGCCGGCATTCCGGTCGGCATCATGGTCGCGCCGATCGTACCGGCGATCACGGATGAGGAGATGGGCGACATCCTGAAGGCCGCGCGCGAGGCGGGCGCCGGCTGGGCGGGCTACGTCGTGCTGCGGCTGCCGCACGCGGTCGCACCGCTCTTCAGCGACTGGCTGACGCACCACTATCCGGATCGGAAAGAGAAGGTGCTGAACCGCGTGCGGGCGATGCGCGGTGGCAGGCTGTATGATTCGACGTGGGGCGAGCGCGGTCGCGGCACGGGCGAGTACGCCGACCAGATCGGCGCGCTGTTCAGGGCGGCCAGGAAGAAGGCCGGCTACCCGGAGCGCAGCTCGCGGCTTTCGGTATCCGCGTTCCGCCGGCCGCATCGACATGGCCAGCTCGCGCTCTTCGAATAGCGGGTAGCGCGTTACGGCGACGCCGGGCAACGCACCAGACTAGAAGTGCGCGTTCACGAGCGGCAGCCACTCGAACGGCGCAGGGTTGTTCTTCGCGCGGTTGAGCAGCCCGAGCTGGACGCCGCGCAGCTCGTCGGCAGTGTTGAACACCCCGATGGCGAGCCCGAGCTGCAGCCCGCGCACCTCGTTGTACCCGCCGATAGCGACGCCGCGCAGGCTCTGCGTCCGCGTCATCACCACCGACGCGGCCAGACCGTCGATCCTCTGCGCGCGCACACGATAGCCTGCCGCATGGATGCCGCGCAGAGTCGTCGAGCTCTCGATCAGGCCGCCTGCTATGCTGACGCCGGTCACGTCAGAGTCGCCCACCACGGCCAGGCCCGCCAGGTTCACGCCCTGCACGCCGCCTTCGCCCACGACGGCCAGGCCCGCGATGTTCAGACCGCGCGTTGCGCCCTCGCTGACCACACCGAGACCGGCGACATTCAGGCCGGTCATGGTGCCTTCCGCGACCACACCGAGGCCGGCGAAGTTCACACCGCGCATCGCACCCTCGCTGACGACGCCGAGGCCGGCGAAGTTCACACCGCGCATCGCACCCTCACTGACGATGCCGAGGCCCGCCGCGTTGATTCCGAACACCGACCCCTCGCTCACGATGCCGAGGCCGGCAACGTTGACTCCAGTGAGCCCACTCTCGGCAACGACGCCGAGCCCCGCGATCGCGAGCCCTCGTATTTCGCCTTCCGCGACCACACCCAGGCCGCCGATCGCGGCGCCCGTGATCGACCGCTCGGCCACCACGCCTCCCAGCCCGATCCCGATGCCGCGCAGCGTGCCCACGCCGGGGCCGACGACGCCGAGCGCGACACCGTTCATCATGAAGTCGGGGTTATCGCGCGGGCGCCAGAGCGTGATATTGACGCCGTTCACGCGGCGGACGCCGTCGTCGCTCCAGTTGATCCGGACGCCGTTCCACTCCTGCGAATTGCCGAAGGAGAGGCCGGTGCCGGCCGCGCCGATGTCCAGGGACTGGGCGCTGGCGTCGGTGGCGGAGCCGAGCAGCAGCAGCGCGAGGGCAACGCGTCGCATGTCGATGAGCCTTCCAGAAGAGGATCCGACCGTGGTCGCCCGCCCCTACGGTGCGGGCGGCCGCGGGGATTCACTCGGTGGCCGGCACCAGGAAGAACGTGTACTCCAGCCGGATGTCGTCGGCCACTGAGAGCACGGACCGTACGCTCGGCTTGGTCATCTCGAACTCGGCGAAGGAGAACTGCGTCTTCGCATCGCCGCGGATCGAGCCGTTCACGAATTGCGCGACCATGTCCCATGTCACGGGTCGCGTCACGCCGCGGATCGTCAGGTCGCCCACCATCCGGAACGTCGCCCCGCCGGATGCAGGCAGCGGGAAGGGGAGTCCCTCGATCGACGTCGGCACGAACACGATCGTCGGATTGGCTTCCGTCTGCAGCGTGTTGCGACGCACGTAGTTGTCGCGGCGGTCGCGGTCGGTGGTGAGACTGGCGGCGTCGATCGTGAAGTGGGACGAGTCGCGCAGTACCGTGCCGGTTCCGGTCACCGCGATCCGGCCGGAGACGGCCGCGGTCCGGCCGACGGCGTCGTTGGGGAGGTCGAAGCCGGCGAGCTGCTCCTGCACCAGGTAGCGGGCTTCGTTGCCCTGTGGCGCAACCGTGAAGCGGTGCACCGTCTGCTGGGCATGAGCACCGGCTGAGGACGCGCAGAGGAGCAGGGCCGGGAACAGGAGACCGAAACGCATGGATGTGCCTTCCTGGGGTTCGTTCGAGTTAGCGCAGCAACGGGCCGGGACGTCAGTGCTACGGTACAGCCTCAGGCTGCGGTTCGTTCCGCCCGGATCGTCCGACGGTAGGCGGAACCGGAGGCGAACGCTAGGTTGCGCCGATGGATGCGATGATCTTTGCGGCCGGCTTCGGCACCAGGCTCAGACCGTTGACGGATGACCGGCCGAAGGCGCTGGTGGAGGTCGATGGTGTGCCGATGCTCGAGCGGGTCGCGCGGCGGCTCGTGGACGCGGGCGCGGACCGCCTCATCATCAACACGCACCCCTTTCCCGGCATGATCCGGGAGCTGGTCGAGGCGCGGCACGGCTTCGGCGCGGAAGTCCACTTCTCGCACGAGCCGGACGCGCCGCTCGACACCGGCGGCGGCCTGCGCCAGGCAGTGCCGCTGTTCCGCCGCGACGCGCCGTTCTTCCTGCACAATTGCGATGTCGTGTCCGACATCGACCTGCGGGCCCTGTACACTGCACACGCTCGCGACACGGATGCGGCAGCGACGCTGGCCGTGCTGCCACCGTCGAGCGACCGCTACCTCGTCTTCGACGATGTGGGGCTGTGCGGCTTCTCGCCGCGTGACGGCGGTGAGGAGGTGCATGCACGACCGGCCGTCGGCACCGCGCATCGCCATGACTTCAGCGGCATCCACGTCGCGTCGCCAGCGCTGCTCGACACGCTGCCGCAGACTTCCATATTCTCCATCATCACACACTACCTGACGCTTGCGGAGCGGGGCACGCGCGTCGCGCGGTACGAGCAGCCCGGTGCCCACTGGATCGACATCGGCACGCACGCGAAGCTCGCAGCGGCTCGGGTCCTGACTAGTAGCCGGCCCTGACATCCACGTGGTTGCGAAGGCGACCGCCGGCCAGGTACTGCTCGAGGTTGTTCAGCATCAGGTCGGTCTCACGATCCCAGAATCGATCCGTCGTCGGACTGGTGTGCGGCAGGATCAGCACGTTCGGAAGCGACCAGAACGGAGAAGTCGCAGGCAGCGGCTCCTGCGTGAAGACATCGAGCGCGGCGCCGCGGAGACGGCCCCGCTCGAGCTCCCTCACCAGCGCCTCCTCATCGGTGACCTCCCCGCGCGCGACGTTGATGAACAGCGCGCCGTCCTTCATCCTGGCGAGCTCCCGCTCTCCGATCAGGCCTCGCGTCGCGGGCGTGGACGGCACACTGACCACCAGGAAGTCGCTCTGCTCGAGCAGCTGATCCAGCGCGTCCTCGCCGGACAGTATTTCCGCATGCTCTGCCGGCCGGTTGGTACGCCGCGTCGCGATGATACGCATGTCGAATGCGCGAGCGCGCCGCGCGATCTCGCGACCGATACCGCCATAGCCGAGAATGCCGAGCGTCGTTCCCGCGACCTCGCGGATGCCGCTGTCGAGCGCGGCGAAGCGGTCCGCCGCCCATTCCCGGCGCCCCTGCGCGTCGGTCGCGATGTCGAGGCCGCGGGCGAAGTGGAGGATCATGCCCATTACCGTCTCCGCCATAGGCGGCGCATGGATCCACGCCGAGTTGGTGACGACGATGTCCGCGTCGATCAGCTCCGGCTGGAGCAGCGAAGCGACACCGGCCGAGCCGCTGTGGATCCAGCGAAGCCGGCTGGGTGGCTCGAGCGCGGCGAGCAGCAGGCCGCGCGGCAGGCCGAGCCCGAAATAGATCTCGGCGCCGCGCATGGCTGCGAGAGCGCTCTCGCTGACGACGCCGCCGCCGTCGCCGCTGCCGCTGACCGGCATGTCCACCTCGACGAGCTCCCAGTCTGCCGGGAGTGCGGCACGCAGCCGCTGCGTCACCCACTGCGGCGGTGACCAGATCGGCCGTTCGTCCATCATGTTGAAGACGGCGCGACGCATGATCAACGGTAGTTGCCGAAGTTCAGCTCGATACCGTAGTCCTGCTCGCGCAGGAACGCCATCACCGCCTGCAGTTCGTCGCGCGACGGGCTGTTCACGCGCAGCTCGTCGCCCTGGATCGCGACCTGTACTTTCTTGAAGCCTTGCGCCTTCACATCCTTCACGATCAGTTTCGCCGTCTCGGTGGCGATGCCCTGCGCCAGCTCGATTTCCTGCCGCGCCCGGCCGCGCGTCGCGTCCTGTACTGCACCCGCCTTCAGGTTCCTGACCGGTACCTGCCGCCGGATCAGCTTCGTCTGCAGTACATCGTACAGTGCCGTCAGCTTGTACTCGTCGTCGGCTTCCAGTGTGAACTTGCCCGTCTTCGCATCGAAGTCGATCGTGCAGTCTGTGCCCTTGAAGTCGTAGCGCGTGGCGATCTCCTTGCGCGCCTGGTTCAGCGCATTGTCCACTTCCTGGAGGTCCGCGCCTGTCGTCACATCGAATGAATTCTGCTGTGCCATCGGCTTCCGGGTTCAGAGGATTGGTGAGTGCGAAGCATTACGGAACGGCCGCCGCCACGCAAGCGCGCGGGGGCGTCGCCCCCCTCGTCCGGCCGCGCGCCGCGACACTGGCGAGAGTCTTGCCCACACGGCCGGCGTGAATACCACCGTCTTCCTGCTCTCACCGGCGAGCTGCGGCGGACGTCGCGCCGCGCTGCTGCTCGGTGGTCGCGGTTCATTCCCGCTCGCAGAGCGGCTGCGTACCGGCGAAGCAGTGCCGCTTGCCGAGGCGTTCTGCTTCCTCAGCGGTCTCTATTTCCGCGGCAAGCACGCCTACGCGGGTGCGTTTGCAGCGCCGGTCACGGGCACGCCCGGATCATTCGTGATCACGACGAACCGCGGTCTGCAGCAGGCGGACACACCCATCACGCTCGATGACCTGCGCGCCTTCGGCAGCGTCCCCATCGACCCGGCCGATGCGCGCTACCGCGAGCCGCTGCTCCGCGATGCGCGCATGCTCGCCGAGGCACTGCCTGCCGTTGCCCGCGTCGTGCTGCTCGGCAGCGTCGCGTCCGGCAAGTACGTGGACCTGCTGCTCGACGCGTTCGGCAGCCGGCTGCTGTTCCCGGCCGAGTTCGTCGGCCGCGGCGACATGAGTCGCGGCGGACTGCTGCTGCGGTGCGTGGCTGAAGGGCGGCAGCTGGAGTACGTGCCGGTACAGGGCGCGCAGCGGCGCGGCTCCCGTCCGCCCAGACTGGAGCCGCGACGTTGACGCAGCGCGCGCGGAACACGACGCTCGAGGTGAACGGCAGGGAGGTGCGGCTGACCAACCTCGACAAGGTGTTCTGGCCGGAGTCCGGTATCAGCAAGGGCGACCTCATCGAGTACTATGCCCAGATCGCACCGGCGCTGCTCCCTCACCTGGTCGATCGCGCGATGGTCATGAAACGGTATCCGCACGGGATCGATGGCGACTTCTTCTTCATGAAGCGCGCGCCCGAGCCGCGGCCGGACTGGATCGAGACGTGCCCCATCGAGCACGGGTCCGGCAGCATCATCCACTTTCCGATGATCCAGGATGCGGCGGCGCTGCTGTGGGTGATCAACCTCGGCTGCATCGACCTGAACCCGTGGTATGCGCGGTGCGACGACGTCGATCGACCCGATTTCCTGCACTTCGACCTCGATCCGGTGCCCGGTGCGACGTGGGAACGCGTCGTCGAGGCGGCGCTGCTCGTGCAGGAAGCGCTCGCCGCGCTGGAGATGCCGGCGTACCCGAAGACATCCGGGTCAAAGGGCATTCACATCTACGTGCCGATCGTCCGCGGCCCCGCGCAGAAGCAGGTGTGGACGTTCGCGAAGGAGCTCGCACGCGCGCTCGAGTCGCACGCGCCCGGGCTCGTTACGACGGAGTACCGCATCGCGAACCGGCCGGCCGGACGGGTCCTCGTCGATTACAACCAGAACGCGTGGGGGCGCACGCTGGCCTCGGTCTACTCAGTTCGCCCGCGACCCGGCGCGACCGTATCGGCGCCCGTCACCTGGGCCGAGCTCGAGTCCGGAGCCCGTATCGAGGATTTCGATCTCTTCAACGTGCCGGCGCGGCTTGCCGGGAAGGGCGATCTCTGGGCGGACCTGCTGGCGCCGCACGCCCGCTTCGATCTCGCGCGCTTCATCTGAGGCCGGCGATGAACCTGCCGCTGCCGCTCACACTCGAGCCGATGGAGGCCGCAACCATCGACGCACTGCCGTCCGGCGAAGGCTGGGTCTACGAGCCGAAATGGGACGGGTTCCGCTGCCTCGCCTTCCGCGATGGTGCAGACGTGGAACTGCGATCGAAGGCAGGCAAACCGCTCGGTCGATACTTCCCCGATGTCGTTGAAGCGCTGCGCGCGCTCGCCGCTACCCGCTTCGTGCTCGATGGCGAGATCGTGATCCAGTTCGAGGACCGGCTCTCCTTCGAGCAGCTGCTGCTCCGCATCCATCCGGCAGCCAGCCGCGTCGAACGGCTGGCCGCCGCGACGCCCGCATTGTTCATCGCGTTCGATCTGCTGCTCTCCAATCGACGTGGCCCGCTCATCGAGATCCCCCTCGCCGAGCGGCGTCCACGGCTGGAATCCTTCGCCGCCCGGTTCTTCGACGACCGCGTTCGCCTCTCCCCCCAGACGCGCGACCGCGCGCAGGCCGAACGCTGGCTCAGCGGCGGCGAGGACGGGCTGGATGGCGTAATGGCGAAACGGTTGGACGCGAAGTATCGTTCCGGCGAGCGCACTGCCATGGCGAAGGTGAAGCGGCTGCGCACCGTGGACTGCGTCGTCGGCGGGTTCCGCTACGCATCTGCCGGAGAGATCGTCGGATCGCTGTTGCTTGGCCTGTACGACGATGATGGCGCGCTGCATCACGTCGGCTACACGTCCAGCTTCAGTGCTGCCGAGCGTGCCGCGCTGACGCCCGACCTCGAGCGCTTGTCCGGTGGCACGGGGTTCACCGGACGCAGCCCAGGCGGACCCAGCCGCTGGAGCACGCGACGCTCCGATGAGTGGGTGCCGTTGCAGCCCCGACTCGTCGCCGAAATCCGCTACGACCACTTCAGTGAAGGCCGCTTCCGACACGGCACCCGCTTCGTGCGCTGGCGCCCGGACAAGGCGGTCGGGCAGTGCACGTTCGATCAGGTGCAGGTGGAAGGCAGGTCGATGCTGACCCTTCTCAGGACGGAGACCGACGATGGCGGGGATCGCGAAGGAGTTCCGTGAGTTCGCCGTAAAGGGCAACGTGGTGGACATGAGCGTCGGCATCATCATCGGCGCCGCGTTCGGCTCCATTGCCCGCTCGCTCGTCGACGACATCATCATGCCGCCCATCGGACTGCTGCTGGGCGGTATCGCATTCGAGAACTTCTTCGCGGTGCTGAAGCGCGGAGTCGATCCCGGTCCGTATCTGACGCTGGAGGAAGCGCGCGCTACGGGCGCCGTGACGATCAACTACGGCGTGTTCATCAACACGCTGATCAGCTTTCTCGTCGTTGCCGCCGCCGTGTTCATGCTCGTGAAGATGATCAACCAGCTGCGACGTGAGGAGACGGTGGAGCCGCAGGCGCCGACGGACAAGGCCTGCCCGTTCTGCGCATCGACGATTTCGCTGCAGGCGATCCGCTGCCCGCACTGCACCTCGGAGCTGGAGCCGGCATAGGTCCGGCAGCGCCGGAGCTCCGGCCGCAGCTCGGCCTCAGGCGTTGCGCTGCCGCTCGTCCGCGAGCCGGTGTTCGACGCGTTGCCACGCGTCACGCGCTGCGAGTTTCGCGTCCGACCACCCGAGCTTCGACGTGCCGCGATGCTCGCGCCAGCCCCGCTCCAGGTCGCGCTCCACCTCGTCCCAGCGCTGGCTCGCGAACCGCGCGCGGGATTCCCAGCCGTAGCGGTACGCAGGGCGATACTGATCGTAGCCGAGCGTGTCGTCTGCGTACGGCCGCTTGATGTAGTGCTCCCGCCAGTATGCGTCCTCGACGGACGGATTCAATGTCTCGGCGGCACTGCTCGCAGCAAGTGCTCCTGCTGCACCGCCCAATGCCCCGCCGACGAGTGCGCCCGCAGGGCCGCCGATCGCGCCGCCGAGCGCCGCACCGGTAGCTGCGCCGCCGCCAGCCCCCGCAGCGGTAGCCAGCGGGTGTCCGGCGTGCTCGCTTTCAGGGGGCATGTCCTGCGGTGCGGCATCGTCCCCGGTCGGCTCCCTGCGTTGCGCCATTGCTCTCCTCCTGCCGTTTCTGCTCGAGTGATCCGCAGACGACCGGTGCAATGTTCAAGCCATGCACTGCTCTGTGCGCACACGGCCGCCCCGCCTATATTTGCGTCGCAGCAACATCCCACCGTAAACACAGGAGTTGCCCGTGGCTGGGCATAGCAAGTGGGCGCAGATCAAGCGCAAGAAGGCGATAACGGACAACAAGCGTGGCCAGCACTTTACGCGTCTGATCCGGGAAATCACAGTGGCGGCGCGAGCGGGCGGCGGTGATCAGGTCATTAACCCGCGGCTCCGTCTGGCAGTCGATACCGCGAAGGCGGCGAACATGCCCGCCGATAACATCGAACGCGCGATCAGGAAGGGCACCGGCGAGCTGGAAGGCGTCGATTACCAGGAAGCTTCGTACGAAGGTTACGGCCCGGGCGGCGTGGCGATCTACATTGAGGCGCTCACGGACAACGCGAACCGGACGGTCTCAGCGATCCGCTACGCGCTTAGCCGCAACGACGGCAGCATGGGTACCACCGGTTCCGTTGCGTGGCAGTTCGAGCGCAAGGGACAGATCTACGTCGATGCTGCGCGGTACGACGAGGATGCGACGCTGCTCGCTGCGCTCGAAGCGGGCGCGGACGACATGCGCGCGGAAGATGGCGGCTACATCGTCACGACCGGGCTCGCGTCGTTCAACGCGGTTCAGGAAGCGCTCAGGTCGGCAGGCATCGAGTTCGAGGAGGCGGAGCTGACGATGATTGCGAAGAACACCGTCGAGGTGAGAGGCGCGGACGCGCAGAAGCTGCTCAAGCTGCTCGACGCGCTGGATGACGTCGATGATGTCCAGAAGGTGCATTCGAACGCTGACATCGACGAGGCCGCGTACGCGGAGGCGGAGGCCGGCGGTTGATCGTGCTCGGCGTGGACCCGGGCACGGCAACGACCGGCTACGGTGTCGTCGAACGCGGCGGCGGTGGCGTGGTGACTCTGCTCGAGTGCGGCGTGGTGCGGACCCGGACCGCGAGCCCACTCGCGGACCGGCTGCGGCAGATCCACGACGGGCTCGGCGAAGTGCTGACGCGGCACGCCGTGGAAGCCGTTGCCGTGGAGGGCGTCTTCTACGCGAAGAATGTGCGGACGACGGTGATCCTCGGCCACGCGCGCGGCGCGATCCTGCTCGCCGCCGCTCTGCGCGAGCTGCCCGTCTTCGAGTACTCGCCCGCCGAAATCAAGAACGCTGTCGCCGGCACCGGTCGCGCGACCAAGGAGCAGGTGCAGTTCATGGTGCAGCGGCTGCTGCGTCTGCGCACTGCGCCGAGCCCTGCGGATGCGGCGGACGGTGTGGCAGTCGCGTTGTGCCACTGCAGCGCCGGTGTGATTGCGGCCCGTATCGGCGCGGTGCAGCGTTGATCAGCCGCGTGCGTGGAACCCTGCTCCGGCGCGAGCTCGGCATTGCCGAGATCATGACGACAGGCGGCGTCGCCTACGAGGTGCACATTCCGCTCACCGTATTCGAGCGGCTGCCGCGCGATGGCGAGACCATCGAGCTGCGCACTCACCAGGTCGTCCGGGAGGATGCGGTCGAGCTGTTCGGATTCCTCGACCACGCGGAGCGGCTGGTGTTCGGCCGGCTGCTCAGTGCGTCCGGCGTCGGGCCGCGGCTCGCGCTGAGCATCCTTTCGGCCATGTCACCAGACCGCATCGTGCGCGCCATTCACGACAAGGATATTGCGGCCCTGCGCCAGATCCCAGGGCTGGGTGCGAAGAAGGCGGAGCGCCTCGCACTCGAGCTCGCGGACCGGCTCGACGACATTGCGGTCACAGTCGCGGGTGTGCGCTCGCGCGCACCGGGTTTCGAGGAGGCGGTGCAGGCGCTGGTCGCACTCGGCTACACGAACACGGATGCGGCGACCGCGGTGCGCAAGGTGATCGATGAGCAGAGCGGCCTGGCTGGGATCGAGCTGATCAAGGCCGCCCTCGCGAGCATCAAGAAGTAGGGTCTACCACGCGCGTACGGGTACGACGCTCACGCCGCCTGCCGTTACCGTCACGGGCTCCAGTGCCAGCATTCTGCCGCCGACCTCGACGCTCAGCGTGTGCTCGCCCGGCGGCAGATCGATGCGCGCGACGGACACGCCTGCCGGCAGCAGGTGCCAGGATCGGGTGTCCGCGCGCTCGAGCAGAACACTCCCGAGATTCCCCAGCAGACCCACGATCCGGCCGGCCACCTCGTTCTTCTCCTCGATCCTCTTCTCCGCGCCCTTCGCCAACGCCAGCTTGGTCGCGCCCCGTGCAATGGTGCGCGCGACGATGAGCGCCCGCTCCCTCTCGAAGTCTGCGACCACGCCGAGCGACAGGTCCGCAGGCCCGGCGAACAGCGCAGTGTCCGCCGCGGCAGACAGCAGTGCGTCGGTCGCCGGCCGGAAGCCCCGCTGGTAGACCGGCCAGGACACCTTGAGCAGGTACGGCGCTTCGTCGATGGGCTCCTCGCGCTCGACACACTCCACCTGCTCCGGCGCGTTGCCGGAGCGGACCTGCACCGCGCTGTCGGCCACCGCGCTGTCGGCCGCATCGGGCTTCACCGGCGTGCAGACCCTGCGGCGCCGTGTGCGCGGCAGATCCGTGTGCTCCGGCGCGGGCACGTACAGCATGCGATCGTCACGGCCGTAGCGGGAGCCGTCGCGCCACGGGTCCGACGTTGCGTGCGCCAGCACCCGGCCCGCGACGTGGCCGGCCGCCGCCGCTCTGAGCTCGCCCTCGCCGTGGGCGATGGCGTGCACTTCCTCGGGCAGCAGCATGACGGCGAGTCCCTGCTCGACGCGGTGCGCGACGAAGCCCTGCTCGAGAATCACGAACACCGTGCCTCCCCCCCCGGGGGACGGAGTGACGACGAGCGTGCTGTCGAGCGCCGCAGTACTGCGGCGTGCGACGCCTGCCTCGCCGTGGTTCCCGTTCGCCTCGAACATCGCCGCGGCCACCAGGTGCAGCATGGCAGCGATGCGCGGCGGCAATTCCTGCGCATCACCGGTCTGCTGCAGCAGCAGGCTGAGCCGCCGCGCCTCGACGGCGGCGCCCTCGATGTCGCCGAGGCGGACGCGTGCGAGCGCTGCGTAGTACGGTATCATCAGCCGCTCCGTGCGGCCGGGCTCCCACGGCAGGGCCAGATCGTTGGACACGAGGGACAGCGCGGACCGCGAGATGCTCTTCGTGATGCGGTCATCGGCCAGGTCACCGGCAATGTCGAGGATGTCCGCGCTGCTCGCGTAGTCACCGGCGTAATAGGCGACGACGCCCTCGTAGAGAGCGGACAGCACGTCGTCGTCCGGTGCCTGTCGGTCGAGCCGCTGGAGCGCCGCATCGGCGTGCCCGGAGCTCAGCATCTGCCGGAGCCGGTCCTCGTCGGCAGCGAGGCCGTTCGGCGCGGTGCGGTACGTCCCGAGCAGGGCCGCGCAGCCGGAGCCGGGCAGTGCCAGCACCGCCGTGAGGAGTGCTATGGCGTACGTCCGGCGCGCAGGCATGGAGCTCAGCGAGTCTGTCTCTCGAGCACGATCACACGCTCGCGTGCGTGGGCGATCGCGTTCGCGAGCTGCGCGTACGCCTCGCCCCTTGCCTGGATCTTCTCGATCTCGAGGCGGTGGAGGAACAGCTGATAACGGAGCAGGGCCTCGATCGGGCGGAGCTGCTTGTCGAGCACGGTAGCAATGCGATAGTCGACCAGCGCGTCTCCGGGCCGCAGGACCTGCGCGCGGTCGTACCGGCTGAGCGCCATGTCGAACTCACCGCGTGCGACCAGGTCGTCGCCTTCGCGAAGCAGCATTTCCGCCAGAGCACTGGCACGTCCGGCCGTTGTGGCATCCTGCTCGCTGGCGACGAGCCGCACGCCCTGCGCCTCGTTGTAGCTGTACGCGGCCACTCGTCCGTCTCGCAACTGGATCATGCCGAGCTCGCCCTGATTGTCGCGCGGCGCCGAGGTGCGCGCCGCGGGAACCATGACGGTTGCTGCGCCGGCGTCGCGCGTCTGCCACGCGGACTCCGTGGTACGGGTCGCGGCGAGCACATCGAATTCACTCATGCCGAGCGTCACTTCGCCCCGGGTGATGGCAGCGCAGATCTCGGGTGCACAGCTCGCCAGCGCCGCTGCCGCGACGGCGTCGCGCTGGCCGCCGGCCTCCCGGGCGGAACGGGCAGCATCCTGCCGCGCGTCTTCGATAACGGACTCACTGGAGGGCAGACGGTCACCGTTCTCCAGGATCGGCTCCTCGTACACGCGCTTCGACGAGCAGCCAGCCAGCAGCAGAACCGGGATGAGCAGGTAGCGGGTTCGCATAGGGCACCTCGGGCGCGGCGGTCGTGCCGCAGATGCAGTGGAAATGTGCGATACGTCCCGTATCGCTGCACCAAATGCTACGGCCGGAGGGCCGCGTAAGTTCCGTTCGCGCGCCGGTCCCGTGTGCGGCGCAGACGCGCAAAAGACTTGCAGACAGCCGCTTGACATGCGCATCTTGTTGCGTTGCCGGCGGCCACTACGATCGAGTTCAGAGGTTCACGCATGGACACAGGCAAGTCGCCCACGCGGCGACTCCGGATATTTCTGCGCGATTTCCGCATGGTCGAGGCCACCGTCAGCCTTGCGGAGGGCCAGGCGCTCGCGTCGTATTTTGCGAACCGCAAGGCCTATGTGAACCTGCGGGGCGCCCACTGGGCCGGCTCGGGCGATGACGTCGCGCACGCCGTGCTGCGCGTGGAGCAGGTCCTCTGGGCTGCGGCGCCGGAGGGCGATATCCCGCTCACCAATGCGTCCATGGCGAACAAGGGCCGCGATGTCGAGATGCAGCTGGACGGCGGGCTGCTGGTCCGAGGCGGGCTGATCATGAGCGAGCATCAGCGGCTGAGCGACTATCTGGAAACGGCCGGTCAGTTCGTGCCTATGCTGCATGCACTGCTGCTGCGCAGCGGGCGGCCGCCGAAGAAGGTGAACGTCTCGCTCGGCGACGTCGTGCTGAATCAGGACGCGATCCAGGCAGCGTGGGAGGTGGAGGCGCAGCAGCGATCCGAGGTCAGGCCCGCGGCAGCCAGGGCCGGCGACAGCGCCACACCGCAGGAGGGCGAGGCTGCTGCAGACGAGGACGTGACCGACGCAGGCTGACCCGCCGTCGGTCACATCCGCAGACGCGCCTGCTCGATATACTTCTTGATCTTGTGCTGCCCGACCCAGACCTTCTCGTTCGACTGCAGATCGATCAGCGTCGCATCCACCTGGTAGAAGACGACGCGCTCGCGGCCTTCACGGTCCTCGATCGCGACGATGTCGCCCTGCAGCATGTAGCGCGCGCCGGTCTCCTGTGACATTGGTACGCGCGTGTCCGCGCGCGCGTTGTCCTGCTGATCGCGTCGTTCATCCCGTACTTCGGCGCGGTCGGTCGGGCTCGCGACGACCCGCACTGCGCCCGAGTTGACGAACGCCCGCTCCAGGTCGCCGATGAAGGTGCCGACGGGGATGTGCTCGAGAGTGGTGTTGCGGAAATCGCCGACGATCACGACCGGTGCGGCACCCGCATTCGACTCGCTGTACTGCCGGAGCCACGTTTCGCCGAGGCTGGAGCGGATCAGCTCGTTGGCCACCAGCCGGGAGTCGGTGTCGTTCCAGCGGCCGGACAGGTCGGTGACGGCGCTCGGATCGATACGGCTCACCTGCCTGCCGCCGCATGCCGCGGCAAGCAGCGCGATGAAGGCGAGCACAGCGTAACGAGTCGCGCTGCCAGTACGAAATGCTGCAGTCATGAGTGCCTCCCTGAACTCGACAGCGGCGCCAGCTCCGGTGTGGAGCTGCAGTGTGCCGGGCCGTCTCGCGCACTTCTACACGGGGCCGCGGCAGAAAGTTCGATCGGAGTTGCGCGGGCGCGCCGGTTGCCGCGATAATAGCGCGACTGGTTCCGCCTCACCGGTATCATTTCGGCAGGATCTTCTCATGCGCTCCGAGATCACGACGCCCGAAGTCCTCAACGAGGAAAGCGCGATCGAGCTGTCGCTGCGACCGCAGCGGCTGGCCGAGTTCATCGGGCAGCCGAAGGTGAAGGACAGCCTGCGCATCGCCGTGGACGCGACGCTCGGACGCCGTGAGGCGCTGGATCACACGCTGTTTCACGGTCCGCCCGGCCTCGGCAAGACCACACTCGCGATGCTGCTCGGCCGCGAGCTCGGCGTGAACATCAAGACTACGTCGGGGCCCGTTCTCGAGAAGCCGGGCGACCTCGTCGGCATCCTGACCAACCTGCGCGAAGGCGACATCCTGTTCATCGACGAGATCCACAGGCTGCGTCCCGTCATCGAGGAGTTTCTCTACCCGGCAATGGAGGATTACCGCATCGATATCCGCCTGTCCGAGGGGCCGAAGGCGCAGACGGTGACGATGCCGGTGGAGAAGTTCACGCTGGTCGGCGCGACCACCCGCTTCGGCCTGCTGACGCCGCCGATGCGCGCACGCTTCGGCATCGTGCAACGGCTGAGCTTCTACTCGCCGGCGGACCTGGCAGAGATCATCACGCGCAGCGCGGAGATCATGAACGTAGAGTGCACGCGCGACGGTGCGGTCGAGCTGTCACGGCGGTCCCGCGGTACGCCGCGCGTCGCGAACCGGCTGCTGCGCCGGGTTCGCGACTATGCGCAGGTGCGCGCGCAGGGCGTCATCACCGCGGATGTCGCCGCGGAGGGCCTGGCCATGCTCGACGTCGATCAGTACGGTCTGGACGAGATGGACGCGCGCATCCTGAAGACGATCATCGAGCACTTCGACGGCGGGCCGGTCGGCCTGAACACGCTTGCCGTCGCGGTCGGCGAAGACGCCGGCACGCTCGAGGAGGTATACGAGCCGTTCCTGATTCAGAACGGCTTCCTGATGCGGTCGCCCCGCGGCCGGATTGCGACCAACAACGCGTATCGCCGCTTCGGCTACGCCATTCCCGTTGCACGCGGTCCATCCGAGGAGCCGCAGGTCAACCTCTTCGAGGCCTGATGAACGTCGTCTGCCTCTCCTCCTCAGACCGCAACCTGCTGTGTCTCCGCTGGAACAGGCATGGCAACTCGCAGCGGCGCATGCTCGAGGCGCTGGCCGCCACCGGGGCAGGCGACGCGGGAGCGCGGCTGTCCGCGCTCCGCTCCCTGGAGAAGCGGTTCGACCTCGACCTCGCCGAGATCTGCTACCGCCACGCCCGCCGCAACGACGAGAGCACCCACCCGATCGAGCGACTCGTGGTCGAGTTCATCACCGAGGAGCGGCCGGATCAGGCGGGTACGCAGCTCTGGATCCTGACCGACCGTCTCCAGCAGGTTCGCGAGCTGATGGAGGGCAAGCTGGTCGGTGACGCCGAGTCCTGACCGCGACCCTGCCGAACGCCTCCCCACGTCTGCGTTCGCCTACGAGCTGCCGACCGACCTGATCGCGCACTACCCGGCGCCGGAGCGCGACGCCAGCCGGCTGCTCGTCGTGCATCGTGGTTCCGGCACGATCCGGCATCGAACCTTCCGCGACATCGCCGGCCTGATCGCACCCGGCGACATCCTCGTACTGAACGAGACCCGGGTCATCCCCGCACGCCTGCTCGGCACGCGCGCCGGCGGCGGTGCGGCGGAGATCGTGCTGCTCGAAGCCGAGGCCGGAGCCGGGGACGAGGGCGCGCCCCCCGGCGCGCGGCACTGGGGTCCGCTATGGCGCGCGCTCGTGCGGCCCGGCGCGAAACTCGGTATCGGACGCAGGGTGCGCATCGCGCCGGAGCTGGAGGTCGAGGTCGTGGAAGTGCTGCCGGATGGTACCCGCCGCATCCGGCTGCATACGCCGCTGCCGGTCCGCGCAGCGATCGAGCGATTCGGCCGCCTGCCTCTTCCGCCCTACATCGAGCGGCCGGTCGAGCCTGTGGACGCGGAGCGATACCAGACGGTCTATGCGCGCGCGGAAGGATCGGTTGCCGCACCGACGGCCGGCCTTCACTTTACGCCGGCTCTGCTGCAGTCGCTCCTGGATCGGGGCGTGCAGATCGCACGGGTAGTCCTGCATGTCGGGGTCGGCACGTTCCGGCCGGTCGAGGTCGAGGATCCGGCGGAGCACGTGATGCACGCGGAATGGTACGAGGTTGATGAAGTGGAGGCGGAGCGGATGAATGCGGTGCGTCGCGCGGGCGGACGGTTGTGGGCGGTCGGCACCACCGTGACGCGCACGCTGGAGACTGTGGTGAGCGGGGGAGCGGGGGAGCGGGGGAGCGGCGAGATACGGGGGGGGAGCGGGTGGACGCGGATGTTCATTCAGCCGGGGTACGAGTTCCGCGCCGTGGACTGCCTGATCACGAACCTGCACCTGCCGCGCTCGACACTGCTCATGCTGGTGAGCGCCTTCGCCGGGCATGACGCAACCATGGCTGCATATGCGGAGGCGGTGCGGGAGCGCTACCGCTTCTTCTCCTACGGCGACGCCATGGCCATCCTCTGATGTACGAGTTTGCGATCGACGGCGAGGATGGCGCGGCACGCGCGGGTCGGTATCAGCTGCCGCACGGCGTCGTGCAGACGCCGGCATTCATGCCGGTTGGCACGCAGGCGACGGTGAAGACGGTGTCGCACGAGGAGCTGCGCCAGCTCGGGGCGGAAATCATGCTGTCGAACACGTACCACCTGTACCTGCGACCGGGCCACGAGCTGGTGCGGGAGATGGGCGGGCTGCACAGATTCATGGCGTGGGACCGGCCCGTGCTCACGGACTCGGGCGGCTTCCAGGTGTTCAGCCTGAGCGCGAGCAACAGGATCACGGAAGAGGGCGTGCTGTTTCAGAGCCACATCGACGGCTCGCGCCACCTGTTCACTCCCGAACGGGTCATGGATGTGCAGCATGCGCTCGGAGCCGATATCATCATGGCGTTCGATGAGTGTCCGCCGGGCCAGGCCAGTCGCGAGCTGGCGACGACGGCGCACGAGCGCACGCTGCGCTGGCTCGAACGATGCCGCATCCGGTTCGATGAGCTCGTGGCGCAGCATGGCACTGCGCAGCGTCAGACGCTGCTGCCGATCCTGCAGGGGTCCGCATTCGCGGACCTCCGCGTGGACGCGGCGCGTCGCACGCTCGACGCAGGCGACTGGACGGGCATCGCGATAGGTGGCCTGTCGGTGGGCGAGGAGAAGGATCGGATGTACGGCATGATCGAGGCGCTGGAGCCTGCGCTGCCGCGTCGCCTGCCGCGCTACCTGATGGGTGTCGGCTACCCGCAGGACCTGGTCGAGGCGATCCGGCGCGGCATTGACATGTTCGACTGCGTGGCACCCACGCGCAACGGCCGGAACGGCACGGCCTGGGTACAGGACGGGGGGCAGGTCAACACGAAGGCGTCGCGGTTCCGGCAGGATGACCGGCCGCTGGATCCGACGTGCGACTGCTTCACGTGCAGGACGTACAGCCGGGCGTACATTCGTCATCTGGTCGCGGCGGGCGAGCAGCTTGGCATGCGGCTCATCTCGCTCCACAACCTGCGGTTCCTCGTGCGTATTGCCGAGGACGCACGCGTGGCGATCCTGGAGGGGTGTCTCGAGTCGTGGGCGGAGGAGTGGCTGAGACGGTACCGCGGCGCGGATGCAGCCGCGGACCGATACGAGCAATAACGGGAGGTTGAGATCGTGCAGTTCAACTCACTGGCGCTGCTGCAGGCGGCGCCGAGCCGGGGCCTGACGGTTCTCGTCATCTACATCGTGTCATTCGGCGCGATCGCCTGGTTCCTGCTGATCCGTCCGCAGCGACGGATACACCAGCAGCACCAGCAGATGCTGTCGTCGCTCAAGCGCAATGATGAGGTGATGACGGAAGGCGGGATCATCGGCACCGTCGTGCATCTGGCGGAGGACCGTGTCACGGTGAAAAGCGGCGACACGCGGCTGATCGTCGCTCGCGGCAAGATCTCGCGCATCCTGAATGACAATGCGGGCACGGCGCAGAGCTGACATGTCGGTTCGTGAGCTGCGTCTCCTGGGCGATCCCGTGCTGAGGCAGAAGGCCGCGCCTGTGACGGAGGTGACCGACGAAGTCCGCGCGCTGATCGCGGACATGTTCGATACGATGTATTCCGAGGATGGCGTTGGCCTCGCCGCGCCGCAGGTCGGTGTCGCGCAGCGCGTGATCGTGGTCGATCCGCACGAGGAAGGCGTGGCGCCCTTCGCTCTGGTCAACCCGGAAGTCGTGTGGTTCAGCGAGGAGCTGGACCGTGCGGAGGAAGGCTGCCTCAGCATACCGGGCCTGTACGAGATCGTCGAGCGTGCTGCCGCGGTGCGAGTGGAGGCGGTCGATGAGGCAGGGGAGCGACTCATGATCGAGGCAGAGGACCTGCTCGCGCGCATACTTCAGCACGAGGTGGATCATCTGGACGGGATCCTGTTTCTCGACCGCGTCAGCGCCCTCAAGCGAAAACTCCTGCTCAGTCGCTGGCAGAAGGTGAAGCCGTAACGGATGCGCGTACTGTTCTGGGGCACCCCTGATTTCGCCCTGCCATCGCTGCAGGCGCTGCTCGGGGAGGGGCACGATGTGGTCGGCGTGGTGACGCAGCCGGACCGGCCCGCGGGGCGCGGCCGCGAACTGCGCAGGTCACCCGTGAAGCAGTACGCGGAAGACGAGATGCTGCCCGTGCTGCAGCCGGAGCGCGCGCGGGGCGATGACTTCATGCGAGCAGTTCGCGCGCTGGATCCGGAGATTTCGGTGGTCGTCGCATACGGCCAGATCCTGCGGCGCGAGCTGCTCGAGCTACCGCCGCGCAGCTCGATCAACGTGCACGCCTCACTGCTGCCGGAGCTGCGCGGCGCGGCACCCATCAACTGGGCGATCAAGCTCGGGCACGAGAGAACAGGCGTGACCATCATGCGCATGGTCGAGGCGATGGATGCCGGGCCGATCCTGCGCCAGGTCGTGGAGCCCGTCGGGTCGCGCGAAACGGCGAGCGAGCTGTGGTCTCGGCTCAGTGAGATCGGTGCGGAGACTCTGATCGAGGCGCTCGCGCTGCTGGAGATGGACGAGCTGGCCGAGACGCCGCAGGACGATGCGCTCGCCACGTATGCGCCGCGTCTCACGCGCGACAGCACGGCAGTCGACTGGGGCGAGAATGCGATCGCCGTGGGGCGCCACATCCGCGCGATGGATGCGGTACCGGGCGCCTGGACCCGGCACGGCAGCGATCAGCTCAAGGTATTCCGGCCGGAGCCGGAGCCCGAGCACGCTCACACTGCAGCGCCCGGCACGGTCCTGACCGTCGATGGCGGCGATGCTGCCGAGGGGATGCGCGTGGCCTGCGGCGTTGGCGCAGTCCTCATCCGCGAGGTCAAGCCGGCGGGCAGGCGCCGCATGACCACGGCCGAGTGGGTGCGCGGCCGCGGCATTGACGCCGGCGCGCTGCTCGGCAGAGGCTGAATGATCGTGGGTGCCGCAGCCAGAGACGCGATCGGGTGCAGACGCCCGCTGCCGCGGCTGCACCTCGTGACGGACGACGGCATCCTCTCCGCAGCGTCCTTCAGCGCCACCGCACGCAGTCTGATCGAGCATTGCGGCGCCGAACTCGCCCTGCACCTGCGTGGCCACGCTACGCCTGCGGCCCGTCTCCACGCAGCGGCCGACACCCTCGCCGCGGCCGCCGCCGCGTCGGGCGCCACCCTCTTCGTGAACGACCGCATCGACATAGCCATCGCCGCAGGCACGGATGTACAGCTCGGTGCGCGTTCGCTGCCGCCCGCAGCAGCGCGGGCGCTGATCGGCGCCGGCGCGTGCATCGGGTATTCGGCGCACGCCGTCGCCGAGGCGATCCGGGCGGCTGAAGACGGAGCGGACTTCGTCATTGTGGGTACCATCTGGAGCTCGGCCTCGCACGTGGGCAGAGCACCCGCCGGTGTAGACGTGGCAAGGGAGTGTGCCGGTGCCGCCGGCGTTCCGGTCCTGGGCATCGGCGGCGTCACACCGGACCGCATGAACGAGCTGGCGGCGGCGGGGGCACACGGCGCAGCTGTGCTGAGCGGTGTTTGGCGTGCCGCGGACCCGGCCGCGGCAGCGCTCGAATACGTGGCCGCCGCGCGCAGCGCATGGACGGCCGGGAGGGGGCAGCAGGAATGATGACGGTCATTGTGAATGGAGAGGAGCGCAGCATCCCGCCGGGCACATCGGTGACGGGTCTGCTGGTTTCGCTGGATCTGCATCCGCGACTCATCGTCGTGGAGCACAACAGAGAGATTCTGGACCGTTCGGTCTTCGATGCGACGGAAGTGCGCGCAGGAGACACGATCGAGCTGGTGCATTTCGTGGGGGGCGGATGAAGGAGCTGGACACGCCGATGGTCATAGCGGGCCGTTCGTTCGGGTCGCGACTGATCGTGGGCACTGGCAAGTACCGGACGAACGACGAGATGGTGCGCGCGATCGATGCATCGGGCGCGGAGATGGTGACCGTGGCGGTGCGGCGCGTGGACCTGGACCGCACCAGGGAAGAGGGGATCCTCTACCATCTCGACCCGAAGCGATTCTTCCTGCTGCCGAACACCGCGGGCTGCTACAACGCGGAGGATGCAATCCGCTATGCGCGGCTCGGCCGCGCCGCGGGCGTCAGCGACTGGGTGAAGCTCGAAGTCATCGGCGATGAGCGCACGCTGCTGCCGGACGTCGTTGCGACGCTCGAGGCTGCGAAGATCCTGGTCGCCGATGGATTCAAGGTGCTCGCGTACACGAACGAGGACGTCATCACTGCGCTCCGGCTGGAGGACGCCGGCTGCGCGGCGGTCATGCCTCTCGCCAGTCCGATCGGCAGCGGGCTCGGTCTGGTGAACCCGTATTTCATCCGCGAGATCAAGTCGCGCCTGAACTGTCCCGTCATCGTGGACGCCGGTGTCGGCACCGCATCCGACGCGTGTCTCACCATGGAGCAGGGCGTCGATGGCATCCTGATGAACACGGCGCTCGCCGAAGCGCAGGATCCGGTCCGCATGTCGACCGCGATGCGGCTCGGTGTACAGGCGGGGCGGCTGGCTTACCTGGCGGGACGGATGCCGCGGCGGGAGGTGGCCGTGCCGTCATCGCCGGTTAGCGGCATGCTTGCGTAGCGGTCGCGCCGGATGAGCGGGCCGACGGAGTCACGCGCGGCCGCGCTGGCCGTGCTGCGCGACACGCGTCGCGGCATACTGGCCGACATCGCCTTCGACAACGCGGCGCGGGACCTGGATCAGCGCGGACGAGCATGGACACAGGAGCTGGTCTACGGCACCCTGCGGCTGCGCGGACGGCTGGATCATGTGCTGGCGGCGCTCTCGGCACGACCACTCGGCCGGATCGACGACGACATCCTCGACGTGCTCCGGCTCGGCGCGTATCAGCTGCTGGAAATGGACAGTGTCCCGGCGTACGCGGCAGTATCGCAGTCGGTCGAGCTTGCCAGGCGGACGGCCCGCAGCGCAGCCGGCTTCGTGAACGGAGTTCTGCAATCCTTGCGGCGCGCGCCCGCGGCCGTGACCTTCCCATCGTTCGAGGCGGATCCGGTCGCGCACCTGAGCACCTGGGGCTCGCATCCGCGCTGGCTCGTCGAGCGGTGGCTCACACGATACGGGGCCGAAGCGGCCCGGCGGCTGGTGACGTCGAACAACGAGCGGCCGCAGCTGTACCTGAGAGCGCTGGGCCAGCCGCGCGCCGTTCAGGCCCTGCTGCTGTCGCAGGGCATCGAGGTGGAGCCGGTCTCGTTTGCGCCCGGGGCGCTGCGCGTGCTGAACGGCTCTGCGGCCGCGGCGCTGGCAGCAGCGCCCGTCATCGTACAGGATCCGGCTGCCGGCCTGGTCGTGACGTACGCTGGCACGACCACGGGCTCAGTTATCGACCTGGCATCTGCGCCGGGCGGCAAGGCGCTGTCGCTGGCGGCGGGTGTCGGCGCGGTCGAAGGTCGGGACGGCCGCCCGTTCGTAGTCGCGGCCGACCGGTCGCGGCGGCGGCTAGCGCGCGTGACCGACAGCGCGGCGCGGCTGCAGCGGTCGGCGCCGGAAGGCCTCGGTCAGCTCGGCATCGCCGCCGTCGCCGCGGACGCGCGCACTCCGCCGTTCCGGGCCGCCGACATGGTGTTGCTGGACGCGCCGTGCACGGGCACCGGCACGCTTCGGCGCCATCCGGACGGTCGCTGGCGGCTGGCGCCGGAAGACATCGCGTCGCTCGCAGCACTGCAGAGCGAGCTGCTGGACTCGGCGGCAGGGCTCGTCCGACCGGGCGGCGTGCTGGTGTACGCGACCTGTTCGATCGAGCCCGAGGAGAACGAATTGCAGGTGGCCGCTTTTCTCGAAAGGCATGGGGAATTCGATATGGATCAGCAGGCGCAGGTACCGGGCGGGCAGCTGGAACCCGGTCTCCTGGATACGGACGGAACGCTCCGGGTGCTGCCGCACGAGCACGGCGTGGATGGCGCATTTGCCGCGCGGCTCCGGCGGCGGGCGGTCGCATGAGGCAGGCACATGCTGGGTGATTCAGTGCGTCGCCGCCAGCCGCGGCGCCACGCGACAGCGACGGAAACCCGCACCCGCCGCAGATCCGGCGGCGCCGGCTGGAAGACGTGGCTGATCGGTGTGCCGCTGGCCCTTGTCGTGCCTGCTGCTATCGGGTATCTCGTGGCGGTGTTCATCCTTTTTCCGCCCACGGAGGTGAGCGGCGCGGGCGTCCCGGTCCCGGATCTGGTCGGCGAATCGGCGTCCGACGCGCAGCGGGCGCTCGCTTTCGCGGGGCTCGGCCCGCTCGAGGCCAGCAACATCCCGCATCCCAGCGCGCCAGTCGGCGAAGTCATCGCACAGAGCCCGCTAGCGGGACAGCAGCTCAGGCCCGGCGCAGGCGTGCTGGTGGCCATCAGCAGCGGTCCGCCGCGCTCACCGGTCCCTGATGTCCTCGGATTCCAGGCAACGCGCGCGGAGTCGCTGTTGCGGCGGGCCGGCTTCGATGTCACGACGGTAGAGCAGGAGAGCATGGCCGCCGCTGGCCGCGTGCTCCGCACGGAGCCGCAGCCCGGCGAGGAGAGGGTACTTCCCTCGATGGTCAGGCTGATCGTCAGCGCGGGTCCCCCGCAGCCGGTGCTGCTCGATACGCTCGCCGGCAGCGGGCCGGACACCGGCGCGGTCTTCCGGCCGCTGCTGCCGGGACGGTAGGCGTGCCACCGCGCAGGGCGCTGAGCAGCGTCATGGTTGCGGGTGTGGCCCTGCTGCTGCTGGGCCTCATCTGGGCCAATCGTGCGCGGTTCACGCCGCTCGACGCGGGCAGCCCCGCGCCGGACTACACTGCCCGCACTCTGGACGGCGAGCCCGCGAGCATCTCGAGCTTTGCAGGCGATGTCGTCCTGCTCAACATCTGGGCGACGTGGTGCGCACCGTGCGTCCGCGAGATGCCGGCGTTGCAGCGGCTGCATGAGGAACTGGGCGACGCCGGCCTGCGCGTCGTGGCGGTGAGCGTCGATGCGGGTGGAGCAGGTGGCGACGTGCGCGATTTCGTAGACCGCTTCCGGCTCACGTTCACGGTCCTGCACGATCCGTCGGGCGAGATCCAGACGGAGTACCAGGTTCATGGTCTGCCAATGACGTATCTGATCGGGCGCGACGGCCGCATCATCAGCCGGACGCTGGGCGCCGCGGCATGGGATGAGCCGCCGCTCGCAGATGAGATCCGCCGTATCGTGGAGGGCTGAATGCTGCAGCGCACGATGAATTGGCTCACCACGGACTGGCAGCTGAAGCTGACCGCGTTCGCGCTCGCCTTCCTGCTGTGGACGACCGTGCAGGCTGACACGCCCGGCCAGTGGGACGCGGAGATCCCGGTGCTGGTGCAGAACAGCGACATGGACTGGGTCGTAGCGGGTCCGCCGACGCCGGCGTTCGTGACGGTCGTCTTCCGCGGCCCGTACCGCGAGCTGCTGCGCGCCGCATCGGAGCGCCCGTCCGTGATCGTGCCGTTCGAAGAGGTGAGCGACTCCGCGGAGGTCTCGGAGCTGCGGCGCAACTGGGTACGCATGCCTCCGGGCACCGAGAACCTCGACGTAGTCGATTTCCGTCCCAGCACCGTGCGCGTGCCGTTCGATCGCGTTGCGACTCGCCTCGTGTCGGTCGTGGCGCAGGTGACGGGCAGCCCGCCTACCGGCTTCGAGCTGGCGGGCCAGCCGGAAGTGGAGCCGGCAGCGGTGCGCGCGAGCGGCGCTGCCCGCGCGCTCGGCGGCATCGATTCGCTGCGCCTGCCGCCCATCGATCTAAGCGACCGTCGCGCGCACGACACGCTCGAAGTCACGATCGACACTACCGGAACCGGTCTCGTGATCTCGCCGCGCACGGTCCGCGTCATCGTGCCGATCCGGCCGATCCTGTCCGATACGGGGGCGCTGGGTCAGTCGGAACAGCAGAGTGGGCGCAGTCCCGATGGCTGATCTGACGGTCGTGCTCGCGATGGAAACATCGTGCGACGAAACGGCTGCGGCAGTGATGCGCGCGCCGCGCGACGTGCTGGGACACGTCATCCTGTCACAGGACGTGCATGCATTGTACGGCGGCGTGGTGCCGGAGATCGCGTCGCGGGAGCACCTGCGCGTCATCGACGACGTCGTAGCCGGTGCACTGCGCGAGGCGGGCGTTGCAATCGGGGATGTGGACGTGATCGCCGCGACGGCAGGGCCCGGCCTCATCGGGGCGCTGCTCGTGGGCCTGACCTATGCCAAGGCTCTCGCGTTCGCAGCGGGCAAGCCGTTCGTCGCCGTGCACCACATGGAAGCGCATCTGTTCGCAACGGAGCTCGAGCACGCTGACGCCCGCCCGCCGTTCGTCGGCCTCCTCGTGTCCGGCGGCCA
This sequence comes from Gemmatimonadota bacterium, assembly GCA_040882575.1. GTDB lineage: Bacteria > Gemmatimonadota > Gemmatimonadetes > Longimicrobiales > RSA9 > SH-MAG3. The sequence goes on from JBBEBA010000010.1 coordinate 34,643, forward strand.
CACCATGCTGCTGTGGGTGCCGGCCTGGGGCGAGTACGAGCTGCTGGGCGAGACGCGTGACGACGCGGCTGGCGAGGCGTTCGACAAGGTTGCAAAGATCCTGGGCCTCGGCTATCCCGGCGGACCGCTCATCGAGCGCGCGGCCGCCGCAGGCGACCCGCGCGCGATCCGCTTCCCGCGGCCGATGCTCGCGTCGAATCAGGCGGAAACGGACGCCGACTACTACGCGTTCTCGTTCAGCGGGCTGAAGACCGCCGTGCTCACCCGCGTCCGCCAGCTGGAGGCGGCGGGCGGGCTCGAGCGCGAGACCGCAAACATCGCTGCATCGTTCCAGGCTGCCGCCGTTGACGTGCTCGTGCAGAAGGTGATGCGCGCCGTGCGTCAGAAGCGGTGCAGTCGCGTCGTTCTGGGAGGCGGCGTTGCGGCGAGTCGTGCGCTGCGCACCGCGCTCGCGGCGGCGCTGCCGCCGGAAGGCGAGCTGTACGCGCCGTCGCCGCGGCTCGCAACGGACAACGCCGCGATGATCGCGCGCGCCGCTCTGCATCATTACGCGCGCGGCGGAACGGCGTCGCTCGACGTGACCGCGCGCGCGGACATGCCGTTCCCGGGTCTGCGGAGGCACGTCGTGAACGCGGCCTGATGCTCTCGATCCTCCACGTTTCCGACCTGCACTTCGGCCCGCCGTACGTGCCTCACGTCGGCGAGGCGCTCATCCGGGCCGCACACGAGACGCCCGCGGACCTGATCGTTGCCAGCGGCGATTTTACGCAGCGTGCGACCCGCGAGCAGTACGCCGCGGCCCGCGCATTTCTCGACCGGCTGCCGAGTCTGCCAACCGTCGTCGTGCCGGGCAATCACGACATACCGCTGTATCGTATCCTGGAGCGTGTGTTCGCGCCGTACCGCCTGTACCGCGAGTATATCTCCAGCGAACTGGACGCGGTGTACCGGGTGGATGAAGCGGTGATCGTCGCGCTCAACTCGACGAGCCCGCTGCGCGCGATCACCAACGGGCGCATCGATGCGTGGCAGCTCGACTTCTGCGCCCGCGCGTTCGAGGAAGCGGAGCCGCATCAGGCGCGGATCGTTGTTACTCACCATCATTTCGCACCCGCACCCGACTACGAGGGCGGTCAGGTCATGCCGCGCGCAAAGCGGGCGATCGACCGGTTCGCCGACCTCGGCGTGGAGCTGGTGCTCGGCGGGCACCTGCATCGCGCGTACGTCGGCAATTCGCTCGATGTCTACCCGGGACGCGACCGTGAGCATGGCATCATCATCGTGCAGTCCGGCACCACCACCTCGCGGCGCGGCCGCGTGCGGGAGCGCGAGAAGAACAGCCTGAACCTCATACGCGTCGGTGAGGACCGGATCCGCGTCACGCACTACATGTACTTCGATGAGCTGCTCGGCTTCGCGCCGATCAGCCGGCACCTGTTCCCGCGTCCGGGCCGCCGCTTCCTCGCCGAGCGGACCGGCGACGTGGAGGAGGGCATCGCGCTCTCGCGCCCGATCGGCGTGCCGCGGCCGGCCGAGCTGGTGCCCGGCCTGCGGCCGGCTGAGCGGCCCCAAGACTGATGCTCCGCCGCATGCGTCCGCCCCGCGCCGGGGCCACACTGCTTCGCACCGGGGCAGCGCTGCTGCTGGTCAGTGCCGCGGCCGGCATCCGGCCGGCGGTCGGGTCCGCGCAGCGGGCTGCCGGGCGACACGGTGGAGGTGCTGTCGGTCCGGCTTCCGCGATGCGGATGTAGTGCTCGACACGGCGCGCGCCGACGGACCTGATCTTCTCCGTCAACTTCGTCGCCAGGACCGCGAGATCGACGTGCTGCGGGCGACTACGTGCGCGTGCCGGGCGAGCTGTCGCATTATCACGACCCGTTTCGCGGCGTGGTTATTGCCTCCCGACTGCAGCCGGGATGGGCACGCAGCATCGCAGCGCCTGCCGGACGTAGTTTACGCGCCGGAGGATCTCGCGAACCGTCGCCAGCTTCGCACACTGGACGCCGTGACGTGGCAGCCTCATGCGTCGTTCACAAATAGACTCCAGTTCCACTTTTCGATAGGACAGGCGTTCTGACGTGACGCGACCTCTTCGCCTGGCAGGCTACATCGTCATCGGCATCGTCGCCGGGCTGCTCATCGCGAGCGCAGCCATCTGGCTGCTGACGCGTACCGACTGGGGCATGGAGCGCGCGCGCCGCTTCGCAGTGAGCTGGCTCGATGAACGCATCGCCGGCGAGCTGCGCCTCTCGCGCATCAGCGGCGGCGGCCTGCTCGGTGGTGTGGTGATCCACGACTTCGGCATTGTCGATCCCGGCGGGCGCCCATTCCTCAGTACGGATAGCCTGGAGCTGCAGTACGACTGGAAAACACTGGCTGGCGGCAGCATCGAACTGAACCGCGTCGTGCTGCACAACCCCGACGTCGTGCTCGAGAAGCTGCCTGGCGACACCGCCTGGAACTACGAGTACGTGTTCCCGGACACGACGCCCGGACCCGCGACGTCCGAGCGCAGACTCATCCTGTTCAGGGATGCACGGATCATCAACGGCACCGCGACGGTGCGACTGCCGCTGGATCCGGCAAGCATCGACGTACCGGCGGACACGGCGCGCATCATCGTCGAGCGACTGGCGAGTGGTCTCGTGCGCACCATGCGGTTCGAGAACGTGAACGCCCGGCTCGACCGCGTGATCTGGGAGTCACCCGTGGAGAAGGGGCGCCTCTTCGACATCAGCGCGGTGAGCGGCCGCGGCTACGTATGGCGGGACCCGTTCCGGATCGAGGACGCCCGCGGGACGTTGACCATGCGCGACAGCGTCGTGTCGTTCGACCTGCCGGAGGTCGAGCTCGCATCGAGCGGCGCCTCCATCGTCGGGCGCGTGATCGTGGGCGCCGAGCGCAACATGATGGACATCGAGGTTTCCGGCGACCGTTTCGCGTTCAGTGATCTGCAGTGGCTCTACCCCGCGCTGCCGGATGAGGGCGGCGGTTCGCTCGACCTGCGCATCCAGTCGCAGGAGGCCGGCGGTACGCTCTACTTCGCGCGCGACGCGCGCCTGTCTACGCCCGGTACGCAGCTGGCCGGCACGTTCGGCGTCGTCGTGGGCGACTCGCTCTACTTCACCCAGGTGGACCTGCGCGCGTCACCGCTCGACGTGACGCTGCTCGAGCAGATCCTGCCCGGCGGCCTGCCCGTAGACGGTTTGCTGGTCGGCACCGTCGAGGTGAGCGGGCCGCTGTCCGCGCTGGAAACGAAGGGCGACCTGCGCCTGGCCGGCACCGGCGCAGCATCGGGATCCGGCGTCGAAGGCGCGGGCCGGCCGGACCTGCTCAGATTCACGGCCGCGCTCGCGCATGCATCGAGTGGCGGCGGCCGAAGTACCTTCGATGGCGGCGGCACTCTGGAAGGACAGGGTGAGGACATGGCTGTGCGAAGGACGCACAGGCCGCCGCAGCGAGTCCCGGGAACCATGGCGCTGTGACTGGACCGACGCCGGTCGCCGAGGGTACTATCGTGGCAGCGGAATCAACCCTGGAGGACGGCGATGGAACGCATGAAGGTTTTCGTACTGATGGCGGGTCTCACGGCGCTGCTCGTTGTTCTCGGCGGCGCACTGGGCGGACAGCAGGGCATGGTGCTGTTCTTCATCATGGCCGCCATCATGAACTTCGGGATGTACTGGTTCAGCGACAGGATGGTGCTGCGCATGTACAAGGCGCGGATCATCGAGCAGGCGGATGCGCCCGAGCTGTATGAGATGGTGGACCGGCTGCGTCAGCGCGCCGGTCTGCCGATGCCGACCGTTGCGATTGCGCCGTCCGAGCAGCCGAACGCGTTCGCGACCGGACGCAACCACGAGCATGCTGTCGTGTGTTGCACGGCAGGCATCCTGAAGCTGATCAGCCGCCAGGAGCTCGAGGGCGTGATCGCGCATGAGCTCGCGCACATCAAGCATCGTCACATGCTGGTCGGCACCGTGGCAGCCACCATGGCCGGTGCGATCGCAATGGTCGCGAACATCGTGAAGTGGGGCATGATCTTCGGTGGCGGCCGCAGCAGCGAGGAAGGCAACAACCCGTTCGCGGCGCTGGCAGTCGCCATCGTCGCCCCGATCGCGGCCATGGTCATTCAGTTCGCGATCAGCCGGCAGAACGAGTTCCAGGCGGACGCGACGGCCGCACAGATCACGGGGCGGCCCATGGACCTCGCGAGCGCGCTGCAGCGTCTCGACAACGCCGCTCAGCGCATTCCGATGCAGGTCAACCCGGCAGCTGCTCAGCTCGCGATCGTGAACCCCCTGCGCGGCGGCGGCATGCTGCGCCTCTTCAGCACGCACCCCGCGACCGAAGAGCGGGTTGCGCGGCTTCAGAGCATAGCGACGAGCCCAGAGTTCGAGCTCGCGCGCTGAACCGCACCTTCGTCATCGTCAATCCGTTCGCCGGACAGGAGGGCGCGACTGCCCTCCTGCGCCGGCTGCGCACCGCGCTCGATTCCCTGGGCGCGCCCTTCCATCTCGAACAGACCACCGGCGCCGGCCATGCCACGGACCTGGCCCGCGATGCAGCGCGCCTGGGCTTCGACCGTGTCGCCGTGTGCGGAGGCGACGGCACCATCGCCGAGGCCGCGACGGGACTCGCCGGCTCCACGACACCGCTGGCCATCATCCCGGGCGGCACCGGCAACCAGGTCGCGCAGAACCTCGGGATTCCGCTCGACATCGCTGCCGCCGCGCGCGTCGCCGTGCAGGGATGCGAGACCACCATGGATCTCGGCCGCATCGGCGACCGCTACTTCGCGCTCATTGCGGGGGCGGGCTTCGACGCCGCCGTGATGCGCAGCGCGACACGGGAGCTGAAGGAGCGCTGGGGCCTGGGTGCATACGTGTACGCGGCGGTGAAGGAGGCGCTCACCCTCGCGCCGCAGCGGTTCAGCATCACGGCTGATGACCGCCAGTTCGAGGTGGACGCGGTCTCTGTCATGGTGGCAAATGCCGGCGAGCTGTTCGGCGGCTGGCTCCCGCTCCGCTTCTCGCTCGCACCCGAGCCGGAGGGCGCCTGGCGCGACGGGCTGTTCGATGTCGTCATCGTCGCTCCCCGTCACGCGCCGGACGTGGCGTCCATTCTGTGGCGGGTGGCGCACCGCCGATTCTCCGGCTCCGAACGTCTGGTCCACTTCCAGGCACAGTCGATCACGATCGATGCGGAGCCGCCCATCGCCGTGCAGATCGACGGCGACCCGGCGGGCGTGTCGCCGGTCAGCATGCACGTCGTGCGCGATGCGCTGCGCGTGATGGTGCCCTAGTGTCAGGACCCTAGCCGACGCGGTCGGTGCGCCTCCGCAGCCGCGGCCGCGTCGCGAGCTCCGCCGTGGACAGTGTCGGCCGCTCGAGCGGCTCGCCCGCCTGCCGCACGACGTAGCTCTCCATCGCGAAATACTCCGGCAGGCCGAGGCGGTCGAGCCCTGCGGCCGTCGAGCGGTTCCGTTCCTCGACACGCTGCCAGAACTCGCGGTCGTCATGACCGGGAAACGGCGCGCGGTCCTTCTGGCTCTGGTGCTTGAAGATCGCCTGGATCTTCAGACGCAGCTCATCCTCCGACATCGGCATCAGCACGTCCGCGTCCGACAACGGCCATTCCTGCCAGGCTCCGCGATAGTACCACACCTCCGGCGCGTCGCCGCCGTACCGGCCCAGCGCCTGATGCACTGCCTCCAGGCACATGCGATGCGTGCCGTGCGGATCCGACAGGTCTCCGGCCACGAAGATGTACTCGGGACGATGCTCCTCCAGCAGGTCCAGCGTGATCTCGACGTCCGCCGGCCCGATCGGGTCCTTCTTCACCTTGCCCGTCTGGTAGAACGGCAGGTTCAGGAAGCACGCCTGCTCGCGCTTCATGCCGAACGTTTCGATGCCCGACACGGCCTCCGCTTCACGGATCGATTTCTTGATCTTCTGCACGGCCGGCGTGTCGATTTCGCCCGGACGCCGCGCTGACATCCACTGCTCCGTCCCTTCCACGATCTCCGTCGCCGCGGCGCCGCACTCCTCGAAGTCGCGCGCGAATCGACGCACGAAATCGAGGTAGCGCCGCACCTCGTGGTCGAATACCGCAATGTTGCCGGACGTCTGGTATGCGACGACGATGTCGTTCCCGTTCTGGTGCAGCTTGTTCAGCATGCCGCCCATCGAGATGACGTCGTCGTCGGGGTGCGGGCTGAACACGATCACGCGCTTCCCCGACGGCAGCCGACTCCTGCCCCGGATCTTCGTCAGCAGCGCATTGAATACCTCGCCGTTCAGTGGGCCCGGCGTGCCGTAGCGCGCGAGCAGCGGGCTCAGGTGATGCTCGCGGTAGTCGAGCGAGTCCAGCTTCAGCACCGACTTGCCCGTCACCTCGCTCAGCCAGATCAAGGCGCGGATCTCCAGCTCCCGCGTCCACTCCACCTCGCCGACCACCCACGGCGTCCTGATTCGCGTCAGCTCCGCGGCAGCCGCAGAGTCGAGGTAGAACGTCGCGTTCGGGTGCTCCTGCAGGTACGTCGCCGCAACGTCCTGCGAGATCGCACCTTCCACCGCGCGCTTGATGATCGCAGCCTTGTGCTCGCCCGTTGCCAGCAGCGCGATCTCCCTTGCGTCCAGGATCGTGGCCACGCCCATGGTGATCGCTTCGATCGGCACGTTCTGCTCGCCGAAAAAGTCCGGCGCGGCGTCACGTCGCGTCAGCGTGTCGAGCGCGATCACGCGTGTCCGACTCTCGAAGCCGGAGCCCGGCTCGTTGAAGCCGACGTGCCCCGTCTTCCCGATGCCCAGCACCTGAAGATCGATGCCGCCCGCCTCGCGGATCGCCGCCTCATATCCCGCGCATTCCGCGTCCACCTGGTCGCGCGGCACGTTGCCCTGTGGGAAGTGAATGTTGCCGGGTGGGATGTTGATGCCGCTGAACAGGTTCTCATCCATGAAGCGACGGAAGCTGTGGATGCTGTCCGGCTCCATCGGGTAGTATTCGTCGAGGTTGAACGTGATCACGTTCGAGAAGTCGAGGCCTTCCTCGCGATGCATGCGGATCAGCTCGCGGTACACCTCGATCGGCGTGCTTCCCGTTGCCAGGCCGAGCACCGGACGCTCGCCCCGTGACGTCTTCTCACGAATCAGTTCCGCCATCCGCTGCGCGATGATCCGCGCGAATTCCTCGTGCTGGTCCACTACGACGACGGGCACCTTTTCCCGCCTCGTGCGCCCCTCCTGCCTGCGAGCCTGCGCTCCACGTGCTGACATACCGTGCGGGACTCCTGGTTGGATCGACACGAACGCCGCGCCCGCGGCCGCCTCCGTGTCTGCACGATCTGCTCCAACGCGGCCGACCGCCTATGCCGCCTCCACACGGAAGGCGCACCGCGGTCGGTCGGTCCGGTCGCAGCGCTCGGTCACGGCGGCGCCGACCAGCCCGGACACCAGCGATTCCGCGAGCAGGCATGCGGCCGGACACCCCGGCGTCAGTGCAGCCAGCGGACAGCTGTATCCCTGCAGCAGAAACCCGCCGGGATCCTCCTCGACTTCCACCAGGCCACCCAGCTTCGTCAGCACCGCTGCAGCATGGTCTGCGCGACCCCGCAGCTCCGCATGACGCGACGCGGCCGCTTCGCCGAGACGCGCACCGACCGCCTTCAGCACTGCCTCCACGTCCGCTGCGCCATCCCGCTCCTCCAGAACCCGGAGCAGCTCCCACAGGACCAGGTCATACGGCTTCGGATACAGCGTCTCGGCTCCGGCCGTCGTCCTGTAGACCACCGCCGGCTTGCCCGTCCACTCCCGTCGCTTCCCGTGCGCCTCCACCAGACCATCCCGCTCCAGCGCCGCCAGGTGCAGCCGCACCGCGTTGTCCGTCAGCTCCAGCGCCCGCGCCAGATCGCCCACCGTCCCTGCCGACCGCCGCAGCAGCGCCACCACGCGCCACCGCGTGCTCTCCAGCACCCGGTCCCGCCATTTGCCTTCGGCCATTCGGTTCACCCTCCCACTTCACAAAATAGTGCACCACCAGCCCCGGAGCTGGTTTCTCAAGGACTTTCTTGACATACTGCCGCCGGCTGAGGGCTGAGGGGCCCGCGCACCCGGTGAGTGATGGGCGAATGGAACTCCTGGGGTCGAGATGAAACGAGCAGGGAAGGCGCGTGTCCTGGCGACGGCGCTGGTGGTGGTGATCGGCGCGGCGTGCAGCGAAGCGCCCGAAGAGGAAGCATCGGCGGGGCCGGCAGCGGCGGAAGCAGCGCCTTCCGCGCAGCCGGCGGTGACGGACGCGGAGATCGCGGCGATCGTGGTGGCGGCGAACGAGATCGACGTGAGATACGGCGAGCTTGCGCGCGAGCGGGCGACGGATCCCGCGGTGAAGCAGTTTGCGGAGACCATGATCACGGACCACACTGCCGTGAACGAGAGTGCCGTGGAACTGGTCACGCGTCTGGGCGTGACGCCGGAGGAGAGCGATGTCAGCCGTTCGCTCGAGGCATCGGCCGCGGAGACGCGGCAGTCGCTGGAGACGAAGAGCGGGGCTGAGTTCGACCAGGCGTACATCGACAACGAGGTGGCGTACCATCAGACGGTGCTCGACGCGCTGGACGGCCTGCTGATTCCGAGCGCGACGAACGCCGAGCTGAAGCAGACGCTGGTCGGTGTGCGGCCGGCATTCGAGGCGCACCTGGAGCACGCGAAGGCGCTGCAGCAGACAGTGCGCGGCTCGTGACGGGCGGCCGGTGCGTCATTGCAGCGCGGGCAGTCGCGGCGTTGCAAGCCGTGCCGCGGGCGCACCGGCACTTCCGCTCGATCAGGTTGACGCGCGGCTATGCGCAGAGTGTGCACGACGTCGGCGGCGGCGGCGTGTTCGACGAAGCGACGAGAGCATGGTTGTCGTGCGCGACATCGAGCTGTACGTGCCGATGTCGCATACATCCCGGACCGCCGCATCATCGGCCTGTCGAAGATCCCGCGCATCGTGGATGTGTTCGCGCGCCGGCTCCAGGCGCAGGAGCGCCTGACGGCTCCAGCACCCTGTCCAGCGCCCTCCTTGGCTCGTTCCGCACCGACCGCGCCACCCGCGACGAGTTCCTCTGCCTCGTCCACCGCTCCCCCTGACACCCCCCGCCCCAGCACCCTCCACCCCCACCCGCCGTGATGTTACGTTCACGCTTCACGCTTCACGCTTCACGTTGACGTTTCACGTTTCACGCTTCACGATGTTACCCACATGATCCTCCTCGATGGCACCACGCTCGCCGCCCGCCGTGCTTCGCTCATCGCCGAGCGCGCAGCGGAGGTGCGCCGTCGCCGGGGCCATGCGCCGCGCCTGCTGATCGTCGCGTTCGGCGACGAGCACGGTCGCGTGTCGCACGTCGAGCGGAAAGTGCGTGCCTGTGCCGCCGTCGGTGTCGAGGCTCTGCCGCTCGTGCTGCGGCCCGGCACCGACACGCGCGCTGCAGTCCTGCAGATTCAGGCGGCCGTGGACGGAGAGTCGCTCGATGGCGTGTTCGTGCAGTTTCCGTTTCCGGCAGCCATCGATGGCGACGCGCTCGCCGCCGCAATCCCTGTCCATCTCGATGTGGACATCATGACGCCGGGTCGGGTGGCGCAGTTCATGGAGCACGAGGAGGCGCTGCCACCCGTCACCGTGACTGCAGGCCTGCTGCTGCTGGAGTCGCATGGTGTGTCGGTAGCGGCGCGGCGCGGTATCGTCGTTGCCGACGAGCTCCCGTTCTCGCTCATGTTCCGGCTGGCGCTCGAGCGGCACGGCGCGGAGATGGATGCACTGGTCCCGCCCGACCACGCGGAGCTGGAGCGGCGCGTCGGCGAGGCGGAGCTGGTGGTGGTCGCCGCGGCGCGGTCGGGGCTGGTGCCTTCGAGCGCGCTCACGCCCGGCACCATCGCCGTGGACGTGGGCTACTTCAACGAGGACGCGCACGGCGACATCGACGTGTCCGGAGGCACCGACCACCTCGCCGCGCTGTCGCCAGTGCCCGGCGGCATCGGGCCGATGACGGTCTCGGCGCTCATCGATCGGGTTGTCCTGTTCGCGGAGTGGAGCTGA
>JBBEBA010000011.1:0-43570 GCA_040882575.1 Gemmatimonadota bacterium
CTGGATGCGCCGATCTCATCTCCTTACATCATGTTACGAGTTTCCGGACGCGAACTAGCTAAGGACCCTACCCCTGGTCACCCACGGCAACTCGCCGCGAGGTTTGTACTCATCCGCCGCCGTTCTTCGCGTCTTCAGCAGTTCCTCCGCGTCTTCGCGTGACACAGGCCCTCCCCCTCCCCCTCACCCCCAGTCCGCCAGCACCTCCTCGAACTCCGCCGCCATGCTCGGGTGCCCATGCCGTCGCGCGCTCTCGATACCCCGCTGGTACGCCGCGCGTGCTTCGTCATCGCGGCCGAGCTGCCGCAGCGCGTGGCCCAGGCGACCCCACGCATTGCCCTGGTCCTCGGTCAGCTCGAGGTAGCGTGTGAGCTGTTCCGCCACGGCTCCCCAGTCGGCCAGCTTCTCGTACTCCATGGCGAGGCCGAAGTGGAAGCGGGGGTCGTCGGGCGATCGTTCCAGCATCTTCGTCAGTGCGGCGATTCGTTCATTCGGCATGGTGGAATCTCCAGTCGATGTCGAGGCGGTCGGCGAGCTCGAAAGCATCGAACGGCGCGTGTACCTTTGCGTCGTTGTCGAAGAACACGAACGCATCGCGACCGTCGTGTCCCCGCTGTGTTGCGGGCGCAGGCGCTCCGACGCGATGCGCGTTGGCGGGCTCACGGCCGGCAGACCAGGCGCGAACGCGGTCGGCCCAGTCACCGAGCGCCGGGGTGGTGTAGCCACTCGCGTACAACTCCTCGGCGCCGTGCAGGCGCAGGTACACGAAGTCGGCGGTCACGTCCTCGGCATAGGGCCAGTCCGCAGCCGCATCGGAGAAGACGAGCGCGGCCTCGTGCGCGCGGAGCAGGCCGAGAAAGTCGTCGTTGAAGAAGGTCGGGTTGCGGACCTCGAAGGCGTGCCTGATACGGCGGTCGCTGCTGGTGTGGAACGATGAACGGCCGGTCACGCGGGCGTCGTGTCTGCGGGCCAGCCGCGAAGCCGACCGCTCGCTCTTCGGCAACAGCTCGAGGAACCTCTCGAACCGCTCTCGATCGTAGCGCATGCGATCGGAGAACTGCCACAGGATCGGACCGAGCTTCTCCTCCAGCCGCAGCACGCCGGACGCAAAGAAGTTTGCGAGCGGCCTCTCCGCATCGCGCAGCTGCTTCATGTGCGTGATGAACTGGCTGCCCTTCACGGCGAAGCAGAAGTCGTCGGGCGTCCTGTCCCGCCAGTCTGCGAAGTTGTGCGGCCGCTGGAGCGAGTAGAACGTGCCGTTGATCTCGATCGCATTGAACTGGCGGCTGGCAAACTCCAGCTCGCGGGAGTGTGGCACGTCATCGGGATAGAACGGGCCGCGCCAGCCGGCGTATGTCCAGCCGGAGATGCCGACGAAGATGCTGCCGGTCACGTCAGTTGCCGTATGGTCCGGCGGCGACGGAACGTTGACCGAATGCGAAGACAATGGCCATGAGCACGATCAGCAGCACGGCGTAGGCCGCGGCGGTGCCGAAATCGAAGCCGCGCAGCTGGGACAGGATCTCGATCGAGATCGGTCGCGTGCGGTGCGTATAGAGCATGATCGAAGCGACGAACTCGCCGAGTGCGGTCACGAACGCGAGCATGGCGCCCGCGGCCAGGCCGGGGATCACGAGCGGCAGTGTGATACGCCGGGCGGTGCGGAACCAGCCGGCGCCGAGCGCGGCGGATGCTTCCTCCAGCGCGGGATCGAACTGCTGGAAGCTCGCCAGCGCGGCGCGCGTGACGAGCGGGATGTTGCGGATGAAGTAGGCGAGCGGAAGGATCCAGGCCGTACCGATCAGCACGAACCGGCCGGTGAGCGGCGAGTGCGCGCTGAAGGTCGTGGCCAGCGCCATGGCGAGCACGGTGCCGGGCAGCGCCCACGGCAGCGCGACCAGCAGCCCGATCCACGCCTTGCCAGGTGCGCGTTTGCGGGCGAGCAGATACGCCGCGGCAAAGGCCAGGATCACGTTCGCGACCGTCGCGATGCTGGCCATGCGGAACGAGTTGAACACGGGCCGCATGCGTTCGCGATCGCCAAACAGCGTGCGGTAGCTGTCGAGCGCATAGACGGGCGGGAACAGCTCCGTCGTCCAGGTGCCTTCCGGCACGAACGACACGACGAACACCGTCGCGTGCGGCAGCAGCAGGAACAGCGCGATCGCGCCGGCCACGCCAGTGAGCAGCCAGGCCCGCGGGCCGTTCGGGGTTCGCCGGGCGCGTGGAGCCGTGCCTTTCGCTGCGCCCGTGTAGCCGCGGCCCTTCTCATACTTCTGCAGTGCCAGAAGGAACAGGATGGAGATCACGGCGAGGAACACGGTTTCGACGGCCGCCAGCCGGAGGTCGCCGTTCAACTTGCTCGCGAAGATCTGCGTCGTGAGCACGCGGAAGCCTCCACCGAACACGTATGGTGCGCTGAATGATGCCATCGATGTCATGAATACGAGCAGAGCGGCGCCGCCAATGCCTGGCATGAGCAGGGGCAGCGTCACGCGCCGGAGGGTGGTCAGGCGAGACGCGCCCAGCGCTGCGGCAGCTTCGGCGTGAGACTCGTCGAGCCGCGCGAGAACGGCACTGGTGAACAGGTAGAAGTAGACGTACATCGTGTAGGCGTGAACGAGCAGAACGGCGCCGGCGCCGCGCAGCTCCCAGAGCGGCTCATCGCGACGCAGGAGCAGCTGCACGCTGCGCGTAAGGAACCCGGTTTCGCCGTACAGGAAGAGGAACGCAATCACGCCGACGAGCGGCGGCAGCAGTACGGGCAGCGAGATCAATGCGCCGAGCACGCGTCGGCCGGGGAATTCGAGACGTGAGAAGAGGAACGCCAGCGGCACGCCAATGCTTCCGGAGAGCACGACGCTCGCGAGCGAGATCCATATGCTGTTCCACACGGCGGTGCGCTCGGACGTGCTGCGCATGAATCGTGTGTAGCCGTCGAAACTCCACCCGCCGGGCGCGCGGATGCTGTCGAACAGCACAAATATGTTCGGATATGCGACGAGCCACACCAGCAGCGTGACTACCACCGCCGCGAGCGGCCACAGCCGCCGATCGGATCCGGGGCCCCGTGCGGTCGCGCGCGTGGACGTCATGGCCCGGCCGGGAAGGCGACCACCCCCCCCGCCGCCACGACGTTCACGGTTTCGCCGGGCACGACACGTGTGTCGCGCGCGTGGATCGTAAGCTCCGCGCCGGCAGCATCCACGATGACGCTCGTGAACGGACCGGCGAACCTGCGTTCCCGGACGGACCCGGCCAGGGAACGCCCATCCTGACCCGTGCTGCCGTGCATCAGCTGCAGGGATTCCGGTCGCACCATGAGGCGGACACGGTCGCCTACGTCAGCAGTCATGCCCGCGACAGCGCGCGCCGGCCACACCGCACCGGCTGCCACCTCTACATCAAGCCTCTCCGCCGCTGCGGTGCGGACAGTCCCGTCCAGGAAGTTCGCATGGCCGATGAAGCCGGCGACGAACGGATTCGACGGCCGGCGGTAGAGCTCGTCGGGCGTGTCGTACTGCTGCAGGCGGCCGTGATCGAGCAGAGCGATCCGGTCGGCGAGCGCGAACGCTTCGTCCTGGTCATGCGTCACGAACACCGCCGTCATGCCCAGGTGCTTGAGCAGCATCCGCAGCTCGAGCCGCGTGCGTTCACGGAGCGCGGCGTCGAGGTTGGAGAGCGGCTCGTCGAGCAGCAGCAGTGGCGGCTCCGGCGCGATGGCGCGTGCAAGCGCAACACGCTGCTGCTGCCCGCCCGACAGCTCCTGGACCTGGCGCGCACCGTAGCCGGTCAGATCGACGAGCTCGAGCGCGCGGCCCACTCGCCGCAGCACGTCGGGCCGGTCATCGCCTCTCGTGCGCAGCCCGAACGCCACGTTCTCGAACACGTCCAGGTGGGGGAACAGGGCGTAGTTCTGGAAGACCATGCCCGTCTGGCGTTTCTGCGGCGGCAGCCGCGTGACGTCGCGGCCGGCGAGCTGGATCGATCCGGAAGTCGGCGTCTCGAAGCCGGCGACCAGACGCAGCGTCGTCGTCTTGCCACAGCCGCTCGGCCCGAGCAGCGATACGAGCTCGCCCCGCCGTACGGCGAACGTGATGTCATCGGCGGCGACCACATCGTGCGGTCTTGCACGGAACACCTTGGTCAGTCCGCGCAGCTCCAGCATTACTCGGCGGCCGGGCGGCCGCGACCACGCACGTGTTCATCCCAGTGGCGCATCCAGTTCGCCGACTCACGCTGGAACAGGTCCCAGTCCATCGGCTCCGTGACGATGCGGTCGCGCGCGTCGCGCAGGCGCTCGGGGAGCGAGTCCGCCGGTATGTCGGACCGCGCGGGCAGACGATGGAAGACACGAGCAGCGCGTGTCACGGCTTCGGTGCCGCCTATGTATTCGACGAACGCGCGCGCGCCTTGCGCGTTCGGCGCGCCGCGCACGATTGCGACGGCATCAACGGGAACGGGCGTGCCGCTCGAGGGAAAGACATACTCGATGGGGTAGCCGGTCTTCGCCTTGAGCTCTTCGATATCGGGCATGTCCCACAGCGTGAGCGCACCTTCGCCACGTCCCAGCCGCGAGTACAGCATCGTCGGGTTCAACACGTAATCCTTGGTCTGCGCATCCAGCCGCCGCAGCCACTCGAAGCCGGCCGCAGTGTCGCCGGTCTCGCGAATGGAGCGAATGATGAACATCCCGAAGATGGTTCGCATCGTGCCGCTCGCGACGGGATCCCGGATCAGGACCTCGCCCTGCCACTGCGGAAGCAGTACGTCCTCCCAGTCGTCCGGTACCTGACTCGTCAGCACCAGGTTGGTGTTGTACGCGATGACTTCCGGCGTCAGGTATGTGCCATGCCAGAAGCCTTCTGCGCTCCGCGCGTCGGGCGGCACACCGCCCGCCCAGGTCGGGGCGAACGACTCGAGCAGACCGTCCGCTGCTGCGGTCTCGAACATGGGTGCGGGCGCGCCCCACCAGATGTCGGCCTGCGGGTTCGCCCGCTCGGAGCGCACCCGGTCGAGCACTTCCTGCGAGCCCATGTCCAGCCACTGGACATCGACCGCAGGATTCAGCTCCTCGAAGCGGGCTTCGAACGCGCTCAGCATGTCGGCGCCGTGCGGCGAGTAGATCACCAGAGGCGTGCGGTCGTCGGTGTCGCAGCCGGACAGCAGCACGAGCGCCGCGGTCAGGAGGGCGGTCGCAGCAGATTTCATGGTCATGGCGGAAAGTACCAGTCCCTCCCGGTCTGGCCAAGCGTCGGGAGCGCGTCGCCGGGCGCAGGCAGCGCGGCGCTCAGGGGCCGCAGAACGCCCGCGCGGCGCCGGCCAGCACGGCCGCAGTCCGCTCGACCGAGGCGAGGTCCACCCACTCCTCGACAGCGTGCGCTCCAGCGCCGGCCGGGCCGTAGTTGACGGTGGGAATCCCTGCGTTGGCGAACACCGCGGCGTCCATCCAGTACGCGACGCCGCGATCCTCCGGCTGTCTGCCGAGCACCGACCGCGCGGCGTCCCGCACGGCCATCGCGATCGGGCTCGATGGCTCGCATTCGAGCGGGTCCCGCACGAGCACTACTTCAATGCGCGCTTCCGCGCCCGCGCCGGCCACGATCCGGCGGACTTCCTCGACGACTTCATCCGCAGACTCGCCGGGGATCGTCCGGCGCTCCACCTGGAGCGTGCAGTGCGCAGCGTAGGTGGACCAGCCATCACCGCCCGCGATCGTGCCGCAGTGCAGCGAAGCCGGTCCTGTGAGACGATGCTGCCGCGCGCGCAACGTCGTTCTGTCGTAGTTGTCGAGCGCCGTGGCGATGCGTGCCATGTCGGCAATCGCGCTCCGTCCGAGGTCCCAGCGGCTGCCATGCGCTGCGAACCCGGTCGTTTCGATCTCGAGCCAGATGAAGCCCTTGTGAGCGAGCACGAGGTGCTCCTCGCTCGGCTCCGTCAGGATGCAGGCGTCGGCGGCGTGGCGCTTCACGAAGTCGAACGCGCCCGCACTCGCGTACTCCTCGTCCACCACGAACGCGCCCACGACAGTGCCGCCCGGGGGCTGCTCCGACAGGTCGGCCAGTGCGCACATCACCGCCGCAACCCCGCCTTTCATGTCATAGCTGCCGCGGCCGTACAGACGGCCTGCCTCGACGCGCGGGTCGAACGGCTGGTCCATGTTGCTGCCCGGGACGGTATCAATGTGCGCACACAGTACGAGCACCGGCGCGGCTCCGCTGCCCACTCGCGCGACCACGTTGGAGCGGCCCGGCTCGACCTCTTCGAGCGCAGCCCGGATGCCGCGTGAACCGAGCCAGTCGCGAATGGTCTGCGCGATCGCCGCCTCGCCCGCACCGCTGGCTCCCGGCGCCAGCAGCGGATTCACGGAGGGGACCGCGACGAGCGTGCTCAGCAGCGCAGCCGTGTCGATGCGGACATCCACAGGAGTCAGGACACGAGCTGGCGGATGGGCACGCCGCGCTGCCATTCCGTGATGCAGCCGGCGACCGCTGATGCGGCGACCGTGTACGGCGAAGCCAGATAGAGTTGACCGGGCCCGGAGCGGCCGGGGAAGTTGCGGTTCTGAGAGCTGATCGTCACCTCGCCGGCGGTGCGGCTGGTGCCCGGGCCGGCGGCGATGCACGCGCCGCAGCCGGGCTCGATGAACTCGGCGCCCATCTCTTCGAACAGGCGGAGATATCCGCGATCCTCGCAGTACTGACGCACTTCCTGGGAACCGCACTGGATGTACAGCTTCACATCGGGGTGAACGCGCAGTCCGTCCGCGGACGCCGCCTGCAGCACGGCTGCGTACATTTCCATGTCCTCCTTCTTGCCGGCCGTGCAGGATCCGGCGTACGCGACATTGAGCCGTATGGCGTCGTCATCGAGCTCGTCGATGTACAGACCGTTGCCGGGATCACCCGGCAGAGCGACCATCGGACGGATCGACGCCGCATCGATGTCGATGATCCTGACGTAGCTCGCACCATCATCGGACCGCAAGCCTTCGCACAGCGCGGCGGCGCGGGCGCGGTTCATTCCCCGCTCCTGCACCAGGTAGTCGACAGCTTTTTCGTCCGGCGCCACGATGCCGGTGAAGGCGCCGACTTCGGCGGCCATGTTCGTCATGGTCGCGCGCTCGTCGATGCTCAGCGACTCGACCGCTTCACCGGCGTACTCGATGATCTCACCTATCGCATGCCCGTCTCGGATGTAGGGGTGGCGCAAAATCTCGAGCATGAAATCCTTGGCGGTCACGTTGTCGGGCTTCCGTCCGCGCACCACGACCTTGAACGAGGGCGGTACGCTGACCCGCACGTCCTTCGTGATCCACGCGTTGAAGATGGCGGTGGTACCGATGCCGAACGCAATGCAGCCGATTGCGCCGGAGTGCGGTGTGTGCGAGTCGGTGCCCACGATGAGCTGGCCCGGTTCCGCATAGCTCTCCAGCATCTTCGAATGGCAGATCGCCTCCGACCCGACACGCGTGCCGAGCCGCTCGCCGTAGTAGATGACGCCCTGCTTCCTGGCAAACTCCTCCTGCTTGTCCTTCAGCTGACGGGCGACGTCCAGCAGCCCGAGCTGCACACGCTCCTGCGGCATGACCTCATGCAGGTACGTGAGATGATCGCGGAACATGAGGATGGTCGAAGGGTCGTTCACCTTCGCGTCCGCACCGAGCTTGTGCTCGAAGAAGATCGCTGCCATTGGCGAGACATACTCGTGCGAGAACCGCCAGTCCGTGCGGACGAAACCGCTGTCGCCCGGCCGCACGGCCGGGACGCCGAACTGGCCGCCCGCTGCATCCAATACCCAGTGCGAGGAGAAGATCTTCTCTGCGATCGTCATCGGCGGGGGAACGGAGGAGCGGGAGAGCGGAGGAGCGGAGGAGCGTGCCTCAGTCGGTTCGTTGTTCGCGCGCGACGTCGCGACAGTCTGCGTGGCTGCGTTCTCCACACCGTACCTGTCGGCCTCGCGGTCCTTCCCGCCCGCTCCGCGCAGGTCCCGCACGGCAGCGGGGTCCGAGAGGTCGGGCTCGACTCCGCCATGCTGTTCCGCCACGCCGGGCAGGGATGGCACGGTCACCTTCCCCTGCAGCCGCGCCACGTTGTATTCGAACAGGCCGCCGTACTCGATAATGTCGCGCGTGATCGGGTCGACGCCTGCCGTGAACGTCGCGAGGTCGATCTCCTCGCCCGAGCGGATCCGATCGACCAGCGACAGGTCGGTGGATGTCAGCACACCCAGGTTCTGGCAGTTCTCGTTGTAGATGCGCTCGATGTTCTCGGCAATGACGACGCGGATGCCGGCCATCAGCTCGGCATACGGCGACTGCTCCCTGGAGCTGCCTTTGCCGCGCCGCTTGCCGCTCACCGAGCAGACGAAGCCGCCCTTCCGCACGAGCCCCCGCTCGACGGGGAACTCGCCGCCGGCGCGCAGGCCGAGATAGGGAAAATCTCCGAGTGTCTCGTCGAAGTAGTAGCAAATGTAGGCGGGTGTGATCTCGTCGGTCGAAATCTGATCGCGCAGCAGGGATCTGACGGAGTCGGTGAGCTCGAGATCCTCGCCGGCCAGCTGACGACGCATGAGCCCGGCGTCATCAACCAGAAAGAGCACGCGGCCATCGAAATGCAGCCGCTTCGGCCGCTTCTCCACCATGAGCGTCAGCAGGTCGATCGACATGTCCGCTCCCGCGATGTACGGAATGATGCACACCGCCAATGTGGGCAGGTCACGGAATGAGCGGCAAGTCGGGAAGGAAGGCGGTCCGTCGGACAGCGCATCTCCTGCCGCTGCCCGCCGGACCGGGGTAGCGGTCAGACGCCGGTGGTGTCGTCCGCGGCGCGGATATCCAGGTCCGGCGTGATGATCATCGACGTGTCCGTCCCGATTTCCACATCGACAGCGTCCACATCATACTCCGGCAGGTTGCCGCCCTCGACGTCGATGTCCGGAAGATCACCCTCTTCCGTCTGCTCGGCCGTGCAGGCGCCAAGTCCCAGTGCCAGGAACGGCACCAGGAACGCACCCAGTATCCTGATCTTCATTCATCCTCCATTGCGCGATTCAGATGTGCCGCCGCACGGCGGCCTGCAGCGCGGAAGTGCAAGTTGGGGGCCAGTTGCGGTTTCGGTTCGGCCGGCGGCATTGTAGACGGGCCGGCGGCCACAACGGCCTCTCCGATCCCCCTGAGGAAACCGCATGGTCATTACCCGTCCGATCGCCCTGCTGGTCCTGGTTCTTCCGGGAATCATTGCATGCGCGGGTGACGGCCCGCCCGAGACCGGGCCGGGCGATCCCGCAGCCGCACCTCCGTCCGCGTCCGCGTCGGCGTCCGCGTCGCCGTCCGCCTCACCCACGGCGCTGCCGCAGAATGGCGCGGGCAGCGGGCCGGTGCGGCAGCCGCAGCGCGACGAAGAATCCGAGCCGGCCGGTGTGGGGTGGACGACTGATGCGAGTCGCGCCGAGAAGCCCGAGGCCGGCGCGGCGACGCTCAGCGACGTGCGGACGGCCAGGCACGATGGGTTCGACAGGGTGGTCCTCGACTTCGACGCGGGCCCCGTGCCCGGTCACGTCGTCGCCTATGGGGATGGCAGGATCATGCAGTGCGGGTCCGGCGCCGAAGTGCATGTGCCGGGCGCGGCGCGGCTCCGCATCCTGCTCTACCCGGCCAACGCGCATACGGAAGAGGGACTCGCGACGGTTGCGGATCGCGACCGCACGCTGGAGCTGCCGAACCTGCGCGCGCTCCGCTTGATCTGTGATTTCGAGGCACAGGTGGAATGGGTCGCGGGCGTCGCGTCGCAAACGCAGTACCGTGTTTTCGAGTTGAGCGATCCTGCCCGCCTCGTCGTCGATATTCGTCACGCCGCTGGATCGTAGTCGAGCAGCACACGTTGCGAGCAGTATACGGGAATCCGATCAGACGGAGGCTGGTTTGAGCGAGCACATGGTCACGGAACAGATCACGACGAACCAGTTCGATGCGGCTGCGGACCTGCTGGGTCTGCCGCAATCGATGCGAGACCGCCTGTGCATCCCGTTCCGTGAGGTGACGGTGCAGGTACCCGTGCTGATGGACAACGGGGAAGTAAAGGTTTTCATCGGCTATCGTGTGCAGCACAATGGCGCGCGCGGCCCGACCAAGGGCGGCGTGCGGTATCACCCGACAGTGGATCTGCACGAGGTGCGGGGTCTGGCCACGCTGATGACGTGGAAGACGGCGCTGCTCGACCTGCCGTTCGGCGGCGCGAAGGGCGGTGTCGGCGTCGATCCTCGTGGCATGTCGAAGGGCGAGCTGGAGCGGCTCACGCGCAAGTTCACGGAGCGGATCGCGATCGCGCTGGGGCCGTACCGCGACATACCGGCGCCCGACATGGGCACGAATGCGCAGACAATGGCATGGATGCTGGACGAATACAGCCAGAAGAAGGGGTACACGCCGGCGGTCGTGACGGGCAAGCCGGTCAGCCTCGGTGGCTCGCTCGGGCGCGAGGAAGCGACGGGCCGCGGCGTGATGATCGTGATGCGGGAAGCGGCACGTGACTACGGGCTGCCATGGAAGGGCGGCACCGCGGCCATTCAGGGATTCGGCAATGTCGGCAGCCATCTCGCGAGGTGCCTGGTTGCGGAGGGCGTGAAGGTCGTCGCGGTCACGGATGCGGAAGGCGGAGTCCATGCGACAGGCGGGATCGACATCGATGCGCTCCTCGCCTACGCCGCGGACAAGCGCACGGTCGCAGGCTTCCCGGGCGGCGAAGCCCTTGCCGGCGATGCACTGTGGGCGGTGCCCTGCGATTTCATGGTACCCGCCGCGCTGGGCAGTGTGATCACGAAGGAGGACAACGCCGGGATACTTCAGTGCAGGATGCTGGTCGAGGCTGCAAATGCACCGACCACGCCGATCGCCGACAAGATCCTGCAGCAGCGAGGCATCCCCGTGTTGCCGGACTTCCTGGCCAACGCCGGGGGCGTTGTGGTCTCATACTTCGAATGGACGCAGAATCTGCAGCAGCTCCGCTGGGAGCTGGAGCAGGTGCACGACGGGCTGGAGCGGAAAATGGTGAGTGCATACCGCGAGGTGAACTCGCTCGCGCAGGAGCGAGGCGTGCCGATGCGCACGGCGGCATACGCCATCGCACTGCGCCGCGTGGCGGATGCGGAGGATCTGCGGGGCCACTGACCGACGTACGGTCGAGGACCGCCGGGACAGTCATGGCCGGCGGATCGGCGGCGGCCCCGACGGCTCGATGTGTTCGCGGGGCGCAGTCCGCAGCGTGGTCCTCTCCTGATCCGCAGGCATCGTGGGATCGTGCGGCGCCGCGTGATCGTGAGGCGCCACGCCGGCGATGCGGTCGAGCTTTCCGCCCACACGGCCGAGCAGAATGCGGACAGCGCGCAGGTCGTGATTCGATTCGATGAGCATCACGGCCATGTCGCCGATGCCCCAGAGGAATCCGGCGAAAACGATGAGCCGGGTCGCTTCGACGAGCAGCATGCCGAGCGCAGCGGTACCGTCCTGCTGGAATCCGATGACGAGCTCGGCGATGAGCATGAAGATGAGCAGCAGCGCCATCGCCTTGAACAGCTTCGCAACGTAGCGAAGCCCCTCGTGCGGCTCGAGATCTTCCTCGCGCACACTCGCGGCGGGGGCGCCCGCTGCTCTTTCCGCCTCTTCGCGCCGCTGGTCCCTGACCTGCTCGTTGTCGGCCATGCTGTCTCCTCGCGTGATCGGCTACCAGCGTGCGCGGTAGCCGCGTGTGTCGATGTGGACGAAGCCGGCATGCGCGCCGGTCGGTGCGTACAGCCCGATGCCGCCGATCAGCTCGGGGTACATCTCCTCGACGCGTTCGGCCGCCTCGACAATGACGCGGCCGTCACCGGTGTCGACTCTGCCATCCCCATCGAGGTCGTCCATCCGCCCGTCCTGGTCGTTGTCCACGAACCAGTCGAGGGCATCACCGTACATGTGACGGGACAGCGCGCCGCGCCCGGCAGTGTCGCCGCCGCCGGAGTTGTAGTTGGGTGTGCGGAATCCACTGATCACGCCGACGTGCTGCACCGCCGTGCCGGAGCGGTTCAGCTCGTCGATGGTGAGCTCGAGCTTGTCGAGCAGGCGCGGAGAGACCAGCACGTACTTGGGCCAGACGTCTTCCTGGCCTTTCGTGACGAAATGCCGCAGGAGAAAGTGACGCGACAGCGGCAGATCGAGACGCTCGGGCGTAACGCGAATCATGCCGCGAGGCGCGACGTACGCCTCCGTGCTGGGCGTGCCGCCTTCCTCATTCGGCCAGGAGCCGATGACGTAGCTGCCGATGCGGCCGCGGCGCTTCTGCGTCAGAGGTACCATGGACAGTACGGCGAGGTCGGGCACGCGCAGGACGCCGTCGCGGGCGCGCAGCAGCACGTCCCATATGCCGGGGGGCGGCACCCTGTCCCCCGCTACGATGGTGTCGCCGCCCTCCGTGGCATACTGGATCTCGACACCCTCGGCGATGGAGTCGGCGAACGGTCCAGGCGCACCGGGCTCCTGCACGACGACGCGGACCTGACCGCTGATGCCGCCGTAGCCGCTGCTCTCGACGAGTCTGCGAAGCGCGGCATCCAGCAAATACGGCGCAGGCGGCGGCGCGTCGGCGGACAGCGGATTGGCGGTGATGCGTCCGGCGAGACCCGGCCGTGGCGCGCCGGTGCGGACGGAATGGACGATGGCAGCGACCCAGGCGCATGCGAACAGAGCGACGACGCCAATGACGACGCCATCGAACCAGCGCCGCTGCTCCGGTGTCAGGCCTGCTCGCGCCAGGCCGGTTCTTCTCCGGCCCGCGGGAGGCAAATCGATCCAGTCCACACGGAGCGGGGCTTCATCATCCGTGCCGCTGGATCCCGGAGGCCGATCAGTTGAGGCCCGCCTCGGCCAGAACGATCAGCAGCGCACGCTTGATGGCGCGCTCGGAATCGACGTCCAGCCACCACTCATCCGGCGCGTGTGAGTTGCCGCCAATGCCGCCGCGGCCAATCGTGAGCGCCGGTATACCGAGCGCGATGGGCGTGTTCGCGTCCGTCGACGAACTGCCCAGCCGCGGCTCATCGCCGAACCAGCGCGTGACAGCGATGACGCGCTCGAGAAGCGGTGTGCCTGGCGGGGTCACGCCCGAGGGGCGGTCGCCGACGAGCTCGACGTCGAGGCGGATCGGCACGCCCGTGGTGACGGTTCGGTTCTGCTCCGCCACCGCCTGCTGCATCGACGCGCGGAAGATCGAATCGAGTGCGAGCAGTCGGGCCTGGCTCTGCGACCGCATGTCCACTTCCGCCCATGCTTCGAACGGGATCGAGTTGACGGACGTGCCTCCGCCGATTCGGCCGACGCTGTAGGAAGTGCGCGGACCGGGCTCGGCGACGAAGCGCGCGGCCACTGTGTCGAACATCAGGATGGCACGACCGAGCGCGTGCGCCGGATTGCCCGTGCCGAACGCGCCCCAGGAATGCCCGCCGGGCCCCTCGAACCGCACGCGGTAGCGACGCGAGCCGAGCGCCTCGTTCGTGATGCCCGCATCCGATCCGCCATCCACCGATATGAACGCACCGACCTGCGGGCCGCCCTCGCGGAACAGGTGCTTCACGCCGCGCAGATCGCCAAGCCCTTCTTCGCCGACGGTGCCGACGAACAGGACATCGGATTCCGCGCGGATTCCTGCTTCCACCATTGCGCGCAGCGCGTGCAGCACGACGATCAGACCCTGCGTGTCGTCGCCTATTCCCGGCGCGAACAGCGTGTCACCGCTCTCCCGCACGGTGACATCGGTGCCCTCGGGGAAAACCGTGTCCAGATGGCCGGCAAGGACGATGACGCGTCCGCCCATCGTGCCGCGACGGACGGCGGTGACGTTGCCCGCCTCGTCGATGTAGACGGAATCCGCGCCGGCACCGCGCAGCAGGTCGGCAAACGCAGCGGCGCGGGCCTGCTCCCCAAACGGCGGGGCCGGGATCTCCGTGAGCGCAATGAGCTCACGTCGCGCGATCGGGTTCTGGCGTTCGATGAAGCTGAATGCGCGCACGACATCCGGCCGCTGCGCGATGCGGGCGATCTCACCGCAGTAGGCGTTCGTGCGGTCGTCGCAGCGCACTGTCGGTGCGGCGCCCGGCGTCTGGGCGGTCACCGGGACTCGCGCGAGTGCCCCGAGCAGGATCGCTGCACAAAGGACCGTGAGGCGCCGGTGCTGTATCACTTCGACGCTACCATCTGGGGCAGCGTGATGAGCTCCACAATGGTGTACGTACGGTCGCCGCGCGGCACCCGCACCACCACCTCGTCGCCCAGCTGCTTGCCGAGGAGCGCCTGCCCGATCGGCGAGGCCATCGAGATCTGGTTCGACTCGAGGTCGATGTAGTCGCCGAACACGATGTTGTACTCGACCGTCTCGTCGCTGTCCACACGCTGCAGCCGCACCTTCGAGCCGAAGCCGACGCGGTCGGACGCAATCGCCGTCGGGTCGATGCGCGACAGCTCGCCGGCGCGCTGCGTCAGGTGGTTCAGCCGCGCCTGCACGAACTGCTGCTGCTCGAGCGCCGACTTGTATTCGGCGTTCTCGCTCAGGTCGCCGAGCTCGACCGCCTTCTGAATCGCCCTGGGAAGAGTGACCGTCAACTCGTGCATGAGACGGTCGATCTCATCGGCGATCTTCTGCTTCATCACTTCCAGCATAAAGACTCCGTGTGGTACGGCCCCGATCAGTGTCTGCTGTTGCCGCTCTGCGGGATGGAACTACACCGCGCCGGACGCTGGCGTACTCCGCCAGCCGCGCGGGTCAGACCTTCATTCGTTCTAGTATAACGCGCCGCCGTTGTGCTGTCAGCCGCCGGCGCCGCGAGTATCCCGACGATCTGCTGCAGCGTGGGACGGTGGCGCAGCATGCGTGAATGCGGTGGCAGCCGCACGGTCATGCACTCGGTACCCTCCAGCCACGCGCTCGACCCCGGTATCACGCGGGTATCGATCGGCGTTCGCAGACACACGGCACGTACAGTCGGCGGCAGGCTGCGCGCATTCAGATCCCGAAGAAATTCACTGCCCGGCCGCATCTCTGCGCCGCCGCGACCCCACGCTGCCCAGGCCACGAGAGTACCCATGTGCGGCGTTCCCACGAACACGGCCGTGTGAACGGCCGAACCGTTCGTATCGATGAGACAGCGCCGCAGAGCCAGACCCCCCATCGAGTGCGCCACGACCGCCACCCGCGGCTGCCCGGTCGCCGCGCTGAGGGCGGCAACCGCATCGGCGACCTCTTCAGCATGGCCCACGTTGCTGCCGAACCTGTCGCGAAAATCAAGCCTGCGTACATGTCCCGCCGACCAGCCGGACTGAACCAGATAGTCGCTGCACGCACGCAGACGCAGAGCCGTGTCGCTCCAGCCCGGCACCAGAAGCACCGCGGGCCGCTGCACCTCGACCGCTCCCTCCATCACCAGTTGATCTTGCCCTGCTGCGTTGTGTCGATCTGCTCGGCCTGCCCGGTCTTGAACAGAAACGCGCCCATGTTGCCCATGAGAAACTCACGCGCGGGCTGATCCCGCACGTCCAGCCCGTGATGGTTGATCAGCGCCGTCTGGTACTTCAACCACTGATCCCAGCAGGTCCGGCAGATCGACTCATGGACGCGGGCGCCCAGCTCATTGCGGAGCGGCGGCTTCGGCAGCTGCTCCCCTGTCCTGCCGCACCGCACGCACTCGATCTCGGCCATTCTCTCTCCTTGCCCTCTTGCACAGCCCATCGGACGACGCCCTGCCGTACCGTCCCGGCACTATACCCCGGAGCGCACGCCCGGTACCGGCCCCCCGGACACGGCCCTTGCCCCGACACCTGTTTCTGCCTCATTTTGGCGTACCGGTTTCGTTTCAACGTTGACTGTCGAGCGCTCGCTGTCTCGACGAAATGGTGGGCTCGTGGGCGCGGCGCGCGTACTGATTGTGGACAGAGACGCAGACAGCCGCAACGTCTACCGGATCATGCTGGAGCACCACGGATTCGAGGTGGTGGAGGCGTCGGACGGTGAGCGGGCCGTGGAAATTGCGATAGCTTCGATGCCGGCGATAGTGGTGACGGAGCTCACGCTGGCACAGATGGATGGGCACGCGCTGCTGGCGCGTCTGAAGGCCGACCCCGCGACGGCGGAAGTATGCGTGATCGTACTTACGGCGCGTGCGCTGCGGGAAGACAGGGAGCGATCGGTCGGTGCAGGCTGCGCGGCGTTTCTGACGAAACCGATCGAACCGCAGGCGCTGGTGCGCGAAATCAACCGTCTGATCCAATGAGCGCGGCGCCCTCCGCCGCGTCGAATTCCTCGATCCAGTCCAGCACTGCCGCGACGTCGCGGGCGTCCGTCCGGTAGTTGAGGATGCAGAGCCTGAGGGCGAACACGCCGTTCACGCGGGTCGATGAGATCATGCCGATGCCGGACTGGAGCAGCGCGCGGACTGCTGCGTTGTTGACCGCATCGGCGTCCCCGGCGCGGATACGGAAGCAGACGATGCCGAAGTGGGCGGGAGTGAGCAGTTCGAGACGGCTGCTCCGTTCGATGCGGTGTTCGGCCACCAGGGCAAGGTCCATGCAGCGATCGATGGCATCGCGGAACGCGTCGATGCCGAAGGTCTGAATGGAAAGCCACAGTTTGAGCGCGCGGGCCGAGCGGGTGAGCTGAATGCCGCGGTTCGCGAAGTTGACGGGCAGGCGCGGCGCGTCCGGCCCGGCCCCATCGGGCAGGGCCGTGTCCTGCAGGTAATCGGGCATTACGTGGAAGGCCTGATCGAGCAGGTAGCCGCGGCGTACGAGCAGGCAGCCGACTTCGAATGGCTGGTAGAGCCATTTGTGCGGGTCCAGCGTGATGGAGTCGGCGCGTTCGATGCCGGCGAGAGCGGAGCGACCGCGTGCCGTCAGCACTGCGAAGCCGCCGTAGGCAGCGTCGACGTGCAGCCAGGCATTCCGGGCGGCACACAGGTCGGCGAGCCCGTCCAGCGGGTCGACAGCGCCCGTGCTCGTGGTGCCGGCGTTGGCGGCTACGATGAACGGTACGAGGCCGGCTTCGGCGTCCGCGTCCATGGCGCGCGCGAGATCGTCGACGCGCAGCCGCTGGGCATCATCCGCGGCGAGCTCGCGCACGCGCGTTTCGGCGAAGCCGAGCACACGCGCGGCGCGCAGCACGGAGGAATGCGTTTCGCTCGAGCAGTAGATGACGGCGCGATCGTCGTGCGCACCGAAGCGGCTGATGCGGGCGCAGGCGATAGCGGTCAGGTTGGCCGCAGATCCGCCGCTCACGAGCAGGCCTGCAGCGTCGTCGTCGTAGCCCAGCCATAGCCTGAACCAGTCCAGTACGACCAGCTCGAGAGCGCTGGTGCCCGACGAGGCGAGCCACGTGCCCTGGAACACGTCGGCGCCCGCCGCAATGAAATCGCCGAGCACGCCCGGCCAGGTGCCAGCGCCGGGCACGAACGCCATGAAGCGCGGGTGATCGACGCTCGCTCCGTACGGCAGCACGTCGTCGAAGATCCGGCGGAGCGCGGCGTCCACATCGCCGGGCGCCGCGGGTGGCGGCTCGTGCAGACGTTCATCGAGCGCGTGTCGGGTGGCGCCTGTCCATGCGCGCGTCTCGCGCAGCCCCGCGTATCGGTCAACGAGCATGTCAACGACGCGGTAGCCCAGCTCGCGCATGCGGTCAGCCGGAAGTTCGAGCGTCACGATTTCGACCTGAGTGATTGGGGATCAAAGCGAAGTGCCCCGGCCGTTCATGGCCCGGGGCACTCCGCCGGTGCGGCGCATTGCTGACCAGCCGGCCAGCCGCGCGCATCTCGAGTGGCCGGCTAGTACCGGTCGCGCTTGCCGCCACCGCCACCACCATACCCGCCGCCACCACCGCCGCCGCCGTAGCCCCCGCTGCCGCCGCTGCCACCCCGGCTGCCGCCGCCGCGGCTCCCGCCCGCGCCACCGCCACTGCCACCGCCGTACCCGCCGCCGCCGCCGTAACCGCCTGCCTGGCCGCCGCCCTGGCCGCGTGGCGGCTCAGCCGGCGGATTCAGCCGCACGACGTTGGCAGCCTTCGGACCCTTCGGCTCTTCGATGACGTCGAACTCGACTTCCTCGCCTTCGTACAGGACCTTGAAGCCACCGCCGTCAATCGAGCTGTAATGAACGAATACGTCCGCGCCGCCCTCGCGCTGGAGGAAGCCGTAGCCCTTCTCCTGTGAAAACCACTTGACGGTTCCGTTGGTACGAGCCATCGCCGTGAACTCCTGAATGTGAATGGTTGCGACTACGGGGCCGGTGCGATGTCCCGAACCCGTTGCGAGCACCGCGCATATTCTGCGCCGGCACGGCGGGCGGATAAAAAAAGGACCTGCAGCACGCGGCAGGTCCGACTCCGGAACGTCCGGCGCGAGCGCGGGGAACATACGGCATCCGCCCGCTACGCGCAGGATACGGTTCACTAACGACAGCGTCAAGCGCGCGAATTGACGTGCGACGCAGCCGGGGCTAGCCTACCGCGGCTCGATTTTCCGCAGCAGTACGCAGCAGCAGCAGGACGCAGCATGAGGAGAACAGGATGCTTGGTCTGAAACGAAAGGCAGTCAGAGGCGACGGCGTCTTCAGTTTCCGCGTATCCGACGTCGTGGAAGTGCCGTTGCGCGGAACGCTCCTGCGCCTGCGGCTGCTCGACGGCACCCCGTCGATGGGCGACCTGGCGGTCGGCTCTCGCCTGCGGCTCCGCGGGCTGTCAGGTGCCGAGCGCGAGGTGGTGATCAAGGCGCACTCCCTGACGGGCGGCCGCGCGACGCAGGGGCGGCTCGACAGGACGCGTGAGCTCGATGTCGTCCTGGAGCAGCGGGGTTCTGAAGGCGAGCCGGTGGAGATAGGCTGGACGGCGCACGGTCCGGTGAACTGAAGTGCTGGCCTTCCTGACCGGGGCGACTGGGTTCATTGGCGGCCGACTGGCCGTGGCGCTCCATGCGCGCGGGTACAGCCTCCGGTGCCTGGTGCGCTCGCCGGCACGGGCGGGCGCGCTCCGATCGCTGGGTGCAGAACTGATCGTGGCCGACATCTGCGATGAGGACGCGCTGGCCAGGGGGATGGCTGGTGCCACCGCAGCCTGGCACGTCGCCGGACTGTACGACATAGGCGTCGTCGACGAGCGAGCGCTGGAACATGTGAACGTGGAGGGAACGCGCGCGTTCCTGCGCGCGCTGCGCGCCTCTGACGTCAGGCGAGCGGTGCACGTGTCGAGCACGGCCGCGCTCGGGCCCGCCGGCGCCACGGGCGAAGCGGACGAAGACAGCGTGTACGAAGGCCCCTATCCGTCAGTATATCACCGCACGAAGACGGCGGCGCACCGGCTGGCGCGGGAAGCGCAGGCGGAAGGTGCGCCGCTCGTCATAGTGTGTCCGGCACTGGTCTACGGGCCTGGCGATACCGGTCCGAGCGGCCGCTACATCGAGGACGTGCTGCGGCACCGGGTGCCCGGCCTGTCCACCCGGCCCACGCTGTTCTCCTACGTGTACATCGATGATGTCGCAGACGGACTGGTCGCCGCGGGGGAGCGCGGCCGGCCTGGTCGTACGTACGTGCTGTCCGGCGAGAACGCGACGGTGAACGATCTGACGCTGCGAATCGCGGAACTCGCTGGCACGCGCGTATCACCGCTCCGGCTGCCGCCAGCGGCGATCCGTCTGACGGGCATTCTGCTGGACTGGGTCAGCCGTCGCACGGGCAAGCGGCTGCCCGTCAGTCGAGAGCTGGCGCAGGTCGCGGCGATGGGCGAGCGGTGGGTGCATTCCCGCGCGCGGGCGAGCGCCGAGCTCGGGTACGCACCGCGTCCTCTGGCGGACGGGCTGCCGTTCGCGGTCCGCTTCACGCAGCAGCAGCTGGCGCGCTGAGGCGAGTCGCTGATCAGGCGTCGCTGTCCCCGGTCCTGCCGCCGGACCACTTGATCCACTCGAACGGCGAATGACAGAGCCTGCACCAGTACGTCGCCACGGATAGCTGGGGTCCGAAGGGCGAGTGGAGCTCGGTCTGGTCGCGTTCGCAGAACGGGCAGATCACGCGCCCGGGCAGGCCGAACGACGCGGCATCCGGACGGTTGCGCCGGGCCATGACTTTATCAGTCCATCAGGAAGACGCGGTTCCTGTCGCCGCGCACCTGGGCAATGGTGCGTGCGTCGGGAACCGCGCCCGCCGGCCGGCGGGACGCTTCATCGAACGCGGAGAAGTCCGGCTCGACGCCGGCAAATGCGGCATCCGCATCGATCAGCGCGATGAGCGGCGTGACGCGGTCGATGAACCGCATGCGCATGCCGCTTCCCGTCGCACTGGCAATGCTGGCGTCGACCAGCGCGCGCGAGCGCGTGGAATCGGGGCCGAACCACTGGAGCACCCCGGGTGCGACCTGGCCGACCGCTTGCTGCATCCCGAGCCGGCCCGCTTCACCGGCACCGGCGATGCGCCGGAACCAGGCGGCGCCGTGGGCGGCGTGGAACGCCTCCTCCTCCATGATCTTCTGGACGCGCTGACGCAGCGGCAGATAGGCTGAATCAGCCACCGCCTCGAGCTGTGTGGAGAGCGCCGTGTCCGCCAGCGCGTTGATGGCTATGAGTGCGGTCCATGAGGAGGGCTCGGAATCGAGCGCGGCCATGCTGTGGTAGTGCTCCGGCTCGCGCGTGTGCTCGAGGCCGTCCGCATCCTCGCCGAAGTCCTTGAGCAGCGCGTAGAGCAGCCGCGCATGACCCCACTCGTCCTGCGCCATGGACGCACATGCAATACCGGCCTCGAGCTCGGGTGCACCGAGGATCCAGTTGGCGAAGCGCATGCCGAGGAGGCGTTTCGAATCCGCGAGAACGAGGATCAGATCGCGGGCGAACGTACGCGTCTCGTCGTCCAGATCAGCCGCGTGAGCGGTTCCCTGCGCCGCGATCACCGGGGGCCCCGCGTATCTGCGTCGAGACGGTTGAACACCTCGATGAAGCGGTCCCTCGGTGCGACAAACATGTCGAACCACTTCTCCTCATCGTAGGTGCTGAATGCGTAGACCTTCGCGAGCTCGTCGTCGGGCGCGCTCAGGTTGCCAATGTGACGGAGCGGCTCGCCACGCGCCTTGCGCGCGAAGACTTCGTAGATCATGCAGACACACCGAAGCTTCTGAGACGGTCGCGGCCCTGGCGCGTCATGCTGTCACGGCCCCACGGCGGATCCCACACATCGTGCACGGTCACACGCTCGACGCCCGGCTCGCGCAACAGCCGCTCGCGGATATCGAGCATGATGAACTCCATGCACGGACACGCGCTCGCCGTGAACGTGACATCGACAGCGACGTCGGCGCCGCTGCGTCGCACGTCACGGATCAGGCCGAGATCGATGAGGCTGATCGGGAGCTCCGGATCAGCGATGTCGCCGAGTGCCTGCCACAGCGTGTCCAGCTCCGGATCCGGCGATCCGTAGCGTCCGTCGCGCGCCGGCACCCGCCCGTCGAGCGCGTGGCTGGTCCGGACCGCTGCCGCTGCGACGGCGCCGCGCTCGATCACGCGGCAGCCTCCACCAGACGACTGACGGGGCCGTGGCTGCGACGCACCGCCTCTACGTAGTGCTCGTTCATCGGACCGCGATCCTTCCAGCGCGTGAACACCTGCTCCCACGCGATAGGCCCACCGGCGAAGTCCCATCTCTTGGCTTCGGCGTCGTAGTCGCAGGGGAACGGGAAGTCGAGCACGTACTGCTGCTTCTGCTCATCGAAATGCGCGGGCACGTCCAGCCCGAGCGACTCGCAGAGAGGCACGGTTGCGGACATCCACGTCTGGCGCAGCTCGTCGTTGGACATCCCCTTCAGCCGGTACTCGAGCTGACCGCTGTGCCGTTTCATGTCGTCCGGCAGGCCGAACCACTCGATGGTCATCGGGAACATCCAATCGACGGCGCGCTGCAGCTGCAGCCGTGCATCACCGCCCGCGGCGGCGAGCCGCTTCATCCAGACCTCGCCGTGTCGCAGGTGGAACGTCTCCTCGAGGTCCACCTTGATGAGAGCGCGCTTGAGCGGGCCATACGAAGTGTTCCTGAAAACGTCGCTGAGGAGCGTGATGCCGGCGCGATCGAAGAAGCCGTTCGCAGTGACGAGCTCCGCCCACGATTCGAGCGGCTGATCGAAGCCATAGGGATGCTTGAACTCGTGGGGCTCCCGTCCATAGATCAGATGCTCCCGGTCGACGCCCATGTCCTCGAGGATGCGATACGCGATATTGGCATGCGCGAGCTCATCCTGGATGATCGCGACAGCGCTGACCATGGTATTGGTAGACGGCGCGTCCTGCGCAGCCATCCAGTATGCCGGCGCGCTCATCAGCTCCGTGTCGGCCTGCACCAGCAGCTGTACGATGAGAGCCCTGCGGTAGCCTTCGGTCATCTCGGCGGGCGACTCGAGGACGTAGCCTTCCTGAACCTTCTGCTTGATTTCGTCTTCGGTGAAGCGGCTCATGGGGTACTCCTCGAGGGACGGGTCGAAGTGTACGAGGGCATAAGTTGGGCCCGCTCACAGAGAGTGGCAAGCTGGCGGCTGGTATGCACCTTGCCCCTCTCTGGCGGGAGATGGCGGACGCGGGGGTGACGGGGCATGCTGACGGCTTGGGGACGTGAGGCAATACATGACGATCGATGGAGAGGAAGAACGGCCGCGGGTGGACGGGCACATAGTGAGCCCGCCACCGCCCGAGCAGCGAAGCCGCAGACGGCTCATGAGCAACCGGACCGGGCGCCGCGTCGGCATCTACGCGGGGGGCGGCGCGCTCCTGGTGATGCTCGTTCTGGCCATCCTGTGGGAGCGGTGCGGGCTGAGAGGGTGCCCCGATGTCGACATGCTGAAGGGGTACATGCCGGATGAGGCGTCGGTCGTCGTGGACCGCGACGGCGAGGAGGTCGCGAAGCTGTTCGTCACCCGTCGCGTCGTCGTGCCTGTGGACTCGATGCCTGAGCACCTGCTCAACTCGTTCGTCGCGATCGAAGACAAGCGCTTCTGGAACCACGGCGGAGTGGACTGGCGCCGCGTCATCGGCGCGGTGATCCACAACGTGAGGTCGGGCGGCATCGAGGAAGGCTCGAGCACGATTACAATGCAGCTCGCGCGCAATGTGTTCCCGGAGCAGCTGCCGGCGAACCAGAAGACGATGACGCGCAAGATCGGTGAAGCGCGCGTTGCACGCGAGATCGAGGATCAGTACAACAAGCACGAGATCATGGAGCTGTACCTGAACCAGATCTACTTCGGCAGCGGTGCGTACGGCATCCAGGCGGCGGCGGAAGAGTATTTCGGCAAGAGTGCGACCGAGCTTACACTCGCGGAATCGGCGATGCTCGCCGCGCTCCCGCGGGCGCCATCGCGGCTCAATCCGAGGGCGAACGCGGATGCTGCACTCGAGGGTCGTGGGCTGGTGCTCGACAGGATGGCAGAGCAGGGTCTGATCACGGCAGCCGAGCACAGCGAGGCGTCGGCGGAGGAGCTCGTGCTGAACGAGCGGCATACGGAGTCGGAAGATGAGGCGCCCTATTTCGTCGAAGCCGTGCGTCGCATTCTCGAGGAGCAGCTCGGGAGCGCGCTATATACCGAAGGCTATACCATCCATACGACCCTGGACCTGGAGGCGCAGCGGATCGCCGAGGCCGAGCTGTTCGAGCAGCTGACCGCAATCGAGTCCGGCCGCTACGGCGGCTATCCGCATCCCACCTACGCGGCTGTGCAGGGCGACACGTCCCGCGACGCGTCTGAAGGAAGTACGTACCTGCAGGGTGCGATGATCGTGATGGACGCGCAGACCGGCGACATCCTGGCCCTCGTCGGCGGCCGGGATTACGACGACTCGCAGTACAATCGCGCCACGCAGGCGATGCGGCAGCCCGGCAGCGCCTTCAAGCCGTTCGTCTATGCGGCGGCGCTCGGCGCCGGCTTCTCGCCCGCACACCGCCTGATCGACCGGCCGCTGCGGTACGTGCTGGACAACGGACGCGTCTGGGAGCCCGGCAACTACGGCGGCACGTACTCCGGCGCCGTCTCGATGCGGCAGGCGCTGACACACTCGAAGAACGTCGCCACCGTCCGGCTCGCCAACGAGGTGGGCCTGAGCCGCGTGCTCGGCACGGCCGAGCAGTTCGGCCTCGGACGCATGGAGAGCAATCCATCGGTGGTGCTCGGCACGGCGGAAGTGACGCCGCTGGACCTGACCGCGGCGTATGCGGCATTCGCAACGCTCGGTCAGCGGCCGGAGGCGCGGTTCGTCACACGGGTGGTGGACCGCTCCGGCGGCGTGGTGTGGCAGCAGCAGCCGGTGGCGGAGCGCGTGGTCGACCCGGCCGTCGCGTTCCTGGCCACATCCATGATGCAGGACGTCGTCGACCGCGGCACGGGTACGGGCGTGCGCGCGGCCGGGTTCAGCGGCCCGGCTGCCGGCAAGACAGGCACGACGCAGGATGCAGCCGACGTGTGGTTCGTAGGCTTCACGCCAGAGCTCGTCGGCACCATCTGGATCGGGCTCGACCGACGGCAGCGCATTCTGCGCGGTGCCACCGGCGGCGAGATCGCGGCGCCCGTTTGGGGGCGCGTGATGCGGCAGATAGGAACGGGCGGCGGCGGCTGGTCGGCGCCGACCGGCGTCGAGCAGATGACCCTGGACGAGATGGGGAACGTCGCAATCGCCGGCTGCGTAGCCCAGGGCGCGACCCACACAGAGTACTTCCTGCGCGGATCTGCGCCCGCCGCCAGCTGCTACCGGGATCGGTACGCCTACACCGACACGTTCGACTACTACAACGGGTACGACGAGTTGCGAGAGGAGTCGGAGTTCTCGGCCGATTCGGCGGCCGGTTGGTGGGATCGATTCCGCCAGCGCGTTTTCGGCGCAGAGGAGGCAGCAAGCCGGCAGCGGCAGAATGCGGCCGCCGACTCGGCCGCGGCCCGGCGCGCCGAAGAGTCTCGCGCCCGGGACCCGGACGACGTGAACCGCGCCCGCGGCGAACCGCTCGGCAGGCCGCTCGGCGAGCCTGTCCGGCCGACGCGGATCGACACCACCCGGACGCGCGCCGACACGACCGCGGCCGCTTCTTCACGGAGTTGACATCGCCGGGCCCCGCACGCGACTCTCCCGGCGCAGAGTCGCGTGCGGCGCGCGGCGTATCCACACGGAGGCAGGTCGGATGCGGATGCTGGTCCTGGGGGGAGGGCTGCAGGGGTCCGCCTGTGCGTACGATCTGCTGCAGAACCCAGCCGTTGAACGCGTCCTGCTGGCCGATCGACTCGCCGACGCCAGTGCACCGTTCCTCCAGCACCTCGAGCGGGACCCGCGCCTCCAGCGCATCGTCGTGGATGCCGAAAACGAGACACAGGTGCGCGCCGCCATGCAGGACGTGGACGCGTGCATGAACGCGCTTCCCTACTACTTCAACCTGCCCGTTGCCAGACTCGCCGTCGAAGCGGGCATCCACTGTTGCGACCTCGGCGGCAATACCGCGATCGTCTTCGAGCAGATCGAGCTGGACGAGCAGGCCAGGGCAGCAGGCGTCAGCGTCATCCCCGATTGCGGTCTTGCGCCAGGCATGGTCAACATCCTCGCGCGTGCATGCATCGACGCCCTCGAACAGCCCGACACCGTGCGGATCTTCGTCGGCGGGCTGCCGCAGGACCCACAGCCACCGCTCAACTACCAGATCGTCTATTCCCTGCATGGCGTGCTCGACTACTATACGACGCAGTCGTGGGTCCTGCGCGCTGGCGAGCCGTACGAGGTAGATGCGCTGTCTGAAATCGAGCTCGTCGAGTTTCCGCCTCCCGTCGGCACACTCGAGGCCTTCCATACGGCCGGCGGCCTCTCAACCATGCCATGGACATATCGCGGCCTCCTGCGCAGCATGGAATACAAGACCCTCAGGTATCCGGGACATGCCGACGCGATGCGCACCATCCGGGACCTCGGCCTGCTCGCCACCGACCCCGTCGTGGCCGCCGGACAGACGGTGATCCCCCGCGATGTCTTCATCGCGTGCGCCGAGCCCCGCCTCCGACGTCCCGAGAGTCACGACCTCGTCGCGCTCAGAGTCGAGGCCCGGGGGCGCACGGCCGGTGAGCGCCGCACCGTCTCCTACGATCTGCTCGACTACAGGGATGAGACGACCGGGATCACCGCGATGGAACGCACCACCGGCTTCTCCCTGGCCATCACGGGCCAGCTCCAGGTGCTCGGCGGCGTCGCCGGGCCCGGTGTCAGAACTCCCGACGAAGCCGTACCGGCCGACGAGTACATACGCCAGCTGAGCGCTCGCGGTATCGAGATCCGACGTACGTCCTGAGGATCTTCCCGGGCGCTCCGCCGTACCATCATCTGCCCTTTCACATCCGCCGCGACGCGCGCAGGTCGCGCCAGGAGCCGTTGATGAAGATTGCACTGCTGGCCATCGCACCGCTGCTGCTGCTGCCGCCCCTCGCGGGCTCTGCGCAGGAGTACGAAGTCACGCGGCAGTCCTATACGTTCATGGATGACCGGCTGGTGATCAGCGTCGTCGGCAACGCGCCGGGTGAGCTGCAGCTCGTCCGCGGCGGCCGCGGCCGTGTCGAAGTCGCGGCCCGCTCGGAGCTCGGCTTCCCCGGCTTCGGCCTGGGCGGCAACTTCACGCGTGAGCTGCGCCTGACCGCCGTTGGCGCAGGACGTGTGCAATACCTCGTGGTGGTGCCGGAGCGCGTCAGCGTCTCCGTGCGGCTCCCGGGCGGCGGCGCCGCGAGCCTCCCGACCCGGGCCGCCCATGCCTCCTACGACTGGGGCAGCCGTGATGCGTTCGTCGTCGCGGCGGACGCCACCGCCGGCCTGCCCCTGCTGCCGACCCTGCCCGGAGGGATGTTCCTCATCCATTCCGGAACCTGGGCGCCAGCCACGGTGAACGTGCCCGACCTGACTTCCATTCGAACCCTCTCCGTTCGCTTCGAAGGCTCGGAATTCCGCATCGCGGCATCCCGTCCACTTTCCCTCGTCGTCGGCACGGAGGCCGGGTTCGAGTTGCGCATCAGCGGCGAGCCAGTGGACCTGGCGCTCTACGTGCCACGCGGCAATGCCACCTTCGAGCTGCGCTCCGGCGCCGACCGGCTGGCCCGGCTGCGTGCGGGCCGCGTGGAACCCCTTTGCGGCAACGTCACGGTCCAGAAGCCGACGCCTTCTCAGGACTGGCTGACCTTCCATCCGCAGGACGGGCGACTGGCATGCCGGTAGCCGAGGCACGCTGGGCGGTATCGGTGTTGTAACAAACCGCTTAATCTATTGGGGGACGTAGACTTATGTTGTATACAACGGCCGTTGGAAACGGTAAATCTCCGGGTCACGCGGGTCTTGAGTCAGAGCGTCTGATCCATTAGATTGGAGGAGCGATTCGAGGGGTATGCGGGGCGTGGCACGACCCCGGGGCGTCGCACGACCCCGGATTGCGCCGAACGGAGTGGCATGAGGGGACGGGGCGCCCGCGGCACGGCCGCGGCGATCCCGTTTTTACTTTGGGAAAGGAGTACCTGTGGCGACTGCGGCGAGGGAGCTGAAGCAGGAGACACTTTCCGATTTGTCGGACAATGCGCTGGTGGCTGCGCACCTGGAGGGCCATCCGGGAGCGTTTTCGGAGCTGTACGACCGATACCACAACCGGCTCGTGCACTTCATAGCGCGGAAGACGGGCGACCGTGACCGTGCGGAGGACCTGGTGCAGGAAGCATTCATTCGCGTGACCCGGCACCTGCATCGATTCGACCAGAACAGGAAGTTCTCGACGTGGATCTATACGATCTGCTCGAACCTGTCGAAGAACGAGCTGCGGAACCGCTCGCGGAGCCCGCTGGTTCTGTTCCAGAAGCTGACGATGCACTGGGACCCGGAGCACAGGCCGCTGCAGTTCGAAGATTTCGGGGCGCGGCCGGATGACCAGTATCGGAAGCGCTACCTGGAAGAGATCGTGGAGCAGACGGTGGACGAGCTGCCGGCGCATCATCAGTTGGTGTTCAGGCTGCGGGAGCTGGAGGGCAAGAGCTACGACGAGATTGCCGAGATCACGGGCGTGAATCTGGGTACTGTGAAGAGCCGCCTGCATCGTGCGCGCACGAGCTTCGCGGAGCGGATCGAGCCACTGCTGAACTAGTGTTCTGAATCACGACACTGGCGGGCGAGGCAGTTCAGGATTTGCCGGCCGAACGAGAAGGACCGGGCGCGGACGATGCGCCGGGTCCTTCTTCGCGTTCAGGGCAGTCGCAGGTCTGCGGCCGCGGCGGGACGGTCGGCGACGCGGCGTCCGATCAGGCGGGCGATGTCAGCGTAGCGGGCGAGGCCGGAAAACGGGAAGTCAGGGTGCCAGTGGTCGTCGGCCCGGTGGTACCTGTCCCAGCGGCGACGGAGCGCGTCGCGCTCGGCTGCGGACGTGTCCTCCCACGAGTCTCCGGGAATGATGAATATCGAGGGAACGCCGCGCTGAAGGAACGGCCAGTAGTCGGAATTGGGCGAAGCGGGCGATAGTGTCGCCTCCCAGCCCTCGGCGGCGGCGACCTCGCGGGCGAGCTCACCGAATGCAGACCCGACTCCGCCGGCGATGCGCCAGCTGACCGGCGGTGCGGGGGGAGCACCGGCGTCGAGGTTGATGAGTGCGGCCAGGCTGTCGAGCTGCAGCCAGGGCGGCGGCGCGGCAGCAGCATGGGTCGAACCGAGCAGGCCGCGCTCCTCGCCGGTGAAGAAAAGAAAGGCGACGGGTCTCGCGGCGGGCTGGTCGGCCATGC
Source organism: Gemmatimonadota bacterium (assembly GCA_040882575.1). Taxonomy (GTDB): domain Bacteria; phylum Gemmatimonadota; class Gemmatimonadetes; order Longimicrobiales; family RSA9; genus SH-MAG3. The sequence goes on from JBBEBA010000011.1 coordinate 28,797, forward strand.
CGGCGGCAATCGCCAGCAGCATGGCAACACCGGCCGCGTTATCGGAGAACCCGTTGTAGATGGAATCGCCTGCGGCGTCGGGCACGGACACGCCGAGGTGGTCATAATGGGCGGTGAACACGACGAACTGGTGGCGGAGCGAGGGATCCGTGCCCTCGATGTATCCTGCCACGTTCGCGGAATGCACGGTGTCGACGCGTGCATCGATTGCTACGCGGACCTCCAGGTCGAGCTCGACTCCGGCGTCCGCCGTGCCCTCGATCAGCGACGGCGGCAGGGTCGCATGCGCGAGCAGCGCTTCCGTCATGGGCGGCCCTGCGATGATCACCGGCAGGGACGGCTGCCACACGGGATCGTTGACATCGGCATCGACGAAGAACCGTCGGTCGCCGCGGCCGCGAACGTACAGGTCGAACTGCGCGGAGTCGGGCACCAGCAGGATGACGCCGGTCGCGCCGAGCCGGATCAGGGCGGGGATGACAGCCAGCGCATCTGCGCCGAGCGGCCCGAGAAACACTGCGACCCGGTCCCTTACCGGAGTGCGACCATCCAGGAGTCCGGCTGCATGGGTCGGCTGCCCCAGGAAGACGGCGCGGCCGGCGAAATCCGCGATCGCGCCACGGCCGCCGGTATTCACGATGAAGTGGCGGCCCGTCACGAACGTCACGCTACCGGCCGTCGCCGTGAGAGTAACGGACGTTTCCGGCTCGATGGACACCGAGCGGAGTGGCACGGGCAGCAGGTAGGAGGAGTCCGGCCCCGCTGGCCGTAGCCCGATCCGCTTCAGCTGGGCCTGGATGTAGTCGGCCGCGAGGCGCTCTCCGGCCGTGCCGGTGCCGCGCCCCGCTAGCAGGTCGTCGGCAAGGAACCGCGTATGTGCCCGGATCGCGAGCGTATCGATTTCCTGGGCGCCCGCGAGCGCCGGCACCACGGCGGGCGCGGCGCCGAGGATGAGCGCCAGGCACCAGCGCTGGAGAGAAGCCGGGCCGGCTATGGCATGCTCCCTTCCCCGTGCGGCTGGGACCCCCGGCTCAGCCGCGGAGCACCTTGTCCGCGTAACCGTTGTCGGGGTCGCCGCCGCGCTTGAGCACCTTGTCGACTGTGCCGGGACCGCGATTGTATGCCAGCAGCGCCAGACGGACGTTGCCCTTGTACTTGTCGATCATCTGATCGAGGTATCTGAAACCCAGCCGCAGGTTCGTCTGACGGTCGTACAGGTCGGCCGTTTTCGTTCCCGGCACCAGCCAGGCCGCTGTACGCGGCATCACCTGCGTCAGGCCCCGCGCGCCGACATGGCTCACCGCGCGCTCGTCGAACGTGCTTTCGGTTCTCACCAGACCGAACGCCAGCCGCGGTTCGATGTTCTCCTCGCGGGCGATGTCGTAGATGTCTTCCGCCAGGTCGGGATCTATGGCATACTTGTCCACCGCCTCCCGCACCTGCGCGTTGCGCTCCTGCCGCTCCCGCGTCGCCGCGATCTGCTCCACGAGCTGCTCCTCGCTGCCGCCCTCCGCGCTTGCCGTCTTTGCCGCGAGACCTGCATCAGGTCCCGACGCCTCCGCTGCCTCAGGCTGACTCGTCGCCTGGACCATGGGCAGCGCCATGCCGGCCAGCCCGAGGCCGATCAATGGTTGACGGAAACGCGCCAGAAGCGCACGGCGCCGCTCACCGGATGACGGCGGGCCATCATCCATGAGACGCCGATCCGCGCGCTGCTCGCCCGTCTCCCGACGGTCCGGCTGGCGCGTGTGGTGGTCGTCCGTCCTGCGGTCGGTGCTCGAGCCACTCATGCGGATTTCCTCAATCTGGCGAACTGCTTGGGCCGCAACCATTTGCGACGCTTGATTCCACCTTGTTGGTGCACCATCCGTGCCGTGGCACCACGATTTGCCAGTCACTACGGCATCGGACAGCGAAGCCGCGAGAGCGGGGCCGGTTCGTCTGTCAGGCCCGACTCGCTCACCAGGTAGAGGATGCCGTTGTCGCCCAGGGCCACACCTTCACCCTGCGGCTCGCCCAGCGAATCGAGCCTGTGACCTGCGCCTGGCCAGACGGGCACGAGCGAGTCCGCGTCGAACGTGTACAGCTGCACACTGGAATATGTGCGAACTGCGACGATGCTGCCATCCACTGCCGCGGCCGCGCCGGTGACTGCGTCATCGAGCTGAACGACGCCGGTGCTGAGCTGCTGCACTGCCTCGAGCGTTACGCGTACCCCCGGCCGAAGCGGCGGCGGGTAGCGGTAGAGGGTGACCCCGTCGCGACGGCCTTTGGAGATGACGTAGACAGAAGTGTCGGGAAGGACGAAAATGGCCTCCGCGTCACGGGGTCGGTCGGGGTACCGGATCGGGAACCGCTCGATCTGGCCGGCTGCAGTGTCACCCGGCCCGGGCTCGCGAATACGAAGAATGGCGCGATCTGAGCGATCGTGCAGATTGTCACCGATGTCGCCGATGTAGAGACAGTGGGAGTCGCCGCACGGGCCTATGGCGATGTCTTCCCAGTCCGACTGCCGGCGGGCGGCCGGGATCGGGATTTCGGCGCGCACGCTGCCGTCCTCGGCGAGGCCATAGAGCTGGGGCGAGCCTTCGGAGTCGTTGTGAACCCAGAGGATGCCCGGTTGCGAGCGGGACACCGCGATGCCGCTGGCTTCGGCGATCCGGTCCGGCAGCAGGGCGAGGACCTCGCCCGTACACGGTCCGACGGCGTCCGCGTCGCTGCACCCGAGCCATACGAGGGCAAGGAGTGCGGCCGCGAGGCGGCCGGGATGGGAATTCATGCGCGAAAACGAACCGTTCCGCGAGCAGTTCGCAACGGCACAATGCGCAAGGGGAGCAGCAATGAGCGGGACGATCGGGGTGCTGTTCGTGTGTCTGGGCAACATCTGCCGCTCTCCGCTCGCGGAGGGCGTCCTCCGTGAGCTGGCGACGCGGGAGCGTGTTGCAGCCAGGCTCGACGTCGATTCGGCGGGCACATCCGCGTTCCATACGGGCGATTCGCCCGACCCGCGCACGCTCGAGGTCGCGCTCCGCAGGGGAGTGCGGCTGGAACATGCGGCGCGGCAGGTCACGGAAATTGATCTGCGGCGGTTCGATTACATCATCGCCATGGATGCGAACAACCTGGAGAAGATAGAGCGCCTGGCCGAGTACGCAGGCGGCGGTGCGGAAGTCCATCTGCTCCGCGAGTTCGACGAGACGGCGGTGGGGGCGCGCGACGTGCCGGACCCGTATTTCGGCGGCGAGCGCGGTTTCGAGGATGTGCACGACATGGTGGAGCGTGCCTGCGAGGGGCTGCTCCGTCACATTCGCGAGCAGCGGGACTTCTGAATCACAGCACGAGGTGGCGTCAGCTCTGGGGCGGGCCACCGAGGCCGAATGCACCCATGATCAGTCCCGGCACGGCAAGGAGAGCCCAGGTCACGCAGGCGACGACGCCGGCGCGTGTGCCACTGACGTCGTAGATGACGCGTATTCCGATCGCCCAGAGCACCGCCTGCCAGAGTGCAAAGATCTCGAAGCGCCTGAGCAGCGCCACGAGCGCCTGGTTCATGTCGGAATCGCCGACGAAACGGAGAACACCGAACGACATGTCGCGCACGATGTCGAGGTCGACGCCGCCGTGGAGAATGACGGAAATGCCTCCCGCGATCTGGGCGAGCAGGTAGACGAAGCCCGCGTAGGTCACCACCAGCATGGTGCGGGAAAAGTCGGTGCGGATGTCGGCAAAGCGGCCGACGAGCCATAGCAGGGCAGCACCGGACGCGAGGACCACGAGGTAGGTCATGGGCACGGCAATGGAGCCGACTACCTGCATGACGGTACCGTAGCGGTTCATTGCTTCGATCGTCTGCGGATTGTCGCCGACGGAAGCGCGCATGATCATGCCGTTGGCGGGGAGCAGAACGAAATAGAAGACGAACGCGAGCAGAAGCAGAGTCAGCAGCGGCGGTGCGACGCGGTCGCGAGCGCGTCGGGCGAACAGCTCCGACGGCGAGAAGAACACGTCGATGTAATCTTCCCACCGTGAGACTGTTTCGCGCTCAATCTCCACTGCCGGCAGTGCCTCGGCGGGCTCAGGCACCGTGCAGCAGCTCGCCCATGCGGCGGATGCCTTCGAGCAGCTCGGCCTCGGGCGCGGCGAATGACATGCGTACGTAGCGGTCGTCGCCGAACGCTGCGCCGGGTACGAGCGCGACGCCCGTGCGCTCGACGAGGTCGCTGCAGAACTGCACGGATCCGTTGCGACCTTCGGCGAAGTAGGCGTCGACGCGGATGAACAGGTAGAACGCGCCGTCGGGCAGCGTCACCTGGGCGTCCGGCAGCAGCCGTGCGATCGCGTCCGCAGCATGCTGCCGGCGGCGCTTGAACACGCGGACCATGGCGACGACAGCCTCGTGCACGCGGGGCTCGTCCTGATAGGCCGCGACGGCGGCGGCCTGAGCGGGCGATGAAGCGCCCGACGTGATGTGGCTTTGCACCGCGGCGAGGTGCGTTGCGAGCGCCGGCGTCGAGTAGCTGAACCCGATGCGCCAGCCCGTCATGGCGAACGCCTTGGAGACGCCGTCGATCAGAATGACGCGCTCGAGCAGGGACGCATCGAGGTCGAGCACGCTCGTCGCGCGCTCATCCGTGTAGCACAGGCGGCCGTAGATCTCGTCGCTGATGACCCAGAGTCCATGCTCGGCGGCCCAGAGCAGTATGGCATCCAGCTCGTCGCGGGCGTAGACCGAGCCGGTCGGGTTGCTCGGCGAGTTCAGGATGAGACCGCGGGTCCGGTCGGTTCGTGCAGCCTCGAGAGACGGTACGTCTATCTTCAGCGCGCGGGCCGGGTCGCCATGAACAAAGATGGATGTCGCGCGCGCGAGGGTCAGAATCTCCGGGTAGCTGGTCCAGTACGGCGTCGGGATCAGCACCTCATCGCCCGGTCCGAACAGGGCGAAGCAGGCGTTGAAGATCGCCTGCTTGGCGCCAGTGCTGACGACGACACCTGCCGGATTCGTCTGCTTGCCGCTGATCCGGGCCAGGCTGGCGGCGATTGCCTCCCGCAGGGCCTGGACGCCGGGCACTGGTGTGTAGTGCGTGAAGCCCTGCTCGATTGCGGCAATGCCCGCCGCGCTCGCGAACTCCGGTGTGCGGAAATCAGGCTCACCTGCGCTCAGGTCGAGCACATCGCGGCCGGAAGCACGCATCTGCCTGCACAGTGTAGCCACAGCCAGCGTCGCCGACGGCTGCATATCTCGAATATTTTCGCTGATCTGCATTACCAGAGCGTGGTCAGAGTCCCAGTTGCACGGCAATATGCCCGGTGCCGGTGCGCGGGACAAGGCGGCCGGCAGGAGTGGCCGCGTGCGGCTGCACCTGCGCCGGTTGCACAGGCCGACGGCGGCCGCGACATTACGCCGCTGAAGGAGGCTCGTGACGCATCGGAGGCTCGTCGTGTACTCGGACTACGTCAGTCCATCCTGCTACCTTGCGGATGCGGAAGTCGGCAGGCTGCTGAGGGAACCGGGCATGCGCGTCGATGCGGCAGCGTTCGAGCTGCGGCCACCCGGCACGGGCCCGCTCTCCATGGATGATCCTGGAATGCGGCAGCGCTGGGCGGATATCGAGCCGCTCGCGCAGCAGCTCGGCGTGAGGATGCAGTACCCGCGCTTCATGACGCGCACCCGCAAGGCGCACGAGGCGGTGGCGTGGGCGCGCGAGCGGGGTGCCGACCGCACACTGCACGAAGCAGTTTTCCGGGCATACTGGCAGGAAGGCCGCGATATCGGCCGCATCGACGTGCTCATGCAGCTCGCCGGCGAGCTCGGCCTCGATGCGATGGGTCTCAAGGTTGCCCTCGACATCGACCAGTACACCGGGCGCGTGGAACGTGATGAGGCGGCCGCGGCGCTGCTGAGGTTGCGCGATGTGCCGGCCTACGTGCTGGTGGCGTCCGCGCCGGGCGAGACGGGTGCAGGTGAGGAGCAGGACGACGGCCGGGACGGCCTGGCGGTTGCGGTGCGGATGGGGCTGCAGCGATTCATGGAACTCAGAGACTGGGTAGCAGGCGACAATGACGTATGAGCGATTCACGGCAGCGTCCGGCAGGGAAGTCCTGCAGCTGGCGGTAGACGTGCTGACGGCGCGGCTGCCGCTCGCACAGGTGGCGGAGAGCAGTCACTCGATCCGGCTGGAGGGCGGCGACGGCAGTGTCACCATCACCGTCCACAGGCACGGACTCGATACGCAGGTGCTTGCTGCGACCGACCAGCTCCGCACCTCGCGGCTGGATCTCGATGTCCAGTACTTCATGACCATGCTGCCCTACCAGCCGGGCGACGTGCGCGGTGCCGGTCACGCACTGCCCGGCGCACTGTCACGGAGCTGAGCGTGGCCGACAATTTTTCGGGTCTCGGATTGAGCGACGCAGCGACGGAGGCAGCGCGGGCAGCGGGCTTCGATGCGCCGACACCCCTCCAGGCTGCGGCCATCCAGCTGCTCCGCCGCGGCAGCAACGTGCTCCTGCATGCATCATCGGGCGCAGGCGTTACGGCAGCGTTCGGCCTGCCGCTTCTGGACCGGCTGGCCGAGTCGTCCGGCGCGGCAGATGCGGCAGATGACGGCCCCCGCGCGCTCGTGCTCGCGCCGACGCTCGAGCGTGCGCAGGCGGTTGCGAGCGCACTCGCGAAACTCGCAGCCGGCACCAAGGTCGCAGTACGTGCGACCGCGCCGGGCTGGCGCACGAGTGACGCGGTTGTCCTGGTCACCACACCGGAGCGCGCGCTGCTGGACGTGCAGAGCTCGGCGCTGAAGCTCGGATCGGTGCAGACCCTGGTCGTGCTGCAGGTGTCGGACATATTCACGCTCGGCGCCGGCGAAGCACTCGGCACGCTCGCGACACTGGTGCCGCGGGAGGCGCAGCGCGTAGTCACATCCAGGGAGATCGGCGGCGCTGTCGATCGTTTCATCGAGGCGCAGGCGAAACGCCCGCTCGTCGTGCCGCCGCGTGCGGCGGACCCGAAGCCTGCAACGTCGACTCCGGCCGCCGGGCAGATCGGATACCTGGTCGTGACCGAAGCCGAGAAGGCGGACACGCTTGCGCGGCTGCTGGTCGGCGCCGATGAGGCGCTCGTGCACGCGCGGACGGAAGCGCGCGCGGAGCAGGTCGAGCGTGAGCTGGCTACGCGCGGCATCATGTATCGGGGCGGACCGCGTGTCGCGGTGCGGTCGTTCATATCCCATGCGGGCACCTCGGCCCGGATCGTGAGCTACGACGTGCCGTTCGCAGCCGACGACCTGCGACGTCTGCACGAGACGGGCGGTACCGTGCTGGTCACCGTCGCCGAGCTGCCGCATTTGCAGCGTATCGCAGCTGATGCGGCATTCACGCTCAAGCATCGGCGGGCACGCGATCTCGATGAGAGCGCACTCGCCGGATTCCGCGCAACCGTGCGTGAAGCATTGGACGTCGAGGATCTGCACGCGCAGATGCTGGTGCTCGAGCCGCTGCTCGAAGAGCACTCCGCAAACGAGGTCGCAGCTGCACTGAGCGCACTCCTCCGCCGGCGCGCGCCGCCGGCAGCGGCTCCGTCGACTGCTGCAACGGGGGCGCCGCCGAAGGAAGCGGCGGCGGGCGAGTTCACCCGTCTCTTCATCAGCATCGGCGCGCGCGACAACATCCGGCCGGGCGACCTGGTCGGTGCGATCACGGGCGAAGCAGGCATCAAGGGTGATCAGGTCGGCCGTGTGGACATCCGCGACTCGTTCTCGGTCGTCGAAGTCATGACCGGCGTGGCGGAGAAGGTGATCCGCGCACTGAACGGCACCACCATGCGCGGCAGGAGCCTGCGTGTGGACTTCGACCGGAAGGTCGGCGGCGGCAGCGCCGAGCGCGGCAGGGAAGGCGGGCGGGAAAGCGGGCGCGGAGGGCCGCGGCCGCGGCCCGGCCGGTCCTGACGCAGGTGCGGATGCAGCAGGAGCCGCGACCCCCGAGGTTCGCGGCTCCTGCCACAGCAGCGGTCAGAAGCGTCAGGCGGGCTTGACCGCATCCTTGAGCGCCTTGCCCGGGCGGAACGACGCGCTCGTCGTCGGCCCGATGCGGATCTCCAGGCCCGTGCGGGGATTGCGACCCGTGCGCGCCTTGCGTTCGCGCGTCTCGAACGTGCCGAAGCCGGTGATCTGCACGCGGTCTCCCTGCCGCAGCGCAGCGGTAATCACGCCGTCTTCGGGACTGAAGATGGCGTCGATGGCGCGCTGCGCGTCCGTCTTGCTCATGTCCGTCTTGTTGGAGAGCGCCTGTGCCAGCTCCGACTTGTTCATGTCCGCTCCTGGGTTCTAGAGAGTGGTATTGCTCGACGATGCCTGGCGCGGTCTGGCCCGCTCGGCGGCCGCGGTCGTGAGGGTCGACTCAAGGGGCATTTGCACTTGCGCGGAGTGCAGGGGCGGAACAACTTCTGCTCGCCTGTACACCGCCCGCGTCAGTGGCGCATTGCGAATGCCGTGATAGAGTAGGGAGCCACTCCGGCAACGTCAAGGGAACCGCCGGCAGCTATGGAACGATCGAACGGCGTGCCCGCATCCCTGCGAGACCGCGAGCTGGACGTCGCGCGCGAGGTGGCTCACGCATTCATCACGGCCGCGACACCGCTCGAGGTGTACCGCCTCGCGCTGGGCCGGCTCACGCCGCTCGTCGGCGCGAGTTTCAGCTCGGTGTTCCTGCGCGATCCGGCCGATCGGACGCTGCTCAAGCTGGCGTGCGCACACAACTGGCCGCAGGCGTCCGCGCGCTACCTGGGGCAGCTCCGCCTGCGCGTCGGCCGTGGCCCGACCGGACGGGCCGTCGCCGAAGGGAAGCCGGTCGAGGTGCGTGATGTATTCGCCGACCATTCCGTGCGGGAATGGCGGGACCCTGCGCGCGAGCTCGGGTTCACAGCTCTCATCTCGCTGCCGCTCCGCACTGCTGATCATGTCGCAGGTGCCCTCACCTTCTATTTCGACACGCCGCACGACTTCGATGCGGATGAGCGCCACCTGCTGATGCTGATTGCCGACCAGCTCGCCGTCATGAGCGGCCGTGCCGAATCGAACGAGCAGGTCCGCCGCGAGCTCGAGTTCACGAAACGGGAGAACGAGGTACTGCGCAGCCGGATCGGTGCGGGTGAGGAGGCGAAGCGCCTGAAGGACGAGTTCGTCGCGAACATCAGCCATGAGCTGCGTACGCCGCTCACCTCCATACTCGGCTACACCAGCCTGCTGGCGGAAGGGCAGACCGGAGCGCTCGCCGCGGAGCAGCGGACGGCAGTCGCACGCATCGAGGGCTCGGCGCACGTGCTGCTCCGGCTGATCACGGACCTGCTCGAACTTTCGCAGCTCAAGCTGGGTCGCACGACCCTCAGCATCGCGCCCGACGATGCTGTGCTGATTGCGCGCCGTGCGCTGGAATCGACCGGCACCGCCCAACCGGGCGTCGACGTGCGGCTGCAGCCGGCGGCGGAGCGGATACCGATGATGACGGATGGCGACAAGATCGTCCGCATCCTCGAGAACCTGCTGAGCAATGCGTACAAGTTCACGACGGAAGGAACGATCACGCTGTCCGTGCGCGAGTTGACCGACGAAGGCGTGCAGATGGCGGAATGGCTGGTGAACGATACCGGCATCGGTATTGCACCGGACCAGCACGAGGCGATCTTCGACGAGTTCCGTCAGGTCGACGGCTCATCCACGCGGCTGTACGGCGGCACGGGCCTGGGACTCGCGCTGTGCCGGCGGATGGCGCGACTCCTCGGCGGACGCGTGCGTGTGCGCAGCGAACCGGGCGCGGGCGCCGAATTCGAGCTGCGCGTCCCCGTCCTCGCTAGGTCCCCCTGATCGCCGGCATCGGGCGTGGTCGAGTCATTGCGTCAGGCGAAAGCACCTCATCGAGCTGCTCGCGACTGAGCCATTCCTTCTCCAGCACGAGCTCGTAGACACCGCGGCCGCTCTCGAGCGCCTCGCGAGCGACTGCCGTCGAGCGCTCGTATCCGATATACGGCACGAGCGCCGTCACGATCCCGATGCTGCGCTCGAGGTTCGACCGGATCCAGTCGCGGTTGGCCGTAATGCCGACAACGCAGCGCTCACGGAGCACGATCATCGCACGCGTCAGCATGTCCACGGACTGGAACAGGTTGAACGCAATGACCGGCTCGAACACGTTGAGCTGCAGTTGCCCCGCTTCGGCGGCCAGTGTGACCGTGAGGTCGTTGCCGATGACCTGGAAGCAGACCTGGTTCACGACCTCCGGGATCACCGGGTTCACCTTGCCGGGCATGATGCTGGACCCCGGCTGCATGGGCGGCAGGTTGATCTCGTTGAAGCCGTGACGCGGTCCGCTCGAGAGCAGCCGCAGATCGTTGCAGATCTTGGAGAGCTTCACGGCAATGCGCTTCAGCACGCTCGACACCGTGACGAACACGCCCGTATCCTGCGTAGCTTCGACCAGGTCGGGGCTGGTCACCAGGCCCAGATCGGTGATCTCGTTCAGCCGGTCGCGCACGAGCGGCGCATAACGAGGATCCGTGTTGATGCCCGTGCCGATGGCCGTGGCGCCCATGTTGATCTCGCGAAGCAGGATGCGTACCTCGCGCAGCCTATCGACATCCTCGCCGATCGTCACGCCGTAGGCACGGAACTCCTGGCCGAGCGTCATCGGCACTGCGTCCTGCAGCTGCGTACGCCCCATCTTCACAATGTCGGAGAATTCCCTGCTCTTCTCGTGCAGCGCATCACGCAGCTCGGCCATGGCCTGCCCGAGATGCTCGATCGACCAGAGTGACGCGATCCGCAGCGCCGTCGGATAGACGTCGTTGGTGGACTGTGACAGGTTCACGTGGTTGTTCGGATGCACGATCTCGTAGCTGCCGCGGGCATGGCCGAGCAGCTCGAGCGCGCGGTTCGCGATCACCTCGTTGGCATTCATGTTCGTCGATGTGCCGGCACCGCCCTGAATCACATCGACGAGGAACTCACCGTGCAGGTTGCCGCTGGCGATCTCGCGGCAGGCGCTCACGATCGCGTCCGCAATGGATGGCTCGAGCAGGGCGAGGTCGCGGTTCGTCAGCGCCGACGCCTCCTTGACGGCCGCGAGCGCCTTCACGAGCAGCGGATGCTGCGAGATCGGAATGCCGGTGATGTGGAAGTTCTCGATCGCGCGCAGCGTCTGAATGCCGTAGTAGTGGCCGACCGGCACATCGCGCTCGCCGAGCAGATCCTTCTCACGACGCGCCTCACCAGACGCGTACGTCTCGCCAAGGCCCGGCCGCAGCGTGGGCGACCGCAGCCGCTCCGCTATCGTACTTGCAGCCGCCGCGATGAGACGGGCGTACAGGTCCGGCCGCTCCTGTGCGACCTGCTGCATGGCCTCGCGCGGCAGCTCCACGATCTCCGTCGGCTCGAGCACGAGCGCGGATGTGGAATGCGGGTAGTCGTCGAGCAGACTGCCCTCACCGAAGGTGTCGCCGCGCGCCATCACGTACAGCACGCGAGGCCGCGCCCGTGGCCCCTTCTGCAACTCGACCCGCCCGCGGGCCACGACGCCCCAGAAGCGGCGTGGCTGGCTCTCGTGGAAGATGTAGGTGCCGGGCAGGTAGCCGAGGACGCGGATGAACCCGGCGAGGTACTCGATCTCGGCCGCATCGATGCGGCGCATGAGGTCCGTCGCGCGCAGTGTGCGCAGTACTGTGGTATCCATGGTTGCACTATACAGGAGCGCGGCTGCACGAGGAAGACGTCAATGTTTCCTTGGCGCAGCGCAGCGCTCGCCTGTAGATTGCGCGGGACTCCAGCACAACAGCCCCTTCAAACCGGACGCGTTCATGGCGAAAGACGAATCGGCTTACGACCAGTCGCGCACTGTCGCGCACGACGAGATGCCGCCGGGCATGCAGCCCGTCGGGCCGGGCGGCACGTTTCTCGGGCACCCGCGCGGCTTGTCCACGCTGTTCTTCACCGAGATGTGGGAGCGCTTCAGCTACTACGGCATGCGCGCGCTGCTGATCCTGTTCATGACCGCAGCCGTAGTCGGCGAGAACCCCGGGCTGGGCTTCGGCGAGGGGACGGCGGGCGCCGTGTACGGTCTGTACACGTCCATGGTCTACCTGCTCACGCTGCCTGGCGGCTGGATCGCCGACAACCTGTGGGGTCAGCGGAGGACCGTGTTCATTGGCGGCGTCATCATTGCCATGGGCCACTTCACCCTGGCCGGCCCGCTGATCGGGCTGCCGCACACGCCCACGTTCTTCCTCGGCCTGCTCTTCATCGTGCTGGGTACGGGCCTGCTGAAGCCGAACGTGAGCACGATGGTGGGAGACCTCTACCCGGACCCCGCAGCGGCGAGCACGGACGCGGAAAAGGAAGCCTGGGGCGCGAAGCGTGACGGCGCGTTTTCGATCTTCTACATGGGCATCAACATCGGCGCCATGCTCGGTCCGTTCGTCTGCAGCACGCTGGGCGAGAAGGTGAGCTGGCACTGGGGCTTCTCCGCGGCCGGTTTCGGGATGGTGCTCGGCCTGATTCAGTACAAGCTGGGCGACAAGTACCTGGCTGACGCGGGCCGTTTCAAGTCCACGGACTCGATGGATGTGCTCGAGCGCAGAAGCCGCAACTTCTTCCTGGGCGCCGGCGCGGTCGGCGCGATCACGGCGCTAACGGTGTTTCTGCTGGTGACCGGAGCGCTGGGCATCACGCTGGAGGCGTTTGCGACGTGGGTCGGCTATGGCATCCTGCTGCTGTCGATCCTGTTCTTTGCATGGCTCATCTTCAGCGTCGCGTGGGCGGGCGCGCTGTTCGCGCTGTTCGTGGTGCTCGCACTGGTGCTGTCGCCGTCGATGGAAGGAACGCTCGGCGGACAGTGGGCGATTCTCGCGACGCTCGGAGCCTTCATCCTGATGAACGGCGCCCTGCTGATGAGGGGTGAGGAAGTTTCAGTCGAGAAGAAGCGGCTGATGGTGATCTTCTGGCTGTTCCTGCTGGCGGCGATCTTCTGGTCGGGTTTCGAGCAGGCGGGCTCGTCGATGAACCTGTTCGCGCAGGATCTCACGGACCGGCAGCTGTTCGGCTGGGAAATGCCAGCGGGCTACCTGCAGAACGTGAATCCGTTCTTCATCATCGTGTTCGCACCGGTTTTCGGCGGACTGTGGACATGGCTGGCGAACCGCAATCGCAACCCGTCCATCCCCATGAAGTTCGCGCTGGCGCTGCTCGCACTGTGCGCGGCCATGTTCGTGCTGTCGTGGGGTGCGTCCTACGCGTCCGAGACGAATCGTGTCTCTATGGCCTGGCTGGTGGTGACATACTTCCTGTTCACCATGGGTGAGCTGGCGCTGTCGCCGGTCGGGCTCTCGTCGATGACGAAGCTGGCGCCGCCCGGACGGCTCGGTCAGATGATGGGCGTGTGGTTCATTGCGGCGGCGCTCGGCAACCTCTTTGCAGGACTGGTCGCGGGAACGCTGGAGGCGCTGCCGCCGCACGCGCTGTTCCGGAACGTAGCCTTGTTCTCCGGCACGGCAGGCGTTCTGGCCGTGCTGCTCAGCCCCTGGGTCAAACGACTCACGGTCGGTATCAAGTAGGACCAAGGAGGCGCGGCGGTGAAAAACATCGTTCTGGTCCTGGTGCTCATTGCCGCCGCGCCGTCGGCCCGTCCCGCCGCTGTGCATGCGCAGACGCGCGCGGACACCGCTGCCGTACTGCTGCAGGCTGCCGAACAGCTCACGGCGCGGGGTGAGACGGGCGCAGCGCGTGCGCTGCTCGGCCTGATCTCGGATCGCTATGCCGGCACCCCCGCGGCCGCTTCGGTCGAAGACATGCTCGTCGCACTGCGGCAGGCGCCCGACCCGGAGCAGTCGGGCCGCACGGAGCTGCTGGTCGCCGGCACGGGTTACGGCGCGTGGCTCGGTGTGGCGGTGCCGCTCATGCTGGAAAGCGAGTCCTCGTCCGCGTACGGCGTCGGACTCCTGCTCGGTGCGCCGGCAGGATTCCTGGCGGCGCGGCGCTACGCGGACGCGACGCGGCCCACGGAGGGGCAGGCGCGGGCCATCACGTTCGGCGGCACCTGGGGCACCTACCAGGGTGTTGCCTGGACGGAGCTGCTGGACATCGGGCAGGAGTCACAAGAGCTCTGCGACATCGAGGGCTTGAACTGCACCACGCATGAGACTGACCCCGAGGCTTCCACGTGGGTAGCCGCGGCCGTGGTCGGCGGGCTGGCCGGCATTGGCACGGGCGCCTGGCTGGCGCGGAAGCCGATCACACCAGGTACGGCAGCGGCCGTGACACTCGGCGGCATGTGGGGCACGTGGTTCGGGTTTGCCGTTGCGCACGTCGCGGGACTGGATGGCGACGACCTGCTGGCCGGCACACTGATCGGCGGCAATGCGGCACTCGTCGCCGCCGGCCTGCTGGCTCCCTCCTGGCAGTTGAGCGAGAACCGCGCGCGGTTGATCAGCATCGGCGGCGTGATCGGCGGCCTCGCCGGCGGCGGTGCACTGCTGATCCTGCAGCCGGACGACGACAAGGTGATGGTCGGGGTTCCGGCGCTCACGAGCGCCGCCGGGCTCCTCATTGCCGCGCAGCGGACGCGGCCGCGCGTGGAAGATGCCCGTCCGGAATCGGCCGGCCCGCGCGGCGCCCTGCTGAACATCGATCGGGGGAAGTGGGCAGTGGACCTGCCCGCGCCTTCACTCGGAGTCGCAAGGGGACCTGCGGACCTGCAGCCGGCGCTGTACCTGCCACTCGTGAAGGCGCGCTTCTAGT
>JBBEBA010000012.1:0-5421 GCA_040882575.1 Gemmatimonadota bacterium
ACACAAAGAGGCGCAACCGTATGGAGCAGACGTACTTCCGCCGCGGCCTGGGGCTGAAGAAGGAGATCGCGCCCGTGCTGGCGGCGGAGTACCACAGCGCGCTGGTGGAGGACATCCGCGCGCGCGGATACCGCGCGCAGTTCGGCGACATCTCGCTGCGACTCGCGGAGGACTTCGGCTTCTGCTACGGCGTGGACCGCGCCGTGGACTATGCCTACCAGGCGACGTACAAGTTTCCCGACCATCGCATCTTCCTGGTCGGCGAGATCATCCACAATCCGCACGTGAACACCCGACTGCGCGAGTCCGGCGTGACCTTCCTCTATCCGGAGGCTGAAACGGGAGAATTCGACTTCAGCCCGGTCTCCAGCGAGGACGTCGTGATCATGCCTGCCTTCGGCGTGACCATGGCCGATTTCCAGCGGCTGCGCGAGATCGGCTGCATCCTGATCGACACGACCTGCGGTTCCGTGCTGAACGTGTGGAAGCGAGTCGAATCCTACGCGAAGGACGGCTTCACCGCGCTGATCCATGGCAAGTACTTCCATGAGGAGACGCGGGCGACGGCGAGCCAGGCCAATACGGCGGAAGGCGGCAAGTACATCGTCGTCCGCGACATGGCCGAGGCTCAGCTCATAATGGACTACATCCAGCAGGACGACCGCGCCCTGTCGCGGGAGGATTTCCGCGCTCACTTCGAGAAGAAGGCGTCCGCCGGCTTCGATCCCGACACCGATCTGGTACGGGTCGGCGTCGCGAACCAGACGACGATGCTCGCGTCCGAGTCGCTCGCGATCGCCGCGGCCCTCGGCCGCAGCCTCGCCGCGCGCTACGGCGAGAACGATATCGCATTGCATTTCCGCAGTTTCGACACGATCTGCTCGGCGACGCAGGAGCGCCAGGACGCCGTTCTTCAGATGATGCGGGAGCCGCCGCAGATCATGATCGTGATTGGCGGGTACAACTCATCGAACACGAATCACCTCGCGCACCTGTGCCGCGAGTACACGACGACATACCACATTGGTGATGCCACATGCATCGAGGCGACGGCGGGCACCATCCGGCACAAGCCGGAGCTGGCGGCCGACGCGCCCGAGATGGTGGAGCCGGCCTGGCTCTGGGATGGACCCGTGACCATCGGACTGACGGCCGGCGCCTCGACGCCGAACAACAAGATCGGCGAGACCATAGAGCGGATCCTGGCCACGCGCGGACTGACCGCGGGAGCAGCCTCATGAGAACGACACGGAGCCTCATCTTCGCTGCCGCTGCCGGCTTTGCCGCGACAGCCGTTGCCACGCAGCCGAACGAAGCGCGCGCCCAGGCGCCTGCTGAAGCCGTCGTGCAGCCCGTGCGTCTGGGTGCGCCGAGCCGCCCGCCCGACGCCCGCGGCAGGGCCGTGCTGGTAAAGGCCAACGCGGAGCGCGGGTTGAAGATCCTCGTTTCGACGGAGGATCGCTGGCTGTGGCTCGTCTCCGGCCGGGACACTGTGATGAGCGTGCAGGTAGCCATCGGCATGGCGAAGTCGTTCGAGTTCGAGGGGAAGAACTTCTGGTTCGAGACGCCGCGCAGCGAGCGCTCCGTGCTCGGCAAGGCGGAGAATCCCGTGTGGAACGTGCCCGAGTGGCATTACATGGAGCGCGCGAAAGCCCGCGGCTACGCGCTGCACCGCCTCACGAAGGAAGAGAAGCATCTGCTCGAGGATGACTCCTTCATTCTGACGATCGGGGACAACGTCGGTCGCCTCAACACGTACGGCAACTTCCATCCGTTCGATCCGGGCATCGAGATCATGTTCGACAGCAAGGTCTTCGTGCCACCGGTCGGGACGCGGCAGCGTGGGGTGCCGGAGGCGCTCGGGCCGTTCAAGCTGGATACGGGCGACGGTTACCTGATCCACGGCACCCACATCTACAACGAGGACTCGATCGGCACCGCCGTCAGCCACGGCTGTGTCCGCATGCGGAACGAGGACCTCACCCGGCTCTATCCGCTGGTACCGGTCGGCACGAAGGTATTCGTCTTCTGATGGGGAGCGGGGAGCGGGGGAGCGGGGGAGCGGGGGCGGACTGGCCTGTTCCGTGCACGAATCGATGTCGCACCAATCCCGGAGGAGTCATGTACATCTCGCTACTGAAGCGACAGCTGAAGTCGGCGGCGATCTTCATCATGCTTGCAGCGGGCGCCCATGCAACGGTCGTGGCACAATCGCCAGGCAACGCCACCAGCGATCGGGGCGCCGCCGAGTCCATCGCAGACGCCGCCGTGTATCGCGCCGCGGACGCACACAGTGGCATGAAGATCATGGTGTCGGTCAATGAGCGCCGTCTGCGGCTGATCAGCGACCGCGACACGCTGCTGAGCGTTCCCGTCGCAGTCGGCATGGGCAGGAACTTCGAGTACAACGGCAAGGTGTTCCGCTTCGAAACGCCGACCGGCCGGCGCAAGGTGCTGGCCAAGTCGGAGAATCCGCTGTGGGTCCCGCCCGAGTGGCACTACATGGAGAAGGCGGCCAAGCGCGACCTCGAGCTGGTCCGGCTCGCCGATGGCGACACCATCGAGCTGAGCGACGAGTCGCTGCTCGTGGTGAAGGGCACCGAGATCGGCCGCGTCAACCAGTTCGGCAACTTCTGGGCGTTTCCACCCGGGACCGAGCTGATCTTCGATGGCCGCATCTTCGTGCCGCCGTTCGGGACCGGTCTGCGCAGTGTGCCGCAGGCGCTGGGCCCGTACAAACTGGAACTGGGCGACGGCTACCTCATTCACGGCACGCACATCTACAACGCGGAGTCCGTCGGCAGCGCTGTGAGCCACGGCTGTGTGCGGATGAACAACAGCGAACTCGACCGCCTCTACTTCATGGTGGAACCCGGCACACCCGTTTTCATCTACTGAGGAGCGGGGGAGCGGGGGAGCGGGATCATGCGGTGTGCGCGAGATTCGTAAACCGATCAGCGCGGGGCGAGTCCCGCGAAAGCGCATGACGAGCCGGCCGCGATTCCTTCGAGTCGCGGCCTTTTTTCTTCAGCCGAGGTTAACGCAGCCATGCCGATCCCGGCCGATCGCCCGCTGGCGATCCTGTACGAGCACAACGACTGGTTCCGGCCTCTGTTCGCGGAGCTCGAGCGGCGGGAGATCCCGTTCGTGAAGCTGCACGCGGGCAATCATCGCTACGATCCTGCCGAGCGCGACAGCGGCTACTCGCTGGTATTCAATCGCGTGAGTCCGTCGGCGTACCTGCGCGGCGGCGAGCAGGCGATCTTCTACGCGAGCCAGTACCTGGCGCATCTGCGGCGGCTGGGCGTCCGTGTGATCAACGGCTGGGACGCGTGGCAGACGGAGATCTCCAAGGGCTACCAGCTCACGCTGCTCGAGTCGCTCGGCCTGCCGTACCCGAAGGCGCGCGTCATCAACAACGCGGCGCAGGCGGCGGACGCGTCCGCGGGTCTGCGCTTCCCTATCGTGGTAAAGCCGAACATCGGCGGCAGCGGGGCGGGCGTGCGACGCTTCGACACCGTGGACGCGCTGCGTCGTGCCGCCGACGGTGATGATCTCGAGCTGGGCATCGACAGCACTGCGCTCGTGCAGGAATACATCCCCCAGGCGGATCAGCGGATCGTGCGCGTCGAGGTGCTGGACGGTCGCTACCTGTACGCGATCCGCATCTACACGCCCGGCGACTCCTTCAACCTCTGCCCGGCCGACGTCTGCCAACGCGTCGATGGTGCGGAGCTCGAGCGCAGCGCGTGCGCGCTGGACGCGCCGAAGAACGGGCTGCGCGTCGAAGGCTACGAACCGCCTGCGGACGTGATCGACGCCGTCGAGCGCATCGCAAGAGCGGCAGGCATCGATGTCGGTGGCATCGAGTACATGATCGATGAACGCGATGGCCAGCTCTACTACTACGACATCAACGCGCTGTCCAACTTCGTCGCGGACGCACCGCGCGTGATCGGCTTCGATCCGTTCGCGCACCTCGTCGATTTCCTCGTGCGCGAAGTTGAAGCCGGGTCGCCGGCGACGCAGGGGGTCGCCTGATGCGGTTCGGATTCTGGCTGCCCGTGTTCGGCGGGTGGCTGCGCAACGTGGAGGACGAGGGGATGGAGGCGACGTGGGACTACGTCAGCCGCCTTGCCCGCCGCAGCGAGCAGATCGGGTTCGACCTCACGCTCGTCGCCGAGCTGAACCTGAACGACATCAAAGGCATGGACGCGCCGTCGCTCGATGCGTGGAGCACCGCGGCCGCGCTCGCAGCCGTGACGGAGCGACTCGAGATCATGGTCGCCGTGCGGCCGACGTTCCACGCGCCGGCGCTGCTCGCGAAGCAGGCTGCGAACATCGACAGGATCAGCGGCGGCCGGCTGTCGCTCAACGTCGTGTCATCGTGGTGGGCGACGGAGGCGCGGAAGTACGGCGTGCACTTCGACGAGCACGACGACCGCTACGCGCGCACCGCCGAGTGGCTGGAGGTCGTGGACGGCATGTGGCGCGAGCCGGTGTTCACGCATGCTGGCAAGTACTACTCGGTCGAGGAGGCGATCCTCGAACCGAAGCCGGTGAGCCGCCCGCGTCCGACGATCTACGCCGGCGGCGAGTCGCCCGCTGCCAAGGACCTGATCTCGAAGAAGTGCGATGCGTGGCTCACGCACGGCGACCCGCCGGAGACGATCGGCGCCAAGGTCGCGGACATGCGCGCGCGTCGTGAGGCGCACGGCCTCGGTCCCATGACGTTCGGTGCCGCCGGCTACGCGATCGTGCGGCCGTCGCAGCAGGAGGCCGAGGCCGAAGTCGCGCGCATCACCGACGTCAGCCAGAGCGCCAGCGGCTACGCTAACTATCAGGACTGGATCGGCAACACGCAGCTCGAGCAGAAGGTCAGCCTGCAGGACTACTCCGTGTCGAACCGCGGGCTGCGCTCGGGCCTGGTCGGCACGGCGGAGCAGGTCGCCGAGCGCGTGCTCGAGTTCGAGCGCGCGGGCCTCGACCTGCTGCTGCTCCAGTTCAGCCCGCAGGCGGAAGAGATGGAGAGGTTCGCGGAATCGGTGATTCCGTTGGTGAACGACATGGGGAACGGGGGAGCGGTGGAGCGGGGGAGCGGGGGCGGAACCACTGCAACGGCGGGGACTGCGGGAGCGGCGGGGGGCTGATGCCGCTTGATTTCGCGAGTGGCGTCCGGCTGTTCATGGGGACGGAAGACGAGCTCGCGCGCGGGCTCGGCGTGTCCGTGGCGGACCTGCGCGCGATGCGCACGACACCAGGCCGTACGCCTGGCGCGATGCTCGAACGTCTGGGTGTGCTGCTCGAGGAGCGGGGCCGCGGCATGATGCGCGTAGGGCAGATGCTGCGTGAGGAGAGCCGCGACTGAGGCCGGCGTGATCGCTGCGGGATCGCTGCGGGAGAAAGGAAGCCGCCGGCATC
>JBBEBA010000012.1:5431-7477 GCA_040882575.1 Gemmatimonadota bacterium
GCATCGCATTGTCGCGATGCCGGCGGCTCTTTTTTCGTGCGTCCGCGCCGACCGTCAGGCGCTGTCGGCGCCGTTGCCGCGGCGGCCGAGCCACATGCCGACCGGCAGTGCGAGCGCGGCCGCACTCAGTGCGGTGAGACGCGGTGCGTAGGCATGCCGCATGTCCCAGCCGAACTTCTTCATGCGCAGCGCCTTGCCGGGGTGCATCACCGCGAAGGTCGTCTTCGGGGCTTTGCTGTAGGCGACGAGCTTGAGCAGATTCCGAACCATCTAAGCCTCCAAGGCATTGGGGTGCCTGCATTTGCGACACCTGCCCTGGAGTGCAAGACGCGTGCTAGAGCTCCGCTAGAGCGCGGCCGCGCGCCGGATCGCTGCCATGCTTCGTCGCGTACTCCTCCGTCGGCACGAAATCCACGTCCGGATCCGTCTCCAGCGACGGCGTACCGACCCGGTACCCGCACTTCCTCAGCGAGAACACGATCGCCGTCGGATCCGTCGTCTGCAGATGCATGATCGCGATCGACTCGTTGCTCTCCGTGAGCGGCGGCACCACCATGCCGGCGATGTTCACCCGGTTCTCGATCCCGACGAGGCGAACGACGCGCGCGAGCTCCCCGGGCCGGTTGGGCATCTTCACCTCGACGCGTATCGTCGGCCTGTGCGCACCGAACAACTCGGTGAACGCGCGTAGCAGGTCCGTCTCGGTCAGGATGCCGACGAGCGTGTCACCGTCCAGGACCGGCAGGCAGCCGATGCGGTGCGTGTAGAGCAGCTTGGCTGCATCCTCGACCGGCGTTTCAGGCTGTACCGTGAAGATCGACGTGGCCATCACGTCGCGCACGTACCGCTGGTGCAGCGCCGCGAGCAGCTCCTCGTGCTGCGCCGCCCACGCCGGCGGCAGCGCCAGCCGCAGGTCGCGATCCGTCACGAGGCCTACGAGCCGGTTGTCCCGGAGGATGGGCAGGTGACGGATACGGTTCGCACGCGTGATGCTGAGCGCTTCGGCAAGTGTGGTGTCTGGCGACGCCGTCAGCACGTCAGACGTCATCCTGCTGCGTACCAGCATGGCAGGACCCCCGGGGAAAGGGTGAGTAGTGCCGTCGCGGGATCTGCGACCCAAGGTAAGCCCCGCGCCGCGGCAAGGTCAAGCTGCACTCGCGGCCTGCCATAAATCGTTGATGTCGCGCGCGTTGAGATTTGCGGCCGGCTCTGATGAAGGTGAAATGATGCAGCCGGATTAATGTCGTCCTGCGGTAGTTCCCCGATGCCTCCGGAGGATGACATGCCCTCGCTCAACGTCGCAACGGCGCCGACCTTCTCCATCTTCGCTCCCCCGTACGACCGGCTCGTCCCCTGCAGTCCCGAGACGATCGACGAGCTGACGGATCTGGATCGCTGGAAAGGCACGGCGATCGTCTGGCACCTCACACCCGCCGCGCGCCAGAACGACGAGTTCGATGCGCTTCGCCGGAAGGCGCCCGGTCTGCCTCTCCTCGTGCTGCTGCCACCTCCCACCGAGATCAGCCGCATCACGGACATGCTGCCGCTCGTGCGGCTGCTGTCGCCCCGGATGATCCTGCCGCACGGACTGCTCGACTCGATATACCGGCTGAGGCAGGTCTTCGCGATGCCGCCGCGCTCGCTCCCCGGCGCGGTGACGGACTACCTGATCAGGCGCGGCCTCCTCAACGAGCGGAAGGCCGTGCGCGAGTTCCAGCGCATCCTCGAGCTCGCGCCCGACACACGCAGTATCGCCGCACTCTCCCGGCGCATGTACACTTCACGACGGACGCTCGGCCGCCACTTCGTGGCCACCGGCATGCCCGTCCCATCCCATTGCCTCCACTTCGGCCGGCTCCTGCACGTCACCGTTCAGCTGCAGGTCGACGACGCCGCGATGTTCCGCGTCGCAACCCGCTTCGGCTATCCGGACGGTTTCACAATGAGCAACCAGATGAAACGCCTCATCGGCTACCGACCATCGCAAGTCAGAGATCTGCTCGGGTGGGAGTGGGTGGTGGAGGCGTGGTTGAGGCAGGAGGGGGT
>JBBEBA010000013.1:0-7389 GCA_040882575.1 Gemmatimonadota bacterium
CTGTTCGTCGTGAAGAAGCGCGATACGGGCGTCGTCTTCTAGGGCGCACCGGCGGCGCGGCGCACGCACACGGGGCGTGCACGCGGGACTCTGCGGGCGCCGGACCCTGCTGCGCGCGCCGGACCCTGCAGGCGCCATGCATGCGCCCAGCCCTGCAGGCGGCGAACCGGGTTGCTGGCACACTCGGTGTACCCGGACTTGCGGGTTGTGCAGTTTACCGTCTCGGAAGCGGAAAACTCCACACGAGTCGCGCCCGACCCGGCGCGCGTGCGCAGTTTTCCGCGTCGCAGCCGGTCAACGCCCCCAGGCTGTCGAAAAACGGCGGCGAGTGTGCAGCCAGCCCGGTTTCACCTGGCCGGCGCAGCGTTGTTGTGGCGCCGCGCTGTGACGGCGTGTCGTTGCGGCGGCGCGTCCACGTGTGCGCGCGCCGCACCGCGGGTGCCAGCAACCTACCGGCGCGGTGCCTCGGGCGGGAGTCCCGCGGCAGTGCCGGCGGTTTCGACGTCGGTGAGCGCGAGCTGCAGCTCAGCCGCCGTTTCCTCCAGCCGCTCCGCGGGCACCGCGACCTCGGCGAGCTGGCGCATCAGCTCGTCGAAATGCTCTTCCACCCGCTCGATGGCGGCGTCCATCTCGTCACCCGTGGCGGCCTCGCCGCCCTTCCCGAACTGCTCCCTCAGCGGCTGCTGACGGGCCAGGTAGAGCTGCTGCAGCGCGTCCTGCGCTTCGCCGCGGTCCTGCTCCGCCTGCTCGAGAATGCTCGGCAGTGTTTCGCGAATGTCGGAGATCCACGATACATAGCCCCCGGGCGGGAGCGGCACGACCGGCACGGTGAACGGGTCGGTCACGGTGTCCGGCGCGGGTGCTCCGGTGTCGGCAGCGGGAGCCGTCGCCTCGCGCACATCTCTCGGCATCTCGTCGGCACACGCGGCCGCCGTGATGGCGAGCAACATGAGCGCATTCGTCTTCATTCGGCCTCCCGTTCATGAGCCGGTACCGGAACCGCCGGGTTCGCCTGCACAACTCCGGCCAGCCGGATCGGCCGCCCGCCGCGTGCCGGCTGCAGTTCGTCCCCGGAAGCGTTGCCACCGCAACGGCATGCGGCCACATTGCGGGCCACCAGGAGGATGCATGCGCCACAGCGCGCTTCCCGCCATGGCTCTCGCCGTGCTAGCGACTGCCGTGCACAGCAACGCAGTCAATGCTCAGCTTGGGGGTGCGCCCGGGGCAACGTTCAACGGCCGCGCACGGCAGCTCGAGGTGGAGGTACCCAGGCTCGCGGCGGCGATCCGGGTTGACGGCCGGCTGGACGAGGCGGCATGGGGGCAGGCCTCGGTGCTGACGGGCTTCTCGCAGTACAGCCCGGTGGACGGGCTGCCTGCCGATGATTCGACCGAGGTGCTCGTCATGTACGCCGCTCGCGCGATCTACTTCGGTATTCGGGCGTACGAGCGGCATGGCGCACCGATCGCATCGCTTTCCGACCGCGACCGTCTGGGCGGTGACGACCGCGTCCAGCTGATCCTCGACACGTTCCACGACCGGCGGCGCGCCCTCACGTTCGCAGTGAACCCGTTCGGCATTCAGAGCGACGGTACGTATACGGAAGGTGGCGCGTCGGACACGAGCCCGGACTTCCAGTTCGACTCGAGCGGGCGCATCACGAGCTACGGTTACGAGGTCGAGATCCGGATCCCGTTCAAGAGCATCCGCTACCAGCAGACGCGTGTCCAGCAGTGGGGCGTGAACGTCATTCGCACGGTACAGCACTCGGGTCACGAGCAGACCTGGACGCCGGTCGAGCGGGGAAAGCCTTCCTTCCTGGCACAGAGCGGCACGCTGGTCGACCTCACCGACCTCGAACGCGGGCTGGTGCTGGATCTGAATCCGGTCATGACGGCCCGCGCGACAGGCGAGCCGGACGCGCAACGGCCGGAGAGATGGCGGTATGCGCGCGGAACGCCAGAGTTCGGCGGCAACCTGCGCTGGGGCGTCACTGCGAACCTGACTCTCAACGCGACCATCAATCCTGACTTCTCGCAGGTGGAATCCGACGTCGGCCAGGTGTTGTTCGATCCACGCGCCGCGCTGTCGTTTCCGGAGAAGCGACCATTCTTTCTGGAAGGCAACGAGCATTTTCAGTCGCCGAACGCGCTGATTTACACACGCCGCATTGCCGCGCCGCAGGCCGCCGCGAAGTTCACGGGACGGATCGGCACACTCAACGCCGGCGTTCTCTCGGCGGTCGACCAGCAGAACGCCGACGGCGAGGCACCGCTCTACAACATCGTGCGGTTCCGCCAGGATCTCGGCGAGCACTCGAATGTCGGGATGCTATACACCGACCGCGTCGAAGGCGACAGCTACAACCGCGTGCTGGGTGCGGACACTCGCCTGCTCCTCGGTGGGACCTACATCTTCAGCGGCCAGGTCGCGGGCAGCTTCACGCGCGGAGCGAATTCAGTGTCCGGCCTGCGGCCGCTCTTCGATCTGGCGGTGGGCCGGCCGGGCCGCGACTGGGGCTTCAATCTGGTCGCGGAAGGAGTGCACGACGAATTCGTCGCCGGCAGCGGCTTCATTTCGCGCGCCGGCATCGCGCACCTGAACTTCACACCGCGACGCACGTTCTTCCCGCAGAACAGCATCATCGAATCGATCTCCTTTTCGCCGATCCTGGACGGCACGTGGGTGTGGGACAGGTTCACGCGCGGCACGGTGCCGGACGACATCAAGCTGAACAGCCGCACCAATGCCGCGCTCCGCGGCGGCTGGAATGCCACGCTGTTCACCTGGCTGGAATCCTTCCGGTATCCGGCCGACCTGTATGCTCGCTACTACCGCGAGGCGGGGGCTGGCAGTGGCACCGTACAGGACACCGTGCAATATGTCGGAACGGAGCGGCTCCCGAACGCGGGCACCATGGTTGCGATCAGCACCCCGCAGTTCCGCCGGTTCTCCGGCAGTGCGCAGATCCTCGCCGGCCAGGACATCAACTTCGACGAATGGTCGTCGGCGTGGATCCTGTTCGCGACGATCGACGCCGACTGGCGACCCAGCGAGAAGCTGCGGCTGAACGCCCGCTACGTTCAGCAGAAGTTCAACCGCAAGAGCGACGGCTCGCTCGTGCGCCTGCGCATGATCCCGCGCATCAAGGTCGAGTATCAGCTGGCGCGGCCGATTTTCCTGCGGTTCGTGGGTCAGTACGATGCGACTCTCGTCGATGCGCTGCGCGACGACGGGCGCACGGACGATCCCGTCCTCCTGCGCAACGCCGATGGCGGATTCGACCGTGCCACTGCGCGCCGCCAGGACGGGTTCCGCGCGGACTGGCTGTTCTCCTACCAGCCGAACCCCGGCACCGTGTTCTTCGCGGGTTACGGCTCCAGCATGGACAGCGATGAATTCCTGCGGCCATCGGAGCTGATTCGCACGTCCGACGGGTTCTTCCTGAAAATCAGCTACCTGTTCAGGACCTGGGCGGGAACGCGGGTGCGGTGAGCGGGCGGCACTGCTGCCCGCCCCCTGCGCATTGCGGATCAGTGCGTCCGGTTCGGCGACGCATGCTCCTTGAACTCGCGGGCTTCATGCTTCGCGAACTCCGCCAGCTCGCGCACTTCCTCCTTCAGCACCCGCGCGTCCTGTCCGGCCGCACGCCGGGTGCGCTCGAGCCGGAGTGCGTCGTTCTCCTTCATGTCGCTGGCTGCGCTCTTCGCGAACATGAGCGTCGCCACGAGCAGCACCACGCCGACGATGAGGGCGCCCGCCCAGTACGCACCGAGCAGGTCGCCGATGGCCAGGACCAGGCCGGCCGTCAGCGTGAGACCGGCCAGCCCCGCCAGCGACAGGGCAATGCCGGCCTTCGTGAGATCCTTTACCAGCGTGCTCGTCGCGTCGCGGACCTCGATGGAGAACGTCTCCGTCACCTCGCGGATCTCGAGCTTGGCCAGGTCCAGCTCGTCGTGGATCAGCTGCGTCGCATCCTGATTCAGCCTGCTCAGCAGCGTCTTCAATCCGGCTTCGCCGGGGCGGCCGTTCTCGTACCGCGCGCGGGATGCCGCATGAAGTTCATCCATGACTACCTCCGCGGCTCGGAGAACCCGCTGCGGTTGCTCGAGTCGTCGGCCCGCAGGGCATTATCGATGAACTGCTTGGCGGAATCGCCGAGCTTCTCGCTCGCGGTCTCGCGCGCGCGTTCCTTCGCCCGCTGCGCCGCCTCGCTCGCGCGCTCCAGCATGCGGTCACGCGCCCTGCCCATGAGCTCGTGCTCCGTCCGCGTCTCCGGCATCATGAGCCCCGCAGCCAGTCCCATCGCCATCGCCATGGCGCCGGCCGCCACCGGATGCTCGTACACGACATGCTCGACCTTGCGCTCCGTTCGACGGGCGTAATAATGCGCGCTGTCCACGCCCTCGTGCGCAGCATCGGCCACGTCCGCAACGCGTCCGCGCACGGCGTCGACCGCACCGCCGGCACGCTCGCGCACGGTGTCCGCCGCATGCCCGGCCTTTTCCCGTACACTGTCGGCCGCGGCCGCCGCGCGCTCGCGCACGCGCTCCATGGTACCGCCCTCGTCTCCGATCGAGCGGTCCCGCCCGTCCGAAAAGCCACTCTCGCGGCCGGCGTCATAGGCGTACCCGCCGGCGGTATAGGTGCCAGCAACATGGCTGCCTTCGATGCCGCCGGCTGCGGTACGGCCGCGGTCCTCGTAACCGATGTCGCGGGCCGGCTGATACGGCACGGCCGCCGCTGCGCCATAGCCGCGGTACGTGCCCGCGGGATAGCCATGGTCACGGGAGCTGTCGCTGCGATTCGCAACGAGCCACGCCAGTCCAAGCCCCACCATGCCGGCCGGCACCGGGTTCTCCCGGATCGTGGCCCAGATCCCGCGGCCGGTCTCGCTCACCTCATGCTCGACATCGCGCATTGTCTGCCTCGCCTTCTGCTTCATATTGTTTTTCATTTCGTCCACCTGCTCACGCGCTCGAGCCTTCAGCTCGGCCTGGACCCTATCCGGATTCACGCGATCGCCGATCTCCTCGATCGTCTCGCCCATGCGCGCGCGGGTTGCCTCGATCCTCTGACGGATCGCCTGCTCCTCCCGATCATGCACGGCCGCCCTCCCTGCCAGCGCGACCCTCGTCACGACCCTCGTCGCGCTGGCTCGTCTGACGCTCACTCGTCGAGTCGCTGTTCGTGGCCGTCGACCCCGCACTGCCCGCCGCGTAGCCTCGCGCGGTCCCCGGACCGTCCGTCGTGCCGAGGCCGGTCGACGCGCCCGCGTCATAGCCGGTCGAGCCATAGCCAGCCGAGCCGTAATCCGGGCGCACCGATCCGGCGTCCGGCAGGAGGCGGTCATGCTGCCCGACGCGCCGAGATTCCTCGCCGGAGCTCTTGAGAAAGCGCGCGCCGATCACGCCGAGCGCGAAGGCGCCGCCGAGGAAGAGCGGGGTGTGCTCGCGGGCAAGACGGCGGACATCCGTGGCGAGCTCGCCCATGTCATGCGAGTCGAGGTAACCGGAAGCGCCCTCGACACGGTCTGCAACGGTATCGAGCAAAGACGCATACTGCCTGCGGTCCTCGGGCAACTCCTGCGTGCCCTTCCGGAGCGCTTCTGCGACCGATCGGATGCCGTCGGCCACGCGGTCCTTCTGCTGTTCGGCGCGGGTGCGGGCCATCCCTCCTGCCCGGTGACTCAGCTCACGGGCTTCGTCCACCAGATGCTCGCCGGTATGACGAACCTCCGCGGCTGCGCCCGCCACCTTCTCCTGCACGCGGTGCGTCGCATCACCGACCTTGTCCTTCATTTTTTCCGCGGTACCACGATCGTCCGCAACTCCCGTGTGATTGCCCATGCTCGCTCCTTCTTTTCCGATTCTGCGCAAAATGAAAAGCGCACCGTACCCAGGCAGCGGGCGGCGCGCTCTACCGTTGCACTCATGCATCGGTCATGCCATGACGCGGTCTACCCGGCGAGCTCCTCCAGCAGTGTGTACATGCGGATGTCCCAGGGATCGGCTTTCGCGTCGTCGTCGGCGACGTCGTAGTCGAGTTGCGGCGTCTCGAGGATCAGCGGAATGCCAGT
Organism: Gemmatimonadota bacterium; assembly: GCA_040882575.1. Taxonomy (GTDB): domain Bacteria; phylum Gemmatimonadota; class Gemmatimonadetes; order Longimicrobiales; family RSA9; genus SH-MAG3. Next base: position 6,080 of record JBBEBA010000013.1, read on the forward strand.
GGCGCGGCGATCGTGCAGCAGCCAGCGAAACGGCTCGACACCGATGTGGCCTTCACCGAGCAGCTTGTGCCGGTCGCGGTTCGAGCCGAGCTCGCCCTCACTGTCATTCAGGTGAAAGAAGGCGGGCGGCTCGCCGGCCGCGTCCTCGAACTCCGCCAGGATATCGACGAACCGCGATTCCGATTCCGCGATGTCGTAGCCGGAAGCGTACAGGTGGCAGGTATCGAGGCCGTAACCGGTTCGCTTGCGCAGGTGGTCGGGTATGTGGGAGAGGATCGCACCGACCTCCGCAGCGGTGCGGCCGATCGTGCGGCCTGCCCCCGCGGTATTCTCGACGAGCAGGCGGGTGGCGCTGTCTGCCGCTTCGAGCGCCTGCACCATGGCGCGGGCGACGCGCTCTGCCGCCGCCTCCGGATCGCCATCGCTCGCCGAGCCGGGGTGGAAGCAGATGCCGCCGGCACCGATCGCCGTCGAACGCTCCATCTCCTTCGCGAGTCCTGCTGCGGCGCGCGTCCACTTGTCGGCGTCTGCCGTCGCGACACTGAGTACGTATGCCGCGTGCACGATCACGTGCTCTCCGCGGATGCCGGTCTCTTCGAGCGCCGCGCGGAACCGGTCCACTCGCTCCGCGCGGATGCTCGACTTGTCGCCGTAGAACTTCGGGATGGCGGTGAAGCACTGCAGTGTGGACAATCCGGCCGCGGCCGCGCGGCGAACTGCCATGTCGATCCCGCCATTGTCGACGGTGTGCGACCCGAAGATGTGCTTCCCTGCCACGCTAGCGTCCGTCTCCGCGTGAAAGGGCGCGGTAGTACTCCTCAACGAGCTTGCGGAAACCTTCCGGCACCTCGTCCGTTCCCGACAGGAAGAGCTGATCGCGCTGCTCGCCCAGCACGCTCCGGCGCAAGCCGAACTCGAACTGTTGCAGGCCATCGAGTGCCTGCGCCTGCAGCCGCATCGCTTCGTCAGCACTGTCCCATACGCCTGCTTCGTCCAGCGCACGCATGGCGCGGATCGCGTCATCCAGGTCCGACACGTCAACGCCGTCGCGCGCCAGCTGCTGCCTCACCGCCTGCGCCTCCGCCAGGCGCTCGCGGGACTCTGCACGCAGCTGCCGCGCCTGGTCCGGTCGCACGCCGAGCCTCGATCCCCCGGGGCCGCCGAACCCTCCCTGGACGCCGCCGCCGCCCCCGCGCGCGTCCTGCTGGCCCTGTCCGCCCTGCTGCTGGCCCTCGCCGCCCTGCTGACCCTGCTGGCCCTGCTGGCCCTGCTGGCCCTGCTGGCCCTGCTGGCCCTGCTGGCCCTGCTGG
>JBBEBA010000014.1:0-7364 GCA_040882575.1 Gemmatimonadota bacterium
CCGCGATGGCCAGCTGAAGGCGGAACTCGCGCGTTACTCCGACCTGAAGTTCGAGCATACGGCTGTGGAGCCGGTGGTCCGGGGTAACGTTGCGTGGGTAGCATTCCGTCAGGTAATCAGTGGCACCGTTGCCTCGGCGCCTGTCCGTGTGCCGGGACGCGGCACGGCGGTTCTTGAAAAAAGGGACGGCCACTGGATCATCGTGCACCTGCATGTCTCGCGATAGGTCCCCGACCGATTGCGGGCGCTCGCGTCCTCCATGGAGCCGCCGCCGATTGCGTGATTTTCGCATGTTCGCGGCCTCCACGGCGCGCGTCATGATCATTACTGGTGACCGGTGTGCTGGCCCCCGCCAGCCGGCATCGGCATCGCACGGTGCATCGACGTCATGGCATCGAGTACGCCGTACGAACCCATACGCATGGGGTCACCGCCGAGGAACACACGGAAGCCCGCTGAGAGTCCCCAGAAGTCACGCTTCCCGAAGAGATTCTGCGGGTCGATGCCACCGTCTTCCTCCGACGCACGATTGTACTGCAACTCGACGAACGGACGGGCGCTCACCGGATAGCCTGTGAGCTCGTAGCCGTATCCCAGAGTGTTGATGAGCCAGCGCGTCGAGCCGATCGCGTGTGCATCATGATCGTACCGGAAGAACTCGTCGGTTCCCGGGACGCCTTCGCGCGCATACTCCGGACGCGTGGCATATTCGATCCGGTAGTACGGCTGATGACGGCGAATGTCCAGCCGCGTTTCGCCCAGCACGGAGAAATAGCCATCGCCGTCCTCGGGCCGACTCACAGAACCTTCCGCGAGCCCGTATAACGATCCGAACGAGTACATGCGGTCATGACGGAGTGCAGCATTGTAGAGATTCGTGGTCTCCGGCTCGTCCTCGTGAACCTCGCGCACGCGTCCAAACGACGCGGACGCTTCCCACTCCGCCATCGGCCCCGTGCCTCCACCGAATCGCCGCGTCAGGCGCGCCGACCACGAGTCCCCAAAGCTCTCGATGTTCGAGAAGTCGTATGGCTCCTCCGGCTCGGCACCACCGAACACAGCAGCCTCGAGGCCCCAACCACCGTTGAGATACACACCGTTCACAGTCCAGCGCTCGAGGATCTGTGAGAGATGATGGTTCGTCGGATACTTGACTGCGGGGCGCGACATCGGGTCGTCCGTGCCGTACGGTGCGAACCCCTTTCCTCCGGAGATCGACAGCGCTCCACCCGCCACGTCCCGGAAGTTGACGCTGAGCATGAACTCATGAAGCAGCGTGTGCGGATGACGCTTGTCCAGGAAGCTTTCGCCCCAGCCGCCGAACGTCAGCTCGCCATCCGGCTGCGTCAGACCCTCGAAGTTCAGCGTCGTGCGCAGAGTGACACGCGAGCCTGGACTCCCGACATTGAACATGATGGCGGGTTCAGTGAGGTACAGCTCGGTCTTGTCCAGGGATGTGCCTTCATCGGGATTCAGCGACGTGCTCACGATGGGAAACGCCTGAGCCATTCCCATGAGGTTCCAGCCGCCCCCCAGCGGCTGCATCCACATCCGATGCATCATGCCCTGTTCCTGCACTGGCCTGCCCATGTCGGGCATCGCCCCGGCGTGTCCAGGGGGCATCTCCGCTACCGCCTGCGCATGTGCATAGTGGCTCGTGTCCGGCACTGCATGAACGGCGTGACCTGTATCCGGCATCCCGGCCGCGGCATGCTTTGCAGCCTCGCCTGACGCGTGCTGACGGCTTGCGTCCATGTGCACGTCGTGCGCAGCGACCGGCGCTCCGCCCGTGCTTTGCGCGTCAGCCGTATGTCCCGCATGGGTGGTAGCATCCATTCCTGTCGCGCCGGGGCCTGGTGACGGCATCGGATGCTCCGCATGCATTCCCATGAAATCCGACGTTTCCGACACGCTCGACGAATCTGCTGCGACGTCCGGAATCCTCGAATCTGTTGCTGATGATGGCCCGGCCTCCTGCTCCGGACTACCGCATGCGCTGACCGTGACCCCCATCATGAGGACTGCGCGCATGATAAGCTGACGCATGAACCTTCTCCTGATTGATCGCTACCAGCCCGAAGAAATCACCCATCGATGCCCTCCTTACCGATTGCTGCGCCCGTGCCAGGACACTTGCACCGGGGGTCATCCTGGAAACGCGGACTGCCCGGACAGCGATGGCCGGACCTCAGCCCGCGCTGTCGTCTGCCTCGTGCGAGAGCGGCCTCGCTCGGCTCGACGCTGCCGTGCAACTTTTATTCCGTATAAAGCAGCGCGGGCGGCCACAGTGCTGGCAGTCCTGTTTGCCACGTTCCCGAGCGTGACTGGTGTGGAGATCACGAGCGCGCATGGACACGCCACGACCAGCAGCACGAGCGCACGATAGAACCACTCGCCCATGCACCGAATCCGAGCAGCGGCGGAAGCAGGAACACGGCGAACGCTGTTGCTCTCGCCTCACGGACACCCGCTTCAATATCGGCAAATCGCGTTGCTTCAGGCGATCACCTCGTCGCGCACGTAGTGGAGCCGGATCAGAGCCGGACTCTGCCCTTCCTCGAAGTGGCAGCGTACCGCATCGCGAACAGCCTCGCGCAGCGTGGCCAGACTTTCAGCCTCTACAGCGGCGGGCCACTGAGGCCTTCAAGCCGGATTCACCCTGCCCGGGCGCCCGGGGGCGGGTCACACCTCGGCAAAGACCAGGACCTCAGCCACGCTTCCTCGCCTCACGCACCAGTTGCATCGGGCTGACGCCCGGCTCGGGAATGAACGCTTCCAGTGCACCCAGCCGGCCATACACGCGGAGCAGCCGTATGACCGTCAGCAGGTTCGGATTGTCGCCCTGCTCCGCGCGCGACACGGTCGACCGGTCGAGACCCGCGCGCTCCGCCGCAGCGGCCTGGGTCAACCCTGCAGACTTCCGCAACTGCGCCAGCCGCCGGCCGAGCTCGCCCATGATCTCGACGTCCGTCAGCTCTTCGATGCGTTTATCCGACATTCCCCCCAAATCCATTTAAAATGTCATTTAGACGCATCATACGGCTGCTCCGGATGGTGCCCCGGACGTCGCCGCAGTCGATTGGCAGTGTGACATCGAGCGCGACGTAGTGCTCACCGGGACCGAGCGGGGGAATGGACATCGCTCCGGCAGGATCGCCGACGACCTCGAGCAGGAGGTCCGAGTCAGGCTCGATGCCCTCGAAACGCCAGGAGCCGTCCCAGTCCGTGTTCCACACCCAGACGACGGCGCCGCCGTCTGCATATCGTTCGGTGAGACGGATCGTAGGGAGCTGCCTCGAGCCAGTGCACGGAGCGCCGGTCACCCTCCCGGCGATCGAGGCGGAGCTCGCGTCGAGAAGGGTGGTGCAGGGCTGGCCATCGGGTCTCGGCTCGAGCATCTCGCACCGGGGAATGGGGATGCTCCACGTCGCTACGCCGAGCACCGACCCGACGCCGTTCTCTACGGTTGTCGGGATGATGCCCGGTATCGCGACAGCCGTTGCCGAAAGACCTGGTACATACGGCCAGTCGGATCCCGCCGCGGCGACGCGCACTTCCCGCCTGTACACGTCAATGAACGGGGGCGCGTTCAGCCTGTCCAACGGACCCACGCCGGGCAGGGCGTATCCCCACGTTGCGGGACCGGTGATTCCGGGGAGCTGGCGCACCGCGATCGGTGCAGCGCCGCGGGCGAGCGTCGGGTCCCAGAGCGTGTAGACCACCTCGGCGTACAGCAGGCGGTCCGCCTGCACGAGGATCTGCCTGGGTAACCAGGTTCCCGGAAAGTCCGGAAAGAGCTCCCAGAACACCAGCGTGACCGCGAGCTCCGGCGGCATCTCGATGAGCGCGGTCGTCGCTGCGCCGTCCGAGCGAAGAGCTCGCAGCCGGTACGTCGCCTCCGGCTCGAGCCGCTCCGTCGTCCAGAAGTTGTGAGCGTAGCCGACTGCGTCGAGCTGCAGGTCGGCGAACGTGAAGACGGAGTCGCGCAGCGTCACCACGCGTCCGGTGCCCAGGTGCTCGAGCGTGACGACGACGTCGATCGGCGCGGGATCGGTTAGCAGTCCCTGACGGATCGGTGTCACGCGGATCCACTGCGTGTCGGCCGTCAGGTCCAGGTACCCGAAGATCGAGAACGGTCCGATCGTGTTCTCCTCGAACGGCTCGAATGCGGTGTCGCACCCCGTCGCGAGCGTGGCCCCGAGCAGGACGGCGAGCCACCGCGGCGAGTTCGTGCGCGCGTTCATGGCCGGTCCGGGGACGGGACCTGCAGCTTCACGGAGATGTAGGGTGTAAACGGGAGCTGATCGATGCGACGATTGGCGAAGACGTCGTAGTAGAACAGGTTGTTCCGGTCGTAGAGATTGATCACTCCCGCCTGCAGCTCCAGCACCTGCGAGCCGACGTCCACGGGCAGTCGCGCCGACAGGTCGAGTCGATGCGTCGCAGGGAGGCTGGCGTTATACGGTCTGTCGAGCAGCAGCCGCGTCTCGCCGAAGGTACCGGTGAGCGGGGGCAGCGCGGTGCTGTCGGTGCGGAAATCGATCAGCTCATCGAAGCCGATCGGACGCGTGAAGGGGAAGCCGGAGCCGTATTCCCAGTGCGCGGCGAGGCTGAGGCGGCCGAGCTCGATGCTGGCGGTCGCGGTCGCCTGATGGCGCCGGTCGTGCGGCGGCTGATACGACTGCACGGGCTCGCCGAACCACACGCCGAAGTCATCCTGCTCCGTGTGGTATTCCGTCCAGCCCCAGGCGTATCCGCCGAAGAGATAGAGCGGTCCGCGCCGGAACTCCAGGCGAGCATCGGCTCCGTGGCCGCGGCCGCCGGCCTGCGCGAGCTCCGGCGCGAAGCGCGCGATCGTGCTCCAGGTCGCGATCGGCAGCTCGTACATCCGCCGGTAGTATCCGTCGATGGACCAGGAGAACCCAGCGCCGAGGCTCTGCTCCCAGCTCGCCTGCGCGTGGAGCGCCCGCATCTCGGTGTCCGGCGGCGTACGCACCCACGCCGTGAAGATCGAGCTTGCGTCGCGCCGGTCGCTGATGCCGGAGAGCCGCTGCTCGTACAGCCCCACCGCCGCGTTCAGCTCGCCGTCCACGGGACCGGTCACGCGCCACGCCGCACGCAGCCGCGGCTCGATGCTCCGGCGCCGTTGCGCGGCGACGGAGATCGCGGCGCCGGGCAGCACGCGCAGCCCGCCGCCGACCGGAATCTCGAGCTCGGCGTACAGTCCGGTCGCGCCCCACCGCTCCTCGCGCTGCGAGCTGTCGGCCAGCAGCTCCTGGAGATCGTAGGACGTGCGCTCCGCGTGCACGTATCCGCCCCAGTTCAGTCTCACGCGTCCGATGAGGCGGCTGACGTCGCCATCGATGAAGATGCGGCTGGCCGACGAGAAGAACTCGGACGCGCCACGCGTCACCGCGTCGCTGCTCACAGCGGACCGGCCGAACCTGACATCGACGAACGTCTCGCCAGCCAGCGTCATGCACCGCCCGCCGACCAGCAGGTTGCCCCAGCCGACGCGCGACTGGCGGTCCTCCGGATCGAGGCCGCCCTCGTCGCGGCTGCGCATCAGTGTCAGCGAGCAGCGCGAGCTGCCGGCCGGATTGAGGTGGCTCAGCCTGAAGTACTGGCTGTCGAAGCCGAGCGGCTGCTCCTGACCGAGCAGCCACGGACTCGTCTCGCGGATCAGCGATCGCCGCGCCGACACGATGTACGAGCTCAGCGCGTTCGAGCCGATCGGCCCCTCGGCCGCGACCTCGGCCAGGAACGGGCTGGCTGACGCCATCACCGACATGTCGTTCCGGTTGCCATCGCGCATCTGGACGTCGAGCACCGACGAGATCCGGCCGCTGTACTCGGGGCCGAACCCGCCGGGAAAGAACGCCGCGCTCTGGATCAGGTTCTCCGGAAATGCCGAGAAGAGGCCGGTGATGTGGAACGGCTGGTAGATCAGCATGCCGTCCATCAGCACGAGGTTTTCCGATGGCGTGCCACCGCGGATGAACAGCTGCCCGCCACGGTCGCCACTCGAGACGACGCCGGGCTGCGTCTGCAGATAGCTCGCGAGATCGCCCGACGCAGCGGGTGTCGGAACCCGCGCCAGCTCGCCCGCCATGATCGTCTGCCCGGCCAGCCCGCGGCGTACAGCCCCAGGCCCCTGGATCGCGACGCCGATACCCTCGAGCTGTACTGCATCGATCCGCACGCGACGATTCGCCGTCAGTACCCCGCCGATCTGCAGCTCGATCGTCTCCTCATGGATCGTCTGACCGAGCAGCAGGATCCTGAAGCGGTAGGCGCCGGGTACGAGCCCGGAAAACTGAAACAGGCCGACGCGGTCGGTGACCGTCGACGCGATCGTCTCGCCGGCCTGCTCGAGCACCACCTCCGCGCCCTGGAGTGGTTGCGACGTCGCCTGATCGAGGAGGATCCCCTGGAGCGACGCCTCCTGCGCCCATGCGCCGGATGGGCTCAGACCGATGCCCGGCACCAGCAGCAGCAACGTCCATGCGGCGATCCGCCGGCGGAGCCGTGTCCGTCGATTCATCGGGCGATTCTTCGTGGGTACCGGGGGGCGCGCCGATATTCCGAGCGCTCGTATTGCCGGCTCGGGTCAGCGATACCGCGGCACCAGCTCCGGCATCGCCTTGTCGATCCGCGGCGGCACGGCAACGTCCGCGAGCGTCCACAGCATGACGTAGATCGTGCGCGCGATCGCGGCAATCTTCGCAGGATCGAGGTACTGCGCTTCGTCGGTGGGACGGTGATATCGCTCGTGCAGGCCCGTGCCGAAGCTCATCGCCAGCACACCGCGCTCGAGGAACGGACCCGCATCCGTACGAGGATAGAACGCCTCGGCGTCGGCGCGGTCGCGCAAGCGGTTCAGTCCCAGATTTTCATAGCTGCGGTTTACGCGCTGGAGCAGTGAGTCGAGGCCGGCGCTCAGCACGGCGGGGCCGGTCAGGTACACCTCGCGCGGGCCGGTCACGCGTTCGTCCGCCGAGTCGGGCGAGCCCGGCGCGCGGCTCGCACCGAGCATGTCGATGTTCATGTGCGCGACGATGTCCTCCAGCGGGACCGGTGGCTCATCGACGAACCGGCGCGTGCCCCACAGCCCGCGCTCCTCGCCGCTGTCCCAGATGAACATGATCGACCGCTTCGGTCGCGGTCCGCGCATCAACTGCTCCGCGATCGACAGTGTTGCGGAGCTGCCCGACGCGTTGTCATCGGCGGCGTTGTAGATGCTGTCGCCATCGAGCGCGGAGCGGCCTACTGCACCGTCGAGGTGCGACGCGATCGTGATGTACTCGTCCTTCAGCTCCGGATCGCTGCCCTCCACCAGCGCCACCACGTTGTACGGCCGGTGC
>JBBEBA010000015.1:0-42639 GCA_040882575.1 Gemmatimonadota bacterium
CTGCGCACCGCGATGCCCCATGCCGACGGCGCGCTCCAGCTCCGCGACCGCGGCGACCGGGTCCTGCAGCGGCAGTGCTGCGAGCGGCGCGAACCGGCCGGGATACCGACCGGCGGCCGCCGCGAACTCGTCGTTGACCAGACGGGCCAGCGCGATGCCGCGCTCGCGCTCTTCGACGTGCACACCGGGCGTCGTGAGGCTGAAAGCGTGCACGTCGACGTCCGCGGCATCCATCATCCGGATCCGCTCGTCGAGGTCGCGGTGTCCCGTGACGACCACGTTGTAATCGCCCGGGTAGTGCAGCAGCATGCGGCCGTCCGCGTCGTGCTCCAGTCGCGCGGTCGTGTCGCCGCGCTCGAGCTCGCGCAGGTACGCGTCGGGGTAATAGTGATTGTGGAAATCGACGATCATTCGGAACTCCCCTGTGAGATTGCACGGCCGGCACTGCGCCGCGACCAGAACCAGTAGAGCGGCAGGCCGACGAGCGTGAGCCCTATGCCGACGGCCGTGTCGCGGAACGAATACATCACGGAGTTGAACAGATACCACGCGAACACGGCGAGGAACAGCAGCGGCGTGAGCGGATAGAGCGGTACGCGGAACGGTCGCGTCAGGTCCGGCTCGCGCACGCGCAGCACCATCAGCGCCACCACACCGAGCGACAGGAACAGGTAGTTCGGGAACGCCGTGTACGTGATGATCTGCTGGAACGTGCCGGTCAGCGCGAGCACCGAGGCTACAAAACCCTGCAGCGCGATGGCGGCCGCGGGCGTGCCCCAGCGCGGATGCACCTGCGCGACGCGGTCGAAGAACAGGCCGTCGCGCGCCATCGCGAAATAGATGCGCGGGATGCTGAGCAGCTGCGCGTTGACGGTACCGAACGCGGACAGCATGACGGCTGCTGAAATGAAGTCCGCGCCGCCGGTTCCCAGCAGCACCTGCATCGCGTCGGCGGCCGGGCGCGTGCTCGCCTGCAGCACGTCGAGCGGCAGCACGAGCAGGTAGACGACGTTCGCGAGCGCGTACACCACGAGCACGATCGTCATCCCGGCGATGATCGAGCGCGGAATCGAGCGCTCCGGGTCACGCACCTCGGCGGCGGCGAACGTCGAATACCACCAGCCGTTGTATGCGAAAAGTGCAACGATCATCGCGATGCCAAAGGATGCCATGATCGGAGCCGCGCCTGCGTCCGGGGGCAGCACCGGCCCAAGCGAGCCCGCGTAGTCGCCGGCATGGAGCAGTCCGGCGATGATCAGCACGCTGACACCGGCGACCTTTGCCGCGGTGAACACGATCTGCACGCGCCCGCCAGCCCGCACGCTGAGACAGTTCAGCACGGTGAGCAGCGTGATGCAGCCGATGGCGACGAGCCGCTGCGTCCATACGCCGTATGGCATGATGCGCCCGAGGAAATGGCCCGCGTAGGTTGCGAACGCCGTCGCAACCGCGGCCATCACGCCGGTCAGCACCACGGCGAACATTGCCCAGCCGAACAGGAATGGCAGCCACCTGACGCGGAATGCGCGGGCGAGGAACGCATAGGTGCCGCCGCTGCGCGGGATGGCTGCGCCGAGCTCGGCGTAGCACAGGCCGCCGGTGACGGCGAGCCCGCCGCACACGAGCCACACGAGCAGGCTCAGGCCCGGCGTGCCGACCTCGCGCGCCACGATCGCCGGACTCACGAAGATGCCAGTGCCGATCACCGCGCCGGCGACGAGCGTCGTCGCAGCGAGCGGACTCAGACCGCGGATCAGACCCTCGTCGGCTGGACCGGCTTCGGCTTCCCGCTCGAGGTCCTTCGTGGTCACGGCAATGCCGGCGGTGCGTACTCGATCGCCGGCTCCGCGGCCGGCTGGTCGTCACCGCGCATGACGGCGAACATCTCGTCCACACCGTCGGGCGGCCGCGTTACACGACTCACGATGATCGTGACGGCCATGCCGAGAATGAACGCAGGCACGAGCTCGTAGACGATGGCCTTGAGCGCGGGTGTCAGGAACCAGACGATCGTGGTAGCCGTGCCGACGGCCATGCCTGCCAGCACGCCCGCGCGCGTAGCACCCCGCCAGAAGATGGCGAGGACGGAAGCGGGACCGATGGCGCCGCCTAGCCCGGCGACCGCGAAGAGGACGAGCCAGAAGATGAGCTGGTCGGCGAGGAGACCGAGCGCGACCGCGACGACGACCAGCCCCGCGATGACCAGCCGCGACAGCAGCACCAGCCGGTCCTCCTCCAGCGCTTCACCTTTGCGCCAGATCTGCTGGTACACGTCGCGCACGATAGTCGACGCCATCACGAGCAGCTGCGAATCGGCCGTCGACATGATGGCGGCAAAGATCGCCGCGACGACGACACCGAACAGAACACTGGGCAGGAAACGCTGCGCGAGGAACGGCAGCAGGTTCTCGGCATCGCCGAGCGGCAGGCCACTCACGTCCGGCACGTAGGCTCGGCCGACGAGGCCGATCATGATGGCGCCCGCCGCCAGCAGCACGTTCCACGTGGTGCCGACGATGGCGGCCTGCACGAACTCGCGCGGATCGCGGATCGAGATGTAACGGATCACGATGTGCGGGTTGCCCGGCGCACCGAGTCCGATGCCGACGAAGCCGATCGCGGCGCCGGCGGTCAGCGCGAGCGGGTCGAGCATGGACGGCGAAAACGAGCGCAGCTCCGTCAGGACCGCGCCGACGCCGCCCAGGTCGGATGCGACGATCAGCGGCAGGCCGACCAGGGCAATGAGCATGAGCGTACCCTGGAACGCATCCGTCAGGCTGACCGCCAGGAATCCGCCGAGCACGGTGTAGGCGAGCACGATGCCTGCCGTGAGCAGGATGCCTGTCGTCGGTGCGACATTGAACGAGGTTGCGAGCGCCTTCCCGCCGCCGACGAACTGGGCGGCAATGTAGGCGACGAGGAAGAAGCTGAACACGGCCGCAAGCGCCAACCGCAGCCGGCCGTCGTCATCCTGGAAGCGACGCGCGAGCACGTCGGGGAACGTGATGCAGTCGTGCGCACCGGCAAAGCGGCGGATACGCGGTGCGTAGAACAGGAACAGCAGGCACTCGGCGGTAGTGTAGCCGATGGCCGCCCAGATCGCGGCGACACCCATGGTGAACGCCATGCCGGTCATGCCGAGCATGAGCCACGCGCTGCGGCCTGACGCGACTGCCGACAATGCGACGACGAAGCGGTTCATGCGGCGCCCGGCAATGAAGAACTCGCTCAGGCCGCGCGACGAGAAGCGCGCCGCGTAGACGCCGATGCCGACGACGATCAGCAGGTAGAGCATGAAAGAGGTCAGCGCCCAGCCGTCCACCGGCGTGACCCCTTGCAGCGGGATCTCCTGCGACACGCGCATGTGAGGCTACTCCCCGGGCGGAGTTGCGGCCATGACATGGTTCCAGTTGGGCGGCTCGACGCCCTGCAGGTGGCGGACGAAGAAGTCGTACTGCCGTCGCGCGGCGTACTCGAGCGGTCCGACGGTACGGCCCGCGCCATGCCCTTCGCCCGGGATGACGAGCAGGTCGAACATGCGATTCGAGCGGATCAGCGCATCGACGACCTGCATGGTCGATGCGGGATCCACGTTCTGATCGAGCTCGCCGAGCACGAGCAGCAGGTTGCCCTTCAATCGCCACGCGTTGTCCACGTTGGACGAGCGCGAATAGCTCTCGTCAACAGGCCAGCCCATCCAGCGCTCGTTCCAGCCGATCTTGTCCATGCGGTTGTCGTGGCAGCCGACGTACGAGACCGCAGCCTTGTAGAAGTCGGGGTGGAACAGCAGTGCGCCGGTTGAGTTCTGGCCGCCGGCGGAGCCGCCGTAGATGCCGACGCGCGACGCGTCGTAGTGCGGGTAACGCGCGGCGGCAGCCTGGTGCCAGAGGATGCGATCCGGGAAGCCCGCATCGCCGACGTTCTTCCAGGCGTAGTCGTGGAACGCCTTGGACCGGTTGAGGGTGCCCATGCCATCGATCATGACCACAATGAAACCGAGCTCGGCGTGCGCCTGCATGCCGATCACCTTGTCGCCGGACGAGTGCCCGCCGAACGGCCAGAACGTCTTCGGCACAAACGAGTTGTGGGGGCCGGCATAGATGTTCTCCACGATAGGGTAGCGCCGTGCCGGATCGAAATTCGTGGGCCGCACGATGACGCCCCAGATGTCGGTGACGCCGTCGCGCGCTTTGGCCGTGAACACTTCGGGCGGCCGGAACCCTGCGGCGGTCAGTGCCGATATGTCGCCGCGCTCCAGCTCCATGAGGACCGCGCCGTCGGTCGCGCGCCGCAGCTCGAGCACGTTCGGCATGTCCACGCGCGAGTACGTCACGGTCATGTATTCCATGTCGTCGGAGAACGTCGCGTCGTGGAACGCGTTCGCATCCGTCAGCGCCGTGAGGTTCGAGCCGTCGAAGTCGATACGGTAGTAGTGTATGAAGTACGGGTCCTGATCCGGGTTCATGCCGCTGGCAGTGAACCAGATCTGCCGGCGCTGTTCGTCCACGTGCTCGACGTCGCGCACGATCCAGTCGCCGCGCGTGATGCGGTTCTTCACCTGGCCCGTGCTGCCGTCGAGCAGGTACAGGTGGTGCCAGCCGTCGCGCTCCTCCGACAGCCAGATGATCTCCTCGCCGCCGTTCACGTCGTAGCGGTAGCGGCGGCCGCCGACGAACGTCTCGGGCTCCTCGGAGATGAGCGCGCGCGCGCGACCGGTCGCGGCGTCCACCTCGATCACGCGATAGACCTGATGGCCGCGCTGGTTGTAATTGAAGGAGAGTGCGCGGCTGTCCGGGTTCCACTGCAGCTGTGACAGCGAGAGCGGGTTCGGGAACAGCTCATCCGCGACGTTCAGCTGCCGCTCGGACGCGACGTGGAAGATGACCGGCTGCTCGTGGTCCACGTCGTCGCCGGGCTTGGTATAGAGCTGAGTGAAGTGCCGCGGCTGCACCTGGTCGCGGGGCGCGCTCTCGATGTAGTGGACCAGCCGCCGGTAGCCCGGCTTCACCCGATACACGGCGAGCTTCTCGGAATCCGGCGACCAGGAGATCGAGCAGGGATCGAAGAAGTTGCCCTCGGATCCGTCCGTGCTGAGCGTCGTCACGGGACCGCCGCCCGCGGGTCGCACGACGACATTGTGGTTCTCGATGAACGCCTCGAGGCGACCGTCCGGCGAACGGCGCGGCGTATTGTTCGCCGGCACCTCCAGGTCGCGCGTGACACCGAAGCTGCGCGGCTGGCAGGCCTGCCCGCCGAACCCGCCCTGGCCGCCACCCTGTCCACCGCCCGATCCGTCAGCTGCGGCCGAGCAGGCGTAGTCCGTCAGACGGCAGACGAAATCGCCGTCGTCGAAGCTGAAGCGGATCGATTGAGCGTCCGGAGTGAAGTCGATCTCGTCGAAGGGGAGGCGGTGGGCGGCCCAGGGTTCACCCGTGAGGCTCGACAGGGATGCGGCGAGCCGCTCATGGTCGAACGCCGGCCGCTGCTCGCGCGTCGAAGCATCGCCCAGCATGAACTGATGCGACGCATTGCGCACCGTCCTGACATACCAGAAACGATGGGTGCCGGCGATCCACGTCGGTGCATCGGTCACGACATCATGGGTCAGGTCCTGCCACTGCGCACGGAGCCCAATGGCGCGCTCGTAATCAGCGGGCGTGACCTGTGCCTGGCCGGGCGCGGCCGGAATGGCGAACATGGTGGTCGCCAGCAGCACGACCGTCACGGCGCGCGATGCGATCTTCATCACACACTCCTGGTGGCAGTGGGACGCAGAACTGTCTTGGGGTGAGGCGGGAAAGTAGGCAGGGTCGCGTCGCTTGACAACGTTTTCTGCGATTCATACCGTCAGCCGCACCCCTCCGGATGCGCCGCGACGCCGGTCTGCGCACCGTTCCGGGACCCACCCATGAAGGAGGACCGCATGCGCGCGCCGCCACGGCCGCTGCTTCCCATCGCCGGTCTCATCGCGGCGCTGGCCGCCGGACCCGGTTTCGCCCAGGGAACTCCCTTGGCCGGCAATCGCTACGAGGACCTCGTCGCACTCTTCGATGACTGGCGATCGTTCCAGCGTCCCGTCTTCCGCGATGGCGTGCCCGACTATACGCCGGCAGCGATGCGGGCGCAGCACCAGCGGCTCCCGGAGTTCCAGCGCCGGCTGGCCGGTATCGATCCGTCAGCGTGGCCGGTGACGCAGCAGGTCGACTACCACCTCGTGCGAGCCGAGATGAACGGGCTCGACTTCGACCATCGCGTGATGCGGCCGTGGTCGCGAATGCCGGGCTTCTACAAGGTAGTGCTCGGATCGCAGACCGACGTGCCGGCTCGAGAGGGCTCGGTCATGCACGGCGCGATCGAGCTGTGGACCTACGATATGCCGCTCGACGCACAGCGGGAGGCGGAGCTGCGCGCGCGCATCCAGGCGATCCCGGCAATCCTGGCGCAGGCGAAGGGCAACCTGACGGAAGACGCGCGCGACCTGTGGTTCACGGGGATCCGCTTCAAGCAGAGCGAGAGTCGCGTGCTCACGAGCTTCGCCGCGCGCGCCGCGGCACATCATCCGGAGCTCGCGCAGGATGCGGAGCGTGCGAGGGCTGCGGTGGACGATTTCCGCACCTGGCTCGAAGCGGAGTATCCGTCCAGGCAGGGCCGGTCCGGGATCGGCGTCGAGAACTACGACTGGCACCTGAAGAACGTGCAGCTCGTGCCGCACACCTGGGCCGATCAGGTCGCGATCGTGCAGCGCGAGCTGGACAGGTCGTGGGCCTACCTGCAGCTGGCGGAGAACCGGAACCGCAGCGTGCCACAGCCGCAGCCGGTCGCGACGCAGGCGGAATACGAGCAGCGTTACCGGCAGGCTGTGACCGATTTCATAGCGTTCCTCGACACGGCGCAGATCATGACGGTCGAGGATTACGCGGAGCCGGCACTGCTGGCGCGGGAAGGTCGCTTCTCGCCGCCGCCGTGGGAGTTCTTCAGCGAAGTGAACAACCGCGACCTGCGTCCCATGCGGGCGCACGGCACACACTGGTTCGATCTGGCGCGGCTGGAGCAGGAGCAGCATGCGAGCCCGATCCGCCGCGTACCCGCGCTGTACAACCTGTGGGCATATCGCGCCGAGGGCCTCGCTACGGGCTTCGAAGAGATGGTGATGGAGGCGGGGTACCTGGACGAGCCGCGCGTGCGCGAGCTGGTGTGGATACTCCTGGCCCAGCGTGCCGCGCGCGCCATGGCCGAGCTGCGCATGCACAGCAACGAGTTCACGTTGCAGGACGCAGTCGACTATGCCGTGAAGTGGACGCCCCGCGGCTGGCTGGCGGTGGACGGGAGCACGGTATGGGGCGAGCAGGCGCTCTACCTCGAGCAGCCCGCCTACGGGACCAGCTACGTGGTCGGCAAGGTGGACATCGAGAACATCATCACCGAGCGCGCGCGTCAGCTCGGCAGCCGGTTCAACCTCCGCTCCTTCATGGACGGGTTCCACGCGTCCGGACTCATTCCGCTGTCTCTCATCCGCTGGGAGATGACCGGGCTGGACGACCAGATCCGTGCGCTGCAGTAGCGCTGCGGTCGACGTGCAGCTGCATAAGGGACGAATTCCATGCGCCTCGTAATCGCCGGCCTGTCGAAGACGTACCCGAACGGCGTGCACGCGCTGCGGGATGTATCACTGACGATCGAGCCGGGCATGTTCGGGCTGCTCGGGCCGAACGGCGCAGGAAAGTCCACGCTGATGCGCACGATCGCGACGCTGCAGCGGCCGGACTCCGGCACGATCATGCTCGGCGATCTGAACGTGCTGACGCAGCCGGAGGAGGTGCGCAGGCTGCTCGGCTACCTGCCGCAGGAATTCGGGCTGTATCCCAACCTGCCGGCCGACGTGACGCTCGACCATTTCGCCATACTCAAGGGCGTCACGCAGCGCGGCGAGCGGAAGGACCTGGTCGAGAGCCTGCTGCAGCAGACGAACCTGTGGGACGTGCGGAAGAAGGAAGTCGGCGGCTTCTCGGGCGGCATGAAGCAGCGGCTCGGCATAGCGATCGCGCTGTCTGGCAGTCCGCGTCTGCTCATCGTGGACGAGCCTACGGCCGGTCTCGACCCCACCGAGCGGCACCGCTTCCTGAACCTGCTGGCAGAGCTCAGTCGCGACATCGTCGTGATCCTGTCCACGCACATCGTCGAGGACGTGCGCGAGCTGTGCAGTGCGATGGCGATCATCAACCAGGGCCGCGTCGTGATCGAGGCCGACCCGCTCGGCATGCTGGAGGACGCGCGCGGCCGCGTCTGGCGCAAGCGCGTGACGCGCGATTCGCTGGAACAGCACCGTGCGGAGCTGGAGGTCATCTCGGTCCGGCTGCAGGGCGGCGAACCGGTCATCCACGTCTGGGGCCAGGAGCCGCCGGGCGCGGGGTTCCAGCCGGTGGAGCCGGGGCTCGAGGACGTCTACTTCCACAGCATCGGCCTGACGGCCGGTGAAGAGGCCTGACCGTGTTCTGGCCGATCCTCAGCTTCGAGCTGTCGTACCACCTGCGCAGGCCCGTCACTTACCTGTATTTCGCCGTTCTCTTCCTGCTCGCGTTCTTCATGATTGCCTCGGACGCAGTGGTGATCGGCGAGATGGGGCTGGTAAGGCGCAACGCGCCGTATGCGCTCGCGCAGATGACGGTGGTGCTGACCGCAATCGGACAGGTGATCACGACTGCGATTGTGGGCACTGCGCTGCTCCGCGACTTTCAGCTGCGCACGCACGAGCTGATATTCACGACGCGGGTGAGCCGACTCGGCTACCTCGGCGGCAGGTTCGGTGGCGCGCTGGCCGCGATGCTGATCGCGTTCACCGGTATTCCGCTGGGCGCGCTGGTCGGCTCGCTGATGCCATGGATCGACCCCGACAAGCTGCTGCCGATCAATCTGTGGTGGTACGTCCAGCCGTATCTCGTGCTCGGCCTGAGCAACGTGCTCATTGTGAGCGCGCTGTTCTTCACTGTCGGCGCATTGACGCGCAGTCTGTTCGCGATCTACACGCAGGGCATCTTTCTGCTGGTCGCATGGAGCGTGTCGCAGCAGTGGCTGGGTGGTCTCGACAAGGACCAGCTCGCCAGTGTCGTGGACATCTTCGGCATCACGAGCCTCGACCTGACCACCCGCTACTGGACGGTAGCGGAACGCAACAGCCAGGTCGTGGAGCTGTCCGGGTTCCTGCTCACGAACCGCCTCATCTGGGTCGCAGCGGCCGTCGCGCTGATCGGCGTCACGCTCGCACTGTTCCGGCTCGAGGCGCAGCCCCGCCCGCTGTTCGGCCGACGCCGCGGCAGGCGGGCAGCGGCCGCTGCTGCCGCAGCCGGCGCGTCGCAGCCCGGCAGCGCGGCGGAGCGTGATGGTTCAGGGGGAAGGCGCGCGGGAGCTACGGTCGGCGCCACCGCGCCCGCCGCCGCGCCCGTCGCGAGACCGCGCTTCGGGCGCGGCGTCGAGTGGCTCCAGATGCTCGGCACTGCACGTTTCTCGTTCCAGCGCATCGTGCGTGAGCGAGCGTTCGTCGCGATCGCGGTGATCGGTGCCGTGAACGGCTTCATGAACGCGTGGTATGCCGATGAGCTCTACGGCGTGACGACGTGGCCGGTCACGTACCTGGTCGGCGAGATGATCAGCGGCAACTTCTTCCTGTTCATGATCATCCTGACGACGATCTACGCGGGCGAGTCCGTGTGGCGGGAGCGCGGGCTCGGCGCGGACCAGCTCGTGGACGCGGCGCCCGTCCCCGTCTGGGCGACGGCGGTCGGCAAGATCATCGGCGTGATTCTCGCCCTCACGGTGTTCCTCGTTCTGCTCGCGCTGGTCGGCATGCTGGTGCAGCTCGTGAAGGGCTACACCAACTTCGAGCTGGTGCTGTATGCGCAGTTCCTGCTCGGCACACAGCTGCCGTGGGTCGTGGCAGTCACGCTGTTCGCGTTCATGGTGCATGCACTCGTGGACAGCAAGTTCGTCGGCCACATCATCATCATTGGCTACTGGATCGGCACGGCCGTGGCGTTCCAGCTCGGCCTGGAGCATCAGCTATTCTATTTCGGCGAGCCGGCCTCGTTCACGTACTCCGACATGAACGGCTTCGGCCACTACGTCGGCAACCTGCTGATGTCCGGCGGCTACTCGCTCGCGCTCGGCATCATGGCCGCGGTCGGCGCGGTGCTGCTGTGGGCGCGAGGCACCGAGAACGCGGTCCGGCAGCGCATGGAGCGTGCGCGCAAGCGGTTCGGCTTGCGCCCCGCCCTGATCAGCGGCGCCGCGGCCGTTCTCGTGCTGCTGTTCGGCGGCGCGATCTTCTACAACACGAACGTGCTGAACGAGTACCGCACGACCGACGGGATGAACGAGCTGCGCGCCGCATGGGAGCGGACGTACCGACCGCTGCTGCACCTCGCGCCGCCGCGCATCGTGGCTGTCGATGTCACGGTGGAGCTGTGGCCGGAGCGCCGCGCGTACTCTCTCGACGGCCGCTACGTCCTCGTGAACGAGGAGGCCGGCGCGATCGATTCCGTGCTCGTCAACTACGACCCGAACGTGGAGCTCGAGGCGCTGTCGTGGAGCCGGCCGGCCACGGCGGCGATCGCCGACACTGTGACCGGCACCTGGCTGTGGGTGTTCGATGAGCCGCTCGCGCCCGGTGATTCGACCGCGCTGAACTACCGCTTCAGCTTCGAGGCGCGCGGTTTCCCGAACTCCGGCGGCAACACGCGAATCGTCGAGAACGGTACGTTCCTGAGCGACCTCGGTCCGTCGCTCGGCTACAGCCCGGGCCTCGAGCTGAGCGATCCCGACGACCGCAAAGAGCAGGATCTGCCGCCGCGTGCGCGGCTGCCGGACCTCGACGACCCGACGGCACGCCGCAACCCGCAGTTCAGCCTGGACGCCGACCGCGTGGATTTCGGCGTGACGATCGCGACAGCGCCCGACCAGATCGCGCTCGGGCCGGGGAAGCTCGTGCGCGAGTGGGAGCAGGACGGCCGTCGCTGGTTCCGCTACGAGGCCGCGGAGCCGATCATGAACCTGGTCGCCGTCGTCTCGGCACGGTACGTCGTGGAGCGCGACCGCTGGCAGGACGTCGATATCGCCGTGTATCACCACCCCGGGCACGAGTTCAACGTCGCGCGCATGATCGAGGCGGTGAAGGCGTCGCTTGCGTACTACTCGGCACAGTATGGACCATACCAGCACGACGAGGTCCGCATCGTCGAGTTCCCGCGGTACTCCTCGTTCGCGCAGTCACTGCCCGCCATTATTCCGTATTCGGAAGCGATCGGCTTCATCATGCGTGTCAGGGAGGAGGACGATGACCTGGACATGCCGTTCTTCGTGACAGCGCATGAGGTCGCACACCAGTGGTGGGGGCATCAGGTGGTCGGCGCGCGCGCGCAAGGCTCGGCGATGATGGTCGAGTCCATGGCAGAGTACGCGGCGCTCACCGTAATGGAGCAGCGCTACGGCCGGTCGCATGCGCGGAAATTCCTGCGGCACGAGCTCGACCGGTACCTGCAGGGCCGAGCGGGCGAGCGCATCGGCGAGCAGCCGCTGATCCGGACGGAAGACCAGCCGTACATCCATTACAACAAGGGCGCGCTCGCGCTCTACGCGCTGCGTGACTACATCGGCGAGGATGCGATGAACAGGGCGCTGCGCGGGTACCTCGAGGCGCACCGCTACGAGGAGGCGCCGTACTCGACCGCGCGCGACTTCGTCGGCTACCTCCGGGCCGAGACGCCCGACTCGCTCGCGTACGTGATCGACGACCTGTTCGAGTCGATCACGCTCTACGACAATCGCACCGAGGCGGCCAGGGTGACGGAGCGGCCCGATGGCACGTTCGCCGTCAGTCTGACCGTTGCAGCGCGCAAGGTGCGGGCGGACAGCATCGGCAACGAGACGGAAGCGCCGATGAACGATTACATCGATATCGGCGTGTTCGGTGATCCGGAGCCCGGCAACACGCTCGGCGTTCCGCTGTACCTCGAGAAGCACCGCATCCCCACCGGTGCGACACAGCTCGAGGTCATCGTCGGACAGCGGCCGTCCAGGGCCGGCATCGACCCGTACAACAGGCTGATCGACCGCGTGCCCGGCGACAACGTACGCGCGGTCAGCGGCAGCTGACGCAGCAGGTGCGGCGGCGCCGCGGTCGTGCCTTCAGCGCTGGCCGGCCGCGTAGATCGCGTTGAACAGGAACTTGAATGTGGAGTGCGGCTGCGCGCGTTTCAGGATCTCCGGTCCGTACAGCACGACTCGGCCCCGGCCGACCGCCGCCTCGACGGCGACGACACCGTCCTCCAGGTGTTCCTGACCCCATGCCCAGCCGCTGCGCAGCGGCGTCGCCGAGTCGAACCACGCCACTGACCGGACGCCGGCGGCCGCGGCGCCGGACCGCAGGCGGAACACGGGACTGTTGTCGAAGAAAACGTCCGTGCGGTCCGCCATGCCGTGCGCGAGCGGGTGGTTCGTGTCGAGCCGTGCGCCCAGCACGGAGCCGGGCACATAGTATTCCGTGCGCTCGAGCGCGCGGCCGCTGGTCGCCAGGTGGTTGTCGAGGGGCAGCTCGAGGAAAGTCGCGAGATTCGTGGCCGATGAGCCGATCGCGACCACGGTCCCGCCGTTCTCGATGAACTCGCGGATCCGCGGCAGCGTCTGCTGCACGGTGACGCGGCCGAGGTGCGGGTGGTACTCGGCCGGCACATCCGCAGCGTCCGGCATGGCGCCGCCGCCACCACCGCCCGCGGTCGCGGCCGGAATCCCACCGCCGACGAAGACGAGCACATCGAAACGGCGGTTCAGGTCGCCCGCGTTCAGGTCCTGCGCGAACGCGCGCTCGAAAGGGAACTCGAACTGCTCGAGGATCCAGCGCGCCCAGCCGGAGTCCATGGAGCCGCCGTAGACGTCCCACAGCCCGACGCGCGGCGCGCGCAGCTGCCACGCTTCCGCCGGCGCGGATGCACTCGTACCGTCGAAGCTGACGCCCAGCTCGCGCGCGACGCGCTCGATCGTGGCAGCCGTAGAGCCGCGGGCGGTAACGTAGAGCGTACCCGCTGGCCAGGTGGTGCCGTTCGCGGTCAGCGGCGCCTGCAGCCAGTGCACGTCTTCGCCGTCGCGCAGCAGCCGGTTCACAGCGATGTATGCGTTGTTGACGCGTCGGCTCGTCACGAAGCCGACCGCGCCGTCAGCGTTCGTCACGCGGCCTGCAGGTGGTGCCACGTTCCATTCATCGACACGCTCGAACGGGCCGGTGAACGCGTCCAGCATCCGATCGAACTGCACACCCATCTGGAACGCCAGCGTCCATCCTGCGTGGTCGTATGGCGGTGTGGGCGGCGCGCCCGGGTAGGGGATCACATCCGGATGCACCTGCGGCTCGAACATGTCGATGACGTGCGGCCGGAACGACTGTGCAGTGAAGACGACAAACGAGCCTGCCGGGTAGAGTCTGCCGCCGGCGTCGAACTCCCGCGTGGCGCGGTGCACGGTGATGCCGGTCTCGCGCAGCGCGCTGATGAACCGGCCGGCCGTCGGGAAATCGGGCTGATCGGCCGGAATGATGTAGCCGCGCGGGTCACGCAGCTCGGGCCGGCGCAGCTCCGCGAGATACCGCATGTCCCGGTCGGCGCCGGCGCCGGCGCCACCGCCGCCGCCATCCGTGGCGCTGCCCCGTTCGTCCGCCATGCGCGCCGCGACGTCGGCGATCCGTTTCGGGTTCGCCGTCCAGTAGTCACGGCTGCCGCGCTCGATGGAGGAGCGGCCCATCGCGTAGATATTGAAGAGCAGGTTCTCGCGCATCCTCGACGCATAGTCGAGAATCGCGCGGTTGAGGGTAATCGAGTAATCGACGGACTGTCGGAAATGCCATTCCTGCGGCTCGATCGGGAACGCGAGGTCGGACGAAGGCACCTGCCGCGCGGGCACCAGCGGGATGCGCATTGGCGTCGGGTTCCCGATCATCTCGGTCAGGAGTGCGATCGTATTGTGGAACGCGGCGGTGTTGCGGATCCCGCCGTTCCACCAGCCGTCGTAGGGCCCGCCGGAGCGCATGGTAGCGCCCGGCTTGCCCTCGACCGCGAGCCGTGTGTGCATCGCCGCGCCGAGCGACTGGAAGCCGAGCACGAGCATCGGGTGCAGGTTGTAGTTGTACGGATCGCGCAGTGGCGGTGACCACACGACCGTTCCCGCGGGCCCGCTCTGATGGTGGTTGTAGAGGATCTGCGGGAACCACTCGTGATACAGCACGCGGTTGATGTTTTCCGTCTCGGCCTGCGTCGAGGCGAAGAAGTCGCGGTTGTTGTCGTGTCCTATGTACTTCTGGTAGAGCCGCGGCAGACCTGTTGTGCTGCGCGTGAGCGGATCCGGCCGGCGCATGTACCAGTCGGCGACGAGGTCGTTGCCATCGGGGTTCGCGTGCACGAGCAGGATGATCACGTCGTCGAGGAAGCGCAGGGTCTCCTCGTCGTTGCGGCTGACGAGCTGGTAGACCATCTCACCGAGCTGCTGCGCACCCAGCGTTTCACTCGCGTGCAGGCCGCCGTCGATCCAGACGACTGCGCGGCCTTCCTTCGCCAGCGCGCGCGCCTGCGCATCCGTCAGCCCATCCGCTAGCGCAAGCTGCTGCGATATCTCGCGGTAGCGGACCAGGTTTCGATGGTTCTGCGGCGAAGTCACGATCGCCATGAGGTGCGGTCTGCCCTCCGCAGTCGTGCCGATCTCCTGCACGACCATGCGATCGGACTCGCGGTCGAGCCTGCGCCAGTATGCCGAGATCTGCTGGTAGTTCGCGAGGAAGTAGTCGTCGCCGAACTCGTGTCCGAGCTCTTCCCTGGGCGATGTAATGTGCGCCTGTGCGTCGAGCGGCTGTGAACCCGCGACCAGCGTGGCCGCAACCGACAGCACGAGGCGCGCGAGGCGGACACGAACGGAGCGCGGGCGGGACATAGGCAGCAGGGCGGACATGATGGCGGCCTCGTCGAGGGGAACCGGTCGGCCGAAGTCTACGACGGGGGCGGGCTCGCAGGCAATTTTCGTTCAGGCGCCGCGAGCACGCGCCGCCAGGGCATGCGGCAGCCCGAGCGGCTGCTGTCGAGATCGCCGCTGCCGGGGATTGCTGCTGCCGGGTCACTCGTGCTATGAATGTCTGGACGACCAGGTCGCGGCCGTGCGGCAGACAGAGTTCACGGCGCGTGCTGGTCGGACCCGGACCGGAGGTAGCGCCATGATTCGGACAAGAGCAGGATGGCTGGTCGTGCTGATCGCTGCCCTCGGATACGGCGTAGAGCGCGGATCGGCGCAGGTGATCCTGACGCCCCGGGCCGATCGGTCTCCGATCCCGCTCGGCACGACGGTGGGGCAACGTCCGGACCGGTTCGTGATCCGCGACGCGGTCATGATCACTGGCCGCGGCACTCCGAACACCGGTCGGGCGGCCCCACCGGAGGGGCCGGTGGACATCGTCGTCGAGAATGGCGTGATCGTCGACATCGTTCCTGCCGATGAGGTGTCGCTGCGCGGCTATGGCCCGGACGCTCCGCGCCCGACGGGCGCTCTGATCATCGAGGCTGGGGGCAGGTACGTCATGCCCGGTCTCGTGGACATGCACGCCCACGTCCCGCCCCTCGACCATGCAGGTCCCGAGGCACCAGCCTACTCCTTCCGGCTCTGGCTCGGGCACGGCGTCACCACGCTGCGTGATCCCGGTACCGGTGCCGGCCTGGAGTTGATGGCTCGACTACGCGATGAGAGCGAGGCACACAGCATCGTGGCGCCGCGCCTCAGACTCTACCAGCGGTGGCCGCGGCGGGCACGCATGGGCGGGAACGCCGGGCATACGCCCGAGGAGGCGAGAGAGCTCGTGCGGAGCTTCCGCAGCCGCGGCGCCGACGGCATCAAGGTGAGCCACGGGCCCGGGCACTATCCCGACGTGCTGCGGGCGATCGTCGACGAGGTGCGCGCAACGGGCATGAATGGAGTTGCGGTCGACCTGAAGGTCGGCGAAACCGACGCCGTGGTCGCATCCGATGCCGGCGTGACCAGCATCGAGCACTGGTACGGAATCCCGGATGCCGCACTGCCCGGCACCCAGAACTTTCCACCGGACTACAACTACCTCGATGAGGTCGACCGTTTTCGCTGGGCCGGTCGCCTGTGGCAGGAGGCCGCGCGCTACCCGGACGAGCAGAGCAGGGTCATCGACCGGATGATCGAGAACGGGACTGCCTGGACCCCCACGTTTCAGATCTACGAGGCGAGCACCGACTGGGTGCGGATCGCGACGCTTCCGTGGCGCGATCGGTTCGTCCACCCGAGCATGCGCGAAGCGTGGCAGCCCAGGGCTGACGTGCACGCCTCCTTCCACTACGACTGGAAGACGTCCGATGAGATAGCATGGAAGGAGAACTTCCGATTGTGGATGCAGTGGGTCCGCGAATTCTGGAGTCGCGGCGGCGTGGTGACGCTCGGCTCCGACTCCGGCAGTCAGCAGTCGCTGTACGGCTTCGGCTTGATCAGGGAGCTCGAGCTGTTGCAGCAGGCGGGCATCCATCCGCTCGACGTCATCAAGATCGGCACGACCAACTCTGCCAGCGTGCTCGGCCTGGGCGACGAGCTCTGCGGAATCCGCATCGGGTGCGTGGCCGACCTCGTCGTGGTGGATGGCAATCCGCTCGACAACTTCAAGGTCCTGTACGGCGCCGGCTTCGCCTACTACGAAATGGGACGCGAAGAGCGGGGCGGCGTGATCTGGACGATAAAAGCGGGCGAGATCTTCGATGCGCAGGCGCTGCTGCGGGAGGCCGAGTGGTATGTCGAGCAGGAGCGAGCACGCCTGAACATCGCCCGCGCCGAGGGGCTTCCGCATCAGTGATCACGCACGGCATGTGGGTCGCACGCCGGATGCGGGTCAGAACACGGCCCGCACCTGAAGGGCGAGCAGGTCGACCGGCTCCTCTTCGCCGGTCAGGAAGCGCGTGTGCTGCCAGTCGACGCGGACCTGTAGCTCGCGAGCCCAGCGGTAGGTGAGGGAGGACTCGACGCGCAGCACGTCGTCGTCCCAGCCTGTGGTGATGGACTGCAGACCATCCTCGACGGTGATGTCGCTGAAGATCATGGATCCGATCCGCGCGGCACCGAACCATTCCGGCAGGAAATCGTAGCGCCCCTCGACATAGCCGGCGAGCGCGGACAGGTCCTCCGCGACGAGCGGCACTTCCCACGAGGAGTGATACGCTTCGGCAAAGAGTATCGCGCGGCCGAGCGAATACTCGGCGTCGATGCCGACCAGACGCTGATCGTAGTCAGCGGGACCGCCCGGGAACGAAGTCGCGGTCGTGAGCGGATCGCGGTTCGGTCCGCCAATGTATGGCCCGACGCCTGCGGAGACGCCAAGCCGCAGCTCGGGCAGTGGCACGAGGCCGGCCCGCCCCAGCACCTGGACGCCGGCTTCGTTCGAGCTCTGCATGGGGTTCGACATGGACCCCGGTGTTATGCCCACGGAATACTCGAACATCCCGACCTCGCCCATGAACTCCCACTGCAGGTTCCAGCAGGCATCGTAGAGGATGGGCAGCGAGATGACGTTCGACTCGCGCCGCCGGAGCAGATCGCTGGCCGTCGTCAGGCCGGCAGCGTCGAGGGTGGTGCGGTGCTGCCATGCGAGCGGCACGCCGATGAGCGGATTCGAGTTGAAGTAGGTGCTCCGCAGACCGAAGTTGCCGATCAGCGACGGCGCCATCCCGGCGCGGATCGACAGCCACTCGTGTCCGCGCACGTTGTTGATCACGATATACCCGCCGTTCAGGCGGGGATCGGATTCGGAGTCGACGAACGCCTCCATGAAGACACCCACGTCGTCGGTGAGCCAGTGCTGCGCGAAGAGGCGTGCACGGATCTGACTGAAGGGGCTGTCGAGCCGGAAGTTGCGATTCAGTCCGCGCTCGTCCGCGCCGGACTTCGCGAGGATGTCCGCCTGACCGGAGAGGCGGAGCTGCGCCTCTGCCGGGCTGGCGGTGGCGAGCAGCACCAGCAGCGTGGTGCCGCCCTGGCGCGCGAGCAACCGAGCGACGCTCATGCCGCTGCCTCCGCGGGGAAGTCGAGAAGGAACTTCGTGCCGGATGTCGAAGTCTCGAAGGACACGGTGCCACCCTGACGCTCCGTGAACGCCTTCACGATGGCGAGGCCGAGGCCGGTCCCGTCGCGCTTGCCGTGCGTGACGAACGGCTCGAAGATCCTTTCGCGGACCTCTTCCGGGATGCCGGGCCCGGTATCCTCTACGACGAAGCGCACACCTTCGTCCGTCGCCTCGCTGCGCAGCCACACGGTGCCGCCGGTCGCTACGGCTGCGGCAGCGTTCCGGAGCAGATTCTCGAGGATGCGGCGCGTTCGCGGGAAGTCGAGCCGTGCCGTGCCCGCATGGCCAGGCGTGACACGCAGGTCGATGCCGCCGTCGGCGAAGACGGGGCGAACAGCACGTGCGACCTCATCCAGCAGATCGCCGGTGCTGCCCTCGGTCGGGTCGATGCGGTCGCCGCCGCTCGCGAAGTCCAGGATCTCGCTCATCATCGCATTGAGTCGATGCAGCTCCTGGTCGATGGTGGCGAAGTCCTCGCGTCGCTGGGCCTCGTCCTCCCAGTCGTCCCTGAGCAGGCCGATATACCCCTGGATCGCGGTGACGGGCTGACGGAAGTCATGAACGATCGCGCTCGCCGCCCGGCCCACGGCCGACAGCCGCTCCGCCTGCACCAGCTCGGCCCGCGTCTCGCGCAGCGAGATGCGCATCTGATCGAAGCCGGCCGCGAGCTTCCCGATCTCGTCGTCGCGCTCGGGCGTGATCGGCTGGTCGAGGTCTCCTGATCCCAGGCGGACGGTTTCCTGCAGCAGACGATTCGCCGGGCGGGTCACGCGCCGGGAGAGCACGTAGCTGGACGCAAACGCGAGCAGGACGGCGACGCCGGCGATGGCGAGCAGAACGACGCGCAGGTCGCGCGCCGGTCTCATCGCAGCCTCGAGGGACCGGAAGGCGACCAGGCTGCCGCGTCGGTCGCCTGCGGCGTCGGGGAGAGGCACTGCCGTTCCCAGGTAGCGTTCGCCCGCCAGTGTGAACTCTCTCACCGCCGCTGACTCCGGGTCCGACGCCGTGGTCGCGACGCCGTTGCTGCGCCACGTGCGGACCAGCTCCTGCTGCTGGGCGTCCGTGAGGCCGTCGCCGCCCGCAACGAGGCTCGTGTCCGCAAGGAATGCGATCCGCTGCTGCGTCGCCATCTGGAGGCGCTCCACGCGCTCGGCGCCGATCGGCATCCCGCTCACCAGCACGCCGAGCACGGACGGTCCGAAGAAGATGCCGGAGGCGTGAACCTGCACCAGTCTGCCATCGAAGTACCACAGGTCGCCGGTGTCGTAGTGGCGGGCCTCGCGTATCAGCGCGTCCGCGGCGGCGAGCTGGCGGGCCGGTGCCGCGACGGTCGTGGCCAGGATCCGGCCATCCGGTCCTGCGATGGCCACCCATTCCATGCCGGAATCGCGGATCATCACATCCAGGTTCTGTCGAATGGTGGCGGAGTCGAGCGTCTCCATTGCCGCGCGCATGGTCGGCGTGCTGGCGAGGTTGGCCGTGCGGTCCTGAGCGTCGACGATCTCCGCACTCTGGAGCCCGTTCAGGAGCTGGACCCGGGCCACCAGGTTCTCCTGCTCGCTCCGCAGGATCATGGTCTGGAATGCGTCGTCGATGAAGAAGAATGCGATCAGCAGAATGGCCAGGCTGCTTCCCACCGACCACCACAGGATCTGCTGCCTCAGCGAGAGCGCCATGAAGGCCTAGCGGGGTAGCCGGAAGTCGGCACGCGCGACCGCAGCAGCCGTGACTGCGATGACCGTCGTGTCCGCCCCTGCCGTCTCGTGCCACGCGACCAGCCGGTGCCGCCCCTCGGGCACTCCCGCGATCCGGAACCGGCCGTCCGCGTCGGGACGGGCATGGTATGGATTGTCCAGGACCAGAATCACGGCCGCCATGTCGGAATGGATGTCGCAGAACATCCGGACCACGCCCGGGTCCGGGAAGGACTGACTGCGCGAGCTCCCCGGCGCGAAGCGGCCGAGGTTGAACGGGCGGGCTTCGGAGAGCGAGAAGATGTTGTGGAACACCTCGTCCTGGTTCGGGAACTCGACGCGCGAGCCGGCCGTGATGGCGGTAACGCGGGGCATCATCGTCCGATCCCGCTGAGCGATGATCGCCGCCGGCCTCTCAGCCGCGGCCGCGGACGCCGCTGCCGCGGACGCGGCGGGTGGATCGAGGACGATGTAGACGACGACGTCGCCGATCGGGCTGGCCGTCTGCCCGGGGTTCGTCGGTGAGCGATAGCGCCGTCGGGCATAGGGGCTGAGCATGGGTGGCGCTCCCTCCGCAGCCACATCGAGCGTGACTGCCCCTTCGATGACGCCGACGTCGTTGGCAGGAATGGCCAGGGCGGCGTTCGCCGGGATGGCGGCGCGGGCGTCCTGCTGCCCGCGATTGGCTGTGAAGAGGCCGCCGATCAGCATGGCGATCATCACTGCGCACACACGCAAGGTCGGTTCCCGCACTATCGCTCCGCGTGCTGCCATGAATGGAGAAACCCGGCGACGGACCCGTGTCGCGACCGCTCGTGCGGCGGGGTTCGCATGCTGTCGGCGGGTCGACCTGCCTGAACGGAAGCACACTCAAGATGAAGGCGGCACCGAATGCATGCAAGAGCGCAGGCGCCGCACGGCACATGCGAACACCCGCGGTCCTGCGGCAAGCGGCGTCAGTTGGTCGTGGCGGTGCGGAGCCGGGACACGCGCTGCAGGTATGCGTAGGTCTCGTCGTCGCCATCCGCATACGTCGGCGGCCCGCGGAATCCCTCCCGCAGCGAATCCGCCAGCGCTCCCTGCCCCGATGCCGCGCGTGCATCCGCCTCCAGCAGCACGAGGGTGCCGACCGAGCGGGCATAATACATGGTGCCTCGTGATGCAGCCGCGAGCCGCGCTGCCTGCGCGTGGTTGCCGGCCTGGAACGCCGCCGCGGCATCAATTCCATCCAGCGCCGCCGCGTAACTGCGCAGACCCCGACCGCGGTCCTGCCGTACGATCAGCTCACGAGCGTCACGGATGATGTCCGGGGCGTCGGCGCGCGCGGCCGCCTCGGCGATTCGCTCCGCAAGGCGCGCGTATGCAGGGGGCGAAAGATCGGCCGTGCGCGTGCCCTCGAGGGCCTCGCGGAGCAGGTCCCGCGCGTAGTCCTGCGAGCCGCCCGGCTCCAGCTCGAGTCGCGCCTGCAGGATCATTGCCCGGAGGCGCTCCTGGAGGGAGCCCTGCTCGATCACCTGATCGATGAGCACGCGCGCGCGGTCGCGATCGCCCGCGGCGGCGGCGACGAAATGCTGCAGGTAGACCCTGTGTGCGTATCGGGCGGCCGCCGGCCAGTCACGCCTCGTGACGGCCCACGTGTACTGTGCGATGCCGACGGCACCGGGTACGCGTGACGCATGGCTACGCGCCACGACGAAGAGGCCCGCGCTGTCACCCGCCAGTGCCTGTACGAAGATGCGGTCGCTGAACGAGTTGGGCAGCCAGGTCGAATCCCTGCGAACCGCGCTGTCGGAGGCTTCGGCCATCCGCTCCCACTGCGCGAGCGCACGATAGCCCCAGCGCATTCCCTCGTAGGCGAGGGACTCGTCCGGATGGCTCGCCGCGAGCAGGCGCCAGTATGCGATGGCGCTGTCCGGCTCATCGCGAATGAGCTGCTCGTACCGTGCCCGCACGATGAGCCGCTCGCGCGGCGGGAGCTGCGCGCTCAGCTGATAGGCGCGCTCCATGTGCTCGTCGCTGTGCCGCTGCTCGTCGATGAACCAGAGCACGTCCGCCAGCAGGTAATGCGCGAGGGCGAACGTGCTGTCGTGCACCAGCGCCGCCTCGCCGTAGAGCACAGCCGCGTGCCGGTCGAGCTGATACAGCGCCTGCCGCGCCAGCGAATAGCTGCGCAGCGCCGGCAGCGACGTGGTCGTGACGGCGGGCAGCGGCCCCGCGGCCAGACGGTTCGTGCCGGCTACGAGCTCGCGCAGTCGCTGCGCTACGCGTTGGATGGCCGGAATGACATCCGCTTCAGCCGCGGGAAGCTCCGCGAGCGTCGCGATCACCTCGCCTGTCCGCGCGTCACGCAGTTGAAGGAGGAGCTGGATGCCCGCGCCCAGCGGCGTCGCGTTGCCGGTGACGATGAGCGGCACCCCGTGCCGCTGCGCCACCTGCAGCGCGATGTCACCCACGACGGGTCTGTCCCCGTGCCTCATCAGCGCCAGCGACTCGTCGATTGCCGCGTCCGTCATCAGCCGGATGCCGCGATCGGCCGAGAGCTCTGCCCGCAGCGCCTCACGGACGGCGAGAACGAGTCCGCGGTCGGAGCCTTCCAGGTCCCCGAGCAGCAGGTGCTGGATCGAGTCGCCCGCAGGTTCGGCCGCGCTGCGCCGCGCAGCGATCATCACGGCCGCGGCCGTGATCAGGATCATCGCGGCTGCGGCCAGAATCGGCCGCAGGATCCCTCTGCGCCTGCGTGCCGGCACCCGGACCGGCTGCGCTTCGCGCGGCTCTGATGCACTCAACCCGGGTGCGGGCGGCTCACGTCCGGCAGGCTCGGCAGGCTCGGCAGGCTCGGCAGGGGTGGGCGGGGCGGCCGGTGCGGTGGCCGCAACCTTCCTGGCCGGCTGAAGCCGCAGCGAATCGGCAAATTCACGCAGCGCGGGGTCCGGCTCGGACCCGATCTCCTCCCGATAGAGCATCGCATGGATGCTCAGGTGACGGAGCGCGCCCGCGCGGTCGCCCGCTGCGGCGCGTGCGTGTGCGAGCTCGAGAGCGACGGCGGTGTTGAGCGGATCCAGCACAGCCCGCCGCGCCCACAGGTCGGCGGCGGAGTAGTGGTCGCCAGCCGCGGCCGCGGCGCGTGCCAGCCGCTGGAGCGCGTGCTCGTGCTCATCAGCGAGCCGCCGCCGCTGCTCCTCCTGCCAGCTCTCGAACGCCGGCACGTCGCTCAGGAAAAAACCGTCGAGGAAGGGACCAGTGTAGAGGGCGGCTATCCGTTCATCATCCCTGGCCGCGATAGCCTGCTGGAGCTGTGCCACGTCGCTGCGCACGAGCCGATGGTCGAGCGCGACCATGTCGACTCCGAAGCGGATCGCGTCCTGCCCGAGCTCCTGCCGGATGGAGTAGAGGCTCTGCGACAGCGCATGGCGCGCACCGGCGCTGTCGCGCTCCGGCCACAGGAACGCCAGCAGCTTGTCCCGCGTCCGTCCCGCCTCGCCTGCGGTCGCCAGGAGCGTGAGCAGTGCCAGCCGGCGCCGCTGCGTGACACGGCCCGACAGCAGAATGCCGTCAGCGCGCAGGCCGACGGACCCGAGAGTGGTGAGCTCAGGCAAGGCTGGTGACGGTCCCTGGAGAGAGAGGTGACGGCTCCATCGCATACTATGGGAGCGACATCAGCAACGAGCTGCGCCGGAGGCGTCGGGTCCCACCGACAGCCACGGCGGATAGTCACGCTCGTCCCTTTCAAGGTAGGTCCGCAGTAACCGCATGGCAACGAATCCGACGCGGCGCCGTGGCTTCCGCCGCCCGTTGATGCGGGCGACGGCGACGGCACTCCAGTGTCTGCTGCCTGCCGTCATGCTCCTCCTGACGGCAGGGGTACCGCTGCGCGGGCAGAGCGCCGAATGGAACGCCACGCTCCTGGTGCAGCCGTATCCGAGCCCCTTCTTCGGGGACTGGGAGCGGAACCCGCAGACTGCACTTCTGACCGTCCTGTACTCCGGTGTGGAACCACGCGAGTATCGCGTGGAAGCCATCCTGCGCAGCCGGGAGCGGGGGGATTTCGGACGCGCACTGAGCCCGCTGCAATCCTTTCCGTTCGGCCCGTCGTCCCAGCTGCTGACGGCAGCCGATCTGCCGGAGTGGCGGATCCTCTCCGTCGAAAGCGATGCGGCGGACGTGGCGCTCCGGTCCGGGCTGCTGCCGCAGGGCAACTACGAAATCTGTACCTACATCCGGGACGTGCAGGGCGATCTGCTGGCCGAGGCATGCGCGGAGTTCACCATCACGCTGCCGGAGCCGCCGCAGCTGATTCTGCCCGCGGACGGCGCGGTGCTGCAGTCGTCGCAGCCGGTCTTCCAGTGGACGCCGGTGCTGGTGCCGCCGCAGCTCGGCCTGACCTACCGTCTCCGGATCGTCGAGCGGCGGACCGGTCAGACGCCGGTCGTGGCGCTGGAGTCGAACCTGCCGCACCTGGAGGCGGAGGTGGTGGCCGTGCCGATGTCGGTGTACCCGCTGGACGCGCTTCCGCTGGAGGAGGGGCGCGACTACGTGTGGCGCATCGAGACGCTGGACGGTGCGGGACAGCCGATCACAGCAGGGCAGCGGCACAGCGAGGTGTGGTCGTTCACATACAGCGGGCCATCGGTGCTGTCGAAGCTCGGTGAACCGCTGCCGGAGCCGTTCGAGCTGGTACCGGGAGTTGCGTCGGTCGCGGGAACACGCATGCTGAGCGTGCGGGAGACGGAGCACTCCTATGTGTTGAACGGGTCCGCGACACTGCAGCTCAGCGGCCCGTTCGAAGCGATGGTGGCGGTCGAGGTCGAGGATCTCGAGATCGACCGAGGCGCGCTGCCGGAGGCGCGGATCCTGGGTGGGCGTCTCAGCGGCCGCCTTTCTGCCGACGCGCTGCCCGAGGGGGTGAGCGGGCGCCACGTGCGTTTCGACGAGCTCGAGTTCACACCGACCGGCGGACTGCGGCTCGCCGGGTCTGCGGCGCTTCCGGGCGTAGAGGGCGTGCGCCTCGCCGGCACCGTCGCCGTGACGGCCGGTGGGCTCGTGGGCGTGCTCGCGGCGGACGGAGGGGGGACGGGACTGTTCGTGACCGGCGCGGATCCGGTCGCCCTGCGCGTGCGGCAGGTGCAGGCGAGTTGGCCGGGTGCGCGCCTCGAGATGCGCGGCTCGCTGGAGGTCTTCGGTCGCGACATCGGCTGCGGGCGCGTCACGGCGTATACGGATTCCGATGGCGGGATGACGGCGCTGGTCTCATGCCAGCCGGCCGCCGCCATTCCGCTCGTCGAGGGGGTGGAGCGGGTCCAGTTGCGCGTGCGTGCGCTGACGGGCTCTCTCGTCCTCGGCGAGACCTCCTCCGGGCTGGCGCACTCGCTCACGGCCGCCGGCGAGCTCGAGCTCGCGAGCGGCGCAGCGCGCTGCGGTGCGGCGTTCGAGCTCGGCCTCGAGGACGGAGCCCTCGAGCCGCGCACATTCCGGCCGCTCTGTGATCCCACCGATGCGACGCTCGATCTCGGCTCACTCCGGCTCCGCCTGTCTGCACTCGAGCTCGAGCGCCTCACCTACACGGCCGGCGCCGGATTCGACTTCGCCGCGCGCATGGACGCAGACGTTTCAGCGCGCGGTATGCCGCAGCTCGCCCTGCCGCAGCTCACGGGCGTGGTGCTGACGCCGCGCGGCGTGACCTTCCCGGAGACGGACGCTGCGATCGACCACCCGCGCGCCGACATCGGTGGCTTCGGCGTGCGCGTCACGCGTGCACGCATGGCCGAATGGACGATGCCGTGGCGCGTGTGGGATGCGGGCGCGGATCAGGACGCGGATGGTGCGGGCCTCCGCTTCGGCCTCGACATGGACGTGACCCTGCGAGGCGCGGGCGCCGGTGCGCCAGCCTGTCTGACGAGTGATCCGATCCGCGTTGCGCAGGCCGAGCTCGCCGAAGGTCGGCTGACGGCGGAGCTGGCGGAGCGCGTGTTCGAGCCCGCGTGTGCATTGCCGCTCGGCGGTGGGGGCAGCTTCGAGCTGCACCGTCTCGCGGGTGTACTGGCCGTGCGGTTCTCGCCCGATGCGGCGGTCGAGCGCACACCGGACGTACACGGCGCCTTCGTGCTGCCGCCGATCTTCCAGTGCGCCGATGACGCAGAGCGGCGGCTGACGCTCGAAGAGCCGTTCTCGTTCACGGCGCAGGGCCGGCTCATCGGGAGCGCGTCGACCGGCGCCGCCTGTCCCGTCCACCTGGCGGGCGTCACCATGACGCTGAAGGACGCGCGGCTCGAGCTGGGCGAGGGAGACGGGCAGCAGACGGCGGCGCTTGCGGCGGGGGCGGACGCCCGGTTCACAGCCGCCGAGCAGCCGGTGTCGGGATCCGGCGCCATCGTGCTCGACCTGCTGGCCGGCCGCCTGCGCTCCGGCCGCATCGATTTCGCCGGGCCGTTCCGCTTCGAGCTGCCGCGCGCTGAGCCCGTGCTGTCGTTCCGCATCGGAGCAGCGCACCTGGACAGTGTCGGTCTGCATGTGAACGGTCAGCAGGAGCTGCGGCTGCCGGGCGATGAGCAGGTGCCGGCTACGTTCGACGACGTGACGTTCGGCCTCGATGCGCTATCGATCACCGGCGGGCGAGTATCATTCGGGGCGCCGTTCGCACTGGAGGTCACGCTGCCGGAGGACGGCCGGCTCACCTGGCGCGCCGTGGCGCCGTCCGCGTCATTCGATGCCGCTGCCGGGATGCGTTTCGACCTGCCGCCCGAGGTCGTGCTCGACGCGAGCGGCTTCACCGTCCAGGGCGAGGGTACCGCGCAGCTGGCCTGGCAGGAGCGCCGGTTCGAAGGCCTGACGCTGCGCGCGTCGGACGACTTCGGCATGTCGCTGGACCCGTTCGCGGTGCGCAGCGGCGTCGCGCGGCTGGAACGGGAGGGTATCGGCCTCGCGCATGTCGACGCGCTCGGCTTTCATCCGAACCCCGCCTACTTCGTTGTCGCACTGCTGCCCGCACGGCTCGGGCTGCCGGGCGAGGACGTCGCATACATCGAGCTGCGCGACGGCGCGGGCGAGCTCCGGGTCGACGCGGAACCGACGGCTGAGGGCGTGCGGATCTCGACACGTCCGGGTGAGACCGTGCCGCTGGTGATCCCGGCGCTCCAGCATGGCGCGTCCGATGCGCCGCGCCTCGACGTGACATTCGCACTGACGCTGGACGCAGGTTCCCGCGCGACGGAAGGCAGCATGGGCGTCGCCGTGCCTGCGGACCAGCGTGCGTCCTTCGACCTGTCGGCAGCCGGCATCCCGTTCGCCATCGATTCCATTGCCTATGACGCCGCAGACCCGACGCGGCTCCAGCTCGCCGGCCATCTGGTGCTGTTCGATGCGGCACACGGGGACGCCGCCGCGGTTCGTCTCGCCCTGGACGGCAACGGCGCGCTCACCGGTACTGTCGACATCGTCCCTGTGCAGGATCCGCTGCCCGTCCGCTCCGGGACCACGTCGCTCATGCTCGCGCTGCGTCGCATCACCGGCACGTTCGACAGCAGACCGGCGGACGGCGTGCTGCGCTATGACCTGGATGCGGATGCAGCAATCGTGCTGGATGCAGGGAGCAGTCGCAGCTATGGCGCGGCACTGCGTCTCGCGCTCACGGAGCGCGGCATGACGGTGAGCGGCATTGTGGCAGACGAGACAGCGGCGACGCAGTCGCTCGACATTGGCGTGGCACGGTTGCAGCTGTCCAATCTGCGCGTGCCGCTGCTCGCCTGGTCGCACGACACGAGAGCATGGGACTTCGAGCTGCTGTTCGACGCCGCGCTCGAGTTTCCGTCCCTCGAGTCCCTGGCGCTGCCGGTGCTCCGGGACATCGCGCTCCGGCCTGACGGGATGTCGCTGCCGGCGTTCGAGGCGCCGCAGCTGATGGCCGACCCGGTTCCGCTCGCCGGCTTCACCGTGCGGCCGCTCGCGTTCCGGATGCCGGCGGTGCACCTCGACTGGTTCGGCGCACCGCCGCCGGAGCTGCGTTTCGGCTTCGATCTCGAGCTCGGCTTCGCAGGAGACGCGGCCCCGGCGCTGCGCGAGACGAAGCTCTCCATCCTGGACGCGGTCTACGCAGACGGGCGCTTCACCGGCGCGATCGAGCCGCGGTCACTCGCGGAGCCGCTGGTACTCCCGCTCGGCGACGGGGGCATGGCGCTGCATGTGATGCAGCTGGGCGGCCAGCTCGGCGTCAGCGACGGCGATCAGCGCGTCGCGGTGACCGCCGGCGGGTCTTTCCTCGTACCGCCGGCGATGAGGTGCGGCGGCGAGGAGAACTCGCTGCTGGAGATCCCGCCGGAGGCCGTGATCACGCTGGTGTCGGACGGACGCGCAACCGGCACGGTCGCCGGCCTGGCGCCGGCCTGCCCGCTCAACCTCGGTCCGCTGTCGCTGAACATCCGCAGTGCGGAGCTGATTTTCGCTGTGGGCGGCGATGCGCAGCACGTCGAGCTGGATCTCGACGGTGCGCTGCGCCTGCCGGGACCGGTCGCGGGCGACACGATCGAAGCCGCTGGCGCGCTCGGCGTGGACCTGGTGAACGTGCAGATCGTGCGCGGCTCGATCGCGATCGAATCGCCGTTCCGCTGGAACGTGCCCGCGGCGGAGCCGCTGCTGCGCTTCGTCGTGCAGCGCGGCAGCGTCGATGCGGCCGGCGTGCATCTGACGGGTACGGGCGGGCTGGATCTGCTGGAGCAGGGCAGCGACACGATCGGCGGAGTCGGTGAAGTGGACGCCATCGGCGGGGCGAACGTTGCCGTGGCGTTCAACGACCTCGTCGTGAGTCTCACGGATTTCCAGGTGACGGGCGGCAGCGCCACGATCCAGCACAGCTTCGGGCTGGAGGTCGGGCTCGAGCGCGAGAACCGCCCGCGCTATCGCGCGAAGCCGCGCGATCAACCGCGCAGTGAGGACGATGGTCCCGGCTTCACCGTGGTACTGCCGGAGAACATGACGTTCGACGCCGGCGGTCTGCGCATCGGCGGCAGCGGCACGGCGGAGCTGGCGTACGGCGACACGACGTACGGCCCGCTGCGCATCGACTTCACGAACGGTTTCGCGATCGCGCATGAGCCGGCCGTTGCCGTCTCGGCGGGTCGTGCCGGGTTCATCCTGAACGACCGCGAGATCGCGTACCTCGACGCCACCGGCTTCTGGCCGGGCGACCTGTTCGGCATGCTGCCGCTGCCGACGCGGCTCGGACTGCCTGCGGAACAGATCGCCTACCTCGAGCTGCGTGACGCGACCGGCGCCGTGCTGGTCGAATCGGCAGCCGGCGCAGACGGCCTTACGCTGCGCACGCGCGCCGGCCAGCCGCTGCCCCTGCGGATCCCGGCGCTCGACCGCGGCGCCGGTATGCCGACCGTCCTCGTCGAGTTCGAGATGACCGTCAACCCGACGACGCATCAGCCGGTCGCCGGTTTCGTCCGCGTTGCGGCGCCCGCGGACGCGCCCGCACTCTTCTCGCTGACCGACCTCGGCCTGCCGCTCGAGGTACGGAATCTCGCGTACGAACAGGTCGCCGGCGAGTACGTGCTGCGCCTCGCCGCACGGCTGCCGCTGCCGCCGTCGCTCGGCGGACTGGTCCTCGACTTCGACGACCTGCGCATCGCGGAGGACGGGATCCGGGGCACTGCGCACGTCGGCAGCTACAGCGAAGCCTGGGATGCCGGCGCGACGGCGATCCTCAGTCAGGAGATCGCGCGGGACGTGTCGCTCGATCTGTACGGCGCCCGTGCGACGTTCGGCGACGGCGCCAGCGAGCTGAAGGTGGCCGGTGCTCTGCGCGCGGGCATCTTCGCCGATCCGTCGCTCGGGCCGGCACTCTTCTTCTTCACCGGCGCGCACGGCGCAGACGGCTTCGCGTTCACGGCCGATGTGCACAACACGCCGGAAGCAGGTCTCGCGATCGGTCTGGCCACGTTCGAGCCGGTGGCGATCGGCGAGCACGCTCCCATCGAAGTCACGGCGACCGCGGACGAGTTGAGCGTGCGGCTCGGTGGTGTGCTGCGCCTGCCGACGCTCAGTGAGACGTTCGCGCTCACGATCGATGGACTTGCCGTCGGCACGAACGGCATCGTGTTCCCGCAGGTGGCGTTGTCCACGGGCGGGGCAGAGCAGGCGGTGCAGCTGTTCGGCATCGCGCTCACGCTGCGCGACTCCATCGTGGGCGGCGGCGTGGTGAGCCCCGGCGTCGCATTCGCATACGGCGACGACGTGCTGCGCCTGACGCTCGCCGGTGAGCTCGAGTTCCTGGGCAGCACGACCCGCTTCCAGGGGCTGCGCGTCGGGACCGATGGCTCGATCGCCCTCGAGTCGGCGAGCCTGCTGAGCCAGCCCCTGGTGCTCGCGACCGACCTTCTGGTGGTGGACGCACTGGCCATCGAGAACAGCCGACTGCGGGCGGATCTGGCCGTCACGCTCCCGGCGCCGTTCGCAACGGACGGGCCGCAGCGCGCGCACTTCACGATTGCGCCGGACGGCACGATAGAAGGTGGCGCAGCCATGGCATTGCTGAGCGAGGTGCGTGGCCTGGGCAGTGCGGACGGCGAGGACCGCACACAGCTGCCGTTCGGGATCGCGACGGTGCACCCGTATCACGTCGGCCTGGCGCTCGATTTCGCCGACATCGAGCAGAGTGCCGTCGAGGTCGTCGCGGATCTCTACGTCGCGAACGTGGCGGAGAACCGGATCGCAGTCGGCTCGGTCGCGGGCGGCGTTGTCGCGCCCGGTCTCCGCATTGGCTTCGATGGCAGCCGCACCTGGGGTCATTTCGCGCTCGAACGCGAGTTCGACTTCGACTTCGATGCCGTGCGCCTTCTGGTGACTAGCATATCCGTGCCGGACGACGGAGCGGGCTTCGCCGTCGAGTTCGGCGGCCGCCTCTCCCTCGACCTGGCCGCGGTCAGCGGCGGCCTCGCCTTCACCGGCTTCCGCATCGATGACGGCGGATCGGTGCGACTCGACCCGGACGGGATCGAGGGTGGCGAGTTCAGCATCGCGGGCGTCGTCAACATCGAGGTCAACGGCTTCTCGTACAGCGATGCACCGGCGACGATCCAGGTCGCGGGCGGCGGCATGCCGACGGGCGACCAGCCGGCCACGAGCGCGACGGAGAGCGTGCAGGTCGAATCGTATATCCGCTTCGGCGGCCGCATCGATGTGGCGGATGTCTTCGCCGGCGGGGTCGACGAGTTTCTGTTGTTCCGCACCGCTGAAGGCGAGTCGCAGATGCTGGTTCGCGGCGCGTCGCTGGATGTCTACGACGTCGTCAGCATGACAGCGGATTTCCGCTACCGCGAGGCGGCCGACGGATTCGAGATGCTGCTCGGTGGGACGGGCAAGCTCATGCAGCAGTACGACGTATCCCTGGTCGGTGCGATCGGAAACAGCGGCGGCGTAAACCGCGTCGGTGTCTTTGTCGCCGCAGGTGTGCAGATACCGATCCCGCCGGCGATCATGGTGACCCAGCTCGGCGGAGGCTTCTTCTACAACCCGAAGCCAGAGTATCTGTCTCTGGTGCGGCAGTATGCCGACGTCGGTACGGCGGCCGGCGAGAAGATCCGGGCGCAGACCGGCCGCTTCGCGGTGCTGCTCTATGGCGGCGCGAGCATCATCGACCGTTCCCTGATCGAGGGCCGCGTGCTGCTCACCGTGATGCCGACGGCCCTGCAGATCGATGGCGCGATGCAGGTGCTCAGTCAGGGCAGCCGCTTCCACGGCGACGCGCACCTGGTCGTCGGTCTGCAGAAGGCGTATGCGGAAGGCAACATCGCCTTCAACGTGGACTACAACCCGATCCTGGGCGGCGCCGGCGCCATGGAGTTCTTCGTCTACGGGCCCGACGCGTGGGGCATCATGGGCAGCACGGACGTGCGCTACATGCTGACGCTCACCGGCGGGTCGCAGCTGTTCATCGGACCGCCGGGCTTCCTGGTGACGAGCGAGATCTCGCAGGACTTCGACATCTGGATCCTGCGCGTACGGGGCGGCCTCGACGCGAGCGCGTGGTACCGCCGTGCCGCGAACGAATGGGGCGCCTACACGAAGATCGGCGTGTCAGCGTCCGTGCTCGGCGGCGCGGCCACCGCGCGCGGCGACCTGCACGGTGCGCTGATCCTGGCCGGTACACCGGTCATCTACGCGGCAGGTCGGCTGAGGGGATGCGCGGCGGGGCAGTGCAAGCGTTTCAGCGCGTGGGCGAGCTTCAGGAACGGCGACATCCGGGGTGGCGAGGGCAGCAACTCTGCAATGGCGGACGCGATCGAGCAGGCGCAGGCCGTCGCGGGCGAGATGGCGGATGCGCAGGCCGAGGCTGAAGGCGCGATCGCGGATGCGCAGGTACAGGCGGACCTGATCGTCATGAGCGATGAGGAGCTCGCGGCTGCATACGATGTGATGCAGCGCTGGGGCACCACATCCTTCGCGGCGGCCCGCAGCCATGCGCTTGCGATGGAGGACGGGTACGCGCCCGATCCCGCCGATGCCGCGTACCTCGACTGGTACATGAGCCTGCTGCTGCAGCAGGGCGCTCCGCGGGTGGACGAAGCGCTCGTGCGGCAGTACTCGGACAGCGTCACGGTGCTGCTCGACGACATCGGAGCGCAGCGTACCGCCGTCCTTGCGGCGCTCGATGACATCCAGCTCCAGGTCGCGGGCCTCGAGCAGATGGTGGAGCCTCCCGACTTCGAGACGCCGGTCATGCAGGCCAGCTTCGCGCCGCCCGTCACACGGACGGTTATGGACGAGAACGGCATGGAGGCGAAGGTTCTCGACAGCGGGCCCGGCTTCGAGGTGGACGGCCCGGCCGCCGCCCGCGCGACGGAAGGACTTGCGGGGCTCCAGACGGCAAACGAGACGGCGGGCGAGCGGACACGCGAGCTGATCTCCGCCCTGGAGACCGGCCTCGCCACCCTCCGTACCGCGACCCTGGCGGGCGGGTCGGGTTCCCTGCTCGACTACAACAGCAGGCTCGCCGCGGCGCATGGCGCGGCTGTGCGACCGTTCGCCGTGGAGGCCGACATGATCCTGCGGCGCCAGGACTGGATGCGCTCGGCGCTGGCTGCGCTCGGACCGCCGCAGCGAACGTTGACGCGTACCGGACCCGGCCCGGCATTCGGGGCGCAGACACGGTACGACGCGATCCATTCCATCATCAGTCGCAAGACGGTCGCGCTGCAGAACGAGCCCTCCCGCATCTACAACCTGGCGCGAGCGCGGCTGCGGCTGCTGGACGCGTGGGCCGCAGGGAGTCCGACACCGGCATCGTCCCTGCTGGCGATGGTGGGGACCATTTCGCTCCAGGAAACCAACGCCACGCTCAGCAGCGTGCTGACGTCCAGCGTCGCCGACCTGCCCGCGAACGTCGGCATGCTCGCGGGCATGATGGCCGCCGGACAGCCTATGGCGCAGCAGTTCGCGAATGTAGCGGATGGCTACGAGGCCGACACGGCGCAGTACCGCGCCTACGTATCGGAGCAGGCCAATGCCGCCGGGCTGCTGGTCTGGTACTACCTCGCGCACGCGGGCATGACGGCCGCCGACGAGAGAGCTGATGCCGCACTGCCCGCGCTGCTCGCGGCGTACGATCAGCGGGTGCCGCCGCTCGAGCAGGCGCACGGCGACATCTCCGCGAGCAGCAATCGCCTGTTCGCCGCGCAGGCTGCGCTGACAGGGGTGCTGCACGACATCTACGACATCGAGCTGGCGTCCACCGCCGATGAGACGGTCGCGGCCCCGCTGCGTGCCCGGAGGGACTCGCTCCGGACCGAGCTGAGTGTGCCGCACGTCGACAATGTGCTGATCACATCGACCACCAGCGGCTACTACTCCACGCAGACGCTGCAATGGGCGGGATCGCACCCGCGGGGCGCGTACGAGTACCTGTTCAGCGACGTGGCGGCGGGCGACCCGGAAGGCGCGTTCCGCTCGGCCGGGCGGACCGGCTCGCTCACGAGATACCAGTTCGCGAGAGCCCGGACGGAGCCCCCGGTAAGCCGGAGCGTCTACGCCGGCGTGCGCGGCGGTGCCGGATTCATCGGCGCGGGACGCACGGACTACACGCTCGCGTACAGCCCGGGCGCCTCCGCGGTGACAGCGACCACCACCGGAGGTGCGGTCGGCGACGCGACACCGCCGACCGTCCCGGTGGTTGCGTTCAACAACGTGCCGGTGACGGTCGCCGACGGGGACGAGGTAGCATGGACGCTCTCAGATAACGAGTTCGAGCCGCGCTGGTCTGCGTATGACGGCGAGTCCGGCATTGCGTCGTACGAGTACGCCGCAGGCACCACACCGGGCGGAACGGACCTGCGCGACTGGACTCCCGCGGGCGGCCGCACGACCGTGCGGGCACAGGGGATGGCCATCTCATCCGTGACTCCGCTGTACGTTTCGGTGCGGGCGCGCAACGGCGCGGACCTGCTGAGCGCCGTCGGCACGTCGCCGCCGCTGCGCCGCGATGCCACCCCGCCCACGTTCGCCGCGGACGCTGCGGCAGCGATCCTCGACGCCCCGGCCGGAGTGGGCGGCGATGCGCCCGCCTGGGCGTGGCGCGCGTGCCCGATACCGCTGCCCGTCGCCGCCGGGACCGCTGCCGACGTGCAATGGGGCTCGCAGACGCCCGGTGCGGTGCCCGGGGCGGTAGCCGCGGTGCCGGCGCGGCGCTCGTTCGAGCTTCCGCACGCGGTCGACGCGGAGTCCGGCATTGACCGGTACCTCTGGCGTATCGCGGACGCGCCCCAGACGGAGCTCGCCGACGCCGGCTGGACCGAGCAGGCCGGCCATCTGCTGCATTTCGATGCCGAGGGTGCGCCGCTCGACTACACGGGCACTTTCTACATCACGATGTTCGCTCGCAACCGCGCAGGCCTTACGGGCACGCCCGTCGTGCTCGGCCCGTTCGATGTGCCGGATCCCACCGCGCCGCAGATCTCCACGTTCTGCGCCGGCGCGGCGCGCGGTCAGCTCCAGCTACACGTCACCCGTGCTGGCGCGGATGCCGAGACAGGCATTACGCGCTACGAGTACCGCGTGTTCGACGGCGATTCGCCGGTGCAGGACTGGACGGCGCTGGACGGTACCGCCGCGGCCAGGGTGACGCTGGCCGGCTTCCAGCCGGTCCCTGGGAGCGAGTACCACGTGGAGTTGCGCGGCGTCAACGGACAGGGCCAGCACGGACGCGCGGCCCGCTCCGGGCCGGTCTACACCGACGACACGCCGCCGCCTGCGCCAGCGGTGTCCGCGACAGCCAATGCGAGCCGCCTGCTCTCGATCGCGGTCGATGCGCCGACGGACCCGGAATCCGGGCTCTTTGAGCAGCAGCAGATGGCCATTCGGCCCGCGGGCAGGAACACCGACTTCCTCGTCGACTGGCGCACGGTGCCGGGTGCACAACCAGGCGCCTACGCGACATCGCTGCAGCTGCCGTCGACGGCTGGCACCGGTGTGACGTACACGCTGATGCTGCGCACGATCAACCGTGCGGGACTGGCAACGATCGCCTATCGCGACTTCACCATACCGGCACCGG
The DNA here is from genome assembly GCA_040882575.1 of Gemmatimonadota bacterium. Taxonomy (GTDB): domain Bacteria; phylum Gemmatimonadota; class Gemmatimonadetes; order Longimicrobiales; family RSA9; genus SH-MAG3. Next base: position 35,384 of record JBBEBA010000015.1, read on the forward strand.
CGCCGACGCCGGTGCGAACGAGGTCGGTCGGATGGTGAACGCGCGCGTGAGAGCGGTCGCGGCCTGCGCGGTGCTGCTGGCATGCGCGGGCGGCCGCGTGCTCGCCCAGGAGGCGGACCCGCCGCCGCCCCCCGCGCTGCTCGGTGCGGCGGCGGGCGATTCCGTACGGCTGCTTCTCACCATCGAGCCTCCGCTCTTCGGCGGGTTCCACGTCTATCGGACGGCTCCCGGCGGGCAGGCTCAACGATTGACCGATGAGCCGGTGCGCCGCATCGCCGACCCGCGCCTCGCCGCGGCGCTGCTGGGTTCCGACCTGCCGCTGCTGATGCGTGCGCTCGAAGCGGACGATGAGACGGACCTGCTCCGCAGCCTGCAGCGCGACGCATTCGCCGCACACGTCTTCGGCCTGCTCATGCCGCACGTGGCGCGCGTGCTCGGCCGCCACTACGTCGATCGCGACGTCGTCCAGGGTGCGACGTACGAGTACCGGGTCGCGTTCACGGATGCGAGAGGCGCCGAAACCGGGGAGTCCCATTCCGCAGGCGTACCCGTGATCGAAGCGGCACCCGCGCAGCCCGCTTCGCTTCAGGCCCAGGCAGAGGACGCGCAGGTGCTGCTGTCGTGGCCATATGCCGCCTACCTGGGCGAGCCCGGCGACATCACCATCGGCTTCCACGTGTACCGCGAGCAGGAGGGTGCCCCGACGGAGCGGCTCACCGGCACGCCGCTCCTGAGGGACCAGCGGCCGACCGCGGAGTTCCGCGACACGGCCGCAGTAAACGGGCGAACGTACACATACTTCATCCGGGCAATCGACCTCGCCGGGCGGGAAGGCCCGCCGAGCCCATCGGCCAGCGCCGCGCCGGAGGATCTTACGCCGCCCGCACCACCGGCGGGTCTGCAGGTAACGCCCGGCGACGGCCGGGTGCAGCTTGAGTGGCTGTATGCCACCGAGGCCGATGCCGACGGCTACCATGTCTTCCGCAGCACCGGTCTCGACCAGCCCTTCGGTCGCCTGACGGATGTGCCGGTTCCCCCGCGGTCGCCGTTCTTCGGCGACTCGACGGTAACCGGCGGCACGCAGTATTTCTACCGCATCACGACGGTGGACACACGCGGAAACGAGAGCCGACCCGGCAATGCCATCTCCGCACTGCCGTACGATCACACCGCGCCCGAGCCGCCGGCCGCGCTCGGCGTCGAGGTGGCCGGGCGCCGCCTGATGCTGCGCTGGAATGCGTCCCCCTCGCCGGACGTCAAGGGCTACTACATCTATCGCGGCGGCGGTGCGGAACGGCTGGTCCGGCTGGTAGAGCAGCCGCTGGCTGCTACCGAGTTCACCGACTCCGGCTATGCGGCTGCCGGCCTGGCCCCGGGCCGGACCTACGACGTGCAGGTGACGGCCGTGGATCGCTCCTACAACGAGTCTGCACCGGTCGCCGCCACCGCTGTGGTTCCCGACGACGCGCCGCCCACGCCGCCGACCGGCTTCGCCGCGCGCAGTCATCGCGGCCGATGGGTCGAGCTGTCGTGGTCGTCGAGCGCTGCACTGGATGTCGCGGAGTACGTGGTGACGCGGACGAACGAGGCCGGGGCAGAGCCGGTCGTCGTCGCGCGTACGGACTCGCCCGCAGAATGGGCGGTGCGGGACAGCGCGCTGCAGCAAGGCATCCGGTACACGTACGCGCTCACAGCCGTCGACAGTGCGGGCAACCGCAGCGACCCGGCGACGTCGAGCGTCGTCTTCCGGGGAGTCACGCCCCCGCCGGCGCCTCGCTTCGTCGCCGCGCGCCTGGCGGAGGGCGGTGTGGTCACCTGGTGGGAGCGCGTCGTTTCTGCTGATCTGGCGGGGTACCGTCTGTACCGGTCGCGTCTGCCGACGGGCGTTCCCGAGCGGGTAGCGGACGTGGCATCCGATGCGCTGACCGTCACCGACCCGAATGGATCGGCGGACTGGTTCTACACGGTGCGTGCGGTCGACCGATCGGGCAACGAGTCGGCGGCGAGCCCCGCCGCGAGGCCGGTCCGGTGATGCGATCGCGCGCGCTCGTCGCGGCCGCGCTGCTCTGGCAGCTGGCAGGCGCGGGAGACCGGCCGGCCGCGGCTCAGATGGCGGATACGGTCGGCGGCTCGGGGACGCCCGCGTGGCTCCGCAGCGTCGTGCAGGTGTCAGGGTCGGCCGCGATGGTCAGCGAGCTGTACCGCGCGCACGGCACGGCAGCGCGGCGTCCGGGCGCGGCATGGCGACTGTCACTCAGCCCCCAGGTTGCGCTGTTCGGGGGGATGAGCATGGGCCTCGATCTGCTGCTGTCGTCCGAGGGCTCCGACGTCCGCCAGAACATCAATCAGGTGGGGCTGCACCCGGGCTGGTCATGGGGACGCGTGCACCTGGGCGACTTCAGCGAACGCATCTCCGACTATACCATGCAGGGCACACGGATCCGCGGTGCCGGCATCGACCTGAACCCGGGGCTGCTGCGCTTCGCGATTCAGGGCGGCCGTGCGCAGCGCGCGGTCGCGGCCGGCGCCGAAGCCGCGGTGTACCGCCGCACGATCCTGACGGGCCGGCTCGGTGTGGGACGAGACGAAGGCAGCTTCATCGAGCTGCAGCTCCTCAAGGCGAAGGACGACCCCGGTTCGGTCGAATCGGCGCTGGTCCTGGATTCGCTGCTGGTCGACACGATACCCGAGGGGCTGCGCCCGGACTTCGCCACGACTCCGCAGGAGAATCTGGTAGCGGGTCTGGCGGCCCAGCTCTCCCTCTTCCGGCGAGCCCTGCTGCTCCGCGCCGAGGGCGGCGCGGGTCTGACGTCACGCGACGTGCGCAGCCGTGAGATCCCGGCGGACAGCGTCGACCTGCCGGCATTCCTGGAGGACTATTTCCCCACCCGCATCTCGACACACGCCGATTACGCGTACCGCTTCGATGGCACGCTCGCTCTGCGGGTGGTCAATCTGCGGGGCCGCTACGAGTACATCGGCGCCGGCTACAACTCTCTGGGGCTGCCGTACCTGATCAACGACCGACGCAACTACGAGATGAGGGGCGCCCTGCGGCTGCTGCAGAACCGGGTACAGCTGCAGGCGCAGTTCGGGCACCAGAACAACAACCTGCTGCGCCAGAAACTCGAGACGACCAGCCGCAACACCGGCAGCGTAAACCTCATGACCCGCTGGTCGGACCGAATCACGACATCGATCGGCTTCAACCGGAACATCATCTCGAATGATGCAGCGGTGGACACGTTCGTGGTGGACAACATGTCCAGCTCCATCATGACGAGCCTGTTCCTCCAGCAGAACATCTTTGATCGGCCGGGCGTCTTCAGCCTCGCCTGGTCCGTGCACGAGACCACTGACGGCAACGTCGTGCTGCCTGTGCCCAACGTGCAGATGCACAATCTCACGACGTCGGTACAGGTTCCCATCACCGACCAGGTGAGCCTCGCCCCCGCGGTGTCCGCCGTGCTGACGCGGATCGAAGGTGGCTCAGCACAGCGGAACGTCTACCTGGGGTTCCGCGGCAGCGGTCGTTTCCTGGATGGGCGGCTGCGGGCTTCCGCGAACGTTTCCCGCACGTTCAGCAGCGGTCGCGAGATATCGGGCGCGACCGCGAACCTGAGCTTCCCACTGCCGGTCGGGACGACACTGGCGCTGCAGGCGCGGCACAACCGATATGGCGCCTTCGGCAGGCGTCCGGCGTTCCAGGAATCCTTCGCCGGGCTGACGGTCAGCCGCAGCTTCTTCTGATGCGGAGCGCGTCGCAGCCGCGTCCGCGGCAACTGAATCGGTGGACCGCGCTCGGCTTGCTCGCCGCGGTCTGCGTGCTGGCCCGCTGCGCGGACGCGGTCGCGCCCGGCGTCGAGCCGGCGTTCATCAAGCTCATAGCGGGCACCGGTCAGTCCGGCGTGGTCGGCAGGACGCTGGAGGACATGCTGCTCGTGCGCGTGACTGATGCGGACGGCATCGGCGTCCCCGGAGTCGTCGTGACATGGACGGCCGCGTCCGGAAACGTGTCGCCCCTCGGCAGCGCGACGGACGAAGAAGGCAACGTGTCGGCGGCATGGACGCTCGGCACGCAAGCGGGGGATCAGCACTCGGCGGCCTCGGCAGAAGGTCTCGGCACAGTCGCGTTCGTGGCGGACGGCGCCCCGGACATTGCGACGAGCGTGACCGTGTCTTCGGACGCGGTCGTGTTCACGTCGGTGGGCGACTCGGCACGCCTGCTTGCTTCTGCCGCCGACATTTACGGCAATCCGCTCACGAGCCCGAGCATCATCTGGACGTCATCGGCGTCTGCCGTGGTCACCGTCGACGACGCGGGAGTCGTGCGGAGTGTGGCGGATGGGACGGCCATGATCACCGCGAGCGTGGACACGGCGCGCACGAGCGTAATGGCGTCCGTGCGGCGCATCGCCGCAACGCTCACGGTCGATCCGGGCGCTGCCCTCGTGACGGCGCTCGGCGACGAGGTCGAGCTGGCGGCACGGGTGCGCGACGCGAATGGTCACGACCTGCCGGATACCACGAGCGTCTCGTGGCAGACGCTGATGCCGGCCGTCGCTGCCGTGGATGAGGACGGGCGTATCGTGGCGCGCGGCAACGGCACCGCGACGATCATCGCGTCTGCGGCCGGTCTCACTGCGGGGGCAGAGATCACCGTACGGCAGGAGCCGGCATCCATCGTAGTCTCCCCCGGGCTCCCCGTGCTCGGCGCCGTGGGAGACACGCTCCGTCTCACGGCGACCGTTCGGGACCGGCGGGGCCATGCGATCGCCGATGCGGCGGTGAACTGGACATCCTCCGCGTCCGGCATAGCAGCCGTCGACGCTACCGGACTGCTGCGCGGCATGAGCCCCGGCTCCGCTTCGGTGACCGCGAGCGCAGGTGCTGTCGATGCGGTCGTGACCGTGACTGTGCCCGAGCCGCCGAACGCGCCGCCCGTCGCAGTGATCACCGCGCCGGCCAGCGACATGACGTTCGCCGCGGGCGAGCCGGTCACGTTCGAGGGCAGTGCGAGCGACCCGGAGGACGGCGACCTCTCCGGTTCCCAGCTGCAATGGTCGAGCGATCTCGCCGGGTCGATCGGCTCGGGCGCGAGCTTTACGCGCGCGGATCTGGCCACAGGCACGCACACCATCACGTTCACGGCGACAGACGGCGACGGCGCTCAGGGCACGGCCACGGTGATGGTCCACATTGCGGTTCCTGAACCGCCTGTGCCCGCGACGCTCTCCATGGTCGTGGGCGACGGCCAGTCAGCCGCCGCTGGTACGCTGCTGCCGCTGCCGCTCGTCGTTCGCGTGCTCGACGGCGCGGACGCGCCGCTGCCCGGCGTGACTGTGACCTGGGCGGCGAGTGGCGACGGGTCGCTGGATGTCATAACGAGCGTCACGGGGGCCGAAGGCACGACCTCGGCTGAATGGACGCTCGGGGCCGAGGCCGGCGTGCAGACGGCGTCGGCGAGCGTGACGGACCTCGAGCCCGTCACGTTCACGGCGACTGCCGTGTCTGAGGCTCCGGTCGCGGCGGAGATTGTCGCCCTGGAAGGCGACGGCCAGTCGGCCGCCACCGGTACGCTGCTGCCGCTGCCGCTCGTCGTTCGCGTGCTCGACGGCGCGGGCGCGCCGCTGCCCGGCGTGACTGTGACCTGGGCGGCGAGTGGCGACGGGTCGCTGGATGTCATAACGAGCGTCACGGGGGCCGAAGGCACGACCTCGGCTGAATGGACGCTCGGGGCCGAGGCCGGCGTGCAGTCCGCGTCCGCAATCGTGACGGATCTGGAGCCGGTCATCTTCACTGCGACTGCGCTCGGGAACGAGTCGCGCTGGGTGGCGGCCGGGGCGGGCGGTGCCTCGCTCGCGACGTCGGAGGACGGGATCACGTGGGCAGCGGTGACGGCCCCGGGCGACTACACCCGCGGCTTCGGGGTCGCGTATGATGGCGCACAGTGGGTCGCGGTCGGCGGCGGGACGGTGGGCGGAGAGAGCGGGGCCATCGCGACGTCACCTGACGGAATCACGTGGACCGCGCGCCCGCATCCGTTCGATGGTGAGGTGTATGCTGCGGCGTGGAACGGCTCGCTGTGGGTCGCGGCGGCCTATGGCACGAACGAGATTGCCACCTCGAGCGATGGACAGACGTGGACGGCACAGGAGCCGTCATTGACGAATGCGGCTCGCGGCGTTGCGTGGAACGGTGTCGTGTGGGTGGCCGTGGTGGGTGACGGTGACGTCCACATCATCACGTCCCCCGACGGAGTCTCCTGGACCGAGCGCTCATCGCCGTTCACCGTCGGCGCATACGGCGTGGCGTGGAACGGCGCGTACTTCACGGCCGCGGGCGAGGGCGGCGTGCAGATCGCCACATCACCCGATGGCATCGTGTGGACGGGACGAGCCGCGCCGTTTGCCGGGTCGGCCCGTTCAATCGCCTGGAACGGTGTTCGGTGGGCGGCGGGCGGCTGTTGCAACGGCACAATTTCGACTTCAAGTGATGGCGTCACGTGGACGCTCGGCAACTCGCCGTTCAGTGTCGCGGTGAACGCGCTCGCCTGGAACGGTGCGATGTGGGTCGCCGCTGGCGAGGGCGACGCCCAGCTCGCGACGTCCAGCGACGGCGTGAACTGGACGGCTCGGACGTCACCCTTCACCACGCGCGGCTCGGGCGTGGCATGGAGCACTCCGCTATTCCCGCTCGCGGTGAATCAGGCTCCTGTCGCCACCGTGGCGGAGCCAGCGGCTGGCGTGACTGTGACCGCCGGCACCGCGATCGAGTTCTCCGGCTCCGCGCTCGACGCGGAGGACGGCGCACTCGGAGGTGCTGCGCTCGTCTGGACCAGCGACCTGGACGGTGAGATCGGCACGGGAACCGGTTTCACGCGCGGCGATCTCAGCGAGGGGACGCACGCGATCACGCTCCGAGCTACAGACAGCGACGGTGCGGTTACCGCGGCAGGCATCAGCGTGACGATCACCGCAGCGCCGCCGCCGTCATCCCAGGTCGTGTGGCTCGGCGGCGCGGCGGCCGGTCCCACGAGCTGGTTCGTTGCCGGGAACTGGTCGACCGGCGTCGTGCCGACGGAGACGGACAGCGTTGCGATCCCCGTCGTCACCAGCGCCCCCGTTTTGACCGGCAGCGCCGCGGCCCGGGCCGTCCACGTAACGGGAACTCTGACGCTCGCAGGCGCACAGCTCGATGCTGATGTGCTGAACGGCGGCCTGATGGAGATCGCGGGCGGCAACGGCAGCCGGATC
>JBBEBA010000016.1:0-7114 GCA_040882575.1 Gemmatimonadota bacterium
AATGACAGCAAGGGACGGATGCCGCCGCACGAGACCGCACCCGTCCGCGCCGCTATCTCAGTGCCGCAAGCCGGCCGCCATGGTGCGATGCATTTCCATCAGGCGCGTCATCCGCTCATGGTGCGCGGGCACAAGCGCCTGCATCTCGTCAACGCTGAGGTCCGGCATCCGAGCAAGGTCCTGCCGGACCGAATCGACGGTGGCATTCCAGCGCGCATCGCCCTCCATGTTCATGTCCCGCATCTCGCTGTTCATCTGCGACAGCATGTTGGCGGACATCTGCCGGTAATCAGGCATCATACGCATCATGCTGTCCGCGCCCGCAGTCCGCATCTGTTCCATGTGGGAAGACATCTGCGTCATCATGGTACCACTCTGCATCCCTCCCATTCCATCCATGCCATCCATCGGCCGGGCTGGCGCCGGCACCGTGTCGCTCAGCGCAGCGCTGTCCGCCTCGTCACCACCGGTGCATGCCCATGCCAGCACCGCACCGATCAGCAGGGCTACGGTCACATTTCGTGCATTCATGAGAAGATCCTTTCGGTTGCGATCGTGTAATCCGTGCGGCTGTGTTCAGAGCCGCAGTCTCCGCAGCAGTTGCGCGTTCAGCGCAACGATGATCGTGCTTGCCGACATGAAGATGGCACCCACGGCCGGATGCAGCACGATGCCCTGGTTCACAAGGACGCCGGCGGCGAGCGGAATTGCTACGATGTTGTAGCCGGCCGCCCACCACAGGTTCTGGATCATCTTCCGGTACGTGGCCTTGCTCAGCTCCACGATCCGCGGGATGTCGCGCGGATCGCTGCGCACGAGTACAACGTCGCCAGCCTCGACGGCGACGTCGGTGCCGGCGCCGATCGCCACGCCGACGTCAGCCGTGAGCAACGCAGGCGCGTCGTTGACCCCATCCCCCACCATGGCAACCCGTTTGCCCTGCGCCTGTAGCTCGCGGATCTTCTCCACCTTCTGCTCCGGCAGCACCTGCGCGTACACCGTGTCGATGCCCAGTTCGCGTGCAACGGCCTCTGCAACCGGCCGAGCGTCCCCCGTCAGCATAACGACCTCGATGTTATTCTCATGCAGGCGCTGTATGGCTTCATAGGATTCCGGACGGATCTGATCCGCCACTGCGAAGACGGCCAGAGGTCGCGATCCCTCGAGTAGCACGACCGATGCCTGTCCCCGCCCGGCAGCACGGTCCACGGCGTTCTGCAAGTCCCCCGGCAGTACAGCGCCCAACCGCTCCAGGAGTGCCGGTCCGCCCATGTGCATCTCGCGCCCTTCCACCACGGCACGCACACCGTGGCCGGGGATCGCCTCGAATTCAGTTGCGCGTGTCGCGGCCAGCTGCTTCTCTTCCGCGCTCTTGACAATGCCCTGTGCAATCGTGTGTTCGCTGTCGTGCTCCACTGCGGCCGCGAGGCGCAACGCCTCGTCGTTTTCCAGCCCGTCGGCTGAGGTGATCTCCACCACCCGGAACTCGCCGCGCGTCAGCGTGCCGGTCTTGTCGAAAACGACTGCATTGAGGTTCCGCGCCTCCTCCAGCCCGCGACGGTCCCTGACGAGCAGCCCGTTCCGCGCGCCCAGCGTTGTGGAGATCGCGATGACCAGTGGAATGGCCAGCCCGAGCGCGTGCGGGCAGGCGATCACGAGGACCGTGACAACGCGCTCGATTGTAAAGGCTGCCGGCGCATCGAGCGCAGTCCAGACGACGAACGTCAGCACGCCGGAGCCGATCGCGATGAGCGTAAGATAGAATGCCGCGCGGTCAGCCAGTGCCTGAGCCCTGGACCGAGTCGTCTGCGCGTCCGAGACCAGGCGCATGATGCCGGCGAGAGCCGTGCGTTCGCCCGTCTTGGTGACCTCAACACGCAGCGAGCCGGCACCGTTCACGGTTCCCGCAATGACCTCGTCGCCCAACCCCTTGTCCACCGGCCGTGATTCGCCGGTGATCATCGCTTCATTGACCGGACTCCTGCCGTCGCGAACGACGCCGTCGACCGGCACGTTCGCGCCGGGACGCACGAGAATCAGGTCACCCTCATGCAGCTGATCTACCGGCACCTCCTGCGCTTCGCCGTCGACAAGGCGCACTGCCGTTGCGGGCAGGAGTTTCGCCAGCTCGCGCAACGCACCGCTCGCCTGCGCAATCGAGCGCATCTCCATCCAGTGTCCGAGCAGCATGATCGTGACGAGCGTCGCCAGCTCCCACCACAACGCCATGGCCTCGAAGCCGAGCGTCACCGCCAGGCTGAATACGAAGGCGACGGTGATCGCCAGCGAAATCAGCGTCATCATGCCCGGCAGACGGTCTTCCAGCTCGCGCGCGGCACCTCTCAGAAAGACCCATCCGCCGTAGGCGAAGACGGCGGTGCCGAAGACGGCCGGGATGTAGCTCGATCCGGGGAAGACCGGTGCGGTATAGTCGAGCCAGCCCTGGACCAGGTCGCTCCAGATCAGCGTCGGGATGGTGAGGAGCAACGAGAGCCAGAACTTGTTGCGGAACGTCGCGACGCTGTGGCCTGCATGCTTGTCATGCCCGCCATCGGCGTCGTGGCCGGCGTGCATGTCGTGCCCGCCGCGTGCGCGAGCTGTGACGGGCTCCTCGCTGAGTGCGTGGTCACGCGTGCCGTGCTGGTGCTCGGGAGGATGAGTCGGCGACGTCTCCGATCCGCGTAGCCGTCCTTGCGCGTGCGGGACTTCCGGATGCTCTGGATATCCGGATCCGGGCTCGGCTGGCGGTTCGGCTGCGGTGCCCTCAAGCGGCGTGCTGTGGCCGTGGTGATGCCGGTGCTCGTTGTGCATGCTGGCAAGTCCCCCGGTTCAGCCGCCGGACGGAGCATGGTCCGTGCAGACAGGTCGCAAATGATTGACGTGTGCCGTCCGGCGCGCAATCTTTATGCCTTGTAAAGCCCTCGCGTCCGAAGCCGGAGAACGGTCTTGACAGAGCGACGTCGCAGGACCAGCAGGCCAACAGCGAAAACGCCTCGCCTCCAGGATACGGTCCGTCTCTCGGCTGACGGCCTTGCCAAGGTGCTGGGTGACCTCGAGGCGCGCGTCATGCAGGCCGTCTGGAAGGCGGGCGAACCCGTAACTGCGCGGAACGTGCACGAGCGGGTGGTGGAAGAGCACGACGTAGCGCTTCTCACGGTCGTCACTGTGCTGAACAAGCTGGTGGACAAGCGGCTGCTCCGACGTGCCAAGCAGTCCGGGGTGTTTCATTATCGCCCCGTGCTTCTGGAGGTGGAGTTCCGGCAGCAGGCTGCGCGTCGCGTGGTAGACGGGATTTTGTCGTTCGGTCCGGCTGCGATCGCCGCTTCGTTCGTGGACGCGCTCGCGGAAAATGATCCGGCCCAGCTTGCGGAGCTGGATCGACTCGTGCGAGAACGGCTGAAGAAGGACAGGAAGAAATCATGACCGGATTTCGGCCGCGAATCGTGTCCTCCGGCGCAACGCAGCGCTCCGCTCTGATCGGTCTCGGCGCACTGGCCACCGTCGCCACCGCTCCGCTGTTCACGCATCACCTGCTGTCCCCGATTGCAGCAGCCGAGCACGGGCATTTCGTCTCGCTTTGCCTCGTCGCTCTCCACGCTTTGCTCACGCCCGTACACGGCGTCTTTCACGTGTTGTTCCTGAGCGGGCTCACCTACGCCGTGGTGGATCGCGTTCGTGCCTGGCACCTCGGACAGCGTACACTGTCGGGTGCGTCCTGGAGAGCGCCGAGCACCGGCGATGCTTGCTGGAGTGCGGCTGAGGCTGCCGGCGTAGACCCCGGCACCCTACGCATTCTGGCCGATTCTCCGACGCCCGCGTTCACGATCGGGTGGCGGCGCCCAACGATATTCGTTGCGGAGGAAGCGGCCCGCCTTTTCGCCCCCGACCAGCTCGCAGCCGTGCTCGAGCACGAGCGGGCTCATGTACGGCGACGTGATCCGCTGCGACTTTCCCTCCTGCGCTTCCTTTCCTGCATACTGTTCTGGCTGCCGCTCGTCCGCCGGCTCGCAGCGGACCTGGCCGATGAAGTCGAGCTGCTTGCCGACCGGGCCAGCACGAAGCCTCTTGTGCTCGCGTCCGCGATCCTCGTGAGTGCACAGCACTGCTGCCACCGGCCAATTGCGGGCAGTGCCGGCCTGCACGGAAGGGACCTGATCGATCGACGCGTCCGTCAGCTCCTCGGCGAGGCACAGCCTGCGCGCACGCACGTGACGCGGCTGTCTCTCGCGGCCTGCACCGGCGTGCTCGCTCTGCAAATCGCCGCCGCTCTGGTCGTGGCGCACCCCGAACCCGCTCACGCGGCTGCGCACGACCGGCACTGCGAACACCACGACAACGCGTTCGTCCATCTGTTCTGCATGTTTGGCCGCGCGGATGGAATCAGCGAGTGTCCGCACCACGACTTGGTCGCCAGCTGAACTGAGGGGCAAGCTCAACCCGAGCTGAAAACCCGGCTCGGCGAACAGTGGGCCGGACCTGAATCAGGCGCATTCTTCCCGGGTTGGGACGATGGAGCGGGGGGGACTGCGTGTACGGCAGGGATTGCCCGGCGGGGCAATCGCTTTCTCATGGAGACCTCATGATCACTCGGCTCAAGCAGCGGGAGAGGGTGAACGTTCTCTACCACTATCAGGCGACTCCTGTCGAACATCCGTGCAATTGTGTGAAGCGCCCGGCCATGCTAGCTTTACGCAGCATAAAGCCACCGCAGCGCCGAACACGGCCGACTGAATGAGAGTCAGGGGGTGTAATGGGCCGACCGCCAAGGCGACCACGTTTTCCGCCGAGAAGCCTCCGCAGCCTCATCCTGGCGGCCGTGTTTGCTCTGGCCGGCTACAGTCCAGTTCTCGCACACGGCGAACTGAAGGGATCGTCTCCCGAGGCTGGAGCACACCTCAGAGTAGCGCCTCGGGAACTGCGGCTGACCTTCACCGAAACGCCTGAGCTGGCGGTTGCGCGGCTCGAACTGCTGGGCCCTGACGGGGCGCGGATCGCTCTCAGTCCGCTGCGGCTCTCGCCAGACTCGAACACCGTGATGATATCTACGATCATGGGAGGTCTCACGGCCGGCACCTACACCGTGAGCTGGCAGGTCGCCGGGGCTGACGGTCATCCCGTGCGGGGGACGTTTGCGTTTGTGATTGCCCCAGGTGCACAGGGGCTCGGCGATCCAATTGCGCCGATGGGGGTCGTACCGTCCCGCGACAGCGCAGCGACGCATCATGACCCCGTCTCGATGCCGACCTCCGCGCAAGGATTCGATGCCGAGTCACCGGCCTACGTCGGTATTCGTTTCCTGATGTACGCCGCTCTGCTCACGTTAATCGGTGCGGTGGCATTCCGGATCGTCGTACTTCGGCTCGTGCAGCGGCTGAGTGACGATATCGCACTTGTGCGAGGCATGGCGCGTCGCGCCGCTGCCGTCGGGTTCGGCGCAGCAGTCCTGCTGCTCGGTTCCGCTCTCGCTCGCCTCGCGGCTCAGTCGATCGCGTTGCATGGCAACAGAGGAATCGGTGACCTCACGCTCGTCGGTACGCTGATCAGCGGTACCAGCTGGGGGCGCACCTGGCTCATTCAGGTTATCGCCACCGTCGTCGCGCTGGTGGCATTCCGCGTCGCGCGGCTGGACAGGGCATCGGCTGCCGCATGGTCCCTGGCTGCGACCTCCTCCCTCGCCCTCGCATTCACACCGGCGTTCGCGAGCCATGCAGCGGCGAGCCCAAGGCTCACTGGTCTCGCCATCGTTTCCGATGGGCTGCACGTCATCGGCGCCGCCGGCTGGCTTGGCAGTCTGCTCCTCGTGCTTGCCGCGGGTATTCCGGCCGCGCTCTCGCAAACGGAGGATCGCCGCGGGGCGTCGGTGGCGCACCTGATCAACGCGTTTTCACCCACAGCGTTGGTCTTCGCCGGAATCGTCTCGTTAACGGGACTCTTCGCGGCCTGGCTTCACGTCGGCGGATTCGCACCGCTGTGGCAGGAGAGATACGGACAGCTGTTGCTAGCGAAGCTGGCGGTGCTTTCGGTCGTCACTCTGACTGGCGCGTACAACTGGCTACGAGTCAAGCCCACGCTCGGGCAGGCCGAGGGAGCGGTGCGGATCCGTCGGTCTGCCCGTATCGAGGTGGCGGTGGGAGTTCTCATCCTCATCGTGACGGCAATTCTCGTAGCGACGCCGACACCAATGGATACCATGTAACGCGTGCGGTGACGAGAGTGCGCCTCCACCCGGGCTGCGCTCCAGCTCGAGCGACGGCGGCGGGCGGCCGTGCTTGCCCAGGCCGTTTACGGGTCGTACAGTGCCATCAGTCCATTCCCTGATGGAGGTTCTCAATGAAGCGTTCAATTCTCGGTCTGGCCGTGGCGCTTGCCTGTGCGTCCTCAGCCGAGGCTCAATCGTCCGCGGCAGATTCAGCGTCTGCAGTGCATGCCGTTGAGCAGTATCACGCAGCTCTGGCGGCAGGTGATTCCGTCGTCGCCGTCTCACTGCTCGCGGACGACGTTCTCATACTGGAGAGCGGAGCGATCGAGACCCGCTCCGCATATCTCGGACATCACCTCGGCGCAGACATGCAGGCGAGCAAGAACAGCAAAGGCACGCGCGTCATTCAGAGTGTGAGACTCGCCGGCGATGTTGCATGGGTCGTAGCGAAGACGACAAATCCACCGAGCGGCGCCCAGGGCAGCACCGGATCCGAGATGGCTGAGCTGATGGTGCTTTCGCGCACTCCCACTGGATGGAAGATCCGGGCGGTCCATTGGTCGTCCCGACGTCTCCGCAGCTGACAGCTGACGCCACAACGCCATCCACCATTCGCCGGGAGCCTCCATGCGGATCATCCGTCTCGCACTGCTCATCGCCGCTGTCACAGCGGCCTCTGCAGAGTCGACGTCAGCACAGCGCTCAGGTCAGCCAGACCCGGAACGTGCCGCCGTTCAGCAGCTCATCGTCAGGATGGCTGAGAACATCCAGGCCGGGAACATGGAAGCTGTGGACAGCCTGTTCGGGCAGGGCGGACACATCCTGACGGACACTACGACCATGCACGGTTGGGCGGAGTACCGCGATGGCCAGCTGAAGGCGGAACTCGCGCGTTACTCCGACCTGAAGTTCGAG
>JBBEBA010000017.1:0-3421 GCA_040882575.1 Gemmatimonadota bacterium
ACCAGACGCTCGGCACACTGCTCACCCTGCTGCAGCACGACGACACGCTGCAACGCGCAATCAAAATCGCGTTCCCGCACGACTGGAAATGGCTGATCGGTCAGCTGCCGAGCCAGCTCGAGCCGATCGTCGCGCTGCGGAACCCCGGCGCGCACTCCGAACGCCTGTCGCGCGATCAGACGGCGGAGATCAGAGCCATGGTGCTGGGGATCGGCTGTGAAGGGCTGATGGTGCAGGTCGCGCGCGTGCGGCTGCGCATGGCGAGCTGACGGGACACCGCCCCGAGGAAGTTGGCCCAACCACCCATTCATCCGCCCTTTCGGACCCACCATTGTGAGAGCGGAGGCTGTTGTGAATCCGGCAACGCACCGTGAGCGGTAGCCATCCCTTGCAACAACCCAAACGCTTGGGTTACTATTCGTGCCGACGGTGCTCCGATCCGGTCCATACAGCGTCATGATCCATACACATGATCATGAGCCGGCGAACGTTCACGGTTCGCTGTGGGAGCTGTGCGAGGACACACCGGGACATGCTGCTGCTGAGATGGGAGGAGATTCATGGCAGTGCGAAAGACGAAGAAGGCTGACGCGGAATTTGCGCGGCAGTACGAAGCCGCAGTGCGCAGGGGCAGGCGGTCTCAGCAATCGCGCGCGGCCGGCGTGCGCTATTGCGCCGGGACAGGCCGTATCGAAATCGAGCTGAGCAGTGGCGCCATGTTCGCGTTCCCTGCGGGACTCGTGCAGGGGCTGCATGGCGCTTCCGCTGCCGATCTGGAGGACGTGGAGATCTACGGCGCCGGCACGACGCTGCACTGGGAACGGCTCGATGTCGATTACGAGCTGGATGCGTTGATGGCCGGGGTGTTCGGCACGCGGACGTGGATGCGCGCCTTGGGGCGGATCGGCGGCAGCGTCACGTCCGAGTCCAAGGCGCGCGCGGCACGTGCGAACGGCTTGAAGGGCGGTCGCCCGAAGCGAACGGGATGATCTGAAAATGCATCACACCGCTGAAAATCCCACCTCAGTCAATACAGTTGCGTGTAGTATCATTTGCAGATACTACTGGAGGGCGGATGCACCGGCAGCGGAAAACGGTCGATGTGAATTCCTGATGAATGCGGGAGTGCGCTGAGATGGAGTACAAGGGCTACGTAGCGCGTGTCGAATTCGATGAAGCGGCGGGTGTTTTTCACGGCCAGGTCCTGAATCTCAGGGACGTGATCACGTTCCAGGGCACCTCGGTCAACGAGCTCAGGCGTGAGCTGAAGGCGTCCGTCGAGGACTATCTCGAGTTCTGCGCTGAGCGCGGCGAAGAGCCGGACAAGCCGTTCTCCGGCAGGTTCGTCGTGCGGATCGATCCCGAGTTGCACAGCCAGGCCGCGACGGCTGCAGCGCTCGAGGGCCAGAGCCTGAACAGCTGGGTAACAGGCGCGATCACCAGCGCGATCGAGTCTGCGCCACGACGGATCGACAGGACGGCCGGCAGCGCGACGAAACGCGCGGCGAATGCGTTCGAGCGCGGTTGAGCAGAGGCCAGATGAGAGACTTCCACCCACCTCAGTTGTGGGTATTGCCCACATGTGGTCAAATGGGTATACTGAACGTCGTCTTCGTTCAGGACTTCGCGGAGGGGAGGAATGGCAGCGCAGCCAGAAGACCTGAAGGGTCTCGGATTCAGGCCACGCAAGGGATACGTGCATCCGGACGCGCGAGGTCGCCTGACGCTCGGGTCGGCCGCACGCGACGCTGACTACAGGGTGCTCGTCAATGACAGAGGCCAGATTCTCCTCGACCCCGTGGTGCCGATCCCTGCGAGCGAGGCCTGGCTGTGGCAGAGCCCGGCACTGCGCGCGTCGATGGAGCGGGCGTTGAGCCAGGCAGGCCAGGACGAGTTCGAGGACCTCGGATCATTCGCAGAGTTTGTCGACGACGACTGATCCGATGGCTTTCCGGCTGTCCTTCACGCCTGAGGCCGCGTCTGTCCTCAGGGAGCTGAACGTGCGCAACGATGCGAAGCTGAAGAAGGTGCGCAAGGCGCTCGGCCTGCTGGAAACGAATCCGCGTCATCCGGGTCTGGCGACGCACGAGTTCACCTCCCTGTCCGGCCCTCACGGCGAAAAGGTGTTCGAAGCCCGGGTTGAAAACCGTACACCCGGCGCCTGGCGCATATTCCGGTACTACGGTCCTCAACCTGGCATGATCCGGATCCTCGACATCGTCCGTCATCCCTGAATGCACTATACCGACAACCGCATGATCTTCTCCGCGACCGACCTCACGTGCACTTCGCGCTCGGCGGGCCGGAGCCGCGCACGGAGTCGTTCCGCGTCGCCGAATATGCGGCATACTTCCGCTCCCTCGGGCACCACGGCCGAGTGCAGGGCGCCGGAGCAGGTGCGGCTGGCGAATGCGTTCTGCCGGTTTGCGGAGCTGGCGGAGTCGCTCGATCCAGCCATGCCGCAGGCCCATTCCGCTATGGAGGCGGGTAGGACGCGGTTGTAGGATCGGAGGCCACCACCCGTCACGGAACCGCCGCCCCGGACTCCTTGCCATGATATACCGAATCCGGTATAATTCTACCGATGCCGGTAGTTGATCCGAAGCCGCTTCGCTGGGTCGGCTCGGCGCGAGAAGACATTCGCGGATTTCCGGCTCCGGTTCGACAGGTCATGGGCACAGCACTCTACCTGGCGCAGACCGGCGGAAAGCACCCTGCGGCAAACCGCTGAAGCATCTCGTCAAAGGCGCCGGGATTCTGGAGGTGGTCGAGGACTATGATGGGAACACATTCCGGACTGTTTAGACCGTTCGGTTCGCCGGCGTGATATTCGTACTCCACGCATTTCAGAAGAAGGCCCGGAAGGGAATCAAGACCCCGCATCATGAGGTCGATCTGATTCGGGCCAGGTATGAGCAGGCCAGGATCGCACACGAAACGGAGTTCGGTGGAAGGGAAGGTACGAAGCCATGAACCACGACACGCGAGTCACCCCGAGCAGCGGCAATGTCTTTGCCGACCTCGGGCTCTCCAACGCCGACGAACTGCTGGCCAAGGCTGAACTGGTTCGCCAGATCGGAACGGCGATCGAAGCCAGAAGTCTGACCCAGAAGGAAGCCGCTCAGGTCATTGGGACAACACAGCCTAAAGTGTCCGACCTGCTCCGCGGGCGCCTCACGGGATTCTCAATGGATCGCCTGATCAGGTTTCTGAACGCGCTCGATCACGATGTGGAGATCATTGTGAAGCAGAAGCCACGTTCCAGGGACCATGGCAGCGTCAAGGTACGGGCTGCGTAAAGCTCACGATCGGACGACCCGGGCAAATTTCTGGCTCGTGCCGCCTTGCGTCGACCGCGTGACAGGCTTCGGCCCCGCGGAATTACGGCGTATTCGCTATATTGTCGAGCAACGCGCTTCAC
>JBBEBA010000017.1:3521-7047 GCA_040882575.1 Gemmatimonadota bacterium
GTTCACCGCAGCAGTGGCCGGAGCCGCACACCTTCTCTGAGCTGACCGCTCCGCTTGCTGATCGATGCGCTCGATACGCTCCACATCTCCGACAGGTCCGCGAGCGTCATCGGCTTCAGCGGGTAGTGCATCCAGTAGGGATGCAGCATGTACGACGCGTGCACCGCGGCCGCGGCCCACAGCTCCAGCCTGCGCACGCCCATGAACGTCTCCGGATCCGAGCCCGCGAAGCGGCGCAGCAGATCTTCCGCGGTGTCGGCGATGCTGACCGGCAGGGCCGGCACGTCCTGCCTGAACTGGTTGAGGATGGCGGTCAGTTCCGTGACGCGCAGTGCAACGGGCGAGCCCGCGCCGCGGGCAGAACGACCCGCGGGCGGACGAGTTGTTGCCGGGCGCCTGCCGCCGGCGGGCGTGCGGGCACGGCGAAGCCGGTCCAGCCGGCGGTCATGCCGGGCGACGTCGTACTCAGCGGGATCATAGCCGCCGCCCAGCCATTCCAGGAGTGCCTCGTGCTCCTCGTGGTCAGGATCGGCCACGGCCTCGACCAGGTCGTGATAGCCTGACACGCCGCCGCAGTCTTCCGGCGGGCAGGCTCGAGCGCCGGCGAGCAGCCGCGGCACGTCGCGCCGGGCGACTTCCCTGCGGATCTCCTCGACCTTGACGCGATGCGTCCAGTCATCACCGAAGTCGTAGCTGTACACGAAGAACTGGCCGACCTGCTGCACGACATCGGCGAGCAGCACCTCCGAATCATCCCGATCCTCGTCGTCCCACTCGTTGTCGCCGAAGCCGTAGCGCCCGCCGTCGATCTCGAACAGATGCATGTGCGAGTCCTGCCAGCCCATCACGAGCTGGATGACATCGTGCAGCCTGCGCAACGTGAACGAGGCGGGCACTTCGATCCGTCGCCAGATCGGCGGTTCGATGTCCTCGAGCTGGATGTGAAGGGTGTAGACGGGCGCGTGCAGCGTCGGACTCATTCGTATCACCCCGATCAGTGCGTTCTCGACCATCGCGGCGCTTATCACGGTCGCGACGTGAGTGCGGAATATACAAACCATACCCGTCTGCGCATTCCGTCGGCCTGGCGCGCCATTCGTCGGGGGGCAAGGAGTATGACGCTCTTGACTCTCCGTTGCACAATAAGTAATGTTGCATGCAACGTGCAACGAGGTTATTTATGCAACAATCCCGGTTCAACTGGATGGTGCAGACCCTCGAAGGACTGCTGCCGGAAAGGTGGTCGGTCTCCATGTCTGGTACATCGGCGAAAGGGCACCCGGACGCCATGCTCGAGATCACTGCGCCCGATGGGACCCGGGCTCGCCTCCTGGTGGAAGCAAAACACCGGGTAGGTGGCGCCCTGGCCGCCGACCTGGCCGAGAGACTTGTTGCGGCCGCCTCCGAAATCGGTGTCGAAGGCATGTTGGTCGCAACTGGTTACGTGACCCCGACAGCTCGCGACCGTCTGCGGGAAGCCGGCGTCTCCTACCTGGATCGCACGGGTAATCTGTGGCTGACCATGGAGCGTCCTGCGGTGCTCATGGATCGGCAGGGCGCCGACCAGGACCCCAAGCCACCGAAGCGCGACGTGCAATCCCTGAAAGGTCCCAAGGCGGCGCGGCTGGTCCGCGCTCTCTGCGATTCGCAGGCGCCGACAGGTGTGCGGGAGTTGGCGCGACGAGCGGGGACGGACGCCGGCTATGCGACCCGCATTCTCAAGCTGCTTCAGGAAGAAGGCGTCGTACGGCGGAACGGTCGCGGCAGGGTGGCCGATGTGGATTGGCAGGATCTGCTGCGTCGGTGGACTCAGGACTATTCGGTACTCCGGAGCAATGGCAGCACGACCTGGCTGGCGCCGCGCGGGGTCCCCTGGCTTCGCGACCGGCTGGAGACATTCAGCGGCCGCTATGCCGTTACCGGCGTTGCAGCAGTGCCGCGGGAGGTGCAGGTGACGGCTGCTCCGCTGCTCACGTGCTATGTCGACTCGGCCGAATCGAGTGCAGCCGAACTGGAACTGCACACGGCCGAGGCCGGTGCCAATGTGATCCTGCTCGAACCCTTCGACGACGTCGTGTACGAACGTACTCGCGTGGTGCACGGTTTCATTGCGGTAGCTTTGAGCCAATGCGCGGCGGACCTCCTCACGGGTACAGGCAGGGAACCGGCGCAGGGCGAGACGCTCATGAACTGGATGGCGGAGCATGAAAATGTCTGGCGCGCCTGATCCGCTGTACATAGCGGCACGCCATACCCTGCTCGACGCATTGGATGCCCTGCGGGATCACCAGGACGCGATTGTACTCGTCGGCGCGCAGGCGGTCTATCTGCATTCCGGCGACGCGGATCTGGCTGTTGCGCCGTATACGACGGACGGAGACCTCGCCCTCGACCCGGGTCAGTTACGAGATTCGCCGCTGCTCGAGGAACTCCTGGCAGCCGCCCGGTTTCACCCGGAATTCGATGTCGGCAGATGGAGCAAGCAGGTTGCTGTGGATGGAGTACGGCGTAGCATGATCGTCGACCTGCTCGTGCCGTCGCGAGTATCGGGGAGTGGACGCAGAGGCGCACGTATCCCCCCACACGGCGATCGCGTCGCGCGGAAAGTGAGTGGCCTGGAAGGAGCATTGGTCGACAGGGACCGCCGTCTCATCGAGGCGCTGGATACGAACGATGAGCGGCGTTTCGAGATCTTCGTGGCGGGGCCCGCCGCCCTCATGGTAGCCAAGGTGTTCAAGATCCGGGAACGGGTCGGCAGCCCAGACCGTCTGATCGACAAGGACGCTTTGGACGTGCTCCGGTTGCTGCGGGCCGTACCTACCGACGAGCTGGTCCGACGTGTCGAGCTGATGCGGCAGGACGACCTGAGCCGCGATGTCGCCAATTCCGCGCTGCAGGATATGACGACACTCTTTGGATCGGCCAGCGCGGCAGGCTGTACAATGGCGGCGCGCGCCGCGTACCCGCTCGAGGCCGAGGCGACAATTCGTGCCTCGGCAGCAACACTGGCAAACGACTTGATGAGAAAGGTCTGAGTCGTGGGACCACGATGAACCATCGATCAAGCCTCGGCCCGGTCAAGAATGCATTTCATTGATCACCGGCTGATCTTCTCCGCCACCGACCTCAGCCACTTCCTCGCCTGCGGGCACCTCACGCTGCTCACGCGTCGCGCCGCGACCGGTGAAGGGCCGAAGCCGCCGAAGTACGACGACCCGGCGCTCGAGGTGCTCTGGCAGCGAGGCCTCCAGCACGAGCAGGCCCACCTCGCTAAGCTGCGCGAGGCCGGCAAATGCACCGGCGAGCTTGTCGAGCCCGACCGCGCGCTGCCGTACAACGAGCGCTGGACGGCGTACGCGGCGATGACGCTCGAGGCGATGCGCGCCGGCGCGGACGTGATCTTCCAGGGCGGGCTGTTCGATGGCACGTGGGTCGGCAAGGTCGACTTCCTTATGCGTGTCGAGCGGCCGAGCACGCTCGGCGCGTGGTCGTACGAGGTGGTCGACACGAAGCTCGCGCGCGAGGC
>JBBEBA010000018.1:0-40655 GCA_040882575.1 Gemmatimonadota bacterium
TTTGAAGACTGGTCCGTCCACCAGGACGGCTCCGCCCCCTCATGAGGCGAGGGGCTACTGCCGAATGAGCTTCCGGTACTTCACCCGGTGCGGCTGATCGGCCGCCGAGCCGAGACGGCGGTGCCGATCCGCGTCGTATTCCTGGTAGTTGCCCTCGAACCATACGACGCGGCTGTCACCTTCGAAGGCGAGCATGTGCGTGGCAATGCGGTCGAGGAACCACCGGTCGTGCGAGATGACGACGGCGCAGCCGGCGAAGTTGAGGAGTGCCTCTTCGAGAGCGCGCAGCGTGTCGACGTCGAGGTCATTCGTGGGCTCGTCGAGCAGGATCAGGTTGCCGCCGCGCCGCAGCAGCTTGGCCAGGTGCACCCGGTTGCGTTCACCGCCCGACAGCACCCCCACCTTCTTCTGCTGGTCGCTGCCCTTGAATCCGAACCAGCCGCAATAGGCCCGCGAGCTGACGGACGTGCCGCGGCCGAGCTCTATCTCCTCGTGACCGTCCGAGATTTCCTCCCACACAGACTTGCTGGCTGCGAGCGCGTCGCGGGACTGATCGACGTAGGCCAGCTCGACGGTTGCGCCGACCTCGAGCGTGCCGCCGTCCGGCAGCTCCTGGCCGGTGATCATGCGGAACAGCGTCGTCTTGCCGGCGCCGTTCGGTCCGATCACGCCGACAATGCCGCCGCGCGGCAGGCGGAAGGAGAGGTCGTCGAACAGCACGATGTCGCCATACCCCTTGGACACGCTGTCGGCCAGCACGACCTCATCGCCCAGGCGCTGCGGTGCCGGGATCACGATCTCGGCCCTGGTCAGCTTCTCGCGCTGGTCTTCGTTGAGCAGGTCCTCGTATGCCGAGATGCGGGCCTTGCCTTTCGACTGCCGCGCGCGCGGCGCCATGCGGATCCACTCGAGCTCGCGCTGGAGTGAACGCTGCCGCGATGACTCCTGCTTCTCCTCCTGTGCGAGACGTCCCTGCTTCTGCTCGAGCCAGGAGGAGTAGTTGCCTTCCCACGGCACACCGGCGCCGCGGTCCAGCTCCAGAATCCACTTTGCGACGTTGTCGAGGAAGTAGCGGTCGTGCGTGATGGCGACGACCGTGCCCGGGAACTCGGCGAGGAAGTGCTCGAGCCAGGCGACGGACTCTGCATCGAGGTGGTTCGTCGGCTCATCGAGGAGCAGCATGTCCGGCTCCTCGAGCAGGACCTTGCACAGCGCGACGCGTCGCTTCTCCCCGCCGGACAGGTTCGTCACTTCCGCATCCGCGGGCGGCAGGCGGAGCGCGTCCATGGCTATCTCGATCTTGCGGTCGAGGTCCCAGGCGTTGCTCGCGTCGATGCGGTCCTGCAGCTTCGCCTGCTCATCGATGAGCGACTGCATTTCGTCGTCGCTCATCGGCTCGGCGAACTTCATGTTCACCTCGTCGAACCGGCGCAGCAGCTCGCGCGTCGGCTTGACGGCCTCCTCGACATTGCCGCGGACGTTGAGCGCAGGATCGAGCACGGGCTCCTGCGGCAGGTAGGCGACGCGCGTGCCCTTCGCCGCCCACGCCTCTCCCTGGATGTCCGTATCGATGCCGGCCATGATCCGGAGCAGCGTGCTCTTGCCGGATCCGTTCGCGCCGACCACGCCGATCTTCGCACCGGGATAGAAGGACAGCCAGATGCCCTTGAGGATCTCGCGGTTCGGGGGCACGACCTTGCGCAGTCCCTTCATGACGTAGACGAACTGCGGGCTGCTCATACGACGGCCACCGCCTCGATCTCGACTCTGACGTTCTTCGGCAGCGCTGCGACCTGGATCGTCGAGCGTGCCGGCCGATGATCCCCGAAGTGGCGGGCATAGACTTCATTGACTGCGACGAAATCGGCCATGTCGGTCAGGAACATGGTCGTCTTGACGACCGTGGACAGGGACGCGCCCGCGCTCTCCAGAATGCCGCGCAGGTTCTGCAGCACCCGCTCCGCCTGAGCCGCGGCGTCATTGCCGCCGACCAGCTCCATGGTTGCCGGGTCGAGCGGAATCTGCCCGGCCGTGTAGATCATTCCGTTGGCGATGATCGCCTGGCTGTACGGCCCGATGGCCGCAGGCGCAGCATCCGTCTGAACGCGCTTCAGTTCTGGCATGTCGTCCTCGTGTGGCGGGTCATGTCGCGGACACTGCCGGCGGCAGCGCAGCAATGAGCTCTGCGGGCGATACCGTCGCGACGCCGGCTTTGGCAACCTCGATGCCCGCAGCATAGTTGGCCATGATCGCGGCCTCGATCACGGTGGCGCCGCCGGCGAGCGCCACGGCCAGGACGGCCGTAACGGTATCACCGGCGCCGGACACGTCGTAGACCGAGCGAGCGACGGTTGGAACCCGAACGTGGTCGCCATCCGCCGTCAGCAGTGCCATGCCGTCCTCGCCGAGGGTGACCAGCAGGTGCTCGGAACCTATCTTCTCAAGTACTTCCTGGAGCCACGCCGCGTCCTCGGCGCGCACCGGGCTCCGCAGCGCGGCCGCGAGCTCCGGCTGGTTCGGCTTGAACAGGGTCGCCCCCCGGTAGTCGAAGAAGTGGCGCGACTTCGGATCGACCACCACCGGTACGCCCGCCTGCCGCGCCGCCTCGATCGCCGCTTCAATGACTGATCGTGTCAGCAGTCCCTTGTTGTAGTCTTCGAGCACGACGGCATCGGCATCCGGCAGCAGTGCGCGAATCCGACCGATGACTTCCGCGCACGCGGCGTCGCTCAGATCGTCGTCGGTCTCCTGATCGTAGCGCGCGACCTGTTGCTGCCGGGCCATGATCCGCGTCTTGACCGTCGTCGGCCGGGCCTCGTTCGGTAGCAGCCCGTGCGGCCGGATGCCGAGACGCTGCAGCTCCGCGGCCAGCTCACCGCCATGCCGGTCCACTCCGACGCACCCGATGAGGTCGCAGGCAGCGCCGAGCGCCACCACGTTGGCCGCGACGTTCGCCGCACCGCCGAGCGCCCGCGCCTCGCTGTCCACGCGCACCACCGGCACCGGCGCCTCGGGTGAGATGCGCGAGGCCGAGCCCCGCAGGTACACGTCCAGCATGACGTCCCCCACGACGAGTACACGGACCGTCGCGGCGCGCTTCAGGATCTGCTCTGTTCTGTCGAGAGAAAGTCGATGCATTCGGTATGCGGCACGGAAATTGACAATCGCAGCGCGTAAGTCGAACGGTTCGGAAGCTACCGCGCAGAATGCGGGATGTAAAGCGATGCTGCGCCCATCTGAGAGGCTATGTATACCTTCGCCGCCGGCGTTCACACGAGGGTGCGCAATGCGAGCACCGGCGTCCTGGATTATTTCGTCCTCGGGGCCCGCGCATCACGTTTTGCATTCTCGCGTCCCTTCTACTGGCGCGACACTCTGGTGCAGATGGATCGCATCGGTGTCGGTTCCATTCCGATCGTCCTGCTCACGGGCCTGTTCACTGGAATGGTGCTCGCACTGCAGAGCGCGGTCGAACTGAGCAAGTTCGGTGCGGACGTCTACATCGGCAACCTCGTCGGCGCGTCCATGGTGCGTGAGCTCGGGCCGGTGCTCTGCGCCCTCATGGTGGCGGGCCGAGCCGCATCGGGCATTGCCGCGGAGCTCGGGTCCATGCGCGTGACGGAGCAGATCGATGCGCTGCAGAGCTTCGGCACGGATCCGATCAAGAAGCTCGTCACGCCGCGTCTGATCGCCGGTCTGCTGATGCTGCCGATGCTGACCGTGATCACGGACATGGTCGGCATCGCGGGAGGCATGATCATCTCCGTACTGCGCATCGGCATCACGGCGGACGCATACCTGCAGGGTGTCCTGAACACGCTGGCGCAATCCGGCTTCGTGCTCGGCGTGATTCCCAAGGACTTCGTGGCGGGGCTGATCAAGCCGCTGGTGTTCGGCGGTATCATCGCGCTCACAGCATCGTACTACGGCCTGAACGCGAAGGGCGGCACGGAAGGGGTGGGTGAGGCGGCGACGCGCTCCGTCGTGGCGTGCTCCGTGATGATCCTCGCCGTGGACTACTTTCTCACGCAGCTCACCCTCATCGTGCTGAGACCGGGGTCATGATGGCTCCCGAGCAGCACATGCGTGCGATCCGCGATGAGCTGGAGCAGGCCGACGTCGCGGACATCCCGGAGACGGCCGAGGCGGTCATCGAACTGGAAGATGTGAATCTGTCGTTCGACAAGCCGATCCTGAAGAACGTGACGCTCGAAGCACGTGCGGGCGAGACCCTGATGGTCGCCGGTGAATCGGGTTCCGGCAAGTCGACGATCCTGAAGCTGATCCTGCGCCTGCTCGTGCCGGACTCCGGCAAGATCACGGTGCTGGGTCAGGACGTCGGCGGCCTGACGTTCCAGGAGGCGCTGGACGTGCGGAAACAGATCGGCATGGTGTTCCAGAACGCAGCGCTGTTCGACTCCCTCAGCGTGTTCGACAATGTGGCCTACCCGCTGCGCGAAAACACGGACTTCGACGATGCCGAGATCGAGCGCATTGTGAGGGAGAAGCTGGATTTCGTGGATCTGGATGCGGACGAGGTCGTGCGCCAGCTGCCGAGCCAGCTCTCCGGCGGGATGCGCAAACGCGTCGGCATAGCCAGAGCGATCGCGACGGATCCGCGGATCATACTCTACGACGAGCCGACGTCCGGCCTGGATCCGTTGACGGTCGGCAGGATCAACAGTCTCATCAAGAAACTGCAACGCGAGCTGAACGTGACGTCGCTGCTGGTGACGCATGACATCCGGGCCGGCTTCCGCGTTGCGAACCGCGTCAACCTGCTGCGCGACGGAGAGATCGTCTTCGACGGCTCTCCCGAGCAAATGGTGGCGGCGGACGATTCATACATCAAATCCTTCCTGAGTTGACGATGGCCGCAAAACTGGAACGAAGCACATTCGAATGGCGGCAGTTCCGCGTGGTGGCGCTCATCGTCGTCGCCGGCCTGCTGCTGGCCTACGGTATCTTCCGGGTCGGCGCCGTGTTCGACGTCTTTGCCAGCCGATACGAGCTCACCACGCTGGTGCCGTCGGCGCTGGGCCTGCGGGAAGGGGCGCCCGTCACACTGGCTGGACAGCGTATCGGCCAGGTCACTGCGATCGAGCACATCCCCGTCGCGCGCAAGGTCGGCGGTAACAACCTGCGCATCGTCGTGGCCGTATCGGAGGAAGTCAGTGACCAGATCCGCACGGATTCGCGGGCTTTCCTGCGGACGCAAGGTCTGTTGGGCGACAAGTTCGTGGATATCGTGCCGGGCACGGCCGGCGCAGCGGTGCTGCAGCCCGGCGACACGCTCGACGCGGGCAAGTCGCTGGACCTGGACGAATTCATCGTGCAGGCATCGAATGCGCTGGAGCAGGCGACGGGCATCGTGACCAACCTGCAGGGTATCACCGGCGGCCTGACGCGCGGCGAGGGCACTGCCGGTCAGCTGCTGCTCGATGACGAGCTGTACGTCAACATGAACGCCACGACTGCGGAGCTGCGGCGGACCCTGGGGGAGATCAACCGGGCGGACGGCACGTTCGGCCGCCTCATCCGTGACCCCCAACTGTACGACCAGCTGCACAGCGCGATCGCGCGCGTGGACTCGCTGGGTGGCATGATCATGTATGGCAACGGCAGCATGAGCATGCTGCTGCGTGACGACTCACTGTATCGGAGCGTGCTCGGTACGCTGGGCACGGCCGACAGCGCGGTCACTGATCTGGCTGGCTTCATGGCCCGCATGACTGCCGGCGACGGCACCATCCAGAAGCTGATGACGGATCCGGAACTCTACGATCAGTTCCTGCGCTCGGTAATCGATCTGCAGACGATGATCAACGACATCCGCCTCAACCCGGAGAAGTACAAGCCGAACATCGACGTCCAGGTCTTCTGAAGCGACTGTCAACCGGCGTTGCGCCGGAGCTTCTGCTTCTCCTGCTTTTCCTTCTTCTGCTGCTTCTTCAGCGCCTTGATGTCGCGCGCCTGCTGCGCCGTCGCGGCGGCGGCCGGCGCGACTGTCGCGGCTGCTTCAGCGGCAGCGGCCTTGCGCCTGCCGGAGCGCGCCTCGAGCAGCACGCGCTCGGGGTCCAGCCGGTCCATGCCGCGGTAGTCCACGTACTCCTGGTACGTGCCGTTGTAGTCGGTGATGCCTTCCGGCTCGATATCCACAATGCGGGTGGCGAGCTGACCGATGAACCAGCGGTCATGCGACACGAGGATGAGCGTGCCGGTGAATGTCTTCAGGCCCTCGACCAGCGCCTCGATGGACTCCAGGTCGAGGTGGTTCGTCGGCTCGTCCAGCACCAGCACGTTCGGCCGCTCGATCGCGAGCTTCGTGAACACCAGACGCGCGGCCTCGCCGCCGGAAAGCGAGCTCAGCCGCTTCTTCGGATCATCACCGGAGAACAGCATGAGCGCCATCTGGCCGCGAACGTAGCCGACGCCCTTGTCGGGACAGAACTGCGCGACCCACTCCTCGGCCGAGCCGGTCTGCGTCTCCATCTCCTCCTGGTGGTCCTGCGCGAAGTAGCCGGGGTGCGTCTCGTACCCCCATTCGACCGTACCTTCGTCCGGTGCCACAACGCCCATGGCGATCTTGAGCAGCGTGGACTTGCCAATGCCGTTCGGTCCCATGATCGCGATACGGTCGCCGCGGCGGACGGTGAGGTCCACGCCGTGCAGGACGGGCTTGTCGCCATACTCCTTCGTCACATCCTTCACGAGAAGAACGTCGCGGCCGCTGTGGCGGCGTTCCTCGAACCTGAAGGTCGGGTACCGGCGTGAGCTGGTCGGCAGCTCCTCGATCTCCTCGGCCTTCCGCTCGATCATGCGCAGCTTGCTCTGCGCCTGTCGCGCCTTGCTCGCCTTCGCCTTGAATCGGTCGACGAACTCCTGATGATGCTCGATCTCGCGCTCGCGGCCGGCGATGTCCTTCTCCCGACGCTCACGCTCCGCCTGCTTGGCCGCGACGAACGTGGTGTAGTTGCCGCGATAGAGCGTGACCTGCTGGTAGTCCACGTCGAGGATGTGCGTCGCCACGCCGTCGAGGAACTGGTGGTCGTGCGAGATCACGACGACCGGCCCGGCGAACTCGCGAATGAATCCCTCCAGCCAGCTGATCGACAGGATGTCGAGGTGGTTGGTCGGCTCATCGAGCAGCAGCACATCGGGCGCGCTTGCGAGCACCTGCGCCAGCAGCACTCGCAGCTTGAAGCCGCCGGAAAGGATCGACAGCGGCTGGCGGTGCACGTCAGCGGCCAGGCCCAGTCCCTCGAGGATGGCGGCAGCCCGCGCCTCCGCCGTGTAGCCGTCGTGCCGGAGGATGGTCTCCTCGATCGCCGAGTAGCGGTCCGCGTCGAAATGCTCGTGGGCGTTGGCGAGCAGCTCATCGTGCGCCCGCATCGCCTCCCAGAGCTCCGGGTTGCCCATCAGCGCGACGCTCAGGATCTGCTGGTCCTCGTACAGGAACTGGTCCTGCCGGAGGACGCCGAGTCGGAGCCGCCTGGGAATCGAGACGGAGCCAGCGCTCGCCTCCTCGTGGCCGCTGAGGATGTTGAGGAACGTCGTCTTGCCGGATCCGTTCGCGCCGACCAGCCCGTATCGCTCGCCGGCGTTGAGCTGGAGCGACGCGTCGGCGAACAGCGTGCGGTCACCGTAGTGCTTCGTGAGACCCGAGATTGAAATCATGGATCAAATATAGGGAAATGCAGCGCGCGGAGAATGGGGGAGGCGCGCCCCCCCTTGCGCGGAAGCGCCGCTCCGGCCTTATCATGAGGCAGACTGCTCAAACCGGAGGTTCGATGATGCCGAGCAACAGACGCACTTTTCTGCAGCGTACCGCGGGCGCAGCAGCGGCCATGGCACTCGGTGTCGGCCGCACCGACGAGGCCCGAGCGGTTACGCCGGCGCCCCGCGCACTGCGCATCCTGATCATCGGGGGGACGAGCTTCCTCGGACCGCACGAGGTACGCTACGCGCTCGAGCGCGGCCACTCGGTTTCCATCTTCACGCGCGGCCGCACCGAGCCACGCCTCTACAAGGACCTGTTCGCGCGCGTGGAACACCTCGAGGGAGACCGCAACGTCAACCTCGGCGCACTGCGCGGCAGAACCTGGGACGCGGTGATCGACAATTCCGGGCAGAATGTGCAGTGGGCACGCGAGTCGGCGGATCTGCTCGCGAACGCGGCGCGCCACTACCTCTTCGTATCCTCCACGGGCGTGTTCCTGCCGTATCTCACGGTCGGCATCACCGAAGACGTGCAGCCGCTTCTGGCCGACGATCCGCCGCGCGATGTGCCGACGTATGGCGTGATGAAAGCACTCTCGGAGCGGGAAGTGCAGCGCGCGTTCGGCGACAGGGCGATCATCGTGCGGCCGAACTACATCGTCGGTCCCGGCGACACCACCGACCGGTTCCCCTACTGGCCGGTGCGAATCCGTCGCGGCGGCGAGGTGCTGGTGCCGGGCGACTACACCGACCCCGTGCAGTTCCTCGATGTCAGGGACCTGACGGAATGGATGATCAGGCTCGTGGAGGACGGCACGACCGGCGTATTCAACGCGGGCGGACCGTTCCAGAAGCAGGCCACGATCTCCGAGATGGTGCATGGTATCCGCGCGGTGACGACGAACCACGTGGACTGGGTATGGATCAACGACTATGACTTCCTGCGCGCGCAGCGGGTCGGAGCGATGGTGCCCTGGGTGATGCCGCGGGGCAACAGCCTCGGCCACACGCGCATCAACTATGACAGGGCGGTCGCCAACGGCTTGACGTACCGTCCGCTCGCCACGACCGTGCGCGACACGCTGGACTGGTGGGACTCCGATGCGGTGACGGCCGAGCGTCGGGCCAGTCCGAACTTCGTGCTCACACCCGAGCGCGAAGCGGAGATCATTGCGGCGTGGCGGAGCCGATAGCTCAGAAGCCCGACAGCTTCGTGATCCGGCCGTCGGTGCCGACTGCCCAGCCGGCGTCGGCGGACGCGAAGCCGACCGACCAGTAGTTCAAGGAATCGATCGACAGCCACGTCGCGCCGTGGTCCCGCGTGTAGACTGAGCCGGCGGGACCGACGGCGACGACGGTCGGCGCGCCCGCGCCGGGCACCCAGGAAGCGCCCCACACGCCGGTCGCGAGCGGCGGCCGCGTGACGGCGGACCAGGTATGCCCTCCGTCATTCGTCATTGCGGCCAGCACATCGCCAGGCTGCACGGCGTAGCCGCCCCCCAGTGCCATACCGTTGTTCGCGTCCCGGAACGTCACCGACTGTGGCCCTGATGCGGCGCGTACCGTGATCGGCAGTGTGTCCACCGTCCAGGTGCTGCCGTAGTCGGCCGTGTGCAGCACTCGGCCGTAATCCGGATTGCTCGCGACGATCCAGGCGCGGCCGCCCTGCCCCGTCTCGACACACGTGCCGCTCGCGGCAAAGCTGCCCTCTCCGGGCTGCGCCGGCGGCAATGCCGCGCGTGATACGCGCGTCCACGTGGCGCCACCGTCCGCCGTCTCGAGCATGGCGACACTGCCGTCGAACTCGTCACCGATCACCACGGCCCGACGTGCATCCCAGAAATCGAAGCAGTCGTAGAATCCGCGCGGTTCTGCGTTCGTGAACTGCAGCGTCCAGCTGGCGCCGGCGTCGGTCGTCTTGTAGATGCGTGAATCCGAGCCGGACCCGATGCTCAGCAGGTACGCGGTGTTCGCATCGACAGCGTGCACGTCGCGGAACTGGAGCGAATCGGCGCCAGGCACGCGGCCCGCCTGCCACGTTGTGCCGCCATTGGTCGAGCGCAGCCAGGTGCCGCCCGCGCCGCTGACCCAGACGACATTCTCGTTCACCGGGCTCACCGCGATGAGCAGCACATCGGTGCCGCTCACCTGCTCCGTCCGCACGACTGCTGCGGGTCGCGACTCGCCGGCCGGCATGCTGGAACACGCAGTCGCAAGCGCGGTTGCGAGCAGCATTGTGAAGAGAGGCAGAGTTGTCGGCGGCCGCCCGGTGCTGCCGGGCCGCATCATGCCTCCCTCCGCTCCAGGATCAGAAGACGACATTGCCCCGCACGAATTTCGCGATCCACAGGCCGGAGTTGAGGTCCGAGGTAATGATGTTGCCCTTGAAGATCTGCGCGCCCCAGGTCATCGACCAGTTGGGCGTTACGGCATCCTTGCTGGCGGTCAGGAGCGAGCCCATTTCGCGGCCCTGCCGGTAGAGATCGCCGCGCAGCTCGCCCGAGATGTCGAGGACGCGCAGGCCCGCCTGGTAGTTGCCGATATAGAGGATGTCGTCCTCGGCCCAGAAGTTGTGGACGCCCGACTCGGGCACCTCGTACTTCGCGACCTCGACAGGGTTCTCGGGATCGCTGTAGTCGAGGACGTGGATGTAGCCGCTTGCGCGGATCGGCTGGCTCGCATCCCAGTCGGGCGGAAAGATCTCGTCGCCGACAAAGAGATATCGGCCGTGACGCCACGCGGTGTGCGTATTCCCCTCCGGATACTTGAACTGGCTGACGAACGTCGGCGCGCGCGCCGTGCCGCCGTGCGTGCCGGCACCCGCGTCGAGCATGATGAGGCCGTCGTCCCAGTAGGAGAGGTAGGCGTAGCCGTCCTGCACGATGACGTCGTGCAGCGACCGGTCTTCGCGCTCGATCCGCCAGCCGCCGACCTCGCGCGGTGCACGCGGGTCGGCAATGTCGATGATGCGGACGTCGCGGGTGCCGTTGTGCACCGCGTAGATGAGATCTTCCTCGCCGACGATCCAGACGTTGTGCACGCCGCCGGTGATCCCATCGGTGTGCTCGGACAGGATCGTCGGATGCGCGGGCGTCGACAGGTCCAGCAGGACGATGCCGTTGCGACGCGTCGATGCGCCTTCACGCGTGAGCACGCCGATGAGGTTGTTCGGGTGGATCTTCACGTCGTTGATGCGGCGCGCGTCGAGCTTGACCGAGTCGGTCAGCACGGGCGCGGCCGGGTCAGTGATGTCGAAGACCTTTGCCCAGTCGTGGAGGTAGGTGCCGATGATTGCGTAGTCGCGGCCGTCCACGCCCTCGAACGCCCATGTGTCCCCGGCATGATGGCCGACGGTCAGGCCATGTCCGACCCGGACCAGCTCGCCCTCGTGCGTCCGCGACGCCACCTCGAGCGTGGTGCGCTGCACGATCTGCGGACCCACGTAGGCCGTGACGGTGTAACGCCCCGGCCGTTCCGCGACGAAGACCCCGTCCGCGCCCTCGGCTTCGATGTGCGCTCCGGCGCCTTCGACAGACCAGGCCGGCAGGATCGGCCCGACCTCCGCGCCCGTCGCGCCTGTAGCGACTACGCGGAAACGTGTCACATCTCCAGTGCGCGTCTGCTGCACGGACGGCGTGATGCGGTACTCGCGTGCCGTGTTCGCGCGTACATTGACCGGTGCGCTGGTCGAGGCCGTGCCTGCCCGCGCGGTGACGGTCGCAGTGCCGGGCGCATGCGCGATCAGCCGGCCGGACGCATCCACCGCCGCGATGTTCGGACGGTCGGTCGAGAATTCGATCCGTGTGTCGAGGACCGTTCCCTGCCTGTCACGCACTACCGCATCCAGCGGCACGCTCGTACCGGCCAGCACGTCAGTCGCGCCTGCACGGAGAACCACATCGGCCGGTGGCAGCGCGGGCACGCGCACCGTCGCCTCGCCCTGGCGGTCACCTGCCAGCACCAGTATGCGGACCGTGCCGGGACGCAGGGCCGTTACGGTACCAGTGGAATCCACCCGCGCGACTTCCGCATCGGTGCTCAGCCACTGCACCGGACCGCTCACCGGCCCCGTTCCGAACTGTCGTGTGCTGCCGACCTCGATCTGCGCTTCGGCAGGGTCGATCGCGACACGCCGCTCCGGCTGCTGCTGTGCATGGAGCGGTACGGATGACAGCGCAAGGATGGCGGCGAACGCCACGGACGTGGTCATGGATGCACTCCGGTCTTGTGGAGGATTGGGTCAGGCAGGATACCGCCGGGACGGGCCCGCCGGCAAGCGGTCGATCCAGGCGAGCACCTGACGACTGCAGCAACGCGTGCCTGTCCTTCCTGCTCGGACTCGGCTTGTCCTCGAGCTACGCGCAACGACACAATGGGAGGCATCAGCGAGTTCGGCCCGCTCCTGGGCCCACGCACCGGGCTCGATGGGAGCGCTCACGGGAGTCGCACATGCGCAGACGCGTGGCATCAAGGCTGTTCACGACCACTGTCCGGTCGAGCTCGTGCTCCATCCTGAGCTCGTGCGCTGCGACGACCGGCGACGTCGTTGAGACCGTCGAGCCCGGCGTGCCCTACGTCAGCCCCTACACCAACACTTCGCTGGGCGGGACGCACGTCACGCAGCAGCTGGGGCGGCCGATGGGGACGATCACCATCCGTGGGGACGTGGCCGTGCTCGAGCTCGACGAAGGTGCGGTCACCGACGCGAACCTGTTCGACCTCGACGGGCGCACCCTTCGCTTCAACGGGGACGGCACCTTCACCGTCCTCGACCGCGGCTCGATGATGCCGGCTTCGGGCTATTCGTACCTCGAGCTCTACCTCGTCGGCGTGCTGCCGCCCGAGGGGCGGAGTGTCGACCATGAGCACGAACCTGCGCAGGTGAGGAGCGCGCCGCGGCGCATCGGTTGCGGTGAGCGCGTCGCTAGACCCTGAGCGCGCGCAGCCCGTTCGCGATCACGATCAGGCTCGCACCCATGTCAGCCAGGACGGCCATCCACAGCGTCGCGACGCCAGCGACGGCGAGCAGCACGAAAGCGGCCTTCGTCAGGAGAGCGAACGCAATATTCACCCGGATGATCCGCTCCGCCTTGCGTGCGAAGCGCACGGTCTCGCCAAGCTTGCCCAGATCGTCGGCCATGAGCGCAATGTCCGCGGTTTCGAGGGCGACGTCGCTGCCTGCCGTGCCCATCGCCACGCCAACGTCCGCCGCTGCGAGCGCGGGCGCGTCGTTCACGCCGTCGCCAACCATCAGCACACGTGCTCCGCCCCGCCGGAGCGCCTCGATCGCTGCGACCTTGTCGTGCGGCAGCAACCCTGCACGAACCTCATCGATACCCTGTGGCCCGAGCTCCGCGGCGACCGCGCGGCCGGTGGCTTCCGTGTCGCCGGTCAGCATGATGATGCGTGTGATGCCAGCCGCGCGCAGATCGCGCAGCGCGGCGGCGGCGCCCGGCCGCGCACGGTCCGCCAGTGCAATCGCACCTCGCACGCGCGGCGCCGCATCGTGCCCGTCTCCCACGCCAACGAGCACGCCGGTGTGACCGGCACGGTCGAATCGCTCGAGCACGCCCGTGACGGCCGCGCTCAGCGGCGCCGACCGCGTGAAGTGGCGCGCGCTGCCAACCTGGACCCGCCGCCCTGCGACGGTACCCATCACGCCGAGACCGGCTGCAGCGGTCATGTCCGCTGCAGCCGCAGCCGGCACACCCTGCGCTGCGGCGTAGCGCGTAAGTGCGCGGGCGAGCGGGTGCGTGCTGCGCGCCTCGACGGCGATGGCGAGCCCGACTACGTCGCGCTCCGTTGCGTCATCGAACGTGACGACCTCGACGACATGCGGCTGCCCCGCCGTCAGCGTGCCCGTCTTGTCGAGCGCGACGACCGTTGCGCGGCCGGCATTCTCGAGATGCAACCCCCCCTTGATCAGAATGCCACGTCGCGCGGCACCCGCGAGTGCGCTGACTACGGTCACCGGCGTCGAAATGACGAGCGCGCACGGGCAGGCGACGACCAGCAGCACGAGCGCGCGGTAGAACCACTCGGTCCAGGTGCCGGCGCCGAGCAGCGGCGGCAACACAGACACACCCAGCGCGGCAAGCACCACGAGCGGCGTGTAGATGCGTGCGAAACGCTCCACGAACGTCTGGCTCGGCGCACGACTCGCCTGTGCGGTTTCGACCGCGTCCATGAT
Source organism: Gemmatimonadota bacterium (assembly GCA_040882575.1). GTDB lineage: Bacteria > Gemmatimonadota > Gemmatimonadetes > Longimicrobiales > RSA9 > SH-MAG3. The sequence goes on from JBBEBA010000018.1 coordinate 13,910, forward strand.
GCGGGCGATCGTCGTGTCCGATGCCGCCCTCGTCGATCTCACTTCGAGCGCGCCCTCGCCATTCAGCGTGCCGGCGAACACCGCGCCGCCCGGCTCCCGCTCGACCGGCATCGATTCGCCGGTGATCGTCGCCTGGTCGATCGAAGAGCGGCCCGCGACGATGACACCGTCGACCGGCACCTTCTCGCCCGGGCGCACGACGACGACCTCACCCACGCGTACCGCTCCGGCTGGAACGCGCTGCTCGCCCCCCTCGCGGATCACTGTCGCTGCCGCAGGCGAAACGCGCATCAACGCACGTATCGCATTGCGCGCCCGGTCCATGGAGCGGGACTCGAGCAGCTGTGCCACCGCGAACAGGAACAGCGCGGACGCGGCCTCCTGATACTCGCCGATCACCAGCGCTCCCAGCGCGGCGATGGACATCAGGAAGTTCATGTCGAGCGCACGGCTCCGGGCTGCGCGAATACCGCGCGGGACGATGTACCAGCCGCCTGCGACCATGGCGGCGACGGCGAACGCCGCCGCGAGACGACCGCCGCCGAGCAGGTGGTCGGACGCGAGCGAGAGTGCCCACAGCGTACCGGCTGCGACGACGAGCACCAGAGGTCGGCTCCCGCCGCCGCCCGCATCCGTGGCGGTGGCCCGGGCCGTCGTCGGGTAGCCGGCTCGCGTGATCACGCGGGCGAGCTCGGGTGGCGCAACGATATCGGCGGCATAGGCGATCTCGACACGCCCGGCGACGACATCCACGCGCACGCCGCGTACACCGTCCACCTGACGGAGCGACTTCTCGACAGCGTCGGCGCAGCTCGAGCAATCCATGCCCGCCACGGTCAGCATGCACCGTGACGTTTCAGGTCCAATCCCGGTCGCGGCACGTATCGAGCCCATGCAGATCCTCCGTAGCGTAGGACGAACGGCCGACGCCGGGAACAGGAATTGCTTCTGAGGGGGCGGGACAATTCAGCCGAAGTTAACGCAACTCGACCTGTGTGCCCGAGCATGAATCGGAAATCCGCCGACTGGCAACAAACCGACCGCCCGGGTTGTACGATCAGTGTCGCAATCATCGAGGACAACCGCCTCGTTCGTGATGGGCTCACCCTCAGGTTGAACGAACAGTCAGACTTCACTGTTTCCTATGCCGCCGCGAATGGCACCGTGGACGACCTCAGGGGAGCTGCGTCGCAGGTTCTCCTTCTGGATGCGGGCCTCGAGGGAGAAGTCAGTGTCGAACTGGCCGAGCGCATACGAAGCGAACTGCCGGCGACCCGGGTGATCATAATGGATCTGCTCCCTGTCCATGAGGATCTCGTGGAATACGTCACCGCCGGCGTGGCGGGTTTCATCCTGAAGGATGCCACCCTGGAGGACCTGATCACGACTATCCGGTCAGTGGCGGCAGGCCATACCATCCTGCCGCCGGAAATGACGTCCACCCTGTTTTCCCAGATCGTTGAGGACGCGGTCCTGCGAGGGGTTGCTGGTCTCAGCGAAGCCACCGGCCTGACACTCAGGGAACGGAAAGTGGTCGGCCTCATCGGGGATGGACTGAGCAACAAGGCCATCGCGAAGCATCTCGATATCTCTCCCCACACGGTAAAGAGCCACGTTCGAAATGTGATGGACAAGCTGGCACTTCACAGCCGCCTCCAGATCGCGGCCTACCTGCGCCGGACATCCGAGGATGCAGGCACGGATTAGGCGCCACTCCTCCGCTTCTCCCCCGTCCGTGGGATACCCGCCGCCCGGAGTCGGCGCTAGCGTCCGATCACCGTGGGAGTCGTCAGGCTCACATGGGGCTTTCCCGCGGAGGCGAGTTCATGAACCGGCCTGCACATGTGCGGGTTCGAGTTCCTGGGGGCAGCATCATGTCAGAGAAGAGACGGGCTGCCGGCGAAGGGACACCCTCCGTCGGGAGGACTCTATGGATGTACGGATACGAGATGATTCAGCCGCAGCACGAGGACGTGATGGCGGCAATTCTGGGCCTGCTCAAACGTGAGAACCACGAGGCAAAGCGGGATGCCCGGACCTGGACGGCCCGATTGCTCACCGAGCAGCTCGCGACCCACGTCCTGATCGTGAGCACCAGCCCCGAGATGGACCTCGAGATCAATCGGAAGCTCGAGACCCAGTTGAAGGCTATGGGGGTCGAGTTTGCCCTGACGGTCCCGATGCCCGTCAGCGGCGAGCCCGACCCGGTAGGATCCTGACCGTGAGGCGACGCAACCCTGCCTGAGCCTCGCGCTGACCCTGCTCCGAGCTAGCCCATTCGGGTGAGCGGAGTCACCCACGCCTGCCCCTCATGTCCCCCTCCCATCGGCTGATGGCGGATCGAAACCCCTGGCGGCAGCTTTCATGGTGAGGAAACAGCCGCGCGGTCGCGACTGACTCGCCTTGGGAGATGTTCGCGAAGTACGCGCGCCCGCGCCTCTTCGTTTATTCGTGGAATCGGGCCGGAGGACAACCATGAGTTGCATGAAAGACCGTATGCGTCCGGAACGGACTCCCCGCGGATCCCTCGTACGCGGCATGGTTGCAGTCGTGTTCGCTGGGCTGTTCGCCGCTGGGTGCAAGGACGCGGCTGGTCCCGAACAGCTGGAGACCCTCACCCTGACGCCGGCTGCTTCGACCGTCGCGCCGACAGGCACGATCCAGCTCACGGCGACGGGAACGCGCACCGGCATTGACGTCACGACTCTCATAGGCGAGACCTACGAGGTCACAGCTGGCGGTGGCACTGTCAACGCCGACGGACTGTTCACCGCGCCATCGACGCCTGGGACCAGCACGATCACCGTCACATGTGCCGGGCTTACGGCCACAGCAACGGTCAGCGTGGTCGCGGGGGCGCTTGCCAGCATCACGGTCGCTCCGAATCCAACGCTCCAGATCGGGGAGATGCAGCAGTTCACCGCTGTCGGCCGGGACGCGTTCAACAACATCGTCGCGATTACGCCGGTGTGGTCGACCACCAACCCGCCCGGCACCATCGACGCCAGTACCGGTCTGTTCACCGCCGGCAATACGCCCGGCACCTACAACGCCAGTGTTACAGCGACGTCGGGAGCTATTTCCGGAACAGCCAACGTCACGGTAATCGCGGGTCCACTCCTGACGATCACCGTTACGCCGAATCCGGTAACCCTGGAAATCGATGAGCAGCAGCAGTTCACGGCTGTAGGCAGAGATGCCGGCGGCAACCCAGTGCCGATCACCCCCGTATGGAGCACCACGGACCCGCCCGGCACCATCGACGCGGGTACGGGTCTGTTCACCGCCGGCAATACCCTCGGCACGTACGCCGCCAGTGTGACAGCGACGTCGGGAGCTATTTCCGGAACAGCCGACGTCACGGTAATCGCGGGTCCACTCCTGACGATCACCGTTACGCCGAATCCGGTAACCCTGGAAATCGGTGAGCAGCAGCAGTTCACGGCCGAGGGCAGGGATGCCGGCGGCAACGTAGTGCCGATCACGCCCGTATGGAGCACCACCGATCCGCCCGGCATGATCGACGCCGGCACGGGACTCTTCACTGCCGGCACTACGACCGGTGTGTACGACAACAGCGTCAGAGCAACGCAGGGCACTATTTTCGGAACGGCGACCGTTACCGTCACGGCGGTAATCCCGCCACCGATCCCGTCTGCGGGATACCGGACGATTGCCCGTGTGGCCTGGACGTGCACCAACGGCGACATCTCGGGAGATGTCGCGACCAACCAGACGGCCGGCGAGTCGCCACCGGGGTCGGTCACTCAGACGCTCTGCCCCATCTCGGGCTCGATCGATATCGGTTCTGCGGCCGCGAAGCAGGCCTACCAGGACTTCCTGGTCACGTACGCGGCGCTCGAAGCGGCCGCTTGCGGCACGACGCTGACCGGTACGCTCGCCGGCGTCATTCTCGGGCCGGGCGTGTACTGCTTCGACAACGACGCGGCTCTGACGGGTACGTTGACTCTCTCCGGAACGTCCACCGATCAGTGGCTCTTCAAGATCGGCCACGCCGGAATCCCGGGCGCACTAACCGGCAACAGCTTCGACGTGGTGATGGCCGGCAACGCGTCGGCCTGCAACGTGACGTGGTGGGTCAGACAGGCTTCCACCATGACCACCTCCAACTTCCAGGGCCATATCCTCGCCGGCGCCGGAATCAGTTTCACCGGCAACACGTACAAGGGGAACGCCTGGTCGCAGGAAGACGTCGCAGTCACGGGCACGGTCGTCACGGCGTGTGACGCACCATGATCATCATGACGAATCAACCCGACGTTCACACGCTGGTATACTCCGGCGTGTGGAAAACTTTGACAGGAAATATCATGTCACCAAGGAGTTGGATCATCGGTTCGGTGGCAGCCATGCTCCTCGGTGCCCCCGTTGCAGCGCAGCGGCCCGGCACGGTCGAGGTCGGCGGATTCGCTCAATGGACCTGGTTTGACGAGAACGCCGGGGCCCCGAACGCGGTTCCGGAAAACGGACTCGGCTACGGCGGGCGGCTCGGTGTTTTTCTGACGCCCAAGTGGCAGATCGAGGGCGATGGCTACTATTCGCCGCAGGACAGGAAGCAAACCGAGGAGTTCTGCTGTCTCGGCCTGTTCCCGACGCAGGTCACGGCTTCCGCGTTCGCGCTTCGGCTCAACTACAACGCGCCGCTGGGCATGATGGGCGGGCGCAGCCAGCTCATCTTCGGTGGCGGCGCGGTCCGCACGAACTACGAGTTCGAGGGTGGAAACTCACCCGACAGCTCCACCGCCAACTTTGGCGCGAGCGGACTCGCCGGTCTTCGCATCGGGCTCGCGGACCGCATAGCGCTGCGGTTCGACGGCGTGGCCGACTACATGCCCAACAAGGAGCCGGAAGCGAACATGAACCTGCACGCCCGTGCTGGCTTGAGCTTCCTGCTCGGCGGCGCCGAGCGCGCTGCTCCGCCACCGCCGCCACCGCCGCCACCGCCGCCACCGCCGCCGGTTGCACCGCGGCCGGTACCGACGCCGACACCGGCGCCGGTCGAGAACGCGATTACGGTCTGCGTCATTGATCCGACCCAGCCGTCGGGTATCCGCATGCAGAGCGCGCTGTACCGCGTCCAGCAGCGCGATACGGTCGTCATGCAGGGCGGCAACCGGGTGCCATTGAGCCAGGTTGCGGGCAATGCGATGATCGTGCGTGACGCAGGCTGGTACACGCGCGGTGAGCCGTTCAATATGACGATTGGCAACCAGTCGGTGCAGTACCTGTCGTACGGGAGCGCGATGCAGATCGATCCGAACCGGATCTCGTACCTCGGCACCATCAACGGCTACCCGGTCTATGCGGACCGTGACGAGGTCGCCGATGCCATCAGCGCGCTGAACGCAGCGCGTGCAGCGAACCCGAACCGTGACCTCGGTGCCATACTGGCCGAGCGCCGCGATCTGCGCGACGCAATCGAGGATGTCGCATTCCTCTACCTGCCGCTGCAGCGCACGAACTGCATCTTCCAGCCGATGCAGATGATGGAACAGATCATCAAGGGCAAGTAGTATCGCCCCTGGTGCGGTGTGGACAAAACCGCGAGGCGCCAGAAAAAGCGAGGGCCACCGCACTGTGCGGTGGCCCTCGTACGACAATACGGCGCCGGTCTCAGCCGCCGCGGCTCAATCGATAAGAGCCGTCGGCGTCCACGTATACCTGCGGCAGACGGTGGTTCCGCTCGAAGTATTCGTACCCCGGCCGAAGCGTCTTCCAGAACTGGACCATATCCGGCTGATCCCTGAAGTCATCCTTGATGCGATCCATCTCTGCCCCGTTCAGCCGCGCGGGGAAGATGTGCACGGGGATGTTCTGCTGACCCACCGCACGCGCCTCCACCGCAATCCAGTACAGCTCCTCGATCGTGCCATCATTCACGGCGAGACAGCCCTCCGACTGGCAGCCACCGTGGATGTATATGTTATCGCCTGGGTCGCTGCCGTTCACCGCCGCATCGCGCGCATTCGGATAGTTGATTCGCAACGACAAATGGTATGCGCTCGTCGGGTTGAACATATCGATGTAGTAGAAGCCCTCCGGCACCTGCGCGTCGCCCTGGCGTCGCTTCGGACCCGGCTTCCCTGCCAGGGCGCAGATCCCGTACGTCCTCAGCAGCTGAAAGCGCGCGTCGTCCACAGGCCTCACCCACACCTCCAGGACCCGCTCATGCTTGAACACCCGCAGGAAAACTTCCGCCGCCGGGTGCCGGATATTCTTCTCGTTGAACAACCGGCTGATCGTCGGACGCGTATGCAGCTGCGCCAGGCGAACGCGGCTGTGCCGCAACTGTTCACGCGCGAACGCCGATTCAGTCACGGAAAACTCCGCCGTCCTGAAACTGCTGAGCGCGCCACGGGACGTCTCCGACGATACGAGACCCATCACATTCGGCCCCTGCGCACTCGCCTGCGCCATCGCTCCGAGGTGTAGCAGGGCGCAATACGCCAGACCACTCCAGAAGTGCGTTCTCGGCTTCATCGCCTGTCCTTCCTGCTTGTGTTGCTTTCGGCCGCCCACCAGCGGTCTCAGATCCGCTGGTCCTCCAGCGGCGTCGACTCCGGGCACCCCTCATTTGGGCAGTCTGCGTGCCGTGCCGCCGGAAACATACGACGCACGGGCTAAGCAATTCACCAGGAAGCATTTGCAGATTGGCACGCGCCGTGGCCGGCGCCGGCGGGCGACTACGAAGGTCTCAAAATACACGACTTTTTGTAATCTACCGGACCGCGGATCGACTGTATGCAATCGGGGGAGACGACTCCTTCGGTGGACCTGGCTGCCGGGGCTGGTGTGCGCCCTGGTGTGGGCGGCAAGCGGAGGACAGCGATCAGCGCGCGCGTCGTCCGCCGCCGGATCGCCAACGGGCGCGACCTCGCGGCCCCGAGCGCTTGCCGCCCCGGGCGTCGGAGCGGAGATTCACCCAGCGGACTCCCCGAAGAACCAACAGGACAGGAGAAGTCACAGTGCGCCTGCGTGATTCGATGACGATCCCGGTCATCCTGACTTTGCTCGCGACCACCGGCCCTCTGACGGCTCAGCAGCAATCATCCATTGCAACGGCCGCGGCGATCGACGCGCGAACGAAGGAGCTATACATCCCGCAGAGCGTCAATCGAGTCCCCGACACGAACGAGTACGAAAAGGCGGACAGCGACTTCAGCTTCGCGCGCATGGTCGAAGGGCCCAATGTCGCGATCTTCTGGCACCGCGAATACGGCGATGTGCCGATGAACAACCCGGACGAGGCACGCGCCTTCAATCCCTATCGCATGCTCGAGGAGACCGAGCGCTACTACCGCTACTATGTCGATGAGCTGGGGTATGTCAGGGCCGGCCAATCGGTCAGTGATGACAAGAAGCTGCTCGTCTACGTCTACGGCGGCGATGGCGGTACGGCCTTCGGCGGCGGCACCGAGGATGTCGGCATCTTCTGGACCCCCGCCATCCGCGTGAACCGTGAACCGTACGGCGTCATCGCGCACGAGCTCGCCCACAGCTTCCAGTTCATGTCCCGTATGGACAGCGGCACCGGTGCGCGCGGCGGAATCGGCGAGATGGCCGCGCAGTACTTCCTGTGGCAGGTCCTCCCGGAGTGGCAGGAGTTCGAGAACTACCACCTCGACAACTTCATGGGGAAGACGCACTACGCCTTCCTGCACGGCACCAACATCTACCACTCGCCCTACGTCATCGAGTACTGGTCGAACAAACATGGCCTGAAGTTCTGGGGCGAGCTGAATCGCAGTACGCAGCCGGACGAAGATGTCGTCGCAACCTACAAGCGCATGCAGGAGCTGTCTCAGGATGCTTTCAACGACGAGATGTTCGACGCCGTCCGCCGCTTCGTCACCTGGGACATGCCCCGCATCCAGGAAGTCTCGAGACCATACCGCAACCAGCATGAGTCCGAGCTGATCGCCACCGGCGACGGGTGGCAGCGCATCGCCCCGGCGCGTGCCCCGCAGAACTACGGCTACAACGCCATCAGGCTCGACGTGCCGGATGCGGGCACTCAGATCCGTCTGCAGTTCGCGGGCATGGCGGGCGCCGAGGGCTACGCTGCCAGGAATGTCGAGCTCGCAGGCTGGCGGTATGGCTTCGTGGCGTACAGGAGGGACGAGAGCCGCGTCTACAGCGATGTCTGGCAGGCTGCCGAAGCCGACGCAACCTTCATCGTCCCCGAAGACACGGAGCACCTGTGGCTGGTCGTCATGGGCGCTCCGCAGGAGCACTTCCCGGTCGCTGCCCGCCGCCGCGGTGGCGATGCGCCCGCCGAACCTCCCGCGGAAGAAGCGTGGCCTTACAGGGTCAGGCTGACCAACACCTCGATTAGCCGATCAACACGGTAATGGGTGAGATCGACTCCCTATCCCTCGGCACTGCCCGGACCAGAACAGCACGACGGATGGATGCTGTCCGGCGTCAGCCAAGTAGAGTCCAGATCAACATGGTGCCCAGTAGAATGGATCGGCGTGCGTACTTCGCGGTGGCTGCTGCAGCCGCGGTTGGATTGACGTGCGGGTGCGGCGATTCCGATCGTGGCGCACCCAACATTCCGGGAGGAGTGCAGCAGGTCGTGCATCCGGTGGAAGACCTGCGGTTGTCGAAGCATACGCAGGTGCCGGTACAAGAGGTGACGCTCGAAGCCGGTGCGCCGCGCGCCAGGCTCGAGCCGCTGTTGTCGTTCGACGCGGGGAGCGCAGTCGGAATGCGGGGCTCACCGGCTGCGAATGCGGACGAGCCTGAGAGTCTCGTTTTTGGTAGCCTGGCGGATGCCGAAGTAGCCGCCGATGGCAGCATCCTGCTGCTAGACAAAGACTACGGCGTAGTCCGGGTGCTTGGTCCCGACTTGAAGCCACGCGGCGTATTCGGCCGCTCGGGAGGCGGGCCTGGCGAGTTCGTCGGTGCACGATCGCTGGCATGGCTGGGTCCGGACGAGCTCGCGGTTTTCGATGCGAGCGGTCAGCGGCTGGAGCAGTTCCGCAGGACGGACAACGGCTTTGTGGCTTCGGGCCCGAGATCGTTGGTCACGGCGCTGCCTCGCGTCGAAGCCGTATGCCCGGCAGGGCAGCAGTTGTTCGTGATGGGCCTGCCACTGTCGCAAAGCGACGGGACCGTAGTCACGCCGGACAACGTGCGTACAATCGATCTAAAGAGCGCGAAGGTGGGACAAGCTCGCTGGGGGCATTTGCCGCCGACCACCAGATTCTGGGCGGGCGAAATGGCGTGGTCGTGCTGTACCGGGAGGATCCTTATACCCAGGTAACCAGGGTTCGCATCCAATGACTGCGAACGGGACGGGAAGGAACGACATCACAGGTCCGCTTCGTCGTGCTCTTCGTCCGGCGAGCCGCGATCCGGTCTCAGCCGCCCGGCGTCAGCCAGCGCGCGACGAAGGATGAACTCGAGCTGCCCGTTGGCACTACGCAGCTCGTCGCCCGCCCACCCGCGCAGGGCTTCGAGTACCGCCGGATCGGTGCGCAACAGGAACGTGCCCTTGCTCGCCAAAGTGCGCTCCTACTGATACAGGCTGCCCGTGTTGATGACTGGCTGGGTGTGTCGGTCGCTGCACAGCACGACGAGCAGGTTCGAGACCATGGCAGCGCGGCGTTCATCGTCGAGATTGACGACGCCAGCCTTCTCGAGATCCGCCAGCGCCATCTGCACGATGCCGACTGCGCCCTCGACGATGCGGGCGCGGGCAGCCACGACCGCGTGCGCCTGCTGCCGCTGCAGCATGGCCGCCGCGATCTCCGGCGAGTACGCCAGGTGGCTGATCCGCGCTTCGATCACCTCGACGCCCGCCTTGTTCATCCGCTCCTGGATGTCCGCGCGCAGCTGGTCACACACCTCGTCGGTGCTGCCGCGCAGCGACATCTCGTGGTCCTCGCTGTCGTACGGATGCCGCATCGCCAGGTTGCGCAGCGCCGACTCGCTCTGGATGGCGACGTAGTCCTCGTAATCATCCACCTCGAGCAGCGCCTCCGCCGTCTCCACCACGCGCCACACGACGACCGCCGAGATGTCGACCGGATTTCCGTCACGATCGTTCACCTTCGACGGACGACCACTCGTCCGGCCCTTCTGCTGAGTCACCTTGCCCGCCGCGTCCTTGTGCTCATCCACCCGCGAGCCGCCCGTCTCGAAGTTGCGCACGCGCAGCGTCACCTTCTTCTTCGAGTAGAACGGGTTCACCCAGAAAAAGCCCGACTCCTTGACGGAACCCCGGTATTCGCCGAACAGAAGGAGCACGCGCGCGTCGTTCGGCGCGACCGCCATGAAGCCGAAAATCATGGTGCACGCGGTCACGAGCAGCCCGATCGCGACCGCTACCCACAGGGCCGTCTCGTTGCTGGCCGCCCAGATGAAGAGCGGCACGCTCGCCACGAAACCGCCCAGACAGAGAATGAGCGGTATCCACCCTGCCTTCGCCCTGTACGCCACTTCCGCCACCATGCAATCCTCCTCACGGATAAGTGATATCATTATGATATAAACCCGATATCGATCTTGCAAGAGTTCTTTGTGAACGAACGTGCGGGATGAATCGGAGCCTTGCCCGCGCTCTCTCGAGTCCGAATGGGCTCGAGCCGCGCGTCATCGTTGAACAACTACGTGGCTCAATGTAGCTTGGCCGGGCCTGTGGACGCGGAGCGACCCGCAGGTGCCGGGCGGGTTGCGAAGCGCTGTACTGGAGAGGGCCTGGCAAACATCAACCACGGAGACGGGGGCGCAGGCCGCGCCCGCTGTCCCGGGAACGTACTCGCGTATGCCCTGTCGTCTTGTCAGAGTGGTGCTGGTCGGGGCGGTATTGATAGCGATGCCGGCGCTCGTTGGTGCCCAGACCGGCCGCGTCGAGGGCGTGGTCCGTGCCGGAGCGGTGGCCATATCGGGCGCGGAGGTGACGATCCTTCACGCGGCCACAGGCGCCTCGCGCCGAGCCACGACCACTGAAGACGGCCGTTATGTGCTCGACGCCGTTCCGGTCGGGACGTACACGGTGGAAGCGACGGCTTTCGGGTTCACGCCCAGCGTGCAGGTGGGTGTCCAGGTCTCGGCGAACGAAACGGCCCGGGCCGACTTCACGTTCGAGCCGATTGGCATCGAGGGGGTCACCGTCACGGCCATGCTGCGCGAGCAGGACGCCGGCGCGGTCCCGTTGTCCATCGCGGCGCCGACGGCGGACGAGTTGCGCGCCCGCGGTGCGGACGACATCGAGGACATCGCGGCCGGGATCGCCGGCTTCAGCGTGCAGAACCTCGGTCCCGGTCAGAGCCAGGTGGCCATGCGAGGGGCGTCCTCCGGACAGATCGCCCGGGATCAGCCCGGCGTGAAGGAGCAGGTCGGCGTCTACCTGGACGACGTGCCCGTCTCGCTGTCGCTGTTCACCCCGGACTTCGATCTGTTCGACGTGTCGCGCGTGGAAGTGCTTCGTGGCCCGCAGGGGACACTGTTCGGCGCGGGATCCCTGGCAGGCACCGTGCGCTACATCACACGGCAGCCCGAGCTCGGTACCACCGCGGTATTCGGCGAGGCAGGCGGCAACTGGATCGACGGCGGCACTCTCGGCGGCAGCGCGAAGATCGGTGTCAATGTCCCGCTGGGCGGCACGGCCGCCGCACGCGTCGCCGCCTATCACACGCGGCTCGGCGGCTACACGGACGAGGTCCAGCCCGATCTCCGCATCAGGGAGGACGCGAACGGGGGCCGCCGGGGGGGCGTTCGGGCGGCGCTGAGACTGGAGCCGAGTGCAAGGCTGAGCATCACGCCCCGCATACTGTTCCAGTACGTCAGGATGGACGGCTGGAACCGCATCGACACCCTCAACATCCTCGCCAACCCCTACACTACGACGCGGCCGGCGGTCACCCTCGGCGAGCGCCGTCTGTTCGCGCAGCTCGACGAGCCCTATTCGGACGACTTCCTCCTCACCGACATGAACCTGCAGTACGACCTCGGTCCGATGGAGCTCACGTCGATCATGTCGTACGCGAACCGGGACATCCGGGTGGTGCGCGATGGCACCGCCCTGACGGCGAGCTTCACCGGCGGTACGATGGGGCTCCCGGAGAGCATCTACACCCTGGACTCGCCGGTGGACGACGTGACCGCCTCCACCGTGTGGACGCAGGAGCTGCGTCTCGCCGGCCGGCAGAACGCTGTCACGTGGCTGCTGGGCGGCTTCTACAGCCGGAGCGAGCGCGACTACGGCCAGAGCGTGATGGCGATTGGCTTCGACGAGGCCGCGGCCCCCTACTTCGGCGCCCCGGTCGGCTGGACGGAGGGCATCCGGGCCGAGCGCAGCGAGCTGTTCTACTCGGACATCACCTACGATCTCCAGCAGTATGCCCTGTTCGGCGAGGGGACGGTGGCGCTGACTAACCGGCTCGACCTCACGCTCGGGCTGAGGTACTACGACGTCGAGGAGGACCGCGTCCAGATCTTCGACGGGGTCTTCGGCAATCCCGAGAACGGCAGTGCGCTGCTCGAGCAGGCTGGAGCGACGGACGCCGACGGGCTGGCGCCGCGGTTCATCGCGAGCGTGCGCGCGTCGGACGCGGTCACGATCAACGCGCAGGCCTCGCGTGGGTTCCGGCTCGGCGGGATCAACGACCCGCTGAACGTGCCCCTGTGCACGGAGGCGGACCTGGAGAGGTTCAGCGGACGCGAGAGCTGGCGGGACGAGACCGCGTGGAATTACGAGGTGGGAGTCAAGTCGCGGTTGGCGGGAGGCCGCGTCACACTGAACGCCTCGGCGTTTTACATGGACATCAGCGACCTGCAGCTGACCGTGACGGCCGGGACGTGCTCGTCGCGCCTCATCGTGAACGTGGACGAAGCCCGCAGCAGGGGTCTCGAGCTGGAGGTCGCCGCGGCTCCGAGCGCGAATCTGGACCTGTCGGCGTCTGCGAGCTTCAATGACTCCGAGCTCCTGTCGACCTTCACGGACGGAGCGGGTCAGGTCCTGTCGGGCATCCGGGCCGGGAACCGTCTACCGAGCGTGCCGAAGCTCAAGCTGGCCGGCGTTGCGACGTACCGTCGGGAGGTCGGGCCTGGATCGCAGGCGTTCATGACCGGCAGCTATCACCACGTCGGTTCGCGCTACACCGAGATCGGCGACCTCGCCGAGGGATTCGGCACCGTGGACCTCGAGGCGTTCGGCCCCAACACGATCGGCGGGCCCCTCAGCCAGTCCACGTTCACGTTCGACCCGCTGCTCCCCGCATACGACGTCCTGAATGCGCGCGTCGGCCTGGTTCGCGGCGACTGGGAGCTGGCACTGCACGTGGACAACCTGACCGACGAGCGCGCATTTCTCGCCCTCGACCGGGAGCGCGGCGGTCTGGCGCGCGTCGGCTACCTGACGAATCAGCCGAGAACGGTGGGCGTGTCCATGCGGTTCGGCTACTGAGCCGGTGCCCACGGAGGCGCCTGTGAGGGATCGCAGATGATCGACGGCGCCGGGGCGGCCCGGGCGGCCAGCGGGCGGTCAGCCGCCGCCGGCGAGCCGCGGCTGGAGCGCCGCCTGGGGGTGGTCAGCATGGCCGCGCTGGTGATCGGCGAGGTCATCGCGGTCGGCATCTTCCTCACGCCGGCCGGGATGGCGAAGTCGCTCGGCTCGCCCGCCTGGCTGCTGGCGGCCTGGCTGATCATGGGTCTCATGGCGCTGTCCGGCGCCCTCTGCTACGGCGAGCTGGCCGCCCGCTACCCCGAAGCCGGCGGCGGCTACGTCTATCTCCGCCGCGCGTACGGCCCGCTGGTCTCGTTCCTCTACGGCTGGAAGTGCCTCCTGGTGATGGATCCCGGGATCACGGCTGCGCTGGCGGTGGGACTGGCCAGCTACCTCGGCTACGTGGTGGAGATGTCGCCGGTCGAGCTCAAGGCCGTGGCCATCGGCGTTGTGCTCCTGCTGGCCGGCGTGAACGCGTACGGGCTCAGGCTCGGCGCCGGCGTCATCCGGCTGCTCACCGCCTTCAAGCTCGGCGCGCTGGCGACCATCATCCTGCTGGCGTTCGTACTTCGGCCCGGCGACGTCGCCAACTTCCTCCCCCTCGTCGAGCAGCGCCCCGGCTCCGACCCCCTCCCCGGCGCCCTGGCGGGCGCCATGGTGGGCGCGTTCTTCGCGTTCGGCGGCTGGTGGGAGATCAGCAAGCTGGCGGGCGAGGCCCGCGACCCGGAGCGCACGGTGCCGCGCGCACTCGCTCTCGGCGTGGCCGTCGTGACCGTGGCGTACATCCTGACCAGCGCCGTCTTCCTCTATCTGGTCCCGCTCGACCAGGTCGGGTCGGGCGAGACGTTCGCGGCGCAGGCGGGCGAAGCGCTCTTCGGGCCGGCGGGCGGGCGGGTCTTCGCCGGGATCGTCGTCGTCTCGGTGCTGGGGAGCCTCGCGGCGCTGCTCATGGCCCTGCCCCGCGTCTACTACGCCATGGCACGCGACGGCGTCTTCTTCCGCCCCATCGGCGCGGTCCACCCCCGCTTCCGCACGCCGGTACGGGCGATCGCGGTTCAGGCGGTGCTGGCTTCGCTGTTCGTGGCTCTCGGCACGTTCGACGAAATCCTGGGATACTTCATCTTCGTCACCGTGCTGTTCCTCGCGCTCACTGTGGCCGCCGTGTTCGTGCTGCGGCGCCGCGACCCCGGGCCCCTGCCCTTCGCCACACCCGGCTATCCGGCGACGCCCGTCGCCTTCCTCACCCTCGTCGCCGTCCTGCTGGCGCTGCTGGGCGGGAGCCAGCCGGTGCAGGCCGGCCTGGGGGTGGGGGTCGTTGCGCTGGGCGTGCCCGTCTATTATCTGGTGTTTCGTCGTACTCCACGCCAGGACAACCAGAGGAGCTCGCCGTCATGACATGGATCCGAACCGTTCCGCTGTCCGAAGGCGACGAAAGCCTGCGCCGCGCCATCGAGGCCCAGTCGTCGCTATACCCCGCGGAGTACAGGACGCCTGTTCACCCCACGGGCGACGGCACGTCGGGGATCGTCGCGTCCCACAGCCTGATCCCCGACGCCCTGCATCACGCCTTCTCGACCTTCGGCGCGCTCATGTCGCCCGACCTTCCGCTCGAGCGGCGTCAGCACGAGATGATCGCCACCATAGTCTCGGTCGAGAACCGGTGCCGCTACTGAATCGACTCGCACGCAGAGTTTCTGCGCAGGGTCACGCTGGACTCGGAGCTGGTCGCCGCTCTTGAAGCCGACCACACCACAGCCCCCCTCTCCGAGCAGGACAGGGTCATGCTCGACTTCGTGGTCCAGGTCACCCGCGACGCCACCCGGATTTCCCCCGCCGACCACGACCGGCTCCGGGATGTCGGCTTTGACGACGTCGCGATACTCCAGATCACGCTCATCGCTTCCTGGTTCAACTACATCAACCGGGTTGCGGACGCGCTCGGGGTGGGCCGCGACTGACGAAATGTGCGCGGGCCGGCTTCAGGAAGCTGAGCAGGTGCGAGGAGGAAACTACTGGCCGCCGCGCGCGCGGCCAGCCCGCATCCTCTACTCGACGCGTGCGGACGTACGCGCGAGCACGAGCGCGGACGCGTCCGACATGGACGTGTAGTAGCGCACGAAACGGTTCGTCTCGAACGAGTTGTAGGCGCGCAGGTTCTCGGCCCAGCGGAACCCGATCGGCTGGAACCAGAGCGCGGCTTCGACGGTGAAAGGTCCGCCGGCATCGACGCCGACATCGTACGTCACGCGGTCGGCACCGCCGGTGAAGTCCGGGTCGCCGTTCGCGGCGCCGTGGACCGCGACATCGGGATCGGCCGCGCCTGCATCCCAGCCGCGCGGCAGGATCCGGTTGTCCTTGAGATAGTCGACGGCCGTGAGCAAGCCGGTGGTCACTGCGCCGTCGGGTGCGGCCATGATCGACTCGTAGATCTGCACCTGGTCGGCGCTGCGCACCGTCGTGTGGTGCGGCTCGAAGCGGCGCGCATCGGCGTCGTTGTCGTTGCCGGTGATCGAGCCGTCCGGGCGCAGGCCGCCCGACGAGAACACGACGCGGCCGGCTGCATTGCGCACCGTGAGCTCAATCCAGGCCCGCCTCGACGGGTAGGCGGTCGGCAGCTTGTGACCGGCGAGGTTCGTGACGTGCACGACGGCGCGGATGCGACCCCGCTCGTGTTGCACGTTCTCGAGCGCGAGCCGCGCCGTGCTCGACTGGAGGTGCGCCTCGGTCCTGACGGCGGCGGCCTCCATCTCCTGCGGCAGTGCCGTGACCCCGAGCTCGCTGCGGAACCGGTTGAGCATTCGGATCATGAAGAAGTTGCCGCCAAGGAAGATGTGGCGCGATACGGAGTCGCGCGGCTGGCCGAGCACCGATGCGATCGCGGTCGGCTGGGTCACTACCGGCATGTGGCAGGACTGGCAGCTGAGCTCGTTGCGGTAGCCGCTCGCGAGCCACTCCAGGTACGGCGTCTGCTCCGGCAGCTGCCTGCCCGCTCCGCCTGCACCCAGCGCGTGGGTGTAGAGCGTGTGGCAGGATGCGCACATTTCCGACTGCTGCACGTGCGTCGCCTGTGTCGGCAGGAACCCCGCCGCGGAATGCATCAGCGTGACGCGCCCGGTGTCGACATCGTACGGGCCGTAGATCGGTCGCTGCTCGAACGGCCGCGTGCGATCGATCAGGAACCGGCCGGTGAAGCTCTCGCGCTCGCCGAAGTTGTCCGGCTCGATCTGATGGCAGACCGTGCAGGAGACGCCATCGGCGGCGAGCAGTGCGAGCGGTGCGGTGGACTGGCCGACGGGCAGGTTGGCGAACACCTCGCCGGTGCCGCCCGCCGCCTGCGCCTGCTCGTTCGCCATCGGCATGTGACAGCGCGAGCACTCGTTCTCGATCGACGCGGCGGATTCCGGATAATCGAGAACCTCGCGGCGGACTGCCGCGTGCCAGTAGGGGTCGCGGGCGGCGTTCGCCATCATCGACGCGCGCCAGGTGTAGCCGATGGAAATGTCCTCGCCCGACGGCGTGATGAGCCGGTTGTGGCAGGACATGCACGCATCAGCCGTCTGGAACAGCGCGGGCGCCTGCTGGAGCGGGCGCTGCGCGACAAACGCGAGTGCGAGCCCGCCGGTCGCGATGACGACCGCGATCCGTCGCGGCATTGCCGACATCACCATCCCTCCAGGACTCCGCCGTCGAACCAGTCGAGCAGCAGGAACACGAGAATCTGCGAGTGCCGCCCGGCCGTATCGGTGAGCGGGACCCGGACCGCGACGTTGGCCATCACGTGCTGGCGCGTGTTGAGCGTGACGTGGAACTGCGGGACGATGTCCCAGCTCGTGCTCGCACCGCTCACCAGGTCGCGGGCAGCGAGCACCTCGATCATCGGCGACCACGCACGGCCGAAGCGGCCTTCCGTGAAGGTCCTGCCGATCGCGCCGCGCAAGAACGCTTCCGGGTCGGCGCGGTCGCGATCGATCGGGATCTCCGCACCGGCCTGGGCGTGGATGAACGCTTCGGCAGGCAACGCCTGACCGAACGAGACAAACGGCTCGAGACGCATCACGCCCGCGCCGAAGCCGCGCTCGTAATGACCCGTCGGCAGGATCACCTCGCCGGCGACACTGAAGATCGTGCCGCTCTCCAGACGATGGTAAACGGCGCGCTTGACACCGGCCGCGATGTCGCCGATGCCGCCGTTCCAGCTGCCCCCCTCGCGCGAGGCCCCGAACGGCACGACCAGCTCCACCTGGTTCCGTGCGCCGATCCGCTTCTCGTAGATGAACTGGTTGGAGATCGCCCCCGGGCCCTCGACCGCGACACCCGTGGTCCACACGGCCTCGTCCTCCGGAAACGCCTTCTCGGTGAACATCGCGCGCGGCAGGTTCAGCTCGCCTCTCGGCCAGGACGGGTCGGTGCACAGCGTGCGAATGTAGTCGAGCGTCGCCTGAATCTCCTCGTCCGTCAGGCCGTCACCGAACGCGGGCATGAGCCGGTCGAACCCGCGGGCCGGCCCGCCGTCGTGGGCGACGGCGAACCAGTCAGAATCGGGCTCTCGGCTCGCGAACGAGCAGTCCGTGAAATCGGGCATGGGCACGGCGAAGCCGAGCTCCGGCTGAGATCGGCCAGTGCCGTCGTCCCCGTGGCACGCGGCGCAGGCGGCGACATAGAGGTCCCGGGGAGTCGCCGGGTCCGAATCGGGGGCCTGCTGCGCTTCGAGGGACGACACGAGAATGAGGGTGAGCGCATGGAGCGTAGCCGTCGCAGTCCCGGTGTGCAGCACATGCTTCCTGATCATGGCCTTTACTTGGTGGTGGCTGCCTGCAGGGAGGGCCCGCAACGATGGCACCCGATCACGGGATTGACCAGTGCAGAGCGCGGTCCCGCCGGCGTGCCGTCGCCGTTCCCATCCGACATTCGCACCCGCAGGGCACCGGCGCAGCGGGGGATGTCTCGACGGTTGTGTGGGGAAATGGCCGATCCTTCGCCACGGCTGGAATTCTGCACAGCGGACCGTGGGCGCCGCGATCCCAGGTGTTCGAGATTCCGGAGGCCGGTCCGCTGTTCGAACAGCGCAGCGTCTCAGCGGCCGAGGACCACCCGGTTCAGCCCCCGCGTAGTGACCCGCAGAGGGATGGTGAAATGGAAGGACGTACCCCGGCCGGGCTCGCTTTCGGCCCAGATCCGGCCGCCGTGCGCCTCTACGATTGCTTTGGAAATCGAGAGACCCAACCCGAGACCCCGCCGTGCGCCCGGCTCGGCCTGCCAGAAGCGCTCGAACAGGCGCGATAGCTGCCCGGCGTCCATGCCGCGCCCACTGTCGCGCACGTGAAACACGAGGTCGTCGCCGTCCTCCGCGACAGAGACGGAAACCGTGCCACCGGCGGGGGTGAACTTGAAGGCGTTCCCGAGCAGGTTCTCGAGCACCTGGCCGATCCTGTCGCGATCCGCGAGCAACACAGCGCCCGCCCCATCCCCCTCCGAGCACTGGAAAGCGATGTCGCGCTCAGCGGCCAGGAGTTCGAAGGTCGGACGCAGCGGGTCGAAAATGGACGCGGGCGAGCACGGCCGCCGGTCGAGTATCAACCGGCCATTCTCGATCCGGTGCAGATCCAGCAGATTCGTGGTGAGACGCTCCATCTGATCCGTCGCTGCCACGATCCCTTCGAGATAGCGCTGCATTGTGGCGGATCCGGACTCGCGGTAGAGCTCGCGCCCCAGCAGCGAGGCGCCGACGCGGACCGCGCTGATCGGATTGCGGAGGTCGTGCGCGACGATGCTCATCACCTCGTCGCGGGCATGAGTGGCGCGCTCGGCGTCTGCATACATTCGAGCGTGGTCGATCGCAAGCGCGGCGCGGCGCGCCAGCTCTTCGGCTACCTCGAGGTCGGCGGCGCCATACACCTTCTTCGACGAGAGGAAGACCATCGCGCCGAGGAGCTGGTTCCGTGCCACGAGCGGTGCGCTCATGTACGAAGCCGGGCGCAACTCCTCGAACAGCGCGCGATGCTCTGCGTTCTGCGTGGTCGCGGCAAGCTTCTCGGGCGTGAGCTCGGCGACAACCGACGTCCCGGTGGCGAGCGTCTCTGCCGCGAGGTGCGGCCGCGTCCTGTCGAGCGGAAACTGAGCCAGGCGACGTGCGAGATCCGCCTTCGCCGTATCGGCATACGCCACTTCCAGCCGCTCGATCCTGCCGTCCGTGGCGACCGTGTCGACGATGCAGAGATCGGCAAGCCCGCGGACCGCAAGGCTCGCCACCCGCCGCAGCGTGGTCTCGTAGTCGATGGACTGGCAGAGCGCCAGCCCGGCATCCACGAGAAAACGCTGCGCCGACTCCAGCCGATTCCGGTCCGTGACGTCGCGCAGGATGACGGTCATGACCGCGTCGCCGCAGACCGAGAGCTTCGAAATCGCCGCTTCGGCCGGGAACTCCTCGCCGGACTTGCGCAGTCCGAAGATCTCGCGCCGTTCGCCCATCCGCCGCGCCGCGACGGGCGACGCGGCGAAGCCGGGTACATGGATGCTCGCATGCGCGCTCCGGAAGCGTTCCGGGATCAGCGTACCCAGGGGCTTTCCGATGATCTCTTCCGCCGTCCAGCCGAAGATCTCCTCGGCGGCTTCGTTGAACATCAGGATGCGCTGATCCGCGGCAACGGAGATGATCGCATCGGCGGCCGCCGAGATGATCCCGGAAGTGCGCGCCTGCGCCGCCAGCAGTTCTGCGGCCAGCCGTTCGGTCGCGAGTTCCCGGCGCAGGTCCCGCCCGGTCCCGATCACGCAGAGAATTCCGCCACCCTCGTCGGTCACGACGCTGTTCACCCATTCGATCGGGCAACGCTCCCCGGAGCGGGCAATCCAGTCATTGCGGAATGTGGACGGAAAATTCCCGGCGGCGAGGTCCTGAAAGACGCTTCTGACCGCGTCGATCTGTTCCGATGGGATCAGGAACTCCCACGGCGCGGCGCCGATCACCTCCGCCTCCGAATACGCAGTCAGGAGTTCGCAGGCCTGGTTGAAGCGTACGATCCGGCCGCGGGCGTCGAGCAGTACCACCAGCGCCGGCACTGTTTCGACCACCCTGTCCCAGATGGCGCCGACCGTGACGGCGTCGGCTCGTGCGAATCCTTGCAGTGACATTGGGCTGGCGGATAGATAAATACCGCGGAGGAATGACTTGCCATTCTACCCCGTGGGACGTGGTTTAGGCAAGAGTTGTGCCTGCTGTTGACCCCCCCCCGCAGAAAATGAGAGGCCAGGCGTGCGTGGGGATGAGGTGCGCCGCCAGCACGGACTTGCCGCCCGAGCCTGCTGCCTCGGGCGATTTCATGGAGTCGGCGGGAGTCGAACCCGTAGCCGGAGTAATTGCCCGAGTGCTGTATCCTGTTGCAGAGGCGACGCTTGTGGCGATATGCGTGATTCGACTGTTATCCAGACTGTAGCCCTGCAGCGACGCTGTCTTGCCGTCAGTATGTCTGTGTTGTAGACTCATAGTATGTCTACAAAGCAGACGTTTTCGCTCGGCGAGTTCGAGCACATGGTGCTGCTGGCGATCCTGCAGTTGCGGGATGGCGCGTACGGACCGTCGATCAGCGAGGAGCTCGAGACGACGGCTGGCCGCAGTGTGTCCCGCGGAGCGCTGTACTCGTCGCTCGGCCGCCTCGAGGAGAAGGGCTTCCTGCGGTGGCATCTGGAAGAGCCGGGTCCGGACCGAGGCGGCCATGCGAAGCGGCGGTTCGAGCTGACGCAGGCGGGGCTCGAAGCGGTGCGCATGTACCGCGCGGCGTTGCTGCGCCTGTGGGCGAACCTCGAAGGCGTGCTCGGGGAGCCCGGCTGAGGGCCGGACCATGAACTCGGATCCCCCGCGCCTGGCGGAGCGAGCGCTGCGGCGGCTGCTGCCGCGGGGACCTGTCGGCGACAGCATTGCAGGCGATCTCCACGAGGAGCACGCCCGGCTCGCGCGCGGCGTATCGGTCGGAGCGGCCGCTTTGTGGTACCGGCGGCAGGCGCTGGCGCTGGGCTGGCGCTGCGTCTGCGACCGGCTGCGCGGCCACGGCCCGCTCGCATCGGACACCTCATCAACCATCGGTGCAGGACGACGGGGGGACGGCATGATGACAGCAATGCTGCGGGCGGCGCGCTACGGCGCGAAGGGGCTTGCCCGCTCGCCGCAGTTCACGCTGGCGGCTGTGATCACGCTGGCCCTGGCGATCGGCACGAACACAGCGGTGTTCAGTGTGGTGCAGGGTGTGCTGCTCAAGCCGCTGCCGTACGAGGACGCCGACGAGCTGGTCCTGCTGGGCCACACCGCGCCGGGCCTGGGCTACGACGAGATCGGCATTTCGCCGGGCTTTTACCTGCTGTATTCCGGCGAATCCGATGCATTCCGGTCCTCGGGAATGTACACCGAGGCGACGGCCAACATCACGGGAGACGACGCCCCGCCGACCCGGGTCGTCGCGGCGCGCGTGTCCCGGGAGCTGTTCGCGACGCTGGGCGTGACTCCGGCGGCCGGCCGCACGTTCGACGAGGCGGAGATGAAGACGGGCGGCCCTCCGGCGGTGCTGCTGAGCCATGGCCTCTGGCGGGAGCGATTCGGCGCCGACCACGCTGTGGTCGGCACGACCGTACGCATCGACGGCGTGCCCCGCACTGTCGTCGGCGTGATGCCGGACGGCTTCGAGTTTCCGGATCGCAGGGCCAGGCTCTGGCTGCCGCTCGTGGTCGTGGTGGAGGGTGCGGAGCAGGCGTTCGGCGACTTCGCCTATCAGGCCGTCGCGCGGCTGGACGGGGGTATGGATGCCGCCGGAGCGGAGGCGCGCCTGCGGCCGCTGATGCAGCGCGTGCCGGAGATTGTCGGGGCCGGCAGTGATTTTGCTGCCTTTATCGAGGCCGGTCGGCTCGCCACCGTCGTGACGCCGCTGAAGGAAGCGGTCGTCGGCGACGTCAGCCGCTTGCTCTGGATCCTGCTCGGCGCCGTCGCATTCGTGTTCCTGATCGCGTGCGCGAACGTCACGAACCTGTTCCTCGTCCGGGCCGAGGCGCGGCAGAAGGAGTTCGCGGTGCGCGCGGCGCGGCTGCACGCCATCGCCATCGACCCCGTTGTGCTCGCGTTTACCGTCGTCGCCACACTCCTCGCGGCAGTTCTGCTCGGGATGCTGCCGGCACTGCGCCTGACGTCACCGGACCTGCTCGCGACGCTGGGGCGCTCGGCACGCGGCGCGACGGCCGGCCGCGAGCGGCACCGCACGCGGCAGTCGCTCGTCGTCGCCCAGACGGCCCTCGCGCTGGTGCTGCTGGTCGGCTCCGGCCTCATGGTGCGCAGCTTTCAGAACATCCGCGCGATCGATCCCGGCTTCGAGCCGCGCGACGCGACCACGTTCCGAGTGTCACTGCCCGAGTCGACGTACCCGGACGCGGCGAGTCTCGCGCGCTTCCACACGCAGCTGCTCGAGCGGCTCCGCGGACTGTCCGGCGTCGAGCAGGCCGGCGCGACCACGCATGCGCCGCTGGCGGGCTGCTGCAGCGGCACCGCGCACATCATCGAGGATCAGCCGCTCGTTGAGGGCGGCATGCCCCCGATGTTCTGGTTCGTGACGGTGACCGACGGCTACTTCAAGGCCATGCGCATTCCGATCGTCGCCGGCCGCGCATTCGGACCGTCCGATGGCGACGAGGATCGCAGGAATGTCGTCGTGAGCGAAGCGCTCGCAGCACGAGCCTGGCCCGGTGTGGATCCCATCGGCCGACGGCTCCGCCCTGCGGTCGAGGACTCGCTGTACACCGTCGTCGGCGTCGCCGGCAACGTGCGCGAGCAGACGCTCGAAAGGGATGCCGGCGAGACGGTCTACTACCCGGTGGCCCGGGGTGCAGGCGAGCAGGCGCGCAACATGACGTATGTGATTCGCACCGATCAACCGGGCGCTATCGCGACGCTCGCGCGCACACAGGTCGCTGCGCTGGATCCGAACCTGCCGGTCGCCGCGAGCGCGACGTACGAGAAGATCGTTGCGGACTCGATGGTCCGTCTCAGCTTCACGATGCTCGCGCTCGTCGCCGCGGCCGGCATTGCGCTCGTGCTCGGCGCGATCGGGCTGTACAGCGTGATCTCCTACATCGTCGCGCGTCGGACCAACGAGATCGGTATCCGCCTCGCCCTCGGCGCACGGCCGGCGGAGGTCCGCCGCATGGTCGTGCTCCAGGGCGCGCGGCTCGTCGCGATCGGCCTGATCATTGGTGTTGCCGCGGCGCTCGCATTGACCCGCCTGCTTCAGGGCCTGCTGTTCGGCACGGCGTCGACGGATCCGCTCACGTTCGTCGCCGTCAGCGGTATCCTCGGCGGCATCGCACTGTTCGCCGCGTGGCTGCCCGCGGTGCGCGCGTCGCGGATCGACCCGGCCTCTTCGCTGAACGCCGATTAGGCGCAGCCGCCGAGCCCGTGAGCTCGGCACCATTCAGGTTCAGGTTCATGCGTAGCCCGTCGGCACCACGGATCGTGATGCGGTTGCCTTCGACGGTCGTCGCCAGATCCGTCAGCGGCGTGGTCATCGGCGTCGGCACGTCCGTCGTGTAGCTCCCCGCGCACACGAGACGGGCGCGCTTCGTCTCTATACAAACACGAGTAGGATCATTCCGCTTGAGCCGGCAACAAATAGCGCCCGGCAATCCGAAGATCACCGGGCGCTTAGAGTGGAGCCGGCGGCGGATTGACCTTCGATAGCATCTTCGAACGTGAATCCACTTTTGCTGTGGGCGATCTGACCGTGTCGCCGGGTGACGACCTGGCTGAACCAGATGAAGCTCAGGCAACTTGCCCGATCAGACCGAAGATCTCACCCTCGCTGCACCTCGAACGAGATGTCATCCACCGCGACCAGCGATCCGTATCGCTTCTTCAGGCCGGAGACCTGAATCACCGCGGCTGGCTCGGTGCTCACCTGCCAGTTCCTGCGGCGTCGCGGACAGGCTGAATATTGGCCACGAAGACACTGCGGCCATGAGTGCCGATGACCAGCTCCGGATCGCGCGGATGCACCACCAGGTCGTAGACCGGAATCGTCGGCAGGTCTGCGCAGAATGCCTGCCACTCGTGGCCGCCGGTGGTTGACACAAAGACTCCACTGTCGGTTCCGACGTAGAGAATCCGCGCGTCCGCCGGGTCTTCGGCTATCACATTGATCGGCTCGGCGGGAAGGTTGGAGACCAACGATCCCCAGGTCTTGCCGTAGTCGTGCGATACGAAAATGTAGGCGGCAAAGTCGTCATACCGGTAGCCGGTCATCGACAGGTACACGGTTGCCTCGTCATGGGTAGAGCCGGTGATGCGGGTGACCCATCGGTCCGGCAACCCCTCGTCTATCCGCGTCCACGTCTTCCCCTCGTCGCGTGTGACGTGGACATGTCCGTCATCAGCTCCCGCATAGAGCACATGCGGATTGCGCGGCGACTGTGAGACCGTGGTCAACGTGCCCCACGGAACGTTGCCCTGTTGCGCGGGGTTACTGGTCAGATCAGGACTGATGGCGGTCCAGGAATCGCCCCGGTCGAACGATTTGAAGAGCCGATTCGCGCCGTAGTACATCACAGGCCTGGCCTCGGGTAAACTCGTCGGTTCGGTCGACAGGAAGAAGGGCGTCATCCAGTTTGAACGCAGGGCAGGTTCACCCTCGATATCGCGAGGACGAATAGCGTCGGTCTTGCCCGTCGACATGCGCTTTCGGCGCAGGTCGCCCAACTGGTGCTCGTAATAGATCAGATCGTGGTCGAACGGATCCCGATAGGTGAAGTACGAGTCGCCCCCGCCCCATTGGTCAAGATAGACGTGTGACCACTGGTCGCCCAGATCGTGAGCCAGTGTCTGGGCTGAGGTGCCGAACAAGGCCGCGTTGTCCTGGGTGCCGCCGTAGATGGTGTAGGGCTCTTCCATGTCGACAGAGACCGCATAAAACTCGCCGATCGGCAGGTTGTTGAGATGAAGCCACGATTCCCCGCGGTCGTAGGTCTGGTGCAGCCCGCCGTCATTGCCAAGGAGCATGTGCTGGGCGTTGTCCGGATCGATCCACAGCTCGTGCTGGTCCAGATGCAGGATCCGAGATCCGTGCGGTAGCAAGTGGACCAGCGTGCCTTCGATCTGGCGAAACGTGCGTCCGCCGTTCTCCGACATCATGAATCGGTTGTTCGGCAGATAGATGATGTCTTCATTGTCAGGCGCGACCTGGATCAGACAGAAGTCGTAACCGGCGGCCACCGGCTCTTCGTTCACCTTCTGCCACGTCTCGCCCCGATCGTCAGATCGGTAGACTTCGCCGCCGATCCGTTCCGGTGCTCGGTTGGCGCCGCGTCCAGGTCCGGCAGTCGGTGGGGCTGTGGCGTAGTTATCGACCAACGCATATACCACGCGGGGATTCGAGGGCGCGATGGCGAGGCCGATGCGGCCGACGTCAGCGCCGGTTGGGAGGCCTGTGGTCAGCGGCTGCCAGGTAGCCCCACCGTCGATACTCTTGAACAGACCACTGCCAGGACCGTTGGTGGTGTGGCCCCAGGCCTTGCGGGAGCGTTCCCACATCGCGGCATACAGGACGTCCGGGTCGGACGGGTCGAGGACGACATCGATGGCACCGGTTCTGTTGTCGACGAAGAGCGTCCGATCCCAGGTCGTGCCTCCGTCAACCGTTCTGAAAATGCCTCGTTCTTCGTTCTCCGAGTACAGGTGCCCCACGGCGGCCACCCACACCCTGTTCGGGTCTGTCGGATGGACCACGACTTGTGCGATGTGGTGGGAGTCGGTGAGTCCCATGTTCGTCCACGTGGCTCCGGCGTCGACGGACTTGAACACACCGGTCCCCGCGTATGAGCTCCGCGCCATCAGCACCTCACCGGTGCCGACCCACACGATGTTCGGGTTGGAGGGCGCGACGGCGATATCGCCGATGGTGGACGTGGATTCCTTCTCGAAAATGGGGGTCCACGTTGTCCCATTGTTGACGGACTTGAAGATGTTCCCTGATCCCGGCCCCGTGTAAATCGTGGACGTGTTGCCGGGCGCGACCGCGATGCCTTCGATGCGTCCACCCTGCAGTCGAGGGCCGACCGCCCGCCACGAGAGGGATGAAAACGGTGACGACCGCTCCATCTGCCGATGTTGCTCGAATGCCCGCAGCCGAGCCTCGGCCGTTGTCGGTGTCACCGACGGGGCGACGCCCGGACCGGTGCCAGGTGCCTGCGCGAAGAGCAGCGTGACGGTCAGCATCGAGAAGCACGCGCTCGCGACCATTGTTCTTATTG
>JBBEBA010000019.1:0-2417 GCA_040882575.1 Gemmatimonadota bacterium
GTCACTGTGCGCGTGCCGGGTAGACGACACCTTTTCGTACCTCCCGGGCACTACCCGCCGGACGGGCAGTGCCGCGTCTGGATCCATAACCTGCCGCCCGGGCGGCAGGCCAAAGCGGCGGCGTGCGATGCGCTGGGCGAAATTCCCGCAGGCGCGTTCGTGCTGTTCGGCGGCGAAGCGTGGGATTTCGACTACGACTGGATCGCCGAAGCGGCTGCCAATCCGGACGCGGTGCCGCCGGAGATCATTGGGCTGAAGCTGCGAGGACCCGCAACGTAGGTCATCCCGACCGCGGCGATAAAGACCGCCGACGCGAACGAACGGGGCGAGAGGCGGGGGGCCGTTGAGGCTTCATGGAACAGGCGAGGAGGAGGAGTTGGGTCGATGGGCCGGCAAAGGGACCCCCCCGCCCGGCAACCTCAACGCTACTCCTCGTCCTCGTCTGACCCATGAAGCCTTAACGCGCCCCTCCGCCCACCCCGCTGGGGCCGTTCCGGCGCCGCCCACGACCCGGCAGCGCGACACCAGCTGCGACACCCACGCCGATTTCGAACGGAGCTGTCGCCCCGCGTGAGGGGCCGACTCAGCGGGGGGTGGATACGGTGGTGCGCGTCGCGGCTGGCCGGCTGAGCAGGACGACCTCGCGGATGGCTGCGCCGCGTGATCGTCCCTGTTGCCGGGTAGCGCCTACTGCGACTCGGCGCCGGGCGCAGCCACGATACCGCCCTGGTTCCATAGCGGCGGCTTGACGCCGAGGAAGTTCTCGACGAAGAAGTCGAAGCGCTTGCGCTCGTGGTACGGGCCCCGTCCATGGCCGCCGCCCGGTACCACCAGCAGGTCGAACTCCTTGCCGGCGGCGATCAGCGCGTCCACGACCTGGTAGGTCGAGGACGGATCGACGTTGGTGTCGAGCTCGGAGACCGTCAGGAGCAGCTTGCCCTGCAGCAGGTGCGCATTGTCCACGTTCGACGATGCCGAGTAGTGCGGCCCGATCGGGTAGCCCATCCACAGCTCGTTCCACCAGATCTTGTCCATGCGGTTGTCGTGACAACCGTTGTCGGCGACCGCCGCGTGATAGAACTCCGGGTGGAACAGGAGCGCGCCCATGGCGTTCTGTCCGCCGGCCGAGCCGCCGTAGATGCCCACGCGCGACAGATCGTAGAACGGGTACTTCGCGGCGACCGCCTTGTGCCAGAGGATGCGGTCGGGGAAGCCGGCGTCGCCGAGATTCTTCCAGGCGACGTCGTGGAACGCCTTGGACCGGTTGGACGTGCCCATGCCGTCGATCTGCACGACGATGAAGCCGAGCTCGGCCTGCTTCAACATGCCCCGCGACGGCAGCGGGCTGAAGTCCTTCGGCACGTGGTTGTTGTGCGGCCCTGCGTAGATCGACTCGATGACCGGGTACTTCCGCGCCGGATCGAAGTTGGACGGACGCAGGATGATGCCCCAGATGTCGGTCACACCGTCGCGTCCCTTTGCCGTGAAGACCTCCGGTACCTTCCAGCCGGTGGCCAGCAGTGCGGAATGGTCGCCGCGGCCGATCTCAGCCAGCACCTCGCCGTCGCGCGTGCGGCGCAGCTCCGTCACGGGCGGCATGTCCACGCGCGACCAGGTCACGACGTAGTGCTGCATGTCGTCCGAGAACACCGCCTCATGCGTGCCGTTCGCTTCGGTGAGCGGTGTGAGGCCGCTGCCGTCGAAGTTGATGCGATAGTAGTGGACGAAGTAGGGATCCTGGTCCGGGTTCATGCCGCCGGCCATGAAGTAGATCTGCCGGTTCGCCTCATCCACGTGCTCGACATCGCGCACCACCCAGTTGCCACGCGTGATCTGGTTCTTCACGCGACCGGTCTCGCCGTCGTAGAGGTAGAGATGGCTCCAGCCGTCGCGCTCCGACATCCAGATGACCTCGCGACCGTCGTTCATGTCGTGGCGGAACTTCTTGCCGTCGCCACTGGTGTCGCGGTAGTAGAAGAACGTCTCCGGCTCCTCGCTGATGAGCGCGCGGGCTTCGCCCGTCTGCGCGTCCACCGAGATGACGCGGTAGACCTCATGGCCGCGCTGGTTGTACTCGAACGTGAATGCGCGGCCATCATCGCGCCACTCGAGCCCCGACATGCTGTACGCATTCGGGAACAGTGAGTTGTCGATGACGGTCTGCGTGCCCGACGCGACGTCGAACAGGATCGGTTGATTCACGTCCAGCACATCGCCCGGCTTGGTGTAGGAGCGCGTGGAATGCACCGGCTGGAGCTGCCCCTCGGGCGCGGAGTCGACGTAGTGGACGAGCCGCTCGTAGCCGGGGATCACGCGGTATGCGGCCAGCTTCCGTGAATCCGGCGACCACGAAAGCGACCCGTGCTCGTACGCGTTGCCCTCCGAGCCGTCATTGCTCAGGAAGGTGACATCTTCGG
>JBBEBA010000019.1:2517-39720 GCA_040882575.1 Gemmatimonadota bacterium
GCACCGACCGGCGGAACGTGAAACGGTCGTTGCCGACCCACTCCACATTGTCGACGACATTGGTCACCAGGCCCTCGTATGCATCCGGGAGCGCAAGGGCGCGGCGGTAGTCTGCCGCAGTTCCCTGGCCCGCGACCACGTCCGCAGCCAGCAGCAGGGTCGCGGCTAACAGCAGCGGTTGTAACGAGCGAGCGATCTTCATCGTGTCCTCCTGTATGGGTTCGCCCCGCGTCGCGCGAGGATGGAGCGTTACATCGTCGAGATCAGCGCAGCAGCGCCGGCATGTCCTCGAGGCCGGCCGGCCAGCGCGGGTGTCGCGCGGCGCGCACCGCGTCGATGGGTCCGACGACGACGGCCGTCAGCTTCGCCGGATCGATGTACATTATTGCGGCGGCCGTGACATCGGCTGCGGTCACGGAATTCA
This sequence comes from Gemmatimonadota bacterium, assembly GCA_040882575.1. GTDB lineage: Bacteria > Gemmatimonadota > Gemmatimonadetes > Longimicrobiales > RSA9 > SH-MAG3. The sequence goes on from JBBEBA010000019.1 coordinate 2,942, forward strand.
CCGCGGCGGGCCAGCCGAGCAGCGCGTCGAGCGAGCCGCGGCGCGCGGTCTCCATCGCGTACGTGGCCGCGGTCGCACGCGGGCCGTCGAGGCCGCGCTGCCACAGACCGCGCACCAGCCCGCCCTTCACCTGGTCCAGCTCCTCGGCGGTGGGCGTGCCAGCGGTCCCGCGGATGCGCGTGAGCTCCTCGACGGCGAGGCGGATCAGCGGCGCGACGGATTCGGCGCGGCTGCTCGTGCGCACGTACAGCAGCCCCGCACCATCCAGCGGCTCGGGCAGCACGAGCATGGCGCGATTGGTGAGGCCGCGCATCTCCCGCGTCACGATGTTCAGCCGGATGTTGATGATCTCCTCGAGCGCCGCGACGGCCGCCTCGTCCTGCGGCGCGATCGCTGGCATCGTCTGACCCACGACGACCCACGACAGCTCGCCGGGCACGTCCACGGTGTGCAGCGCCTCCGCCGGCAGGAGCGTCGCGTCGATCGTCGGCGCGCGCGACGATGGCTGCGCGGCAGCGATGCCGGTCCAGCCTGCCGTGGCCGCGACGATGGCTGCCTCTGCGTCCGCGCGGGCGAGACCTCCTGCGACACCGATCACGACAGCGTGCGGGTCCAGTGCACGCAGTGCGGTGCGCCGGACCGCGGCCGCGTCCACCGCGCTGCCGGGTTCGGGCGGCGCGCCGGGGTATCGCGCCGTCAGCCGCGTGAGTCGCGCGATCGCACCGGCCGCGCCGTCCGTCGCGTCGTTCCCCGTCCGTGCTGCGGCGACATCATCGAGCTGCGGCTCGCGCAGCGTGGCGAGCACTGCCGTCAGTACACGCTGCCAGTCTTCAGCGAACGTCTCGACGGTCAGGGTGGTGACGCCGGCCTGGCCCGAGACTGCGACGTCGCCGACGAAGTCGCCGCCGAGCCGATCCGCGAGCGTCCGACGCAGCACGTCGGCCGCAGCGTCCGCAGCGCCCGGTCCGTCTTCCGTGTTCCGTCCGAGCGGCAGCGCTGCCGTTATCCGGACGAGTGGATCGGAGGCGTCATTGATGATGTACGCGCGCACTCCCGCGGGCGACGTGAACAGTGCCGACGCCGGATCGGTCGCGCGGAAGCCGCCGTCATCGAACGAAAGCTCGTCCGGGTGCGGCCAGTCATGCTCGAGCACCGGCCGCGAATGACCGGGCAGAGCACTTCCCCGCCGGTTGCCGATTGCGCCGAGATCGGAGCACCCGGCGAGCAGCAGCGGCAGCAGCGGCAGTGCCGCAAGCGCGAGCTTCGTCATCGTGCGCCCTCCGGATTCTGTCGCGTCGTCCCGATCACGCGGTTCCGCGGCACCAGGTAGCGCCCGGCGACGCGCTCAATGTCCGCAGCCGTCGCCGCGTGTCGGCGCTCGGAGAACGAACGCAGCGTGCGCCACTCGTCCATCACCGCGAACGCGCCGATCTCGGAGGCGAGGTCGCCGCGATGGGTGCGCATGGCATCCCAGTCGAGCCGCATGCCGCGGTTGATGCGCGCCAGCGCCGCCCCGTCTATGTCGCCGCGACGCAGCCGATCGACTGCCTCCTGCACCGCGCGCTCGAGTGCGGGCAGATCGGCGTCGCGGCTGGCTCGCGCCTGGATGCTCAATCGCGTCGGCGAGCCGGTCATGGATGCGCTCGCGCTCCAGCCTGCCGACGGCGCACCGACGGCCGCGGCGGCCGCAGCGAGGATGCCATTGGCACCGCCGAGCAGTCGCGCGGCCGCGTCGAATGCCGGACGGTCGGGATGACCGACGCCCGGGATGCGGTACTGCACGGTGAGCTGCGTCGGCTGCGGCTCGGACCAGTCCAGACGAATGGTACCGCCGGGCGGCGGGTCCGCCTCGAGGTCCATGTTGGCGGGCGGCTCCGGCCCGCGCGGCACGCGGCCGAAGTACTCGTTCGCGAGCGTGCGAACCTGCTCAATGTCCACGTCGCCGACGAGCGCGAGCGTCGCGTTGTTCGGCACGAAGTAGTCATCGTACATGCGCAGCATGCTCGTGCGATCCCAGAACGCGTGGTCGCGCATGTGGCCGCCGGGATGCAGGTAGTTCGGATGCACGATGCCGGTCGCGCCGTTCAGCGCCTCCGAGAAGCGGCCGCGGTCGTTGCGATTGATGTTCAGGAACTGCTCGTACACCGTGAACCGCTGCGCCTCGAAGCCGCGCAGCACCGCGTTCGCCATGCGGTCCGCTTCCAGTCTGAAGAACAGCTCGAGGTTGCTGCGCGGCAGGTCCACCTCGATGCGCATCAGCTCGTTGCCCGTGTTCGCCGGCACGGGATCGCCGTGCCGCATGATGCCGCCCGCCTCGCGGTACCAGTTGTATTCCGGCCAGAACGTGCGATTCGCCGACTGCTCGTCCTCCAGCGCGTACAGCCGGCGACGCAGGCTGTCCGCCTGCGGGCTCGTCGGCCACTCCGCCTCGTCGTAGAAGATGTCGCGCTCGCGCAGCTCGTTGCGCCGCCCGTTACGCTCCGCGATCAGGGCCAGCTCAGTCTCGTGAATCTCCTGCAACAGTCTCCGGTCGAGCCCGACATCGTTCACACCGATCGTCGTCGTGCCCTGATGGATCGCGTGCTCGAGAAAGTGCGTCGCGCCATGCTCACCCTGGCGCTCCTGCAATCCGCCGACCCGGTACCACAGCGACGCGGCGACGCGCGGCACACGAGCGTCCTGCACGATCACGATCGTGAACCCGTTGTCGAGCACCAGCTCGTGCACCTCGAGGCTCAGCTCGGGCCACTGCTCCGTAGTCAGCGAGCCACCCGGCGTCGCCTGCGACCGCGCGATCCGGACGGACGCGGCGGCGGCCACTGCAGTGGTCAGCACAACAGCCACAACCAGTACGGGACGGGGTCGGCTCATGGCAGCACTCGCAGGGTTGCCCACATGGTCATCCAGTGCCCCGGCACGGTGCACAGGATCGGGTAGTCGCCCGGCTCGTCCGGGACCGTGATGACGAACGTCAGCGACTCGCGCGGGCTCGTCATCGGGCTGCGCGCGAGCACCGGCAGCCGCGGCGGAATGAAGTCCGAGCCCGACGCCGACGCGTCGCTCACGTACGCGTTCAGCATCGCACCGACCTCCTGCTGCGCCATGGCCTCGCCCAGCACGACGACGTTGTGCAGCATGCCGTCGGTGTTGTCGAACGCGATCGCGATCCGCTGCCCCGCGCGCACCGTGATCGTGTCGCGATCGAAGCGGTTCTGGCCCGGAACGGTACCCAGCTCGACCGTCGCAGCCACATCCTCCGCGATGTCGTCACGCTCAGCGGAGCCCGCGGGCGCCCCCGCCGGATCGTAGTAGCGCAGGAACTGCTGCTCGAACGGGATCCCGGCGGAGAAGTCCGGACGACGCCCGCCGCGCCACTCCGCGGCCTTCCGATACCGCCACTGCCCGGCCAGCGGCACGCTGAAGCCGGCGCCGTCGATGCGTACGAGATCGTCGGCACCGTAGATGCCGCCGCCGCGGCGCTGATTCGTGACCTCGACGGCGACCACATTGCGCCCCGCGTGCAGCACGCCCGCCGGTATCGCATACTCTCGTTCGGTGCCCGGCTGATTGTCCGTCGTGCCGACCTGCTGCCCGTTGACATACGCGATGTCCCGATCGGAGATCGGGCCGAGGTACAGCGTCGCGGCCGCGCCCGCACCTGCCGCCGGCACATCGACCGCGCGGCGGAACCAGACGACGCCCGGGAAGTGTGCGAGCTTCGTCGTCGTCCAGTGAGCGGGCACGCGGATCGTGTCCCAGGCGGAGTCATCGAGCGCAGCGTCGGACCAGTCCACGACGTCGTCCAGCTCGCCGCGCGCGGCGCGGCCTGCGAGCCGGGCGACCTCGAGCGCGCCTGCATCGTCGGCATACGCGGCCATGAAGCCGGCGGCGTGCCGGCTCGCGGCCAGGTAGAGCGCGGTCGGCAGCCACTCGTCGTTGGGCACCGCGCGGTCGCGGCCGAGCTCGAACAGCGCACGCCCGATCTCGGCGGACGGCTCCAGCTCCGCGATCGCGAGCAGTGCCTGCAGCCTGACGTTCAGGTCATCGTCCGCAAGGCTGCCGGCGTCCTCCAGGTACTCGAACGTGCGCTCGTTGCGCGGCAGCGCGAGGATCGCGTTCCTGCGCACGCCCGCAGCGGGATGGTCGAGCGCTTCGCGCACAGCACGCTCCGCGCGCGCGTTGGAGCCGTCGAGCGCACCGAGCCCGTGCAGCGTCCAGATCGCGTGCACGGCGGGCGCGTTCAGTCCGAGCTCGTCCACCCGGCGGTCGCCGGTGATGCGGTAGAGGTCCCCCAGCACGTCGGTGTCGCCGCGGTCGACCAGCAACCGCTGCGCGGTGCGGCGCCAGAACATGTTGTCGTGCCGCAGCGCATCGACCAGCTCGTCCGGACGGTCGGCGCTGAGGGACAGCGGCGCGTACGCCGGCGCACCCTTCCACACGAGACGGTAGATGCGGCCGTGCTGTCGGTCGCGCAGCGGCGTCTCGTACGCACCGCCCGCCCCGGTCTCGAAGCCGGGCGGCGTCGGGTTGTGCTGCTTGATGAAGCTGTACCAGTCCAGGATCCACACCGCGCCGTCCGGGCCGACCTCGGCGTGAACTGGCGCCGACCACTCGTCGGCGCTCGCGACGAGGTTCCAGCCGTCCGTCTCCCTGAATCCCGATCCGGCGCGATCGATCACCGCGCGATGCACCAGGCCGCCCGTCGCTTCGTGCACGAATGCGATGCGGTTCCAGTACTCGCGCGGGTAGCTGCGCGCACTGTAGAAGTGGTGCCCGCCCGCCGCCGTGAAGCCGCCGAAGTAATCGACCTGCCGCGTGGGCGCGAGCGTGTGCCGCGCGTAGTGCCCGTCGATGCGCGCCCAGCCCGCACCGCGCAGCCCGCGCACGCCCTCGTAGTAGCGCTGCGGGATGGCGATGAAGACGCTGTGCTCGTTGTTCGCCGTGTTCGCGAACAGATCGAACGACTCGGTGAAGCCGAGACCCCATGTGTTGTTCGAGTAGCGCGCGACGATCTCCAGTTCCGAGCCGTCCGGCCGGAACCGGTAGATCGCATCCTCGAACTGCATCTTCTCGCCGCCGACATCACCGGCAAAGCCGGCGTCACCGACCGCGCCCCAGATCCAGTTGTCGAAGCCGTACTGCAGGTTGGACGGCCCGGAATGCGTGTCCGCGACACTCCAGCCGGTCATGATCTCCTCGCGCACATCGGCGCGATCATCGCCGTCCGTGTCCTTCAGAAACAGGAACCGCGGCGCGTTCGACAGGATTACACCGCCGTTGGCAAACACGATGCCTGTCGGGATGCTGAGGCCGTCGGCAAAGATCTTCGATGTGTCGGCACGGCCATCGCCGTCCGTGTCCTCCAGGATCCGGACCACATCATTGCCCTCACCGTCCGGTACGATGTTGTTCGGGTAGTCCACCGTCTCGACGACCCACAGCCGGCCGCGCTCATCCCACGTCATGGCGATGGGATTCACGACCTCCGGCTCCGCCGCGAACAGCACCAGCTCGAAGCCGGGCGGCACCTGCCACTGTCGCACTGCGTCACCCGGCGGCAGCGGTCGCTGCAGCCGCAGCGGCTCCGGCGCGCCCTCGTAGTTCGGGATCGGCACCGGCGCGTCCTCGTAGACCAGCAGCGGCACGTCGTACTCAGCCAGCAGGCCGCGGACCTGATCACCGACCGCCCACAGGATGCCGCCGCGCACCAGTCGCTGGAACGACGACTGCCTCCAGGTCTCCGCGTCGTGGCCGTAACGTGTGCCGAAAATGCGGCCGCCACCGTGACTGCGCGTGCTGCCGGAATCCTGCGGCATCTGCCCGCCCGCGAACGAGGCCGCGTCGGCGACATGCACACCGCCCTCATGGATGGCGAGCAGGCCGCCGCCCGCTTCGACATACGTGCGCAGTGCGTCGCTGCGCTCCAGCACGTCGTCAGCCGATTCGGCATAGACGATGACTGCATCGAACAGCGCGAGCGAGCCCTCGTCGGTCGGCAGTGCCTCGGCGTAGTCGATGTTGATGCCTTCGCGCCCGAGTGCGCCGGCGATCAGCGGTGCGACCGCGCGCGCGTCGTGCAGCGTGTCGTCACGGCCGAGGAACAGCACGTCGATGCGACGCGGCTCCTCACTGCGGACGACGTCCTGCAAGGCGGGCGGCGGCAATTCGGGCCGGCCGCAGCCGGCGAGGAGCAGCACGACAGCATGCAGCGTCGCGGCACGCAGCGCCGCGGGCAAACCGTTCATGCGTGTGCGCCTCAGAACGCGCGGATTGCGCGGACGCGGCGCGGAAAGTCCTTGTCGTCGCCGTGCACGCGGCCCCAGTCCACGAAGTCAGTGTGTACCGCCATGTCGGCGGTGTTCTGTGTGGACGCCCAGTACATGACATTGTCCTTCGCGCTGCCGAACTCGAAGTTGCCGACACCGCGCGCGGCCAGGCCGCGATACATCTCGGAGAGCTCATCGCGCGATGGCAGGAACCAGCCGCGCACGCCGTTCACGCTGAGGCTCTCGCACAGCCGCGCTGCAGTCGCCGGCTCGGCGCACGCCGCCAGCATGTCCGCCGTATTCTGGCGGCCGGTACCGATCGCGGTGCCGCGCGCGCCCGGGATCTCGCGGCGGAAACAGCCCCACAGCGCGCCTTCGCTCTGATCGAATGGCGCTGCCTCGAGGTAGCGCCAGCCGTCGGCCTGGTAGTTCGGATTGACATGAAAGATGAAGCCGCCGGCCGGCCCGACATCGCCGACGATGTACTCCTCCTTCGGCAGCCACACGCTCATCTCGCCCGCACCGCGGTTCGCCCACAGGTAGTACGGGATCAGCTTCAGCGGCCGCGCCGCCGAAGCGGGATTCGACACGCGCCGCGCCGTCGTACCGAGCACGGTCACGGCCTCGCCCAGCAGCCGCTCGCGCGCTGGCGCGAGCGACGGTGCGGCGTCCACGAGCAGATCGAGTGCGTCGCCGTCTGCGCAATCCGGCCATTCCGCGCAAAAGACGATCGGCCCGCGCTCGATCGCGAGCCGTCCCCTGTTGTCCGTCACGCGCGCGTCCGCAGCTACTGTGCGCGTCTCGACCGGGAACGCGATCGATACGACGTCGCCATCCCGCCATTCGCGGTCGAGCGCGACGTAGCCGGCTGCGTCCGGCGTCGCCGCGACCGTGCTGCCGTTGACGGAGATCGTCGTGCTGCCGGCGCCCCGCGTCGTGTACGCGTACAGCCCGCCCGGCGCGACCTCGCCGCGCGCCCAGCCCGGCATGCGCAGCCGGATCGCGCCGCGCACCGGCGACTCCGCTGCCACGCGGATCGTGGACACGCCATCCCAAGGCAGCCCGCTCTCGACGACGAGGCCGAGCCGCCTTCCGTGAACGTCGAACGAAGCCTGACTCGAGACGTAGAGGTTCACGTGGATGGCATCGTCGGCACCCTGCGCGTAGATGTAGCCGGGCATGTGCGCGAGGAACCGGACGAGGTTGGGCGGGCAGCACTCGAGCGATGCATGCTGCCAGCGCAGGTCGCGGCCGTCGCCGGCACTGGCGAGCCGGTTCACGTAGAAGTAGTGGTCCCCGTCAGGCGCGACGCCAGAGAGCGCATTGTTGTACATGCCTCGCTCCAGCACGTCGATGTAGCGGCTCTCGCCCGTCGCCAGGAACAGGCGGTGGTTCAGCGCCATGAACATCAGCACGGCGCACGTCTCGGCGTACGCCGAGATGTTCGGCAGCACGTACGGCTCGCCGAACCCCTCGTTGCCGGTGGAGCCGACGCCACCCGTGATGTACATCTTCGTCTCCACCGCGTCGCGCCACATTGCGTGCGCGGCGCGGAAATACTCCTGCCGGCCCGTCAGCATCGCGACGTCCACCATCGACGCGATGAGCGTGACGCAGTTCACGGCGTGGCCGACCGCCTCCGTCTGCTCCGTCACCGGCAGATGCGCCTGGTTGTGGCGGCTGCGGTTCACCGAATCGGACCGGCCACGGATGTCGAGGTAGCGCCGGGCGAGGGCGAGGTGCTTCGGATCCTGCGTCACGCGGTACAGCGCGACGCAGTTCCACGCATCGCGTTCGCCGCCAGTGAACGGCGGATCGCCAGCGGCGAACTCCGCGTGCAGCAGGTCGGCGCAACGGATCGCATGGTCGAGCAGATCGCGCCTGCCCGTCGCGAGGAAGTGCGTAGCCGCGATCTCGAACTCGCGGTTGCTGCGCGTCGGCGCCGCGGCCGCGATCTCGCGTACCCGCGCGTCGACTGCGCGCTGCAGCGCGGCGTCCGGACGCGTCGCGAGCGACAGGATCGCCGCTTCGAGCACGCCACCGCTCAGCGCCCGCTCGGACTGCACCCGCTTCCGTACCTCGAACGGAATCGTTACGGCCGCGTTGCGCTCGACCTTCGGCCGCCAGAATTCGTCGCGCAGCGTCACCTCGGAGTATCGCGTCGCGCGCAGCGCATACGCCGCGGTCAGCGGCGACGCGCCAGGCTGTGGCCGCGCGCGGGACGGCGACGCGCTCACCGCGCCGGCCGCCGCAGTCGCGTATGCCGCCACGCCGGCCGCCGGTGCGACCTTCAGGAAATCCCGCCGGGGAATACCGTTGCTCATGGTCGGAGCCTGGGGAGCGGGGGAGCGGATGAGCGGAGGAGCGGGAGTCGGCAGGGGTTGGATCCCTGGGGGCTCCCGCTCTGCCGCACGTCTGACTGCAAGCTAGGCAGGGGAGGGGCGGGGCGTCAATCCGCATCCTTTTCCAGGGGGCCCGGCGCGCGTACCTTCGGGATCATGAGCGACGACAACGGGCATTCGGGCATGGACCGGCGCGGCTTCGTGCGCGCGCTGGCGGCCGCCGCGGCGGGCGGCGAGCTCGCCCTGGGCAGTGCCCCGGCGCATGCCGCCCCGGCCACTGGCCCCGCAGCGGCCCCTGTTTCCGGACCCCGCCCGGGCGTGCGCCGGCAGCAGGCGCCGCTGATCGGGATCCAGATGAGTCCGCACACCATGCTGGACGAGGGGATCCCGTACTGCCTGGACCTGATCCAGGAGACCGCCGCGATCGACACGGTCATGCCGTACACGCACGCATTCCACACGAACAACCTGCGCAAGCCGCTGCGATACCTGGCGACCGACCACGGCGTGGCGCCGAAGCCCGCGCCCGGGCGCGTACCCCAGGTGTGGGTCCGCCATCACGACGAGTCCTTCCGCGACACACGCCTGCGCGTTCGGCCGACGGACCCCGCCGTCGAGTACGCGGACCGCGATCTGTTCACGGAGATCCGCCGGCCCGCGAGTGAGCGCGGCATGAAGGTGTACGCCCGCATCCTCGAGAGCTCGGGCGCGTCGATCGAGAACTTCGACAGCGCCGTGACCATCGATGTATACGGCCAGCCGACGCGCACCGGCTGCTGGCGCAACCCGGACTACCGGAACTTCTGGGCGGCCGTCGCCGAGGACATGTTCCGCAGCTACGACCTGGATGGCTTCCAGTGGGGCGCCGAGCGGATGGGCCCGCTGATGAACGTGATCCTGCCGTGGAACGATACGCCGCCCACGTGCTTCTGCGAGCACTGCGTCGCCAACGGACGGGCGAACAACATCGATCCGGACCGGGCGCGCGAGGGATACGAGAAGCTGTACACGTACGTGCGCGGCCTCATCGACGGCGGCCCGAAGCCGCGCGAGGGTGTCGCGACCGTGTACCTGCGACACCTGATCCGGTACCCGGAGATCCTGTCGTGGGAGTACCAGTACCGGCTGGGCCGCGAGCTGGTGACGAAGACGATGTACGACACGATCAAGGCGATCAAACCCACTGCCGAGGTCGGCTGGCACGTCGACCACCAGCCGTCGAGCTGGGACATCGTGTACCGCGCCGAGATGAGCTACGAGGAGATGGCGCCGCACTCCGACTTCATCAAGTTCATCGCGTACCACGACGTGCTCGGCCCGCGCATCCGGCACTGGTACCTCGACCGGTTCCAGAGTACGATCCTGAGCGAGCTGTCGCTCGAGCAGTCGCTCGAGCTGTATTACGCGCTGTTCGGCTACGACCCGGCCACTGAGCCGAAGCTCGACGAGCTCGACACGAAGGGGTTCTCGCCCAACTACGTGTTCCGCGAGACGGAGCGCAGCGTTGCGTCGGCGAACGGGAAGACGAAGATCTACCCGGGCATCGGCTTCGACGTGCCGTGGGGCGACGCGACGATGGAGGCCGATCCCGAGGAGGTCTACCAGGCCACGCTGAAGGCGTTCGAGGCCGGCGCATCGGGCATCGTCGTGTCGCGCGAGTACGAGGAGATGAAGGTGCCCAACCTGCGCGCGGTCGGGCGTGCCGTGCGCGAGGTGAAGGCCGGCTAGTCATGGCGACTCGCACGGCCGGCGCGCCACGGCCGGCGCGACGGCCGGCACGCGACGCCGAACACCCGCAAAGTTGCACACCCGGGGCAGCCGATTTCCTCGTTTGTGCAGTTGACCGCTTCCGGGCCGGTAAACTGCACAAACGCCGCCGAGGCCGACAACCACGTGTGCAGTTTGCCGCTCCGGAGCCGGTAAACTGCACACCAGCCGGAATCGGCGCCTGCATTTGTGCAGTTGTCCGGGTTTCTGCCGCCCGCAGACGGCCGCGGCCGCCGCGCAGCTACCAGTTCACTTCGTCGGCTGCGTTCTTCGGCCCGATGGTTCCCTTCACGGAATCCAGGATCTCACGTGAGTCGTACACCATGCCGTGCTTCACGACGGTATGGACGTTTCGCGTGTTGCGAATGTCGTCGAGCGGGTTGCCGGAGAGGATGACGAGGTCCGCCAGCTTGCCGGCTTCCAGGGTACCGAGCCGATCGTCCACGCCGAGAGCGCGCGCACCGTTGATGGTCGCGATCTTCAGCACGGCGGCCGCGGGAATGCCCGCCCCGTTGAGCGCGTGCATCTCGCGATGTGCGCTGAAGGGGGACAGATACTCGCCCCAGCTCGGGTGATCGGTGCCGAGCGTGATCCAGTCGCCGCCGCCCTGATCATGGAACTCCTGGATCAGGGCGCGCTTCACCTGGTAGATGGTCTCGAACTGTTCGTTCACGCGCCGCGGCAGGCTCGCCTCGACGAGCTGTCGCGCGTGCAGACCTCGGGCTCGCGCGCACCGTAGTAGCCGTATGCGGACCGCGTCGCGTCGAAGTAGACGCCGTGCTCCCTGTATAGCGCGATGATGCGCTGAAACCCGGGCATGTCCGGTGTCATTTCCACGAGCGACGAGTACGCCGGCCGCGTATCCGGCATCGCATCGCCGCCGAGGAAATGCTCGACCCGATCGATACCCATCATGATCGCATCGCGCGGGTTGACGGAGTTGCGAAAGCCTGAATCGAGATGGCCGGTGATGGTCAGGCCGTGCGCGTGTGCAGCATCGATGAGCCACTCGAGCGCGAATGCCGCGGCCGCGGGCAGCATGAACACGTGCATGCGTCGTCGTGCAGTCATGTGTCTCCTCCGTGGGGAAGGCCAGTGCGCGGCCTGAATCTGGCGTCGCGCCGGCTGGCGGCGCTACCCGGTCGGACATTCCCGCCGGGCGGGCTGGCCGGACGACCTGCACGCCGCGTATTTTCGACGCGATCGAATGCTCACCGCGTGCCCACTCGCCACGGAGATGACCATGCAGCGTCGCAGGTTCCTTCAGTCCCTCGCCGCCGGCCTCGGCCCGCTCGCGTTCAGCCGCGACCTCTCCGCGTGGACGCCCGGCCGGTCCGCGGCCCGCATCACGTCGATAACACTCGCGCAGGTCGACGGCCGGTTCCACAAGTTCGTGGCGATGAACGCGTACGACACGCGCCCCAAGGGTCACACGTACACGAACACGCTCGTGCGCATTGCCACGGATGCCGGCGTCGAAGGCGTCGGCGTGATGGAGTACGCGGCGCCTGACGCCGCATTCGTCGAGGCCGTGCGTGCGCTCCTCGGCACCGACCCCGCCGCTGCGTACGTGATGCAGAACGGCCGCATGACCGGCCGCGCGCCCGCGCTGCGCACACTGCTCGAGCGGTACCCCCACCTGGACGGTCCGCTCTTCGACCTGATCGGCAAGCTCGAGGGCCGGCCCGCGTGGCAGCTGCTCGGCGATGCGGTACGCGACAGTGTCGAGCTCTACGACGGCACGCTGTACTTCGCCGACATGTGGTTCCGCGATCGCGGCACGCGTGCCGTCGTCGAGGAGGCGGAGGAAGCCGTCCGCATGGGTTACCCGGCGCTCAAGATCAAGATCGGCCGCGGCTGGCGCTGGATGGAGCGGGCGGACGGGTTGCAGCGCGACATCGAGGTCATCAACGAAGTACGCCGCGCGATCGGACCGGACACGCGCATCCTCGTGGACGCGAACAACGGCTACGACCGCGACATCGAGGACGCCTGGCGCTTTCTCGACGGCACCCAGCAGTCGGACGTGCACTTCGCCGAGGAGATGTTCACGGAGGACGTCGCACAGTACACGCGGCTGCGCGAGCGCATTGCCGCGGCGGGCATGAAGACGCTGATCGCCGACGGTGAGAACATGCGGACGCCGGACCAGTTCCGGCCATATCTGTCGCCCGAACGGCTGGTGGACGTGCTGCAGATGGACATCCGCCGCGGCGGCTTCGTCTCGAGCCTCGAGCTGGCGGCGCTCGCAGACGCGGCCGGTGCCGTCTCCGTCCCGCACAACTGGGGATCGCAGATCGGCCTGTTCATGGCGCTGCACTTCGCAAGAGCAGTCCCGGCGGCGACCGCGGCCGAGGATGACCGCTCGACGTGCGACGCCGTGGTCGCCGACGGCTACGAGTTCCGGAACGGGCACTACACGGTGAGCAACGCGCCCGGTCTGGGCATCCATGTCGATGAGGCGACATACGCGCGCAAGTACCGGGCGGGCGAGCAGGTGATCGCAAGCGGATGACCATGAACCGATCGACACACGCACGACGTCCGGTAGTGGCGATTCTCGGCGGCGGCAACCTCGGCGGTGCTCTCGCACTCGGCTGGACGAAAGCGGGTTACTGTGCGCCGGATCAGCTTTACATCACCCGTCGCCAGACCGACAAGCTGGCGGATTTCGCCGCTGCCGGTTTTCGCGTGTCCGCCGATAATCGCGCAGCAGTCGCGGCGGCGGATGTTCTGGTCCTCGCCGTGTCGCCCCAGCAGCTGGATGCGCTCCTGGTCGATGTCCGGTCCGGTGTCGTGCCGGAGCGGCATCGCATCGTCTCGGTCGTGTCCGGTGTCAGCATAGCCCAGTTGCGCAATGCGCTGGGTACCGAAGTGAGCATCGTGCGGGCTACGCCGAATACCGCGGTTGCCATTCTCGAATCAATGACGTGTCTGGCCACGGACGATCCTCGCGTTGCCGCTTTGGACGAAACCCGGGCCCTGTTCGACCTGCTCGGCCGCACGCTGGTCGTTCCCGAATCCATGATGATTCCGGCGACCGCGCTGTGCGCGTGTGGCGTCGCCTTCTTCCTGCGCTCCATCCGCGCAGCATCGCAGGGCGGCATCGAGATCGGATTTCATGCCGAGGACGCTCTGCTGCTGGCGGCGCAGACAGCGAAGGGTGCAGCGTCGCTGCTGCTTACGGACGGACGCCATCCCGAGCGCGAGATCGACCGCGTGACCACGCCTCGCGGCTGCACCATTGCGGGGCTCAACGAGATGGAGCATCAGGGGTTCAGCTCCGCCATGATCAAGGGCATCCTGCTGTCGGCAGCCAAGGCGCAGGAGCTGTATCCGGACGACCAGGCGCGCTGATGACTGCGCCGTACGCCCATGTAAAATGGTTCAGCGATTTCAGCTACGCCGACGCGCCGCTCGCGCTCGCCGATGTCGTGGCACCGGCACTCGTCGCTCTGGCGCTGCTCAGTGCGGCGGTCATCACTGCACTGGTGCCGCTGGATCGACGGCTCGCACGCACGGCCGCGTATCTGCAGGTCAATGCCTGGCTGCAGGCGCGTCGCCATGAGAGCCTGACCGTACTCCGCGTCGCCGCCGGCGCGTCGCTGCTGCTCGCGTGGCAGGCCGGCACACTGCTGGTGCCGGAGTTCGCCATCCCCGACGGCTGGCTCGCCTGGTCACAGTTCGCGATCGTGCTGCTGCTCCTGCTGCGACGCACGACGCCGGCCGCCGGTGCGGGGATCATGCTGCTCTTCGTCATCGCCGCGGCGCACTTCGGCGTGTTCCACATGCTCGACTACGTACTGTACCTCGGCGTCGGCTATGCACTCGTCGTCTTCAGCGCGCGCAGCGACGCGCTGCGTGGCACTGCGATTCCGGCACTGTACCTGAGCGTCGGCTTCTCGCTGTGCTGGGTGGCGCTGGAGAAGGTCGTCTACCCGCAATGGGGTTTGCACGTGCTCGGCGAGAATCCGCAACTCGCGCTCGGTCTCGACCTGCGATTCTTTCTGCTCGCTGCCGCGTTGGTCGAGTTCGCGCTCGGCTACCTGCTGATCATCGGCCTGCTCGAGCGACCGCTGGCGCTCACCATCACGCTCGTGTTCTTCACCACGACGCTCGTGTTCGGCAAGCTCGAAGTGGTTGGCCACACGCTGATCCACGGCGCGCTCATCGTGTTTCTGCTGGAGGGTCCGGGCACGGTGTACCCTGCCCCGATCCGACTCCACTCGCGGATGCGGCTGCGCATGGCGTTCGCTGCCGTCAACTTCCTGCTGCTGTTCGCCGTGCTGCTCGTGCCATACACGTGGGGTGCACGGCACCGCTACGAGGCGAGCCTGTCGACCGCTGCGGATGCACGTGCGGCTGCGTTCATGTCCCCTCGACCACGCGGGGCAGACGGACGGTGAACGTGGTGCCATCGCCGACCACGCTCTCCACACTCACGCTACCGCCGAGTAATTGCGTCAGCCGGTAGACGACACTCAGACCCAGACCGATCCCGTTCACGCTGCGGGTGTGTGAGCCCTCGACCTGCGAGAACGGCTCCCAGATTCGCTCGAGCTCGTCGGCCGGGATGCCGATGCCAGTGTCACGCACCCGCATGACCACGCGCTGGTCATCCGCCGTCACCTCCAGGCCGACAGTGCCTCGGCGCGTGAACGCCACGGCGTTCGACAGGAGGTTGGTCAGGATCTGACGCACTTTCCGCGCATCGGTCAATCCGGAAAGCGGCCGGGTCTGAGCGTCCACGGTCAGAGACAGGTTCCTCGCATCGGCCAGCGGACGTACGAGGTCAGCCGCCTGTTCCGCTTCTGCCGCGAAGTCGACCACCTTGCTGAGCACCTTTTCCCGGCCGGCTTCGAGCCGCGAGTAGGTGAGAATGTCATCGACAACCTCAATCAGGTGCCGTGCACTCGCGCGGATGCGCGTGAGCTGAGAGCGCTGCGCTTCCGTCAGCGTGCCGGAGACCTCCAGGTCGAGCAGGTCCGTGTAGCCGACGATCGCGTTCAGGGGCGTCCGCAGCTCGTGTGACACAACAGCCAGGAACTCCGACTTCGCACGACTGCCGGCCTGCGCGCGCTCGTACAGCAACGCGTTCTCCTCGGCCAGCCGACGGTATCGGCCTTCGGCGGCCTGGGCCTCGGCGCGGGCAGCCTGCTCACTGGCCAGCTCGCGCGCCTGATCCTCCGAGCGCTTGCGGTCCGTGATGTCCCGTATGGAGATGAGCAGGCACGACTCGTCATCCCACTCGATCCGGGTCGCTCTGAGCTCTGCCACGATTGCCGGGCCGGACGCGCGCACCAGATCGATCTCGGTCGAGTCGCCCGCTATCACCGGAAAACCGAACTGCTCACCCCGCAGCTCGGCGGCCGACCGACCGAACAGCTGCTCCGCCGCGGCGTTCGCGAAGCACAGGCTGCCGTCCGGATCGACGATGACGATCCCGTCGGCGATCTGGTCGATTATCGCGCGCAGGCGCGCCTCCCCCGCCCGCCGCTCCAACTGGGGCCCTGCACTGTTCGCCGCATCAGTCAACGGTAGGTTCATCCGTCAGCAGATCCGTCTGCAAGGACTCGGAACGCGTTCGACACAGAGACCGGACGTGCACGTTGCACGCCAGAAAGCGGACTGCTGGCCCGAGCCGTGCATGCGTGTGCTGTTCGAGGGCGCACTACGGTGACCTGCGCCCCGAACCAAAGGAGCCACCCTGAGCACCTATCTTCTGAAGCTCTACGTGACCGGAAGGACGCCGCGCGCGGAGCAGGCGATCGCCAACCTGCAACGCATCTGCGATGCGGACCTGGACGGCCAGTACGAGGTGCAAATCATCGACGTGCTCGAGCACCCGCAGCTGGCGGAGGACGAGAAGATCCTCGCCACGCCGACGTTGATCCGGCGCCTGCCGCTGCCGCTGCGCCGTGTGATCGGTGACCTGTCAGACCGTGACAAGGTGTTGCTCGGGCTGGACGTCTGGCCGGACGTTCCACCTGCGAGCAACACGGATTCGCCTTGAGCGGCGCGGTTGCAGCCTCGGACCCGGTCAGGAAGCTGCCGACTGGGATCGCGAGCTTCGATCTGATAGCGAAGGGTGGGCTCCCCCAGAACCGGACCACGCTCGTCTCCGGCACCGCCGGCAGCGGCAAGACCGTGTTCGCCCTGCACTTCCTCGCCGCAGGCATTGCCAGGGGCGAGCACGGCGTCTTCGTCACGTTCGAGGAGTCGCCGACCGATATCCGCCAGAACATGCGCAGCTTCGGCTGGGACCTGGTGCAGTGGGAGCAGGACGGCGCATTCACGATGGTAGACGCCTCGCCCGATCCGGATACGGAGACCATCGAGAGTGGCACCTTCGACCTGAGTGCGCTGCTCGCGCGGGTGCAGAACGCAGTCAACAAGGTCGGCGCGACGCGCGTCTCCGTCGATTCGCTCGGCGCCATGTTCAGCCAGTTCCACGACCAGTCCATCGTCCGCCGCGAGCTGTTCCGCATCGCTTCGGCGCTGAAGCAGATGGGCGTTACCGCCATCATGACCGCGGAGCGTACCGACGACTACGGCCCGATCGCGCGGTTCGGCGTCGAGGAGTTCATCGCCGACAATGTCATGGTCCTGCGCAACGTGCTGGACGAGGAGAAGCGCCGGCGCACGATCGAGATCCTGAAGTTCCGCGGCACCGACCATCAGAAGGGCGAGTTCCCATTCACGATCGTGCCCGGTGAAGGCCTGGTCGCGATCCCGCTGTCGTCGATCCAGCTGCGCCAGAAGTCGTCGGACGTGCGCACCTCATCCGGCAGCGCGGAGCTCGACAGCATGTGCGGCGGCGGCTTCTTCCGCGACTCCGTCATCCTCGTCTCGGGCGCGACCGGCACGGGCAAGACGCTCACGGTCACACAGTTCCTCGCCGGTGGCGTCGCGGCGGGCGAGCGTACACTCCTGCTCGCCTTCGAGGAGAGCCGCGACCAGCTGTTCCGCAACGCGCGGGGCTGGGGCATGGACTTCGATACCATGGAGAACGAGGAGAAGCTGCGCGTCGTCTGCGACTACCCGGAAGTCGCCGGCCTCGAGGACTGGCTGGTCCGCATCAAGGCGGTCATCGAGGAGTTCAGGCCCGGCCGCGTCGCCGTGGACAGCCTGTCCGCGCTCGAGCGCGGCGGCAGCGCGAAGTCGTTCCGCCAATTCGTGATCGGCCTGTCCTCGTACATCAAGCACAAGGAGATCACGGGCCTGTTCACGTCCACGACGCCCAGTCTGATGGGCGGGCCGTCCATCACCGAGAGCCACATCTCGACGCTGACGGATTCCATCATTCTGCTGCGGTACGTCGAAGCGTACGGCGAGATGAAGCGCGGCATGACCGTGCTGAAGATGCGCGGCTCCATCCACGACAAGGACATCTACGAGTTCACCATCGACCACGACGGCATGCACATCGGCCGCCCGTTCCGCCACGTCACCGGCATCCTCTCGGGCACGCCCGTGCACGTGTCGCCCGGCGACGTCGAGCGCGTCTGGGCTCACTTCGAAGCCGATCATTCGCGCCAGGCAGGCATCCGACCACCCGTTGCGAGATAGCACGACACGCTTGTGCGGCTGAGGCGGCGCTGCACATCTTTGGTCCATGGAGCAGGCCGGACTCATCATGCGCGCTGTCGGCTGGACGGTCGGCGTGTTCCACAGCGTCGAGCGGCTCGGCGAGCCGGTTCCTGCCGGCCCCGTGCTCGTCGTCGCCAACCATCCGAACGCACTGCTCGATCCGCTCGTCATCTTCCGCGTCGCCGGACGGCCGACGCGACCGCTGGCGAAGGCGCCGCTCTTCGAGCAGCGCTTCGTCGGCACACTGCTGCGCGGCATGGGCGGCCTGCCCGTATATCGCGCACAGGACGACGCGTCGCTGATGCACCGCAACGATGACACGTTCCGCGGCGCGATCGCCGCACTGCGTGACGGCGAGGCCGTGCAGATATATCCGGAAGGCCGCAGCCACTCGGAGCCGTCGCTCGTGCCCATGCGCACCGGCGCGGCACGCATCGCGCTCGGCGCCGAGGCGGAATCAGGCTGGACGCTCGGGCTGCGCATCGTGCCGATCGGTCTCACGTACGAGCGCAAGAGCAGTTTTCGCGGCCGCGTCATCGCCATGATCGGCGAGCCGTTCACCATCGCCGGGCTCGGGGAGCTGCACGAGGTCGATGCTCCCGCGGCCGTCCGCGCGCTGACGGACGAGATCGCCGCACGGCTGCACGACGTCACTGTCAACGTCGCCGAGCACCGCGACGCCGAGCTCATCGACACCGCCGAGCGACTGTACGCGCGCGAGAAAGGAATCTCCGGCTGGCGCGAGCGCGACCCGCTCGCCGCGCGGCTGCCGCGGTTGCGCGCGTTCGCCGACGGGCTCGCCCGGCTGCGCGCTGCCGATCCGGGGAGGCACCAGCGGCTCGCTCGCACCGTCGCACATTACCGGCACCGCGCCGCACTGCTCGGCGTCCAGGACGGCGACGTCCCGCCTGCGTACACGATCGGCGGCACGCTGCGCTATATCGCGATCGAGGGCGCGTTCCTGCTCGTGCTGCTGCCGCTGGCCGCGATCGGCACGATCGTCTGGTACCCGACCTACGTCGCCCCGCACGTGACACTGCGCATCGTGCGCCCCGACATCGAGTCCGTCGCGACGTACAAGCTTGCGACCGGCTTCGTCATGGTGCCGCTCACGCTCCTGGCCGGCGCGATCGCAGGGTTCGCGTTCGACGGTCTGCGTGGCGTGCTCATCGCGCTGGCGCTCCTGCCCGTGTCCGGCCTGGCCACCATCGCCTGGCACGACCGCCGCCGCCGCTTCGCCGAGGACGCACGGCTGTTCTTCCGGGTGCTGACACGCCGCGATCACCAGGCGCGACTCGCCGCCGAGCGGGCCCGGCTCACTGCCGAGTTCGATGAGCTCATGGTGAAGCCGGATGCCGGGGTCGGCGAATCACAGTACCGGCTGGTGGACTGACCTCCTGAGAACTCACGTCGACCGACTGCAGCCGACCACATCGCGGCTGAACTGCCGGGGCGGGGCGGACGGGACTGTTGAGGCTTCATGGAACAGGCGTGGAGGAGGGGTGGCGTTAACGGGGCGGCGGAGGGGATTGAGCTTGCCCCGAGTGTGAGTCAACCGATGAGTCACGGCACGGCCGCGTACCGTCGCTCACTTCGCGAACGTCCCCCTGTCCGGGAGGGCGCGGACGTCCTATTCTCATGCAGCCCCCAATACATCAAACCTTCCCCCTGGCCACCCGGCCCTGGAGGACACATGGCACTCCGCTCTGCCGTACCGAGGTCGAGTCTGATGTTCGCCCTGCTTCTGCTGCCCGCGTTCGCGGCCGCACAGGGGCCGACACCCGACGACTACGCGCGGGCGGCCGCGGTCCAGCGGTCGCTGCCTGCCCTCATCACGAACCTCGTCGATGGCGTCACCGCGATCGAGGACACGCATCGATTCACGTACCGCAGGTCGGTGAGCGGCGGGCATGAGTTCATTCTCATCGACGGCGACACCCGGGCAAAGCGGGCGGCATTCGATCAAGCCCGCCTGGCGACCGCGCTCGGTGCAGTCACCGGCGACACCTATGATGCGCTGACGCTCCCCATGAATGCCGTCGAATTCGTGGATGCCGAGCGCGCGATCGAATTCACTGCGAGCTCCATGCGCTACCGCTGCGATGTCGTCGCCTACACGTGCGTCGAGGGCGAGCCGGTACCCCCTGGTCGGCCGGGCACCGGCCTGCCGGATCTGTCTGCGCCGCGGCCCGAGCCGTCGCGTGAGCCGAAGCCGTCGCCCGACGGCAGGTGGGAAGCGTTCATCCAGAACTTCAATGTCGCGATCCGGCCTCGCCCGGAAGACGGCGCTGCACGTGGCGCAGCAACAGGAGGCAGGGGAGGTCCGCGCGCAGCGAGCACGACGACGCTGCTGAGCCTCGACGGCGCACCGGGCAATTTCTACGAGCTGTCCTCGGTCACGTGGTCACCGGATTCGCGGAAGATCGTAGCGTACCGCGTGCGGCCTGGTCTGCATCGTGAAATCCAGTACATCGAATCGTCGCCGACCGAGCAGCTTCAGCCGCGGTACTGGACGCGCGAGTACCCGAAGCCGGGCGATCCCGTGGACATCGAGCAGCCCGTGCTGTTCGACATCGCGACGAAGCGGCAGATCGAGGTGGACAACACGCTGTTCCCGAACCCCTACACGACCAGCAGTCCCGTCTGGCGCGAGGACAGCCGGTCGTTCACGTTCGACTACAATCAGCGCGGTCACACGGAGTTCCGCGTGATCGACGTGGATGCGGCCACCGGCGCGCCGCGCGCACTCATCGACGAGGACCCCCGCACCTTCTTCAACTACCGCAGCGCCACCGCGGTGCTGGCGGCGGCCGGCAAGCAGTTCCGTCACGATGTCGCCGATGGCGCCGAGATCATCTGGATGTCCGAGCGCGACAACTGGACCCATCTGTATCTCTACGACGGCGCGACGGGACGCGTGAAGAACCAGATCACGCGTGGCGACTGGGTCGTGCGCGAGGTCGTGCACGTGGACGAGGACAGCCGCCAGATCTGGTTCGTCGCCGGCGGCATGTACGCCGATCAGGACCCATACTTCGCACACTACTATCGCATCAACTTCGATGGCACCGGCCTGACCACGTTCACGAGTACGCCGGCCGATCACAGCGTCGTCTTCTCGACGGACATGCAGTACTACATCGATACGTATTCGACGGTGCAGACGCCGCCGACGGTCGAGCTCCGGAAGACCGGTGATCCGGCGGTGCTCGCCACACTCGAGACGGCGGATATCTCGAAGGTGCTGGCCGCGGGCTGGAAGCCGCCCGAGATCTTCGTGTCGAAGGCTCGCGATGGCGAGACGGACATCTGGGGCATCGTCGTGCGGCCGACCAACTACGATCCGAGCCGGAAGTATCCGGTGATCGAGTTCATCTACGCCGGCCCGCAGGGCTCTTTCGTGCCCAAGGCGTTCACCGGCGGCGGTCCCGGCGCGGGCAACATGTGGTCGATGCAGGCGCTCGCCGAGATGGGGTTCATCGTGTCGCAGGTCGATGGCATGGGAACGGCCAATCGATCCAAGGCATTCCACGATGTCGCCTGGAAGAACCTCGGCGACGCCGGCTTCCCCGATCGTATCCTCTGGCACAAGGCGATCGCCGCAAAGGATCCGTCGTACGACATCTCGCGCGTCGGCATCTATGGCGGCTCGGCCGGTGGCCAGAACTCCACCGGTGCACTGCTCTTCCACCCGGAGTTCTACAAGGTGGCGGTCTCATCGAATGGCTGCCATGACAACCGGATGGACAAGATATCGTGGAACGAGCAGTGGATGAGCTGGCCGATCGGCCCCCACTACGGCGCGTCCTCGAACGTCGACAACGCACACCGCCTCGAGGGGCACCTCCTCATGATGGTCGGCGAGCTCGACACGAATGTGGATCCGACATCGACGCTGCAGGTCATGGATGCACTGATCAAGGCCGGCAAGCACGCGGATCTCTTCTTCGTGCCCGGCGCGGGCCACGGCGTCGGCGGGGACGTCGCCGGCCGCATGCGCGTAGACTTCTTCGTCCGGCATCTGCAGGGCCTGAACACGCCGAACTGGAACGCGCTCAACGTCACAGCGGCTTCAGGTCCGTCATCCGGCGGCTGATCCGCCGTCGCGTGCGCAAACTCATTGGCGAAGGCTCCTCCGTCCGGCGGGCTCCGTGATCGCCGAGTACACGAGCGCGCGGAAACGGTCCGCGACATCGAGCCCGCCGCTCGGCAGCGTCTGCGTCATGATCAACGCGACGAGACGCTCCGCGGGATCGACCCAGTAGGTCGTCGCATACGCGCCGCCCCAGCCATAGGCGCCCGGCGCGCCGTGCCGGCCGGCCAGCGCGGGGTCCTCGACGATCTGGAAGCCGAGGCCGAAGCCGAGACCCGGCTGTGTGTAGGTGGCCCCCAGATGGTCGGCGGTCATCAGTGAGACGCTGTTAGGCGACAGGATCCGAGCGCCATCCAGCTCGCCGCCGTTCAGCAGCATCTGCAGAAACCTCGCGTAGTCCCCGATGGTCGACACGAGACCGGCGCCGCCCGAGTAGCTGGCGCGCGGGCCGTCGACGTACGCGCCCTGCCCGGTCGCCCCTTCCGGAGCGCGCTGCAATCCCTGGCGACCGGCCGCATACACGACGCTCAGACGCGGGCGCTGGGCTGCCGGCACGAAGAACCAGGTGTCGTTCATGCGCAGCGGCCTGAAAATGCGGTCGCGGAAGAATTCGTCCAGTGTCCTGCCGGAGACGCGCTCGATGACGCAGCCGAGCAGATCCGTACTGTAGCCGTATACGAATCGCTCACCCGGCTGCGCGACCAGCGGCAGTGTACCCAGTCGGTCCATCGTCGTGCAGATCGGCTCGTCCTTGTCCGCGAAGTACCAGCCGTGGCCAGCGGCAGGCCCGAGCCCGGCAGCCTCGTAGATCTGCCGGACGTCGGATTCGGTACCGTACGAGAGGCCGCTCGTGTGCGTGAGCAGGTCGCGGATCGTGATCGGCCTGCGCGCGGGCGTGGAGCCGCTGTCGCTCGCAACCATCACCTCCGCGAACGCCGGCACCCAGCGGTGCACGGGATCGGCCAGCCGAAGACTGCCCTCCTCGACGAGCATCATCGCCGCAACGCTGGTCACTGCTTTCGTCTGCGAAGCGATGCGGAACAGCGAGCTCATCTCCAGTGGCCGACGCGCCTCGACGTCGGCCCAGCCCCAGGCGCCGGACTTGACCACACGACCGTCACGCAGCAGAAGGATGGCAATCCCTGCGGTACGGGAGGAGTCGACGAACGCCTGCATCACCGTATCCATGCGCGCGAGGCGTGCACTGGACATGGCCGCGGCTTCCGGCCGGCTGCGGGACGGGTCCTGACCGAAGGCCGACGCAGTTGCGGCGAGCACGAGCGCGACAGCGAGGCTGAAGGGTCCGGGAATTCGGATCGCCATGGTGCACCTCGTCAGTGGTGGTATGCTGCGCCAGCCTGTGGCCGCCGCGCACTCCGGATCAGCAAGGCGGCCGCGGACGCACGGACGAGTAGATGTTATCCTCGTGGCCTGGACTGCGACAGTAACACATAGCTGCGCTGACTATCATGCAATCAGGCGGGGATCGAGGGCGAACGGCCGTGTACTCCGAAGCCCAACCCTGGCGGCATCCTGATGAGCCGGTTCGCTGGGTACGTTCCCCGACCTCACGGCTTGATCAGCGAGTATAGCCGGACGTACTCGACATCAAGCTCGTCGCGCCAGACGCCGAGGTAGCGCGTCCGCTCTTCGCCGGTCACGGGACCCGGCGCTGTCGCGCTCCAGCGCGGCGGCGGGCGCATCCGCACCGTCCGAGCACCCAATCGTGCACGCACACAGGACCAACCCGGTCGCAACGTAGCACTGCGCGGAATCGTACACGTCTTCCTCTCAGCGGATGAGTCACGGCATGCAGCGACACGCGCGTGGGCAATCACGAACGGCGTTCGCCGGCCGCCTCGAGGGAAATGATCTTCCAGCCGGCTTCGGTCAGACGCCAGTGGATCCTGATGCGTGGCCTCGGGCGGCAGTCCGGGTTCACGGTGCAGCCGTTGTGACCAACGATCATTGCTGCGCCCGTTTCCATGCGGCGCATGTCGAAGTGGGACGGGACCGGCTGCTCGAGCAACGGGAGGCCCGACGTCATGCGATCCAGGTAATGCGGGTCGGCGCGGAGGCGAAGGGAGGAGTAGGACAAACCTCGGGCGGCAGGGAATCGCTGCCACGTGAACTGCTCATGGAGCAGCGCCCCGACTCCGCCCGTATCTGGTGTGCTGAGGATTTCGAGCACGTCGCGCGTCCTGGCGAGCAGCAGATCTGGCAGCTCCCGCGATGTCATTTCAGCGCCAATGACATCTACCGTGCGAGCATCGAGTTCCGGATCCGAGCACGCCGCGAGTAACCAATCCTCGTGCCGCCGCCGTTTCACAGCCGGCCCGGCGCGTGGTCCGAGGCTATGCGGACGGCTCAGGTGGATTGAATTTCTCGTATGCTTCGGGATCAAATATGTGGCTCTTCAGGGTACCGGGTGGGCAATCACGGTCAGGAAGCCACCTTCCCGCCAGGCGACGACGGCAAGTGATACCCACGCGAGCGTTTTGTGGGTCTGGGCCACGCCTGACGTCGTAGAGCGACGGCGGAATGCACCCAGTCGATTGCCGCGCGTCGCGTGGGCAACGCTTGACGCCTCTGAGCGCATGCAAACGTCCCCCACTCTGCGGATTTGTGAGGCTGGGGTCACTTTCCCGTCGCGGTCGCCATCTGCGTGAATATGGATACCATGCAGAACGCTACTTCATCATCGTGATACCAAACCCGTACGCAATTGCCATCCGGAGTGCCGATACCGAGTAGCAGTCCGCTCGATACACCGGGGTGATGGCGAGGTCAGGCACGCTGATCGTTCCCCCAGCGCCACCGAGGCGGCTCTCCTTTCGCCCAGGCCACGGCGACGAGCAGAGCAGCAAGCACGAAAACGCAGCCAAGGTACCGGCCCAGTTGCTCGTCGGGCGGAAACAGAAGGGATGCACCGACCAGGAGCGCGATGAAAGCGGCGAATACCAACCAGCCCTGCCAGGCCGAGGGAAATCCCCAGCCCCAGCCATAGCGCTTCGCCGGGAACCAGTACTTCTTCTGAGGGGACATCATCGCCTCCCATGTTTTTCAGCTGCCGCCACGCTCGAGTGTGTGGAGCCGCAGATGCTCCACATCGAGCGTATCGCGTTCCATGAACAATACGTAGTCGCTGCCGATGTCGAGCACCGGCGCATAGCGCGGCAGTGCGACCCGACCGACCAGCTCGCCGGCCGGCGAAAACACGCCGACGACGTGCGTCTTCATCATCTCCGCTCCGTGCGACCTCAGCCTCCCGCGCCCTGTCTACGTCGGACTGCTGCACGCGTCGGAGCGGCGAATTCTCATGCTACCTCGTGGGCGGATTGTTTCCGCCGTCGGCGATGAACTTCGCCATGCGTTCCTCCAGCACGGCAAGCGGCACCGATCCCAGCGCGAGGATCGCGTCGTGGAACTTCCGCTGGTCGAATGCGGCGCCCAGCGCCTGCTCCGCTTCCCTGCGATGCCGGCGGATCTGGATCTCACCGAGCTTGTAGGCGAGGGCCTGACCGGGCCAGGAGATGTATCGCTCGACCTCGGTCGTGATCTCATGTTCTGAAAGCGCGGCATGCCGGCGCAGGTAATCCATCGCCTGCTCGCGGGTCCAGCCGAACTGATGGATGCCGGTATCGATCACGAGCCTGCATGCGCGCCACATCTCGTACGTGAGCCGGCCGAAGTCCTCGTACGGCGTTTCGTAGATGTCCATGATGGTGCCGAGCCATTCCGTGTACAGGCCCCAGCCTTCGTTGAAGCCGGAGAAGCTGGTGGCGCGACGGAAGGGCGGACGGTCCGGGTACTCGAGTGCGAGCGCTGCCTGGAAGCTGTGTCCGGGGGTGCACTCGTGCAGCGTCAGCGCGGCCAGCGTGTACAGCGGGCGCGCCGGCAGGTTGTAGGTATTCATCAGGCACGTCTCGAGGCCGCCGCGCCCGCCCGTGTAGATGGGCGCGAGCGCTTCCGGTACCGGCCGGATGCCGTGACGGAAGCGCGGCAGAAAGCCGATCGTTTCCCGCATCTTCCAATCCGCCTTCTTGGAAACATACGCGGAGTACGACAGCAGCTCGCGCGGCGTCTTCGCATAGAACTGCGGATCGGTGCGCAGGAAGGTCATGAACTCATCCATCGTCCCGTCGAAGTCGGCGCGCCGCTTCGTCGCCTCCATTTCCGCGAGAATCCGTGTAACCTCTGCGAGTCCGATATCGTGGATCTGCTGCGCAGTGAGATCGAGCGTCGTGAACTTCTCGATCATCGCCTTGTAGAAGGTCGGGCCATCGGGCATCGCGGACGCACCGAGCGTCGTGCGCGCACCCGGGATGTATTCATCGCGCATGAACGCCAGCAGCCGCGTGTATTCCGGCACGACGACGTCGCGCACCAGCGTCATCGCCTCGGCACGCATGGCAGCCTGCTCTGCCGTCGGCACCGTTGCAGGCATGTCGCGGAACGGCGTGTAGAGCGGGTTCGTCGTGTCCGCTCGCAGGTAGGGCTCGATGGTCCGGTCCCGCCCGAGCAGCGTCACGCGCGGCACCGTGAACCCGCGCGCCAGCCCCGCGCGCATGTTCGTCATGGTCTCGCTGAAGTAGCGCGGCATGTCGCGCAGACGATCCAAGTAGTTTCGATACGCCTGCGCCGTACCCAATCCCTGCCGCGGCGTGAACTCGGTCCAGAAGAAGCTGTCACTGGTGAGCGGCGCCTCGTAGGTCTTGAAGCGGATGTCGTTCGCGAGCGCGCGCACGGACGTGCGGAACACCTCGCCGTGGATGCGCTCCTCCGGCGACAGCTGGTCGAACGGAATGCTCTCCAGCTCGGCGAGCACGCGGGTCCAGTAGTCGAGCCGCGCCTGCTGCGAGGCCGCGTCGACGCGCGGGAACCGGCCCGGGAAGTCCTCCCCGCCTGCGCCCTCCGCGAGCTCGCCCTGCCGCCACGTCCATTCGGCCGTGTAGAGCGCGCGCAGCCGCTCATCGGCCGACTGCGCGGCCAGCGGCGACAGAGGAATCAGGGCGAGGACGAGAGTCCAGCAGCGGCGCAGAAGCATGTGTGTACTCCGGTGGCGGAGGTTCAGGAACGCCGAGCGATACCTATCATAGCAGGGCCGCAGGTACGGTCGTCAAATCCGCGGCGCGTCCGGGTTGCCGTCGAGCACCCCCTGCCCTCAGGAATCAAGCACCCGTCGTACCATGCGCGCGAGTGCGTCCGGCGTGAACGGCTTCTGGAGGAAGTTGACGCCCTGTTCGAGCACGCCGTGGTGAGCGATGGTGTCGTCGGTGTAACCGGAGACGAAGAGCACGCGCATGTCCGGACGGATCTGCGCCAGGCGGTCCGCGAGCTCGCGGCCGCTCATGTCAGGCATGACGACGTCCGAGATCAGCAGGCTTATCTGCCCGGCGTGCTGTTCCACGAGCTTCAGCGCTTCGGCACCGGCGCCGGCAAGGAGCACGCGGTAGCCGCGCGCCTCGAGCATCCTGCTCGTCACGTTGCGGACCGTGTCATCGTCCTCGACGACGAGGATGAACTCGGTGCCGGTGAGCGGCTCGGAGCGCGCGCTGTCCGTGGCAGCTTCGTCGACGGACGCGTCGACGCGCGGCAGGTAGATCTTGAACGTCGTGCCTTGGCCGGGCTCGCTGTACACCCATATATGGCCGCCTGACTGGTTCACGATGCCATACACGGTGGCGAGGCCGAGCCCCGTGCCCTTCCCCGCCGGCTTGGTGGTGAAGAACGGCTCGAAGATCTGCGCGCGCGTGGCAGCAGTCATACCGGTGCCGGTATCACTCAAGGCCAGCATCACATAGGCGCCGATCTGAACGGGGGAATGCGTCGCGGCATACGTCTCGTCCAGCTCCACATTCGCCGTCTCGATCGTGATCGTGCCACCGTCCGGCATCGCATCGCGCGAGTTGATGGCGAGGTTGAGGATGACCTGCTCGATCTGGCCTGGATCGGCGCGCGCGGCGCCCAGCCCGACCCAGGGCAGGGTACGCAGGTGGACATCTTCGCCAATGACGCGGCGCAGCAGCCGATCCAGGTTCACGACGAGGTCGTTCAGGTCGACAACGCGCACATCGAGCACCTGCTTCCGGCTGAACGCGAGCAGCTGACGGGTCAGTGCGGCAGCGCGCTCGCCGGCTGACCGGATCTCACCCAGCTCGGCTTGCCGCGGGTCGGTTGCCGGCGTATCGAACAGCATCAGCTCGGCCGTGCCGAGAATCACCGTCAGCAGGTTGTTGAAGTCGTGCGCGACACCGCCGGCGAGACGCCCGACGGCTTCCATCTTCTGAGACTGCCGCAGCTGCGCTTCGAGCTGCGCATGCTCCGTGATATCCTCGCCGATGCTCAGGGTCCCGGTCGGCCGCCCCTGCGCATCGCGCACCACCGTGTTGTGCCATGAGATCATTCGTTCCGCGCCCGTCCGCGTGAGGATCGGGTTCCGGTAATGCGGATGGAGCAGCTGCTCGATCATGTTCCGGAACACGCCTCGCATGTTCGGACGGTGCGCTTCGGGGATGAGACGTTCGAACCAGTCGGCCCCGAGCACTTCCTCGCGCGTGTATCCCGTCAGCTTCAACAGGAACGGATTTGCGTACTCGACCCGTCCCGCGGCATCCAGCGTCAGCACGATCAGGTTGACCGTCTCGAACAAGGTACGCAGGCGCTGCTCGCTCGCGCGCAGCGCCTCTTCGGTGGCGCGGCGCTCCGTGACGTCTTCCTGGAGCGCGAGGAAACGCGTTGTGCGCCCGCCGGCATCACGGATCGGTGAGATCCAGGAGGCATCCCAGTACAGCGTGCCGTCCTTCCTGCGGTTGAGGATCTCGCCGCGCCATGGGTCCCCGCGCAGGATCGTAGTCCAGAGATCACGATAGACGTCCGGTGGCGTGAGGCTGGATCGCAGCATGCGTGGAGTGCTGCCGATTGCTTCCGCGGCAGTATACCCGGTGATCTCGGTGAACCGCGCGTTGACGTACTCGATCGTGCCTGCGGGATCCGTGATGAACACCGCCGCAGGACTCTGATCGACGGCCATGGACAGCCGGTGGATCCACTGCTCCGTGCGCTGGCGCTCGATGGCATAGCGGAGCACCCGCGCGAGCACGTGCCCGTCGATGAGGCCCTTCACCAGGTAGTCCTGCGCACCGGCGCGGACGGCGTCGAGCGCCGTGCGCTCGTCATCCATTCCCGATATGACGACGATGGGCAGATTGGGCGGCGCGCGGTGCAGGCGCTCGAACGTTGCCAGCCCCGTGCTGTCCGGCAGGTCCAGATCGAGGAGCACCACGTCGACGGGCGCTCCGCGCAGGTGCTCGAGTGCGCGCTGCACCCGGTCAACGATCTCGAACGAGAACCGGCCCGGCTCCCCATCGCGCAGCAGCTCCGTGATCAGGCGGGCATCACCGGGATTGTCCTCGACGACGAGGACGCGGATGGTCGTGTCGTTCTCCGCTCGGGTCATGGCAGTCGCACGATCTCGAGCCAGAACTGCTCTATGGACCGGATCACCTTCATGAACTGATCCAGATCGACCGGTTTTGCGACGTAGGCGTTCGCCCGCAATCTGTAACTCTCCATGATGTCCTGCTCCGCCTGCGACGTGGTGAGGATCACCACGGGGATCTGGCTCAGAGCTGCATCGCCCTTGATCTCTTCCAGTACCTCGCGACCGTTCTTCCTTGGAAGGTTCAGATCGAGCAGCACCAGATCCGGTCGCGCCACACTTGTGTGGCGGCCGGTGCGGCGCAGGAACGCCAGCGCTTCCACACCATCCGCTGCGACGTGCAGTCGATTGCGGACCCTGGCTTCGCGGAGCGCTTCGCGTGTCAGACGCACGTCGCCCGGATTGTCCTCCACGAGCAGGATCTCGATGGGAGTGCCCGATGGTGTCATTGCGAGCCGCCCTCGATTGCAGGAAGCGTGAAATGGATCGTGGTGCCGGAGCCCGGAACGGACTCGACGCGGATGCGGCCGCCATGTCGCTCGATGATCTTCTTCGTGATGGCCAGACCCATGCCCGTGCCGGGATACTCGTCGCGCGAATGCAGTCGCTGGAAGATCACGAACACGCGATCGTAATACTGCGCCTCAATGCCGATACCGTTGTCGCGTATGGCGAACTCCCATTCGCGGTCGTGGCGCGTGGCCGAGACGTGCACCGCGGGCGCATCGCCGCGCCTGAATTTGATGGCGTTCGCGATCAGGTTCATGAACACGCGCTCGAGCTGTGCAGCATCGGCACACACCGGCGGCAGCGTCTCTGCCGTCACCTCGACGCCGGACTCATCGATGGCGAGCCTGAGGCCGTCGAGTGCACGGGCGAGGATGGCGCTCGCATCCACGGGCACCAGCTCACCGCCGTGCGTTCCCACGCGCGAGTATCCCAGCAGCTCCTGGATCAGCTGCTGGGCGCGGTGCGCGCCGTCGACCGCGAAACCGATGAAGTCGTCGGCATCATCATCGAGTTTCCCACGGTACCGTCTGGCCAGCAGCTGCACGTAGTTGCCAACCATGCGCAGCGGCTCCTGGAGATCGTGCGAAGCGACATATGCGAAGCTCTCCAGCTCCTCGTTCGAGCGACGAAGCTCCTCCTCGACCTGTTTGCGCTCGGTAATGTCGATAATCGACGCCAGCACGAACGTGCCCGTGTCGCGTTCCACGGGATTGAGTCCCACCTCGACCGGGATCTCGGTGCCATCTTTGCGCCGCGCGCGCAGATCGCGGCCCGCACCCATCCTGCGCGCCTGCGGGTCGACGAGGAAACCGCGCCGCAGTACTTCGTGACCCTGGCGATGACGTGTCGGCAGCAGCATCTCGACACGGTGGCCCACCAGCTCGTCCGCACGATAGCCGGCGATCGCTTCCAGCTGGCGGTTGACCAGCACGATGATTCCCTCCGGGTCGATCATCAGCATACCGTTCGGCGAGCCATCGACCGCGCTGCGGAACAGCTCCTCCGCATGCGAGCGATCCGACTCCATGCGCTCCGCCTGCACGGCCGCGACGTAGAGCATGCTGGTGAGCACGACGATCAGCGTCGCCATCATCAGAGACTCGCCCGACTCGGGCCCGATGTAACCCGCGCGCTCCGCCTGCACGCGCAGCCACGCGAGCAGCAGCGGCACGAGCACGAGCGCCGGGAACAGCATGCGGATCAGTCGCCCGCCCGGACCCTTCGCCCGGACAACGCGCAGCGGGCCGGAGTCCGCCTGAGTACCCACGACGCCAACGCCGAGGAGCAGCAGTGGGATCGCCGTGTGCACGGACATACCAGCGAAGGAAGCGACCCTGTACAGCGTCGTCACGCTATACAGGTATCCGATCAGTGCCGTGGCCGAGATGGCGACGACAATCAGCGCGAACCATTGCGCGGGCCTCACGCCCCGGCGCGGCTGCCAGTCCGACAACAGCAACGCGCCGCCAATCAGCATGAACCCGAGCGCAGTGTTCGGTGCCATGCGCCCCGGATTGGAGGTCAGCGGCGCGCCCGGATCATCGCGGACGAGCAGCTCGTCGATCCCCGCGTTCCAGTCCAGCGCATACTCGCCGAGCGTTATCGCGCCGATGAACACGACCAGCGCGGCCGTGATCCTCGAGACGAGTCTCGCCCGCCGACCGCGTGCGCCGTCCACGTCCGCGCCGGCGATGAGCCACAGCGAGATGCCCGCGAACAAACAACACAGCGCCGTATTCGCCTTCATCTGCGCGAGCCCCGGCACTACGCTCTTGAGCGCTGCGACATCGAAGGCCCAGCCGCCGAGGACCAGCACGCCCAGGGCGAAGACCAGCGATGCCGCGACCCGGGACAACCGGGCGGAGTACGGCGCGCGAACGGGGTGTATCTGCGATTCCAGACCGCTGCTCGTCATAGCATGAGATCCGTCAGAGGGCTTTCACCATCGGGAACTGCGGCGATATCCCAAAGCCGGGTTCCGGATCTCCCGACCCCTCGTACCCGCGTGCCTCGTAGAAACGCCGAGCTCACTCCCATGAACCGCGCTTCAGGAGCGACGTAGAGCAGACAGATCTCGCCAGGGTGGTTGAGTAGTCCGAATCCACACGGCTTCCGGTCGAGCTTTGCCACAACACACGTTCCGGTTTCAGACGACAGCAGGCGCTCGAACCACTGAACATGCTTGTTGGCGAGCCACGCCGCGAGAGTTGCCTGGTCATTCCGATGGTCGGCAATGCAGAGCTCCTGGATGGAGCGACGCACCACGTCACAGGTTGTCGCCGCATAAGGGGGGACGCCACGGCGGAGTTTGATGTGCTCCATGGCGGTCAGAGGCCGCCGACGTCACCGCTTCCGACCCAGGACGTCGCGAACCTTCCGGGCAAGGGCGGTCGGGGTAAATGGTTTTTGCAGGAAAGCGTAGTCGGCTTCCAGAACGCCGTGGCGCACGACGGCGTCATCGGTGTAGCCGGACAGGAACAACACCTTCATACCCGGCCTGACCGCCGCCAGCCGTTCGACCAGTTGCCGACCGCCCAGGTAAGGCATCACCACGTCGGACAGCACCAGATCGATCCTGCCGGCGTGGCGCTCCGCGACCCGAATCGCGTCCCGTCCGTCCGCCGCCTCCAGGACCGTGTACCCGCAGGCAGTCAGGACGTGGCGGGCCAGCGCCCGGACCGCGTCCTCGAGGCATCGGGTGAGGGCCGCGGACCGGTTTCCCGCTCTTCGGCCGCTCCTTCTCAGGAGCAGATCGCTGTACCCGTTGATGACGGTGAGCAGGTTATTGAAGTCGTGGGCCACGCCGCCGGCCAGGGTGCCGACGGCCTCCATCTTCTGGGCCTGGCGGAACTGCTCTTCGAGCCGCCGCCAGGCGGTAATATCCTGGCTGACGCCGACGAGCCGGACGACCCGCCCGGTCGCGTCGGTGTCCTGCTCGACCCGGCGGCGGACCCACTTGATTTCGCCCCCCACGACGAGCCGGTGCTCGATCTCGAACGGGGTGCCGACCAGTGCCGCTTGAATGCCGGATTCGACCTGCGGCCGGTCGTCGGAGTGAACGAGCGCCAGCAGGTCGGCGAGCCGGCGCGGACCGGGGGCCCAGCCGAACATACGTTGTCCCTCGTCCGACGCGAAGGCGGCCCCATCATCGACCGTGAACGTCCAGCTGGCGAAGTGCGCCATCGCTTCGGCCCGTTGGAGCAGCTCTTCGTTGCGGCGCAGTGCCTCGGTGGCCCGTTTCCGCTCGGTGATGTCCTGCACGATCCCGGACATTCGGATCGGCTGGCCGGACTCGTCGCGAACGAGCTTGTCCCGCACGTGCCGCTGCTTCGGCACGCCAAGGCCGTCAACACCGCCGCGAAAAAGGCCGAAGCCGGTGAACAGCGACATACGGGAAGCGGCGAGCAGGCGGGCGCCGAGGGCCAGGGGTCACCGGTTCCGCCGCGTCCGGACACGTGGACACCCGCGACGGCCGTTCGCTACTCCGCAAACTCCGGCGGTACTGCGGTGATCGAGCGCATCGCGACGTCTCGATAAAACACCTCGGCGCCTTCCGACTGAAAAATGATCGCGCCAGAGGTGACGGGCGTTGGCACCGCGCCCGTGATCCGCGTGGCACCGTGCAACCGCATCACGACTTTTCCATTCACGACATGGATACACTGTTGTCCCAGGCAGAGGATCTCCACCGTGTTCCATTCCCCGGTCGGATGCTCCGCGTCCGACTGCTTGATGCATCGACCGGTCTGACCCGCGATCTGAGAGAAATAGGTCCACGGGCCGCTCGGGTCGTAGATGTACTCCGCCGGCGTCGTGCCCGGAACAGTCCTGGCCCTGACGGCGATCGCCGATCCTACCGCCCACAAGTCGCCCGTGTCGCCCTCCTGGATCTGCAACTCGATCGAACGCGCCCACAGGCGCCCGCCCTCTCCCGGGCCGGTGTGCACGTGATACAGGATGCCGCTATCCCGCTTTCTGGTGGCCCCGTCCCGCGGCGGCCACTTCTCCTGGCCCCATTTGAACTGGAGCCTCAGGTGGTAGTCCTCGAGAACGCGAGTGGAGCGCAGCTCGCCGAACGCCTCGCCGGAAATGCGGATGGCGGGCGTTCCGTCGACGTCGGGCACCACCGTGAACACCTTCAATGGGTCGCGGTTGGAGCCGATCGGCTCCGTGTACCGGCCGTTGGCGTCGCGCGTCAATCCCGGCACCTCAGAGGTCGGCTCGGGCCGCTGCATCCAGGTCGTCCACCCGTCGAGGTCCGTCCCGTTCCACAGCGGCACCCAGTCATCCTGCGGGACCTGTGGGACCAGAGGCCGCGGCGTCGCAAACGCGGTGGCGCCCGCCGCTCCCAATGCCAGGATAGCGAATTGTCGTCGATCCATTTCCTGTCCTCGTCGTAAGCTGTACGCCGTTCGGCCGCATGCGCTCCCGGTCGGGAGCTCGGCGGTCCATGATGGCCACGGTGTCCGTTTGCGTCAACGGCCGTCAGCTCGAGAGTTCGTGCGCCACCAACAGATTGTCACCCCGGGGAGATGCGCAACCGCCTGGGACTCAAGGTGATTCAGAAACCAGACATGTCTGAGTTAGAGACGATATCGTCGCGCGCGATCGTCGCGCGCACGCAAGGCAGCCAAGCGCACTTGGAGTAGTGACGCAACGCGACTAAAACAGAAACCCCGCGAGTCTCGACGGCGATCGAAGCGAAGGCTCGTTTGAATTCGCCAAGATCACTACACTCACTTGTATTCCAGGAACAACCTGTAAACACGCGGCCGGATCATTTGCATTGCTGGGTGGCCCGATGAGAACTCGCGGCCACCGACAACTTCCCTGTAATGCCTTGAGATGGAATCTGGCATCGGCCCCGCCGGTGGATCTACGCTCAGCCGCATACGGCACGCGGCGCTGTCCGGAACGGAGAGTCGTCCTTCAGACCACGTCGCGACGGTTCCTGAGCCATCGAAACCAAAGCCGAACAGACGGAATGGACGTCCGTTGATGCGTTCGAGTGTAGGAAGATCAGTCCCTATCGAGATACCCTCCGGCGTCCGCCAAGGACTCACGGAATCGCGTGACATAGTCCAGACGTGACTCGGCAATTGCTTCAGCTGCGAATCCTTCCAGAGGATTTCTACTTTCGCCCCGGGCCGATCAGGAAAGAGAACCGTCCCCGGCGTGTATTCACCCTCTGCGCCGCCACCGAGTACTGGCGCCGATCGCACGTTGTCTTGACCGAACTGGCGAACAAGGTCCGCTTCGGACACTCCTGGTGCGAAGGTCGCGCATGAAAATGGCATTGCTTCCTGAACACCCAGCTCATGCGGCGCCGCGCCCATAGTGCCGACGACAAAGACGGCGAGCAGTTGTACTCGAAGCCAGACGCGACCGGTCATCTGACCGGACACTACGTTCATATTGAACTCGCGGTTGCGTGGAAGGATATCGGGACCATGCGGTCTAACGCCCAAGGGTCAGCTGCGTGCCCTGCCAGCGCCTTCACACATTGGCTGCGATACGAGTTGCTGCCAGCACCTTCGCACTGACCGATCTGCTCGTCAGCTGCACCCAACGTTCCTGGGGCAATTATTGTCGATGGTAGCGAAGCCAGACAGCAACGACGCGAGGGTTGATTTGCTGCATGGCCGGGTGCCCAGACGAGACTTCCCGAATTCGACCGACCTGCCTGAGCAATGTGGCGTCGACGCTTCCATCGTAGGAGTGTTGAAAGTTGATGAGCTCGCTACAAGACCCGTCAGGGTCGGCCGACGCGAACCTCCCTTGCCCCCAAGACAGCACCCTACCCCCAGACGAGCCCTCCCCCACGAAGCCTTGAAGGCGGAAGGGCCACCCATTAGCGCGCTCAACGGAAAGCAGGTTCGCACCCACACCAAATCCATGCGACGTGAGCCAGCGGCTGTCACCCCGAATACGAATCCACGCTGCCGCCGTGCGGGTGTTCGGATCCTGCCACGCAACGTCCAAGCTCCTTTCGGGCGAAGACCGGTACACCACCGTGCCCTGAAAAGGACCATCATCAGCACCGATGATCGAGTCCATTACAACGTTCTCGGCACCAAACCGTTCAATCAGCCAGGACTCGCTGACCGGCGCTGGAAAGGCCGCACACGAAAACTCAAGAGGTGGGTCGGAACCCGGCACGTCAGTCGTTTGGGCCGCCAGTTCCCCGGCGGCCAGGCCCGCGACTGCGATTGCTCCAACGATTCGATGAATCATGGCTTCATGCACTCGAGAAGATGCGTGTACGCCTCCTCCACAAAGATCCACTGCGGCAGTGCTGAGCGTAGCTCCGCGGCGAGCGTCGAGTTGCCGGTCGCGTGACTCCCGCTGACTCCGAGTCTCAAGCCAGATCTCTGGGAATGACGTTGTGCCTGGACGGACCCCGCGTGCCTCGAGCCAGGCCCGAGTCGACCCGGCGCTACTCCGCGCCGGCGAACTCTCACTACTCGGCTCCGGCCGCGCCCCTTGAGCGCCAAATTCTGAGCTGCGCCCAGGCTAGAACGGCAGCAGCGATCAGGATTTGGCTAATCACAAAGGAGTTGCGAACGCTGGAGTGATCTGCGGCGCTGCCCCCGATGAACCAGTACATCCCATGGCCGAGGACAAGCGCCGCAACCAGGCCTATGACTCCGTACCAAACAGCGGGAGATGACATCTGCGACCTCCTGTCGAAAATGGACAACATCCAGTCTGATCCGGGCAACAAGTGCGTTAGGAAACCGGGTCGGCCTAGCGCACTGGAGTTAGTTGGT
>JBBEBA010000020.1:0-4314 GCA_040882575.1 Gemmatimonadota bacterium
CGGCGTGGACCGGGACAGTGAAATTGTCGCGCCCATTTTCGACGAACGGAATGCCGCGGTGAAAAAGACGATCGCCCAGGTCATCGCTACCTGCCGCGCCAAAGGGCGCAAGATCGGCATCTGCGGGCAGGCCCCGAGCGACTACCCCGAGTTCGCGCAGTTCCTCGTCGAGCAGGGCATCGACAGCATTTCCCTCAATCCCGATTCAGTGCTGACAACGACGCTTGCGATCCTCGAGACCGAACGCGCAATCAAGAACTGACCATGGAAAACACGAACGCACATCCGATCATCTGCTACTTGGGGCAAGTCCAAAATCGTGTCACGAGAGGTCCACCGACCGGTACTCCGCCGGCCCGGGGCGAACTGCCTGCTCTCCGCACCGGCTGATCACCAAGCCGATCCGCGGGGGCCTGGTCGGACCGGGTTTCTCGAAGCACGCGCGTCGGGCTCTGGAGACGGTCGTCGACTGTAGCAGGCCCTCATGATCGGTCGCACTCCCGCGCGCGAGGGTGACACATTCGAAGGAGGTGAGTCCATGGGCGCTCCAATCGTTGCCATCCCCCGCGAGGATCACGTGGTCATTCGGCCGTGGCACACCCTGACGATAGAGGAGTGTTCGGAGCGGCTTGATACCACCCCCGAGGGGCTGGGAGGCGCGGAAGCGACGCGCCGTCTCGCGCACTACGGTCCCAACGAGGTGGCAGTGGAGCGTGCGACGCCCTGGTGGAAGATCGCCGCCCATCAGTTCCGGGACCCGCTGATCTACATCCTCCTCATCGCCGCAGCCGTGACGCTGCTCCTCAGCGACATCAAGGACACGGTCATCATCACGGTCGTCGTGCTCATCAACGGCATCCTCGGCTTCGTCCAGGAGTTCCGCGCGCAACAGGCAATGCACGCGCTGGCGCGGATGACCGCGCCCCAGGCCGAGGTGCTCAGGGACGGGGCCATGCGGCAGATTCCCAGCCGCGACCTCGTTCCGGGGGATGTCGTTGCCCTCGCTTCGGGAGTGCGCGTCCCGGCGGACCTCCGGCTGATCTCGGCGAACGACCTCGAGGTGGACGAATCAGCGCTGACCGGCGAGTCGATGCCCGCTCACAAGGGGACCGCCGCGCTCGCTGACGAGGCGCTCGTGCCCGGAGATCAGATCAACCTCGCGTTCGCGGGGACCGTTGTGACCCGGGGACGTGCCAGGGGATTCGTGGCGCGGACCGGGAGGTTGACCGAACTGGGGCGGATCGCCACCGCCGTCCAGGGGTTGGGGCCTTCGGTGACCCCACTCCAGGAAAAGATGGCCCGCTTCGGGAAGCAGATCGGGATCGGGGTCGTCGGGGCAGCGCTCCTCGTCGCCGCTATCGACTTGCTGCGCGGCACACCCCCCGCGGACATCTGGATGACCGCCGTGGCCGTGGCCGTGGCCGCGATTCCCGAGAGCCTGCCCATCATCCTGACCGTCACGCTGGCGATTGGGGTGCGGCGCATGGCGTCACGGAACGCAATCGTCCGGTCGCTCCCAGCGGTGGAGACCCTGGGAAGCACTACGGTGATCGGCTCCGACAAGACCGGGACGTTGACGAAGAACGAGATGACAGTGAGGGCGATCTGGACCGCGGACGGACGTTATGATCTCTCCGGTGCGGGCTATGAAGTCGCAGGAGCGCTCTCGCGCGGAGGAGCGTCGGTTCAGCTCGAGGACGAGCTGGCGGTGCGTGAGACCCTGCTCGCGGGGGTGCTGGCAAACGAGGCGGATGCCTCCGCCGTTCTTGCCGGCACACCGACCGGTGATCCGACCGAGATCGCGCTGATCGTCGCGGCGACGAAGGCCGGCCTCCCTGTACAGAAAGCCCGGGGGGAGCATCAGCAACTCGACATCCTCCCCTTCGAGTCCGACCGTCGGTTCATGGCCACCCTGAATGCCGATCCGGAGCACGGCCGTACTATTTACATGAAGGGCGCACCTGAGGTCGTTCTCGAGCGATGTGCACGGCAGCTCACCCGGCAAGGCCTGGTGCCACTCGAGATTGACACCGTCCGCGAGGCGGTGCGGACACTCGGCGCCGAAGGGCTGCGAGTGCTCGCAATGGCGTACCGTCGGGCCGACGTGGATCGTGTGCACGAAGAGGCGCTCGGGGGGCAGTTCATCTTCGCCGGACTGCAGGCGATGGAAGATCCTGTCCGACCGGAAGCGGTGCAGGCGGTGGCCGCGGCTCGTGAAGCCGGAATCCGGGTGCTGATGATCACGGGCGATCATCTGGGGACGGCCCAGGCGATCGGTCGACAGCTCGGCCTCGGAGGCCCGGACGCGCGAGCCCTGGAAGGGCACCAGATCACGCATCTGTCCGACGCGGAGCTCGACGAAGTAAGCCGGCAGGTGGACATCTACGCGCGCGTCGCTCCCGAGCACAAGCTACGCCTCGTACAGCGCTTGAAAGGCCAGGGAGAGATCGTAGCGGTCACGGGTGATGGGGTGAATGATGCGCCCGCGCTCCGCGCCGCGGATCTGGGAATCGCGATGGGCAAAGGAGGTACGGACGTGGCCCGGGAGGCGTCGGACATGGTGTTGGCGGACGACAACTTCGCGACCATCACTGCGGCCGTGGAAGAAGGGCGGGTGGTATTCTCCAACATTCGAAAGGTGACCTACTTCCTGCTGTCCACCGGCGTGGGGATGATCATCACCATCCTGCTGGCGGTCGGAGCGGGCTGGCCGCTGCCCTTCCTGCCGGCCCAGATCCTGTGGATCAACCTGGTCACCAACGGAGTGCAGGACATTGCCCTCGCGTTCGAACCCGGTGAGCCGGGTCTGCTGCACCGCCGGCCGCGCCCGGTGGGGGAAGGGGTGATCACCCGCCGACTCCTTCAGCGCCTCGCTGCCGTCGGGGCGATCATCGCGGCGGGCACGCTGGCAGTCTTCTGGTGGGTCTGGCACGCAACGCAGGATCTCGAGCTGGCCCGGACCGCCGCGATGACGCAGATGGTGGTGTTCCAGTTCTTCCACGTCGTCAACAGTCGCTCGCTGGACCGTTCGATCCTGTCGATCCCGGTGTTATCGAATCGCTTCCTATTCGTCACGTTCACGCTTGCGGCTCTCGCCCATCTCGCGGTGCTGTATGTGCCGGTGATGCAGCGATTCTTCCACACTGCGCCACTCAACCTCGAGCAGTGGCTGATCATCATTGCGATCGGGACCACGGTGGTCGTGGGAGGCGAACTGGACAAGTGGTGGAACAGGCGGCGCGGTCAACCCATCGGATGACCGAGGATCGTGCTGCTGCGGGCACTAGCAGCGGCAGGCGAGAGGCATCTTGCCGAAGAGCGCCGGCTCGTGGCATACTCGGACCCTGCCCACCATCCAACACCTCCCGGGGAGGCTGAATGCCGATTCCGCGATCGAGCTGCGCGTCCGGCTCGCTGTCCTTGTGCACGCTGTGGCTGGCCATTGCCGCCACGCCAGCCCTGGCGCAGGATCCTACTCTGGGCGCCGAGTCCTGGCTGCAGCCGCCGGAGGCGATCGCCGCCGCGGTGACCGCGCCGCGGCATCTCAACGTATCGCTGTCCAATGCCAGCCCGGACCAGCAGTACTTCCTGCGGCAGGAATCCGACGGCATGCCGACGCAGGCCCTGTTCGCGAAGCCGCACATCTGGCTGGGCGGCCTCCAGATCGATCCTGTCGCGAACCGGGCGCGCACGTTCACCACGCGTGGAGCGGCGGGTCTGTCCGTCATCGAGGCGGCGACCGGCCGCGTCATCGAGATCGACGTGCCGGATGGCGCCACCGTCACCGGTGCGCGGTGGGCGCCGACCGGATCGCGCCTCGCCTGGTTCGCCAATTTCGACGACGAGACGCACATCTACGTGGCCGATCTGCCGGGCGGCCGATCGCGGCAGCTCACACGCACGCCAGTGCTCGCCACACTGAACACGGCGTTCGACTGGTCCGGCGATGGCCGCGCGATCGCTACCGTGCTCGTCCCGCGGGATCGCGGACCCGTGCCGCAGGCGCCGGCCGTGCCCACAGGGCCGCAGGTGCGCCAGACGATCGACGGCGAGAACCGGCTGCGGACCTATGCGAGCCTGATGGAATGGCCGCACGAGTTCGAGCAGCTCGAACATTTCGCGACGGGTCAGCTGGCGATCATCGATGTCGAATCGCGTGACGTGCGGAATGTCGGCACGCCCGCGATGATCCGTGACGTGAATGTCGGTCCGCGCGGCGAGTATCTGCGCGTGACGACCATGCAGAAGCCGTTCAGCTACATCGTGCCGGTGAACAGCTTCGGCCGGAAGGAGGAGCTGTGGTCAGCAGATGGC
>JBBEBA010000020.1:4414-6755 GCA_040882575.1 Gemmatimonadota bacterium
GAGCGCGTGTATGCGGTGTACCTGAGCGATCCGTCGAACACGTACACCATCCATCGGCACAGCGACGAGGACTTCTACGAGAATCCCGGCTCACTGGTGACGAAGGAGGCCGATTTCGGCGGCGACGTCGTGCGCATGTCGTCCGATGGCACCGCCGTGTTCCTGAGCGGCATGCAGTATTTCGAGGACCGGGAGCAGCAGGCGCCGCACGAGTTCATCGACCGCGTCGACATCGGTACAGGCGAGAAGACCCGCATCTACCAGGGCGACAACGACGGTGTGTTCGAGCGTGTGGTCGCCGTGCTCGACGACGATGCGACGCGCCTCGTGGTGTCGCGTGAGTCGCCGACGCAGGTGCCGGATTCGTGGCTGCGCGAAGGCGCAGAGCTGCACAGGCTGACGAACAACACGGACTACACGCCGGCTGTCACGCGTGCTCAACGACGCAGGTTCAGCGTCACGCGGGCGGACGGATTCAAGTTCGAGGTGGACGTCACACTGCCGGCCGACTTCCGGCCCGGCTCCAGACTGCCTGCCATGTTCTGGTTCTACCCGCGCGAGTACACGGACCAGGAAGGCTACGACCGTACGCTGCGCACATACAACGCGAACCGCTTTCCGAACGTCGGCACCCGGTCCATGGACTTCCTGACTCTGCTCGGCTACGCCGTGGTGGAGCCGGATGCGCCGATCATCGGCGAGAGCGGGCGCATGAACGACAACTACGAGCACGACCTGCGCAACAACCTCGCGGCGACCATCGACCACCTCGACCGGGAAGGCATCATCGATCGTGACAGACTCGGCGTCGGCGGTCACAGCTATGGCGCGTTCTCGACCGTCAACGCGATGGTGCACACGCCGTTCTTCAAGGCCGGCATTGCCGGCGACGGCAACTACAACCGCACGCTGACGCCGCTCGGCTTCCAGTCCGAACGGCGCGATCTCTACGAAGGCCGCGAGACCTACCTCGCCATGTCGCCGTACCTGTACGCGAACAACCTGACGGGCGCACTGCTGATGTACCACGGCATGGACGACCAGAACGTCGGCACGCACCTGACCCACTCGATCCGCCTGTTCCACGTGCTGAACGGACTCGGCAAGACGGCTGCGCTGTACATGTATCCCTACGAGGACCAC
Organism: Gemmatimonadota bacterium; assembly: GCA_040882575.1. Classification (GTDB taxonomy): domain Bacteria; phylum Gemmatimonadota; class Gemmatimonadetes; order Longimicrobiales; family RSA9; genus SH-MAG3. The sequence continues at coordinate 5,558 of JBBEBA010000020.1, forward strand.
GGACCGGCCACGCTCGAGACGAATCTCGACCTGTGGGCCCGCTGGACCGCGTGGCTGGACAGGTACGTCAAGAACGCGGGACGGAATACGGGGAGCGACATCACGAACTGATTCTCCACCCTGAGGGCGGCCGGGGCGACCTGGGCGGCGACGTCGCGATCACCCCACCTGGTGCGCAGGCGAGGCTGGACACCGGTCGACGTCGCCGGGCGACGTCCGGTGCGCTCCAGCGTCCGCGGGGGACGGAGCTGGGGTCGGTCTCACGGCGAAATGAGACGTCGAACGGTACCCAGGTCGGGATCGGCCCGCGCAGGGGCAAGGTCGACATCGCGAAGCGACGCGGTGAACACGGCGTGGCAGAGCGTCCCGGACCGGTCGAGAGAGCGACTCTCCCTCGAGAGGTGAATCGCGAAGCTCGACCCCCGAGCGTGGAATCGACTACGCTGAAAACGCGAAGACCCGGTCAGCGCAAACCGCTGCCGGGCTTCGTTTCCTCCGAGTCGGGACGACAGGATTTGAACCTGCGACCCCCTGAACCCCATTCAGGTGCGCTACCGGGCTGCGCTACGTCCCGTACTTTCTGAAACGTAATGATTTCCGAACCCGTGAACAACCGGACGTCAGTGGAGGCCGCCATGTCGGAGGAACCGCGGACGGCTGCAACCGACCGGTTCCTGATCGTGAAGGCCGACGCGCGCATGCGCCGGCAGGCGCTCGCCATGGTGGTGGGCGGGGCCGTGATCGGCACAGCGATCCTCGGCTGGGGGCTGCCGTGGCTCGAGCAGCGGGTGAACGATGCCGTGCGCTCGGGCGCGTACCACGTCAGCCGCATGGCCTGCCTCGCCGCGGGAGGCCTCATCGCGGTGCTGGGCGCGGGCGTCATCGCGTCGGGGCTGAACATGGTCGGCATCGGCACACGCGTCGTTAGATCCGGACGGTTCCCTCCGGAAGGCATGCGCGTACTGCGCGACACGCGCGTGGTGACCGGCCGCGGCGCGCGCGCGCTCGGCCACGTGCAGCGCGCGCTCGGCGTGCTGCTGATCGCCTGCGCCGCGGTGCTGCTCGGCCTGAGTGGCTATGTGCTGGTCGTGCTCTGGCCCTGAACGCTGCCGGGTGTATGCCGGTTCGTTTGCAGAGCACGTGCGCAATGTTACGTCCCGCGGCGAGCGCGGCGACATCTGTGCGTCAGAGCTCGATC
>JBBEBA010000021.1:0-3278 GCA_040882575.1 Gemmatimonadota bacterium
CGTGCCATGGCTGTTCGAGAGGGAAACGACCTCATCTGGTTCTGGATCGGCTCGCACGCTGAGTACGACCACTTGGACTACGACAGCGACACTGTCGCGCGCTGCATCGGCGTCGGCGTCGGCGTGAACGAACACGCTGCCGGCCCGCAATGCCGTCGCCATGGCAGCCGTCGCACCTTCGCGCCGAACCGTGACGATCGTCGAGTCCGGCGACGACCAGCGCACGGTCTGCGGAACGAAGCCCGGGGGCAGCATCGGCAGCAGCGTCAGAGAATCGAGTCGCCAGTGGCGAGCGTGACGACCTACAGGACCCGGAACGTTCCGTCATGCGACACGCAGAGGCTTGATCCGAGCTATATCCGCCCTCATGGCCTGGGCGGCATCCCAGAGGTCAATGGACCGCTGGGCATTGAGCCAGAACTCGGCGGAATTTCCGAACAGCCGCGACAGGCGGAGAGCCATCTCCGGGCTCACCGCACGACGGCCGCGCAACAGCTCATTGATCGACTGGCGTGACACGCCCACAGCATCGGCCAATCCCGCGACCGTCAGACCGTAATCAGGTAGGAAGTCCTCCCGGAGCATCTCGCCCGGGTGAGTAGGCCGGCGCTTCAACTGCCGCGTGTTTGGAATGCTCATGGCCGCTCCTCAGTGGTAGTCGCAGAATTCAACGTCATATGCATCGCCATCGACAAACCGAAAGCACACACGCCACTGATCGTTCACTGCGATGGCATGCTGGCCGGACCGGTCGCCCTTGAGCGCGTGAAGGCGGTTACCCGGGGGCGTGCGAAGATCATCCAACCGGGTCGCGAGATCGACGTACTCCAGCCGTCGCACTGCCCGTCTGACAACATCCGGGGGTAAGCCTCTGACCGATCCCTTCGCGAACAACTCGGCAGTTCGCTTGTCCGCGAACGTCTTGATCATGATCGTATGTAACGCGTCACGTGACGGTTGTCAAGATCCGCGAGTCCCTCCGGAAGCCCCTCAGCCTGGACTCGACCAGGACGCATCTACTAATTCAATGACGGACCAGACGGCGCGCGACCCCCCACGAATCACCCTCAGGCCACGGTCCGAATCACCAGCGTCCACGGAGGTAGTCGGCGGGGCGGAGGATGAGAACTCCTTCGATGCGCTTGCCGAAGTACTGACCGAAGTGCCGCACGTCGCCGGTGATCAGATGCGTGCTGTTCGACGCGATTGCACCAGCCAGAATGGGCAGATCCTTGCCCGGCAGGCTGACACGGGTAGTGAGCACGTCGGGAGCACTGACGAATTGAACGACGTGAAGCCCTCGTGCGAGCTGCTCGAGCCGCAGCTTCTGCTCGCGTTTCCGGAGGTTCCGCCGGGCCTCTTCGATCGCGTAGGTCGAAGTGATCAGCGTGGCGGCCTCCAGAGACCAGAGCGCCGCTACGCCGGCATCGTCACGGTACGCAGCCGAAAACAGGATGTTGGCATCGAGGAAGAGCCGATCCACGGAAACGCCCGATCAGGGCCGAGCGTGCGGGATCGAATCCGGATCGAGACCGAGCTCCTCCACCGCCTCGCGGGCACGGGCGTAGTCATCCTCATCGGTCGCATTGGATAGCAGGAACTCGGCCCGCCGCTCGGCCGAATACGACTCGATCGCCAGCGTTATGGCCGGACGGATCAGGATGCCGTCCTCCGTCTCCTCGGCGATCACGGCATCTCCTTCCGTGAGACCGAAGCGGCGCCGCAGGCTGACCGGGATGACGAGGGTCCCTCGTTTTCCGATACGGCTGGATTCTGCCAGTCCCATGTCTGACCTCCTGTCTATCTGAATGTCATACATTCAGACATAGGCGTCAAGCCCAAGGTCCTCGCCACGGTCAGGGCGGCAGACGCACCTACTAATTCGATGTAAAGCAGTAGAATGTTTATACTTGGTATCTACTAGTACTTGCTAAATTAGTAGTTACCTGCTAGCGTTCGATCATGAAGCTCCCCATGCCAGCTCCTCAGCTCGCCGAGCTATGGGAGGAAATCCGCGAGGTCCTGCCGCAGATCCAGGGTCTCGGCCCCGTCATTGACGGGGAGTATCTCCATTGGGATCAGCTACGACACAGACAGCCGCCCCCCGGGCTCAACGTCCGCCAATGGTGGGCAGGGATCAAGCTCGCGCGGCACCACCTCCTCAAGCCGATTCCCCTGCTTGACGAACACGGGAACTCCTTCGTTTACGGCACTCCGGATCCGGTGCTGAGACTGCTTCACGGGGTGGACCGGGATGCAGCCGGCGGAATCCAGATGGCCGAGGAGGTGACGAATCCGAACACGCGGGACCGGTACATCATCAATTCGCTGATCGAGGAATCGATCACCTCGAGTCAGCTCGAGGGAGCCTCCACGACGAGCGACGTCGCGAAGCACATGATCCGCTCAGGTCGGCCGCCCGCCGATCGCAGCGAGCAGATGATTCTCAACAACTACCTCGCCATGCGTTTCGTGCAGGAACACGCGGCCAGGCCCCTCACGCCGGCGATGATCTTTACGCTCCATCGCATCGTGACGGACCAGACGCTGGATGACCCTTCGAAGGCAGGGCGGTTCAGGGATGCTTCGGACAACGTCATCGTCGAGGATGGCTTCGGCAACGTCCTGCACGTTCCGCCACCGGCGGTTCAGCTGCCCGCACGGCTGGACGCGATGTGCCGGTTCGCTGCAGAAGATCCGATCGATGACTTCATGCACCCGGTCGTGCGCGCGTTGATTCTGCACTTCTGGATCGGTTTCGATCATCCGTTCGTGGACGGAAACGGGAGAACCGCCCGCGCGCTCTTCTACTGGTCGATGCTCGGCCAGGGATACTGGCTCGCGGAGTACGTGTCGATATCGCGGATCCTGCGAACCGCGCCCGGGCAATACAGCCGGTCGTTCGCGTACTCCGAGTCGGATGGCAACGATCTCACCTACTTCCTTCTCCATCAGCTCCAGGTGTTCCGACGCGGGATCACGGAGCTGCGCGAATATCTGAGCCGAAAGATGGCCGAGGTACGGCACGTCGAAGCGCTTCTTCGCACGTCGGCCGCGTTCAACCACCGGCAACTGGCCCTGCTCAGCCACGCGTTGAAGCATCCCGGACACCGGTACACCATTCAGTCGCATCAGCAGAGCCACAACGTGGCCTATCAGACGGCGCGGACTGACCTGCTGGATCTGGCCGCGCGCACGCTTCTGATCCAGCGGAAGGCCGGGAAGGCATTCACGTTTACGTCGCCCGCCGACCTGTCCGTGCGACTGGAGCGGGCCGG
>JBBEBA010000021.1:3378-6681 GCA_040882575.1 Gemmatimonadota bacterium
GGCCACGGCTCAGCAAACTTCACCTTGATGAAGCGAGCGATCGTCTCGAAGTCCGCCACGTTGTGCGTGACGAGGATCACACCTTTCTCCGCGCAGGAAGCCGCCAGGAGATAGTCATTCACCAATGACTTCGGCATGGTCCGCAGCTCCCGCTTCTCCCGCCGCGCCATGGCGGCAATGGCGTCGGCGGCGGTTTCCCAGGCCTCGGCGCTCGGAGTGAACACACGCCTCGTCCGTCGGAAGGGCTCCGCAACGGCCGTTCGGATCTCTCTGGATTTTGCGGGACTCGTGGCGCCGACCAGCAGTTCATGAAGCACGACTGAACTCAGGTACGTCGCCGGAGCATGTGTCGAGTAGAAGGATTGCAACTCCGCGCCCGCATCGCGATCGCGGATAGCTCGGATGTAGAGGTTCGTGTCCAGCGCGTACTTCAAGGCTCCCGATCATCCTCGTACGCGTCGACTACACCACCAATGCCGCTGAGCGCCGCAATGCCGTCGATGAGATCCTCCCTGAAGAGCAGAGCGTCGAGCGCCTGATCGATCGCTTCGGTCTCCGAGCTGGAGCCGAGGAGCGCACGCACCCGATCCAGCTTGACCTGGTCGATATTGACGTTCTTCCTGCGGATCTCCGACGAGCTCTTCGATCGCCGCCCGCGCTGTGTTCCTGCCATGGCACCTCGCTCGTATCTGTACTCATGTCAATATATGTCTGTATCCAACGCCACGGTAGTGTGCCGGACGCCAGGCGGATGGCCCGGGACTATCAGCCAGCGCGGCTGATCGGCTCGAGCCTGGCGATCTCGTCAGCGGCTTCGGAACGAAGGGCGTGCCAGAGGTCCCAGTCCTGCTGCAGGCCGAGCCAGAAGTCCGCACTCATACCCGTCACTCTGGCGAGGCGCAGAGCCGTGTCCGGCGTGACGGAGCGCCTGGCGTGTAACCGAGTGATCGAAGCGCGCATCGCACCGAACGATCCGCGCGTCAGCTTCACCGTTACGCCTCGAGGATGGAAACGATTTTTCGCTGGAGTTCAGGGACTCGATTCTGGACGACGTCCCAGACGATCTCGTAATCGACACCAAAGTAGTCGTGGATGAGACGATCACGCATGCCGGCCATTGCACGCCAGTCAACCTGAGGGTGCCTGGCGCGAAACTCGTCCGGCACGTATCGAGTAGGTAGTCCGCCTCCACGAGGATATGGCGAAGGTAGTCACGCGGCTCGAAGGACATCCTCGGCCTCGGCGAGAATGCGCGGTCCAACAGAGCGCCGCTCCAGTTCAAAGGTTAATCGAGGCATAACGCATCGTGGTCGGGCCGGACACCCGCTCTCCACACGCGGATAACGGTCCTGGCCTCGCGACAGCGACAGCGCACCCGGCATCGAGCCGAGCACGAGCACGCGTGCGGCTGCACCGACGACCGGATCGAGGCCGGACAGGAGCAGCTGCTCGCCATGGTCGCCAGTCGTCACGTTCTTCTCCACGTATTCGCGAAACGAGGCCGCGTGAGCGGAGCTCTGCTGCGAGTGTTGCGCTCCAGCGATCCAGATCCGGCATGGTCATCCGGGAGCTGCGTCGTTGATCTCGATCCAGTTCCCGTCCGGATCCTGGAGGTAGACCTGTCGGACGCCGTCGGGTCGCACCTGCGGATCGCTGCTGCTGCCCGGGAAGTCGACGTACGCGATGCCGCGATCGGTCAGGAAACGGAGGTACCCGTCGAAGTTCCGGACGGCGAAGGCGAGGTGGGAGTTCTTGTTCGGCTCGATGCTCCTGTTCGTGACACCGACATGCAGTTGCCGGCTGCCGCCCAGAGAGAAGAAGCGGACGGGTGCGTCGGGTCCCCACGGCGTGTCCAGCGGCGCGAGCTGAAGGATGTTCTCGTAGAACGCGGCGCTCCTCTCGAGGTCGCTGACGAGGACCGTCGCATGATCGAAGCGCAGGTCGAACGACTCCTGCGCGGCAGCAGGACTCGAAACGGCGACCAGGGCGACGAGGAGTATCGACGAAGACGCGGCGTGCATGACTGCCTCACTTTCACTGCGGTCAGCGACGCGAAGAGCCTTCCCCATCGCGAAGCGTAGCGCGGGACGGAACAGGAACGCCAGGAGGGTGACGCGCAGCAGCCCGGCAGCGCGACGGGTCAGTCCGCGCCGATCCGCAGCAGCACTGCATTCGTCTCGAAGCCCACGAGCACCGGCGTCGTGCACGGCCACGTCTCGTGTCGCTGCTCGACGCTGCTACGACGCAGCGCGCGGGACGGGCGTGAAGCCCTCGAGCGCGGCCGCCGCTGCCAGGCGGGCGTCGAAGGTGACGAACGCGTCGCCCTGCGGCTGATCGGCCCACGTCAGCGCGGCCGCGAGCTGGAGCGCGTCCGCCGCGCGCAGCGGATGCGTGCGCAGGAGTCGCAACGCGTGACGTCGCACGGGCTCGGTCGGCAGCACTTCCGCCCACTCGTCGCCGAGCTCGCGCAGTGTGGTGAGGATGCGTGCCTCGTCATGGAGATCGAGGTACCCCTCGCGACGCAGCCGCGCTACGGCCGACGCGCACTCCACCGGCGTGCTCCACGCCACGATCATCTCCGGGTCCTCGCCGATCAGTGCCGCGACCGACGCGGAGTCCGGCTGCCGTACCAGCAACGGCACGATGGCCGAGCTGTCCCAGTACCTCAACGCCCGGATTCCCGCTCGTCCAGCAACGCCTTCAGCAGACGCGCGTCGTCGTCCACGACGTCGCCTGCCTGGATCTCGCACCCGCGTGCACGCGAGCGAGGCGGCCGGACCAGGCCCTGCCGCGCCAGCTCGGCGAGCCGACCTTCCGCGTAGTCGGGCTCCAGCGCGCTCAACCGCGCGACCGGTCTTCCACGGTCCGTGATGATCACGTCGCCCGCGCCGACCCCGGCAAGGAACTCGCTCAGTCGCGCCTTGAGCTCGGCAATGGAGGCGGTCTTCATGGCTGCAAGCTAGCCCAGAATGACCACAATGGTCAAGTTGCACGGCCCGTCGGCATGTCAGTCGGAACAGTCAGCGTTCGATCACATCGAAGCGCAGCCCGCTGGAACTTTCTCCCAGACCGATGCGCTTCGCTCGCCCCATCCACACGTGCGTCGAGCCATCCATCCAGCGGGCGCGCTGAAAGGCGCGAGTCACGATCGCGCCTTCCCGCGGAACCTCCTCCTCGAAGAGCCGATAGGGGAGCTGCGGAGACTGCGGCGGTGTGAGGATCATCCCGCGCGGAGTGATCACTTCCGACTGGACTTCCCCCGGTATAGTGGACACGGGGTTTACGCTGCTCTCGGATTGAGAG
>JBBEBA010000022.1:0-38718 GCA_040882575.1 Gemmatimonadota bacterium
TGCTCAGTAATTTGTGATGGTTAACCGTCTCACGGGACTTGACAGGTTCCGGCGGCGGAAACCGCTGCGGGCGATGAGTGCTTCTATGTCAATGGTGTATGGTACTGCCCATGTGAAGAGGAACCGGAGTGTCCGCCGCCTGCTTGCGTGCTCATCGATGGCGAGTGGTACTGTGACGGGACGCCTTAGTCAAAGCTCAGTACGAAGTCCGCTGCGGAGCCGCTTCTCTCGTGCAGCGGCTGAAACCACCGGCCGTACAGCACGGACCGGCGGCTGGGTCCGCCGGAGCCGACGTATGTGGTCAGCAGTGAACGCGCGCTGTCGAGCCAGCCGGGCTGCGCGTGCACCATCGCCACGTAGTAAGGCAGCTCCGAGTCATCCCGCGTGACGACCAGTAGGGAGTCCATAATTGCGACGGCACGTTCACTGTCGCCGTTGCTGGCGTATGCCGCGGCGCGGACGAGTTCGAGCCGCGGCCGCATTGCCGCCGCCATCGGCGGTATGTCGTCGCGCAGCGAGAGGTCCACCGCACCGAGCTTCGCGTTCCCGTCGGGTCCGGACCACGCCAGCGTGGCGAGCTCGCACTGCACGGCATGTGAACGGCCCGCAGAGCGGCGGCGCAGCTCGGCACACCATGTACGCCCGTCCGCGTCCCTGCCACCATCGAAAGCGGCGAGGAACAGTCGCAGCAGGATGTTCTCGGTGTGCCGGCCGAACACGTCGGCAGCCAGCGCCTTGCGCGCGGCGACGTCAGCGTCGGCCATCCGGCCGGCGGCGTGATGCAACGCGCTCAGCACCGCCCATGTCTGCGCCGACGCATCGCCGGTGCGCGCAGCCCGCTCGAGATCGGCGACCGCCGCCATGCGCGGATCCGTCTGAGCCGGCGCGGCGAGCATCCAGACGAGGTATAGCAGCCCACCACGCCGTTCGAGCGCAGGTGTGCCGCCGCCGAGATCGACCGCACGTGTCGCGGCCGCGACCGCTTCCAGAATCACGTTCCGTGCCCGAAGCGTGTCACCGCTGCCCAGGTGCAGTAGAGCACGCCATTCCAGCAGCTCTGCCCTAATCAGGTGAGCCTGAGCCCAACCCGGCTCCAGAACGATAGCAGAGAGCGCGAGTGAGTCCGCCGTGCGAAACTCGATCGCCGCCACCTGGAGCGCCGATCGGCGCGCTGCAGTCGCCGCGGCGTTCAGCCTGGAGCGCGCGGCGAGCAGTGCCGCCACCGCCTCTGCCAGTCGGTCGGCTCCGCGGATTTCGCGCCCCGCGTCGGCCCGACGCATCATGGTGCGCGCCGAGTCACCGACCGTTGCGAGCCGCTCGCGGAGCTCGTTGGGGGCGGCTTCGACGCGCCACGCGCCCAGCACTCGGCGCGTGCGCGTATCGTGCAACTGCACAAGTCCGATCACGGTATCGCCGAGCGTGCGCACCTCGCCGGCGAGCGAGAACGGTGCCAGACGCCACGGATCCGTGTCGCCCTCATCCTGCGCGATGCGCATTCCGCGGTCGGCGAACTGCTTCGCCAGCTCCGGCGCAACGATCGAGCGCCACATCGGGTCATCGGCGCTGCTCTCGATCATCAGGTGCGCTGCGATTTCGCCGGCTTCCCCCGCCGCCGCGCGCTCCGGCAGTATCCAACGTTTCACTGCCGCGGTCATCACGAGCAGCACGGCGATGACCACGCCCGTCCGCACGATCAGATTGGCTCGCGCACGCCGAGGTACGACGCCGCGTTCAGCCGGAATATCCACGGGCGGCGGTCCGGCGGTCGCCGTGGCACGGCCCAGAGTGACCGGCTGCCTCGTGGTATCCGAGTTCGACATATGCGAATTCGTATCACTCGAGCATACGCGCATGACGCAGCGCACGAGCGCCGGTGGCGCGTCCAGGTCCAGCTCATCGCGCACTCGTGACCTGAACTCCTCGAAGAACCGCCACGCATCGGCACGGCCGCGCGCGGTGCCGAGCGCCTCGACCGAGATTGTCGCGGCGTTCTCGCAGTATGGATCCAGCTCCAGCGCGCGACGCACGAGCGCCAGAGCGCGCTCGGGCTCGGCTGCCGAGCCGTCGGCAACCAGTCGCTCGACCGCTCTCACGCGCAGGCGCGTCCGCGTGCGATCGAGCCAGTCATCGAGCGCATCGCCGCCCGACAGCCGAAAGCCAGGCAGCAGCTCGCCCGCGTAATTCTGCAGCACCCACTCGCCATCAACGCTGCCGTCCAGCAGCTCAGCCGCGTCGCAGGTGAGCACGCCCGGACGCAGCGCGAGTTGGCCGCTGCCCACGCGCTCGACGGCGTCGATGCCCAATGATCGGCCGGTGTGCAGAAGCTGGTTCAGTGCGCGCCGCGCGCGCGTCAGCTCGGCGGCCGGCCAGAAGACCTCGCACACCATTTCGATCGAGACCGTCCGGCTGCGCGCCTCTACAGCAATATAGGCGAGCAGCGCGATCAGCTTCGACTGCCGGGACAGCTCCTCGCGCACGCCACCGTCCACGCCCACGGCCTCCACGCGGCCGAGCGTTCGGAGCCGGACGACTGGGGCAGTGTGAGCGAATAAGTGCGACATGGTCCTCCCATGATCGGCACGTGACCGGCGCCCGGCATAGTGCCGGCGAACCGCGAAACGGAGGGTACATGGTCGTCACGAGCAGCAGACCCGAGGTATTCTGCTGGCTGCATCGCGAGATGTTGCGCCGCGCCCACGCTGTCGACTCGGACCCGGAGAGCGGGGACCAGACAGGCAGCGTGCATTTCAGGACCGCCGACATGGGCGGCCGACGTGTACTCGTGGTGACGCTGGCGGTGCCGCCGCAGGAGCTGCTATCCGACAGCGAGCTGGCCAACGTCCTCGGACTGACGCCGCGGCAGAGCGAGGTCGCGCGGCTGATGGCGCTGCAGCGCACGAACCGGGAGATCGCAGCCAAGCTCAATATAAGCGGGAGCACCGTGCGACGACATGCGGAGCACGTGTTTCTGCGGCTGAACGTGCACAAGCGGCGCGAGGTGGAGGGCGCCATACGCCAGCGCGTCCTGGACGTGCTTGACCAACGTGGCAGCGCTCGCTGACCCGTTCATGCTACAGGTAAATGAAGCAAACGAACGAATTCCGGCGGTTGCCGTCGTCTGCGACATGGAACGATCTGCACCGCTCATGCATTAAACATCAGGCCTCGGCTCCGCACATGGTCGGCCCGGCGCGGCCCGGCCCGCCGACGTGAGCCTGGCCTGCAGCGCGACCAGCAGCCACGCGGCTGCGCCCGCGACCAGCAGCACCATCAGCCATCCCACGGCGCTCGCCAGCAGCGCCGCGTCGAGAGCCGGCCAGGCCGCGCTGTACTGAAACAGCTCGCCACCGCGCGCCGTCATCCAGTGCCACGCCGTGTGCGCGATCAGCGCCGACAGCACGATCACGCCGACGCGCTCGGGCACCGCGCGGCTGAACAGCAGCGACAGCGCCGGCACGACGACCAGCAGCACGGCGATCTGGCCGAGCTCGACACCGACGTTGAAGGCGAGCAGTGACGTGGCCATATGCGCACCGGCGAACTGCAGCGAGTCGCGCAGCAGGAAGGAGAAGCCGAAGCCGTGCACGAGGCCGAAGCCGAACGCGAACGCCCAGCGTCGCTCGAGCCGTGCGCCCACAATGTTCTCGAGCGCCATGAACACGATCGACGCGGCGATCAGCGTCTCGATCAGCGGCGGGAACCAGAGCCGCCCCGGCGCGAGTCCAAGCGCCGCCGCGATGAGTGTGATCGAATGCGCCACGGTGAATGCGGTCACGATCAGGACGAGCGGACGCAGTCGTCGGAACGGTATCACGAGGCACAGGATGAACAGCAGATGGTCGAGTCCGCCGAGGATGTGACGGAAGCCGAGCTTCACGAACGACAGCGCCGCCTGGTGCCAGCGCGGATCGAGCCGCACGAGCCCGGGGTCTCCAACATACTGGAACGCGCGCTCCGCACCGTCAGCCGGCAGGAAGCGCAGCACCGTCGCCGTCGTCAGGCCGAGATGTGCCAGTGCCGGCCGGATCGCGAAGTCGGAGTGTTCCGACGTGATCGGGTACTCGATCAGCACGTCGAGCAGCCCCTGCTGCCACATCAGCTGCGTTTCCGCCGGCAGCGGCGCGCCCGTGACGTGCTCGAGCGCGGTGCTCCAGGCGCGGAATGACGCATCGGATGGCAGCGACACCCGTGTGGCGACGATCCGCTCGCCCGCCAGCCGCACACCCGACTCGTACAGCTCTACGTAGTCCGCGATCCACAGCCGCGCTGCAGCTTCGAGCAACGGCCCCGTGCGGGAGATGTCGAGGTAGCCCGGGCCGTACAGCGGGAACTCGATGTCGCGGATCGACTCGAGCGGCACGCGCACCAGCAGCAGCAGTCGGTCGCCGTCGGCCTTCACGAATGCCCGTACGGTCACGCGCGCCGGAACCTCGTGCGCAGCCAGCGGCTCGGGCAGCAGCGGGGGCCCCAGCACCGCAGCGGTCAGCCAGAAACCGAGCAGGACCGGAAGCCGGCGGAGCCGGGGGGTACGGACTGTCGCCATGATGGGCAAGCCTATGGACGGAACGGCGGCGGGCGCTCTATCATGCCACAGTCGCACACCACGGAACATGCAATCCCCCTCGATGCACGGGACAGGTTCCCATGAACCGACGACCCAACAATCGACGAAGTCTGATTCTGGCCGGGACACTCGTTGCAACGATCGCAGCCCTCGGCACCGCGCAGGCGGTACTCCGGACCACCGCGGCCGGGCAGGTCGTCGAAGCGCCGATCTTCGAGGTGGACCCGCTGTGGCCGCAGCCGCTGCCCAACCACTGGCTGCTCGGCTCCGCCATCGGCGTCGGCGTCGACTCGCGCGACCACGTCTTCGTCATCCACCGCCGCGACAGCTTCAACGAGCGCACCGAGATCGGCGCCGCGTCGGACCCGCCGACCGGCGAGTGCTGCGTTCCCGCGCCCAACATCCTCGAGTTCGACCCGGACGGCAACCTCGTCAACTCGTGGGGCGGGCCCGGCCAGGGCTACGACTGGCCTGCATCCAATCACGGCCTCTCGATCGACGCCATGGACAACGTGTGGATCGGCGGCAACGGCCCGCGCGACTCGCACATCCTCAAGTTCAGCCGCGACGGCCGCTTCCTGCTGCAGGTGGGCACGGCCGATCAGGAGGCGAACAGCCTGAGCATGGAGAACTTCGGACGCGTCGCGAAGATCGCGTTCGACGCCCCGAACAACGAGGCCTACGTCGCCGACGGCTACGGCAACAAGCGTGTCGCCGTGATCGACATGAACACCGGCGCGATCAAGCGCTTCTGGGGCGCGTACGGCAATGTGCCGGATGACGCGAACCTCGGCCCCTACGATCCCGACGCGCCGCTCGCGCAGCAGTTCAGGAACCCCGTGCATTGCGCCGAGCCGACGAACGACGGCCTGATCTACGTCTGCGACCGACCGAACAACCGGATCCAGGTGTTCGATCGCGATGGCACTTTCGTGCGCGAGGTGCGGATCGCGCCGCGCACGCTCGGCGACGGCGCTGTCTGGGACATCGCGTTCTCACGCGACGCCGAACAGAAGTACCTGTACCTCGCCGACGGCAAGAACATGAAGGTCTACATCCTCGATCGCGGATCACTCGAGATCCTGACCAGCTTCGGCGACGGCGGCCGGCAGCCCGGTCAGTTCTTCGCGGTCCACAGCATCGCGACCGACTCGGAGGGCAACATATACACGACCGAGACCTACGAGGGCAAGCGCGTGCAGAAGTTCGTGTTCAAGGGGGTCGGCCCGGTCACGCGGCAGAATCAGGGCGTGGTCTGGCCACGTGTCGACTGACGGCCCATCGGCAGGCCACAACCTCAGCCTGCGTTGCGCGCCCCGATCACCGCCATGCACTCGATCTCGACGCGCGCGTCGGACGCCATGCCGCTGACGGCGACCGCGCTCCGCGCCGGCCGGTGCTTCGTGAAGTACGAGGCGTAGACCTCGTTCATTGCACCCCACTCCGCGAAGTCTGCCAGGAACACCGTGCACTTCACGACGTCATCCATGGTGGCGCCGTTCGCCTCCAGCAGCGTCCTGATCGACTCCATCGCGGCGCGCGTCTCGGGCGTGATGCCGCGATCGCCACGGATGCCCAGCTGTCCCGACAGGTATAGCGTATTGCCGACGCGCACCGCGTTCGACAGGAATCGGCCGTTGCCGATGTACTCTATTTCCTGCTGCTGCTGAAACACCGCCCCCGTTCCGAGCAGACTGACCGCAGCCAGGGCGACGACGATCGACCCTCGAACCCCGCTCATGGCGTGGCCTGGCGCGTGTAGAGGAGGGCGAATCCGCCCGCTATCGTGGTGAAGCGATCGGCAACGAGATCGTGGATTGCTGTGTAGGTGGCTGCCGACGCAGTGAACGTGATCGTCGTGCCGACGGCGCGATACGTCCCCTCGATCGAGTCCGTGACGGTGGTCATCACCCCGGCCTGCGTGTAGCGCAGCTCGATCACGTCGGTGTAGCTGCCATCGGCCTCGAACTGGATCGATCCGGAGAGGAGCTCACGGCGGACGGCGCTGACGTCGCTGATCTCTTCGACTACGGCCGGCAGGGGCTCTCCGCTGACCGAGGTCAGCGAAAAAGTCCCTTCCATGACGATCCCGGGAGCTACGCTGTCGCTGGCGCAGCCGCTCAGCAGGATCGCGGCGCACGCAGCCACGAGTAACCGTTTCGGCATGTCTCGACCGCCTGCAGAGGTGGGAGCCGGGGAGGGTCGGGCCGGGATCGGGAAACCCGGTCCGAATTCCGCCCTATACCTTGGTGAACCGCTTCTTCGTAGCGTCGAACTTCACGTTCTTGATGCGCTTGCTGCCGTCCGGCGTGCGCCGGTAGACCGTCTGCTGGGTTCGGTCCGAACCGTCCTTGTCCGACCAGAAAAAATTCGTCGGACTGCCGTCCTTGGCAATGATTCGATGACGCATATTACTCCTTCCGCGAGCGTTCGCGCTAATGGATGGACGATCCGCAGATCGGCGGGGAGATTAGTATACCCCGCCCGGGCACGTCTGGTCCAATCCCGCGGCGCACAGCTTGCACTCCACGCGGCCACTCGCGCGCGGCAGCGCCAGCTGGGCCACCATCGAGCGGGCACATGGGACTGTCACTGAAGCCGAAGAATCTGGGGCGATACAGCGACCTGGCGCGCCTGCTGGTGAAGTACGGCCGGCGCGACCTGGTCGAGGGGTCGGGCCTCGGGGGCGCGCTGACCGATGACACCCCGGAAGCGATCGACGGCAGCGCCGCAGAGCTCGCTGACGACCTGGAGAAGCTCGGCCCCACCTACATCAAGCTGGGGCAGCTGCTCTCCACCCGGGCAGATATCCTGCCCATGTCGTACATGGAGTCGCTCGCCCGGCTGCAGGACAAGGTGGAGCCGTTCCCGGCCGCGGAGGCCGAGGCCATAATCGAGGCCGAGCTCGGCGTCCGCATCTCGAAGCTGTTCGACTCGTTCGATCGGGAACCGCTCGCCGCCGCCTCGCTCGGTCAGGTTCACCGCGCCACGCTCCGGGGCGGACGTGCCGTGGCCGTGAAGGTGCAGCGGCCGGACATCCGCGACCGGATCATGGATGACCTCACCGCCTTCGGCGAAGTCGCGGGTTTCATGGATGAGCACACGGAAGCCGGCCGCCGCCACGGCCTGGGCGACATGCTCGACGAGTTCCGCCGCTCGCTGCTGCGCGAGCTCGACTACACGCAGGAGGCACGCAACCTCTCCGTGCTGCGCAGGAACATGGCGGAATACGACCGGATCCTGGTACCCGCGCCCGTCCAGGACTACACGACCTCGCGTGTGCTCACGATGGAATTCGTGGATGGCGAGAAGATCACCACGCTGTCGCCACTCCGGCGCATGGAGCTGGACGGCGAGGAGCTCGGCGAGGCGCTGTTCAAGGCCTACCTCAAGCAGATCCTCGTCGACGGCGTCTTCCATGCCGATCCGCATCCGGGCAACGTCTTCCTGACGGATGACGACCGCATCGCGCTGATCGACCTGGGTATGGTCGGGTACGTGACGGAGACCATGCAGGAGAACCTGCTCAAACTACTGATCGCGATCAGTGACGGCAAAGGTGAGGAAGCCGCGGATGTCGCCGCTGCGATGGGCAGGCGGCTGGAGAGCTTCGACCGCGAACAGTATACGCGCGAGATTGCGCACCTCGTCGCGATCAATCGCGATGCAACGATGGAGGACCTCGACATCGGCCGGGTCGTGGTCGAGATCACCCGCATCTCGGGCGACAACGGCGTGCGTCAGCCTGCCGAGCTGACATTGCTCGGCAAGACGCTGCTGAACCTCGACCGCGTCGCCGCCACGCTCGCACCGCAGTTCGATGTCAACGCGTCGATCCGCAGGAACGCGACTTCGCTCATGCAGCGCCGGATGGTCAAGCAGCTCTCGCCCACCAGCATGCTCGCAACGGCGCTCGAGATGAACGAGTTCGTCCAGGAGCTGCCGGCCCGCCTGAACCGCATGTTCGACAGCATCGCCGACAATCAGATCCGCATCAAGGTCGATGCGATCGACGAGACCGAGCTGATCACCGGCATGCAGAAGATCGCGAACCGCATCACGATGGGTCTCGTCCTCGCCGCGCTCATCGTCGGCGCCGCCATGCTCATGCGCGTGCAGACGTCGTTCACGATCCTCGGCTATCCCGGATTCGCGATCCTGCTCTTCCTCGGCGCCGCCATTGGCGGCCTGCTGCTCGTCCACGACATCATCCGCCACGACCGCCACCAGACTCCGCGCCGCTGATCGCGCAGAGACGCTCACGCAGAGACGCAGAGGGGCAAAGATGCAAAAACGGCGGAGGACAGGTCCCCCGCCGTTCAGTCACGCTTCACGTTTCACGTTTCACGTTGTTCATCCAACCTTCATCAGCTTGGCCAGCTCCTCGGGCGACAGGTCGGAGATCTTCTTGGTGCCCATGCGGCCGCCGCCGCGGTTGACGGTCGCTTTCGTCCTGGCCGATTCCGGCTCGGCGGGTGCGCCTTCGTAGTCGTATTCCGGCAGCGAGATCCGCTCGATGCGATAGCCGACTACGCGCTCTATGTCCTTCATGGCGGCGAGCTCACCGCCCGACATGAAGGTGACGGCGCTGCCGGATGCGCCGGCGCGGCCGGTCCGACCGATGCGGTGGACGTACGCCTCGGGATCGCGCGGCACATCATAGTTCACGACATGGCTGATGCCCTCGATGTCGAGGCCGCGTTGGGCGACGTCCGTCGCGACGAGCACCTGCACCTTGCCGTCGGCAAACGCCTCCAGCGCGCGGCGCCGCTGCTTCATGTCCTTGTTGCCGTGCATCACGTCCGCCTTGATGCCTGCACGCTCGAGCCGAATGATCAGCGTGTCCGCGCCCGCCTTCGTCGCGGTGAACACGAGCACCTGATCCCAGTGCGTCTCCTTCAGCAGGTCGATCAGCAGCGCCGCCTTCCGCTCGCCGCGCACGCTGTACACCTTCTGCTCGACGTTGTCGGCAACGGTCGCCTGCGGCGCCGCCTCGACCCACACCGGGTCCTTCAGGATGCGCAGCGCCAGCGCATGCACGCCGTTGGGCATGGTTGCCGAGAAGAAGAGTGTCTGCCGCTTCTCGGGCACGTAGCGGAGGATCGCTTCGATCTGCGGGCGGAACCCCATGTCGAGCATGCGGTCGGCTTCGTCCAGCACGAGCGTCTCGACCTCATCGAGCGTCACGTTGCCGCGCTCGAGGTGGTCGAGCAGCCGGCCGGGCGTCGCGACCAGCACATCGAAGCCGGCACGCAGGTCCCTCACCTGAGGCCGCATCGGCATACCGCCCACGACGACACCCGGGAAGAGCTCCGCGTACTTCGTCAGCTCCTTCGCATCGAGCATCACCTGATCGGCGAGCTCGCGGGTCGGGCAGAGGACGAGCGTGTGCAGGCCCTCCCGGCCGAGCTGCTTCTCGAGCGACGGCAGCAGAAAGCCCGCCGTCTTGCCCGTTCCTGTCTGGGCGATTCCTACGACATCGCGGCCCTCCCGTGCGGGGCCGATCGCCTTGCTCTGGATCGGCGTCGGCCGCACCCAGCCGAGATCGCGGATTGCGCGGCGGAGTGGCTCCGCCAGATTCATGTCTTCGAACGTCAAACTGCCTCCTGTGGTGGTCGGCGCCGGCCCAATGCCGCGCCAGTCGGCCTCCGTTTCGCACCAGGAGGCCCTTGCCGCACGAAATACGGGTCGGCACGCCGGTTGAAGGGCGCACCGACCCGGGTCATCGTACCTCTAATCTAGCTGAAATCCGCGGCAGATCAAGGGCTGCTACGGCCACACTGGCACAGGCAGGCGCCCGTCGAGGGATCGGGCGGCAACTAGTTCCAGTCGCCGCCTCCACCCCGATTCAGCCGCCGGTTCACGATATTGTTGTACACCGAGCCGAACGTGTAGCGCAGGCCGACCCTCATGTCGTAGCGATAGTTGGTCTCCAGCTCGCGCCGCTGCAGCAGGACTTCCTCGTCGTCCGCGTCCCCCTTGGGGATGTAGAGCTGGTCGTGGACGCGGGAGTAGCTGCCGGACAGGTCGAGCGAGAAGCCACGGAACAGGCGGACGTCGATGCCGCCGTTCGCGGAGAGCTGATAGCGGCTGGTGTCGTGGAAGTAGTGCGACCCGCTCAGGCTCGTCCGCGCCGAGCCCCACGGCTGCTGGAAGTCCATGGACAGCTCCAGCCGCTGGTCGGCGCGGGTCTCACGCACCTGGTCGTAGATGGTGGTATCCTCGTAAACCATGTGACGCACGCCCGCCGAGTACTGCAGCGTGATGCGCCGGCGGCTGAACTGCTCGTACGGATAGAGGCTGTATTCCACCAGCGCCGCCGTGCGCGTGTAGAGGTCCTGGTTCTCGAACGTCGAGCGACCCGCCTCCGCCGACACGCCGGCCGACCAGAGCGGCGCGAGAGCCTTCGCGACGAGCGTCTCCACCTCGTAGTCCTTCCTGACTCGCCGCGCTGTACGGTCGCTGAGCTCGAACTCATCCTCCTCATACGACGCACGCAGGTCCAGCTCGAGCTTCCAGTCGGCCGTGGTACGACTCGCATCTGCGGACGCGCTGAACTCGCGCGACTGCTCCCTCGATTCGCCCTCCATCTCGGCATCCAGCTGCGTGGAGAACACCCAGAAGTTCCACGGGTCGTCCGTAGCCGTCACCGGCGCGGCGCCGCCTTCGTCCGGATCGAACTCGATGCGGATGCCGTTCGCGACTGCCGTTGCCTGCACGTACGGCAGCAGACCCTGCGCGATGCGATTGGTCAGCGCATCGCGGCGCTCCGATTCCGTGTCGTTCTGCCCGACGGTCACCGAAACCGTGGTGCTGTCCGCTGACGCGTCCCTCAGACCGATGAACGAAAGCTCGTAGACTTCCCCGCCGCCGGCTGCATCCTGCGACGTGATCAGCAGGTGCACGTCCGCCACCGTACGATCGCGGACCCAGTTGACGAAGCGGATCTCGTTGCGAAAGTGCTGAGAATCGCAGCCGCGTGCCTGGCAGTCGAGAAAGACATCTGTTGCACCAGTCGCAACTGTGTCCTGCGCGTGAAGGGAAGCGCCAGTTGTGAAACCGAATGCCGGAACAACGGCGAGCAGCACGGCTCGTCGCATGGGACCTCCATTCACGAATTGACAGGAACCTATCGTAGGTAGGGACGATGGGAGCCGGCGGAACGTTAAATCGGTGGCCGGTTCAAGTCGAATAGTAGGCGGCGTTCTCGGCCACGTATCCCGCAGACAGATCGCAGCCATAGGCCGTTGCCTCCGCTGCTCCGACGCCGAGCTCCAGCTCGATATCGATGGCATCGCCGGCGAGCAGGCTGCGCACGTGGGCGTCCTCGAACCTGGAGCGCGTGCCGTTCTCGACGACGGTGAAGCCATTGATCGAGGCGCCAACGCGGTCAGTCGCGAGCGGCACGTCGAAGCATTTGCCGATCGCCATGAGAATGCGGCCGACATTCGGATCCGCGCCATGTGCCATGGTCTTGATCAGCGGCGAGTTGACCAGCGACTTCGCGACGCGGCGCGCGTCGTCGAGCGTTGCGCCGCCGCGTGCAGTGACCCGCAGCAGTTTGGTCGCGCCTTCTCCATCGCGGGCAAGGATCTCAGTCATGCGGATGCACAGCGCGCGCAGCGCGTCCGCGAACGCGTCCACATCGGTCTGTCCTGCGAGTCCGTTGGCCAGGATCGCGCAGGTATCGGACGTGCTGGTGTCGGTATCGATCGACAGCATGTTGAAGGACACGTGTGCGGCATCGCGCAGCATGCGGTCGAGTGACCGCGCATCGCATTGCGCGTCCGTGAAAATGTATGCGAGCATGGTCGCCATGTTCGGCTCGATCATGCCGGAGCCCTTGGCGACAATCGTGATCGTCGCTTCACCGACACTCATCGAAAGCGCTTTCGGGTGCGTGTCCGTCGTCATGATGCCTTCTGCGCCCACCATCGGATCCACCGACAGCTCGGCTGTCATGCCGCGTACGCCGTTCTCGATCTTCTCGATCGGCAGCGGCACGCCGATCACGCCGGTCGAACTGACGAGCACCCGTGCCGCGCCGGTCCCGACCTCGGCCGCCGCTGCGGCCGCCATCCGGCGCGCGTTCGCGAGTCCCTCTTCGCCCGTCGCAACGTTGCTCACCCTGCTGTTCACCACGATGGCGCGCAGCACGCCGCCCCGGATCGTTTCGCGTCCGAGCAGAATCGGCGCGCCGGGAAACTGATTGCGTGTAAAGATCGCTGCAGCGGCTGCGTCCGTGTCCGAGACGAACAGAGAGAGGTCGCGGCCGGACGGCTTTATGCCGCAGTTCCGGCTCGCACAGCGGAACCCGCGCGGCATGCGGGGCAGGTCATGCATCTTCATCGGCGGAACGTAGTCAGTCCGGCGACTCGCCGTCCAGTCGCTCCAGCGGCGTCGTGGCGGGACCGTTCAGAACCTCACCCGTCGGCCCGAACCGCGACCCGTGGCACGGGCAGTCCCAGCTCATCTCGAGATCGTTCCAGTTCACGATGCACTTCAGGTGGGTGCAGGCCGCCGATCGCTCGGTGATCGTGCCGTCCTGTGCGCAGTAGACCGCCACCATTCGTGCGCCGCGGCGTTCCACGCGGCCACTGCCCCGCACGATCGGATCGCCGGCCGCTGCATCTCCGGGCAGCACCCAGCTCGCATACTGTGCCGCGACGTTCAGATTCTCACGCGCCAGATCACGCGCAGAACCGAGCGAAACTCGCCGGGGATCGAACAGTCTCTGCCACTCGTTCGATCTGCCACTGATCATGTCGGTGAGCAGCATGCCCGCTATGGTGCCGTGCGTCATGCCGTGGCCCGAGTCGCCCGTCGCGATGTATACGCCTTCGGCGCCGTCCGGATTCGGGCCGATGAACGCCAGGCCGTCCGCCGGCTCCAGCACCTGCCCGGACCACCGGTAGTCGACGGACTCGACCATCGGGAACCGTGACTGCGTCCACGCGGCGAGACGATCCAGCCGCTCGGCGTCGTCATCCTTCTGTCCGGTCTTGTGATCCTCGCCGCCGACGATCAGGTGGTCGTGGGCAGTGCCGGGCTGCAGGCGGATATAGATGTACGGATCGCCGTCATCCCAGTAGAGCGCATCGGGCACACTGCCGTGCGGTACGCGCGCAGCAATGGCGAATGTCCGGTAGGGCGCCTGCTTGGTGTGCGTGACCACATAGTCCGTGATGGGCGAGTTGGTGGCGACGACGCACGCGCTGGCGAGCACCGTGAGTCCGCTGTCGGTCTCGACCCGCACGGGCGACCCGCCGTGTACGGCCTTTACGTGCGTGCCCGTGTGTATGCGTCCGCCATCCCGCTCGACGCAGCGGGCGAGGCCGTCGAGCAGTTTCAGAGAGTGGACGCGCCCCTGGTCTGGAAAGCGGAGCGCCGCAACCATCCCGAAGGGGGCGTACGGCGGCTCCTGCGACCATTCCACGACAACGCCGGCGCGGGTGGCTGCCTCGAGCTCCTCGCGAAGATCCGACTCCGACGTGCGTCCCGACGATGGCGATGCGTCGGTCGCCGGGAAGAGGTAGCCGTCCACCCAGGCGAAGTCGCAGTCGATGTCTTCCTTCGTGACGATGTCGGCGATGCGGCGGATCGCCGCGCGGTGACTCGCGGCGGCGAGGCGCGCGCCGTGGCCGCCGTGCAGCCGTTCGAGGACGGCGTAGCTGTCGTCCAGTGCGTCCGACAGGTGCCCGGTTGTGCGACCCGTCTCACCGCCGCCGATGGAGCCGTCATCCAGCACGATCACGCGCCGGCCCTCGCGTGCGAGCGCGTACGCCGTCATCATGCCGGCGATGCCGGCACCGACGACACAGACGTCCGCACGCGCGTCCGCCGTGAGCGGCTCTCGGGTGAGATCCCCCACCCCATCGTGCCACAGCGATGTCGTGCGTCCTGATTCGGCCTTCACCCTCAACCCCCGGTTTTCGATCGTTGCCTGTCTGAGCGCGGTGTACGGGCAGAGGTCGTGCCACGATGGTCCAATGGTTGCTTCCTTCCCGACTTCACCGGCTGCAGCGCGGATTATCAGGAGACGATACGATGAAACGAATGAGGACCGGGGTCGCAACGGCGGCCATTGCCTTGCTGGCCACTGGAGCGAGCTGTGCCTCGCTCGGCTCGCTGATCCAGCCCCCGACGTTCGCGGTTGCCGACGGTCGCAGCACGGAGCTGCGCCTGCTGGGCCCGTCCACGAGCCGGCCGCTCGGAGGCGCGTCGCTGCGTGTGTGGACGCGCATCGGCAACCCGAACTCCTTCGGCCTCACGCTCGCAGCACTGGCCGGGAACATCTACCTGGAGAATCAGCAGGCGGGCGAGGTCACGTTCCCGCTGGGCCTGCCGCTCCTCGCCGGCGGCGACACCATAGTGCCGCTCGACATCAACATCAGCTTTGCGGACGTCCCCGGCCTGGCCGGCGTTGCGCAGCAGATCCTGCTCCAGAACCAGGTCTCCTACCGGCTGGACGGCACGGTGACGGTCGATGCCGGACCCTTCGGCCGGCCGTCTTTCGGGCCACGCACATGGGTCAGGGGCGATACGCGCGTCATGCGCTGACCGGCGCGGGAGCGGCCGGCACGGCGGCTTGAAACGGCATCCGCCCATCTGCCGTAGGGTCGCCGCGCGGACACACCGCGCGCGTACCTTATTCCGGGGAACACCATGCAACGTTCGAAGATCGTCGTCCTGCGCGACCTGACCATTTTTCTGATCAAACTCACACTGGACGGAATGAAGGATATCGTGCTGTCGCCGCTCGCGATGGCCGCGGCTGCCGCCGATGTGGTGCTCCCGGGGCAGCGCGTCGGCCACCGGTTCTATGCGGTGCTGGCCATGGGCGAGGCGTTCGATCGCTGGCTCTGCCTGTTCGGCGCGACCGAGCGGGTGACGGCGGAAGGCGACGGCCTGTTCGGCGCGAGCCGGGCCGGCAGCGCGAGCATGCTCGGCAGGCTCGAGGCGATAGTGCTCGGACATGAGGAGACGGGCGAAGCGGCTCGCTCGACCGTGTAGGCGAATTTTCCTGACGCTTCGGGGGTGCGGCCCTTGCATCACCCCGAACCGCCCGCTAGATCGGGTTGTCGACCCTGCACGCCGGGCGTGCGCCGAGCCAAGGAGACATTCATGCCCTACCCGTTCAAGCTGCCGGATCTGCCGTATGCGTTCGACGCGCTGGAACCGCATATCGACGCGAAGACGATGGAAGTCCATCACGACAAGCATCACGCCGCTTACACCAACAAGCTGAATGAGGCGCTGGAGAAGCATTCCGGGCTGCACGCCAAGTCGATCGAGGAGCTGCTGAAGGGGCTGGACTCCATTCCGGAGGACATACGAGGCGCGGTGCGCAACAATGGCGGCGGGTACGCGAACCACACGCTGTTCTGGGAGATCATGAGCCCGGACGGCGGCGGCGAGCCGACCGGCCGGCTGGCGGACGCGATCCGCAGCACCTTCGGATCATTCGCGGACTTCCGCAAAAAGGTGAATGCAGCAGGCGCAGCCCAGTTCGGCAGCGGCTGGTCGTGGCTGGTTGCCGGGAAAAACGGGCTCGAGGTGTACGCGACGCCCAACCAGGACAGCCCGCTCAGCAGAGGCGACCGGCCGGTTCTCGGTGTGGACGTCTGGGAGCACGCCTACTATCTCAAGTACCAGAACCGTCGGCCCGATTACCTCGAGGCCTGGTGGAACACGGTCAACTGGGCCGAGGTCGACCGCAGATTCGCCGACGCCGGCTAGCACAGCACGGCGCAGCATGCGGATAGGGCCGGACACCCCGCGGGTGCCCGGCCCTCTTCGTTCCCATCAGCCCGGCGGACCCGTCCTCTGCATCTCCGGACCGATGACGAAGACGAGCAGG
The DNA here is from genome assembly GCA_040882575.1 of Gemmatimonadota bacterium. Taxonomy (GTDB): domain Bacteria; phylum Gemmatimonadota; class Gemmatimonadetes; order Longimicrobiales; family RSA9; genus SH-MAG3. The sequence goes on from JBBEBA010000022.1 coordinate 16,425, forward strand.
ATCACCCATATGATTACCAGCGCGATCGCGCTGCCAAAAAGCAGCCAGATCCACTGAACGGCACCGAACCGGCGCCACCGCCCCAGTGCGACCAGCAGCGCGAACACGACGAGCAGCAGCAGCAACACGGGCATCGTGCCTCAGGACGGGATGAAGAGAGGACGGCCGGTCCGCGCCCTGCCGAAACCGCCGATCAGCGCGCGCACGGCAGTGGAACGGAGCCATTCCGCGAAATACCTCGCGCCCTCGATGTTGCGCGCGTCGCGGACGACGATCACGCTGTACTCGTTACGCATCCGCGGATCACCCTCCTGCATGACGCGCAGCTCCAGCTCGCCGCGCAGCACCTCGAACGTGGCGCGATCGGCCAGCGCATACGCGCGCCGCTGCGACGCGATCCGCAGCAGATCAGCCATGCCCGTTCCGGCCTCAATGTAGCCCGACCACTGCGGTACCGTCTGAGCATGCGCCCACAGGGCGCGCTCCCGGCGATGTGTGCCGCTGTCATCGCCGCGGGAGATGAAAAGCGCACTGTCCGCTTCCATGCGGCGCAGTGCCTCGATCACGTCCGGCGCCGAGCCGGCCGACGCAGGATCCGAGACGGGACCGACCAGCACGAAATCGTTGTGCGCGACAGGTTGCCGGGACTCTCCATGACCGCCTGCGATGAACGCGACCTCGTCATCGGGCGAATGCGTCAGCAGCACATCCACATCCCCGTTGCGCGCCATGGCCAGCACCTCGCCGCTCCCGGCAACGACTGCCGACAGCGCGTGCGTCGTCCGGGCGCTGTCGAATGCCGCAACGAGTACCTCGAGCAGACCGGAATCCTCCACCGTATGCGTCGTGCCGAGTATGAGCCGCTCACGCGCCGGCTCGGAATCGGCGCACGCGGCGAAGCAGAGCGCCCAGAGCAACGTATTCCTCATGACGGATGCTACGACGTCGGCAGCGACACCACCAGCAGCAATGGCGGTGCGGCGCGCGCCGCCGTAAACTGAGCGCCCGCGCACGGCAGTGCCCCGTAGCGGAACACCGGTTGGAGAGACATGAACGATCGCATACTCCGCGCACTCCGACGCGAGCCCGTGGACCGCACCCCCGTCTGGTTCATGCGCCAGGCCGGCCGCTCGCTGCCGCGCTACAACGAAACGCGCGCCGAGCGCGAGATGTTCGACCTGCTGAAGGACCCGCAGGCCGCCGCGGAAATCACGGCGATGCCGCTCGAGTACTACGACGTCGATGCTGCGGTCCTCTACAACGATCTCTCCACACCGTATTTCGCAGCAGGGTTCGACGTCGAGATGCGGAAGGGTGTAGGCCCGGTCGTGCACAACCCGATCGAGCGGCCCGAAGATGTAGATCGGCTCCAGGATTTCGAGCCGCGCACCGCACTCGACTACAACCTCGACCAGATCCGCATCCTCGTCGATCGACTCGACGTGCCCGTGCTCGGATTCGTCGGCGCGCCGTTCACCCTATGCTCCTACCTCATCACCGGCCGGCGCTCACGCGACCTCGCCGAGGTCAAGGCGTTCATGTGGAGCGAGCCCGACGCCTGGAACCGGCTCGCCGACTACTGGGCACGCCACATGGCGGAGTTCGCAATCGCCCAGCACGAAGCCGGCGCCGGCGCCGTCCAGGTGTTCGACTCCTGGGCAGGCGCCCTCGGCACCCTCGAGTACGAGCAGTACCTGCTGCCGCACATGCGCACCATCTTCTCCAGGCTCGACCACGCCGGTGTGCCGAGCATCAACTTCTTCAACGGCAATCCAGCTCTGCTCCCCCTCGTCGCGAGCGGCGGCGGCGACTGCATCAGCGTGGACTGGCGACTGCCAATCGACGAGGCCTGGAACATCATCGGCCACAACCGTGCCATCCAGGGCAACCTCGATCCGTCAGCTCTGCTCGCCGGCGAGGACTACGCGCTCCGCATGACGAAGGACATACTCGACCGCGTCGGCCGCCGACCTGGCCACATCTTCAACCTCGGTCACGGCATCCTGCCCGGCACCGACTGGAACGTCGCCCGCGCGGTCATCGACTTCGTCCACGACTATACCGCGCGCTGAGCCCCTGCCGTGACGCCCGGCCGACAAGTGGTCGGCCGGACACTCCAATCATCCATCATGCCCTCCCCGCTGGGTCGCACGACCGAAGCGGCAGCGAACCGGCCGTGCCACGGCTGCGGCGGCTGCTCCGAATACTTGCGCCATCCGAATCCTTGTTTTAGGTTCGACTAAATATGCGAGCTATTGGAATGGTGAGCGCGCTGGTCGGGCGCGCGGGAATGATGGTGTTGCTGGCGGCTGCGTCGAGCGGCTGCCGCGCGGGTGTCGCGGAGCGGGATGCGGCCTCGGTCGATGGCGGGCCGGTGCGGGTGGTCGCGACGATCGGCATGATCACCGACCTGGCGGAGCGTATCGGCGGGGACCGCGTGGAGGTGGAGGGGCTGATGGGTCCGGGGGTGGACCCGCACCTGTACAAGGCGAGTGCGGGCGACGTGAGGCGGCTGGCGCGTGCGGATCTGATCCTGTACAACGGGCTGCACCTCGAGGCAGCGATGGGCGAGGTGCTGGAGGAGATGGGGCATCGGAAGCTGACTGTGGCGGTGACGGATTCTGTGCCTCGGTCGAAGCTGACGGCGCCGCCGGAGTTTGCGGGGAACTGGGACCCGCACGTGTGGTTCGACGTGCGGCTGTGGCTGATGGCAGCGAAGCGGATCGAGCAGGCGCTGGTGCAGGCGGATCCAGCGCATGCGTCGGAGTACGCGCTGCGGAGCGCGGAGCTGGTGCGAGAGCTGGAGGTTCTGGACGCCTGGATCCGCGAGCGTGTGGCGGAGGTTCCGCTGGAGCGGCGGGTGCTTGTGACGGCGCATGATGCGTTCGGCTACTTCGGCCGGGCGTACGAATTCGAGGTGCGCGGTCTGCAGGGGATCAGCACGGCGGCGGAAGCGGGGACATCGGACGTGCAGACGCTGGCGGACGAGATTGCGCGTCGTCGCATACCGGCGGTTTTCGTGGAGACGTCGATTCCGCGGCGAACGATCGAAGCGGTGCAGGCGGCGGTGCGTTCGCGCGGCTTCGACGTCGGCATTGGCGAGCCGTTGCACTCGGACGCGCTGGGGAGTCCGGGCACACCTGAGGGTACGTACATCGGTATGGTGAGGCACAACGTGAACGCAATCGTGAACGGGTTGAAGGGCGGGACATGACGGAGCGGATCGCGATCGAGGTGAACGACCTGACTGTCGCATACCACGAGCAGCCGGTGCTGTGGGACATCGATCTGTCGGTGCCGGCCGGGGTGCTGATGGCGGTGGTCGGGCCGAACGGCGCGGGCAAGACCACGCTGATCAAGGCGATGCTGGGGCTGCTGAAGCCGGCGGCGGGTCAGATCCTGATCCACGGGAAGCCGTACGACGAGCAACGTCGGCTGGTCGCGTACGTGCCACAGCGCGGGTCGGTCGACTGGGACTTCCCGACATCGGTGCTGGACGTGGTGCAGATGGGCCGGTACGGCGCGCTGGGCTGGATCCGGCGTGCGGGCCGGCGCGAGCGGGAGCTGGCGCTGGCGGCGCTGGCGAAGGTGGACATGGTCGATTTCGCGGACCGGCAGATCAGTCAGTTGTCGGGAGGCCAGCAACAGCGCGTGTTCCTGGCGCGGGCGCTGGTGCAGGACGCGCGCGTCTACCTGATGGACGAGCCGTTTCAGGGTGTGGATGCGAAGACGGAGCGCGCAATCGTCACGGTGCTGCAGGAGCTGCGCGCGGCCGGCGACACGGTGGTCGTCGTGCACCACGCGCTGCAGACGGTGGCGGAGTACTTCGACTGGGTGACGCTGCTGAACGTGCGACGCATCGCCGCCGGCCCGGTCGCGGACGTCTTCCACGCCGAGAACCTGCGCATCACGTACGGCGGCCGGGTCCCGTTCGAGGGCGCACCATCGCCGCTGCGCGGTGCGGCGCATGGCGGCGGTGCGGCGCACGGCGGCGGGGCGGCGCACGGCGGCGGCGCGGCCTGGGCCGGCATGGCCGGCGACTGAGGCCGCGCATTCCATGGACCTGCTGCACGATCTCCTGTTCGACTACACCGTGCGCACCGTCGCGGCCGGTGCGGGCGCGCTCGGCATCGTCGCCGGCGCTCTCGGCTCCTTTGCGGTGCTCCGGCGCCAGAGCCTGCTCGGGGACGCGATCTCGCACGCCGCGCTGCCTGGCGTTGTGCTGGCGTTCATACTGACGGGCACGAAGAGCACGTTCGTGCTCGTGCTCGGCGCCGCCATCGCCGGCTGGCTCGGCACGCTCACCGTGATGCTTGTGGTGCGTCACAGCAGGCTGCCGGAGGACAGTGCGCTGGGCATTGTGCTGTCGGTGTTCTTCGGCGCCGGCCTGGTACTGCTGACGTATGTCCAGCACCTGCCGGATGCGTCGCAGGCAGGACTCGACACCTTCCTGTTCGGGCAGGCTGCGACGATGCTGGAGCGCGACGTTGCCGTGATCGCCGGCCTGGGCTCTGCAGCGCTGCTCGCGGTCGCACTGTTCTGGAAGGAATTCAAGCTGCTCAGCTTCGATCCCGAGTTCGGCGCGTCGCTCGGCATGCCGATGCGCAGCATCGACATACTGCTGACGACCTTCCTCGTGATCGCGATCGTGATCGGCCTGCAGACGGTCGGCGTCGTGCTGATGAGCGCAATGGTCATTGCGCCGGCCGCGGCCGCGCGGCAATGGACGAACAAGCTGGGCATGATGGTGCTGCTGGCCGCTCTGTTCGGCGCCGTCGCCGGTGTGACCGGAGCGCTCGTGAGCAGCTCGGCCGCTCACGTTCCGACCGGGCCGACCATCGTCCTGGTCGCGACGGTGCTGGTGCTGATCTCGATGGCCGCGGCGCCCGAGCGCGGGCTGCTGTGGGCATCGGTGCAGCGCCGCCGTCAGCGTCACCAGCTGCGCACCGGCGCTGTGCTGGGTGATCTGTACGCACTGGCGGAGCAGCACGCGCACGAGCACGCGCACGATGTCACGGTGCTCGAGGCAATGCGCGCCGGCCGTGCGGATGTGCGCCGATCGCTGGACGTGCTCGAGGAACGCGGGCATGCGCGCCGCACCGACGGCGGCTGGGTCATCACCGGTGAAGGACGAGAGCAGGTCGAACACGGCGGAGATGAGGAATGAGCATCGAACTGGAGATCCAGCTCGTTGCCGTCGTCGTGTCCGTGGCGTGCTCGCTGATCGGCGTGTTCCTGGTGCTGCGGCGGGTCGCGCTGATGAGCGATGCGATCAGCCATACGGTCCTGCTCGGCATCGTGCTCGGCTTCTTCATCACCGGGGACATTACCTCTCCGCTCCTCATCGTCGGTGCAGCGTCAGTGGGCGTGATGACGGTCGCGCTCGTGGAGCTGCTGCGACGCACCGCGCTGGTGCGCGAGGATGCCTCCATGGGGCTGGTGTTCCCCGCGCTGTTCAGCATTGCCGTGATCCTGATCGCCCGGTACGCCGGCAGCGTGCATCTCGATACGGACGCCGTACTGCTCGGCGAGATCGCATTCGCGCCGTTCCGGCGGCTGGAAGTGGGCGGCGTCGATCTCGGCCCTCGCACACTGTACGTGATGGGCGGTGTACTGCTGCTCAACGTGTTGTTCCTGACCGTGCTCTACAAGGAGCTCAAGCTGTCGACGTTCGACCCCGGCCTCACCGCCGCGCTCGGCTTCTCGCCCGCGCTGATTCACTATGGCTTCATGACGCTCGTGTCGATCACCGCGGTCGGTGCATTCGACGCAGTCGGCTCGATTCTCGTCGTCGCGCTCATGATCACGCCGCCCGCGACGGCATACCTGCTTTCCGACAGCCTGCCACGCGTGTTCGTGCTGAGCGCCGTGATAGCCGCAGCCGCGGCGATCACCGGATTCTGGGCGGCCTGGATCTTCGATGCGTCCATTGCCGGTAGCATGGCGACGGCGGCGGGGTTCCTGTTCCTGCTCGCGTTCCTGCTCGCGCCGACGCGCGGCGTCATTGCTGTCGCGCGGCTGCGGCGGCGTCAGCGGTGGGAGTTCGCGCGGCTCATGCTGGCGATACACCTCCTGCATCACGAGGACTCACCCGACTCCGACAGCGAGAGCCATGAGGTGCACCTGGGTGAGCACCTGAGTTGGGACCCCTCCTTCGCGCGGCGCGTGGTGCGCGAGTCGGAAGAGGAGGATTTCCTCGAGCGCCGGGCGGACGGCAGGCTGATGCTGACAGCGCACGGCCGGGCAGCAGCCGAGCACGCACTGGTCGACTAGAGGCGCGCCGTCACGCGCTCGTTGCTCAATCCAGCCTCTCGACCTTTATCTTCGAGGCCAGCTCCGTACCGACCACCTGCTCGGTGCCGTTGATGAGCACGCGCAGTGGCCCGTTGAACGGCGCGACATCGACCACCTCGAGTTTCGCACCGGGCGTGAGATCCAGCTCGGCCAGGTAGCGCAGCGCCGCCGGATCGTCGTCCGGCACCTGCCGCAGTGTCGCACAGGCCCCCTTTGCCAGCTCCGTCAGCGCAGGGTAGCGGCGCCGATCGAACTCGCCCTTCGCGGACGGGATCGGCGCGCCGTGCGGGTCGGCGTCGGGCTCCCCCAGCACGGCCGCCATCCGGTCGATCATTTCATCGGTGACCACGTGCTCGAGCCGCTCGGCATCATCGTGGACGCGGTCCCAGGTGTAGCCGAGCACATCGACCAGGAACCGCTCCAGGATGCGGTGCCGCCGGATCGTCCGCACCGCGGTTTCCGCGCCGCCGTCGGTGAGGCGAGAGCCATAGTACCGGGTGTGCTCGACCAGGCCGGCCTCGGCCAGGCGCTTGAGCATGCCAGTGACGGAGCCGGCCGCAATGCCGAGCCGCTCAGCGATCGCCGACGTGCTCACCGCAGAGCCCGACTCGGACAACTGATAGATGGCCTTGAGGTAGTCTTCGACCGCTGGCGTCGTCATCCGCTGATAGTGCAGCCGCGCATGGGGTCGGACAAGCCTCACGCCGCTACGCCGGGCCTTTGGGACCACTTCCTTCCGGCGCGGGACGACCTCGACTGCAACCCTCTGGCGGGCGGCGTCATCCAACCTCGATCATCCCGGACGCTCCCGCGGGCCGGTGCAGGCGGGACCCGTCCGGTATCGCACCAACGCTGGGAGGATCCATGGGAGAACTGCTGTCGGATGCCCGCTACGCGCTGCGGGGACTGCTCCGCGCGCCCGTTTTTGCGGCTGTGGCCATCGCTACACTGGCGCTCGGCATCGGCGCCAACAGTGCGATCTTCAGCGTGCTGAACGGCGTGGTTCTGCGGCCGCTGCCGTACGCTGCACCGAATGAACTGGTGCGGGTCGCGAGTCGATTTCCGACGCTGGGCTTCGACCGGTTCTGGATTTCACCGCCTGAGTTCTTCGAGCTGAAGGAGCGGGCGACGAGCTTCGCGTCGCTGGGCGGTTATCGGACGGGTACGGCGAGTGTGGGCGGAGGCGACGCTCCGATGCGCGCGACCTCGGCGATCGCCACGCACGACCTGTTCGTAACGCTGGGCGTGGGTGCGCAGCTCGGCCGACCGTTCAACGAGGAGGAGGCGCTGCCGGGCGCTGCCGCCGTGGTAGCGCTGTCGCACGAGATCTGGCAGACCGTGTTCGGCGGTGATCCTGCAATAGTCGGTCGCACCATCTACGTGAACGGCAATGCCTCCACGGTGACGGGCGTGATGCCGCCTGGGTTCGATGTCGCCGATGCCGGCGTGCAGGTATGGATTCCCGCCGGTCTCGACCCGGCGAACCGGCAGAACCGCGGCTCGCACTTTCTTGACGTGGTGGGACGCGTCCGTCCGGGCGTCACCCTCGACCAGGCCCGCGCACAGCTGTCGGTTCTGCTCGGGCAGTGGGCGGAGATCAACCCGGACACGCATGTCCCCTCGCCTGACAGTCATCCGATATTCCTGACAGACCTGCAGGAGGACATGATCGGCAACGTGCGTCCAGCGCTGCTGCTCCTGCTGGGCGCCGTCGGTCTCGTGCTGCTGATCGCCTGCGCGAATGTCGCGAACCTGCTGCTCGTGCGCGCGGAGTCGAGACAGAAGGAGATTTCGGTACGCGCAGCGCTCGGCGCCGGCCGCGTGCGTCTGATTCGCCAGTTCCTGGTGGAGGGACTGGTCCTGTCGCTGATCGGCGGCGCCCTCGGGCTCTTCATCGGCTATGCCGGTGTGCGTGCGCTGCTGGCGGTCAACCCGCGCGGCATCCCGCGTTCGGTCGAGATCGGGCTGGATGGCAATGTGCTCCTGTTCACGCTCACGGTGGCCGCGATAACGGGCGTGGTCTTCGGCCTGGCGCCGGCGCTGCATCTGTCGGGCGGCACCGTTTCGGGCGCACTGCGCGACGGCAGCGGCCGGACGACCGCGGGCGGAGCCCGGCTGCACGCGCGACGGCTGCTGGTCATGGCCGAGATCGCACTCGCAGTGATCCTGGTCGTCGGATCGGGTCTGCTGCTGCGCAGCTTCGCCGAGCTGCAGCGGGTCGATCCGGGCTTCGAGCCCGAAGGTATTCTCTCGTTCCAGCTCTTCCTGCCGCCCGCCACGTACCAGGACCCGCCGGCGCAGGTAACGTTCTTCGACCGGCTCATCGCCCGGCTCGAGTCGCTGCCCGGCGTGGCCGGTGTCGCGGCGATGAGCGGTATGCCGCCGCGGCGCGATGTGAACGCGAACGACACCGAGCTGGAGGGATACGTGCAGACGCCCGACGGTCCCGCGCCCAACGTCGACTACTACCAGGTGATCTCGACCGACTATCTGGAGGTCATGCAGATCCCGGTGGTATCGGGTCGCGGCTTCGAGCCGGCCGATGAAGCGGGCGCGCCGGCCGCTCTCATCAACGAGCGCCTCGCCCGCGTGTTCTATCCCGACCAGAGCCCGATCGGCCGGCGCATTCGACCGTGCTGCGGCGACGGCATACCCTGGCTCAACATCGTGGGCGTGGTCGCTGACGTAAAGCAGGGCGGGCTGGAGGAGGAGACGGGGACGGAGCTCTACGCACTGATGCCGCAGGCGGCCAGTCAGCTTGGCTTTGCGCCTCGCACCATGAACGTCGTGATCAGGACCACGAGAGATCCTCTGGCGCTCGCTGGCAGTGCCCGCGACGTGGTACACGAGCTCGACGCCTCCCTGCCCGTTGCGAACCTCGCCACCATGAACGACGTAATGCACGCCTCCGTTGCACGCCCGCGTTTCATCACGCTGCTGCTCGGCATCTTCGCCGCGGTCGCGCTCGCGCTCGCGGCAATCGGCACCTACGGCGTCATGGCCTATACGGTCGCGCAGCGCAGGCAGGAGATCGGCATACGCATGGCGCTCGGCGCGCAGGCCGGCAGTGTGCTGCGGATGATCCTGACGCAGGGGTTCAGCGTCGCGGTGCTCGGCCTCGTGCTCGGCCTCGCCGGTGCGCTCGCGCTGACGCGGCTGCTGACGTCGCTGCTGTTCAACGTGAGCGCGACGGATCCCGCAGCCCTCCTCAGCGGCCCGCTGCTGCTGGCGGTGGTCGCCCTGATCGCGTGCTACATACCGGCGGTCCGCGCGACGAGGGTCGATCCGGCCACGGTCCTCAAACAGGACTGACCGCCGGACCTGAAACCGGGATCCGCGGCAGGGCGTAGAGCGAGGACGGTCACGAGACCGGCCCCTCGCCCCCTGTCCTGCGATCATCATGCAAACGCTGCTCAGCGACGTTCGATTCGGGGTGCGCATGCTCCGCCGCAGCCCCGGCTCGAGCGCGATCGCCATCCTCGCGCTCGCCCTCGGGATCGGCCTGACCGGGATGATGTTCAGCATCGTCCATGGCTCCGTTCTGCGCGGTCTGCCCTTCGACAACGCCGATCAGCTCGTCGACATCAGCCGGACGGATCTGGCCGACGACGTGGACGAGATGAACGTGAGCGTCCACGATTTCGAGGACTGGCGCGCGCAGCAGACATCGTTCAGCGACCTGGCAGCGTTCTACACCGGCACGGTGAACGTCAGCGGACTGGAACGGCCGGAACGGTTCGACGGTGGCTTCATCACCGTGAACACCTTTGGTCTGCTCGGGATACAGCCGGTCATGGGCCGCGGCTTCGCCGACGCGGACGGGCGCCCGGGCGCCGATCCGGTCATGCTGCTCGGCTACGAGACCTGGCAAAACCGGTTCAGCGCAGATCCAGCCATCATTGGTCGCGTCGTGCGCGCGAACGCGCGCCCCACCACGATCGTCGGCGTCATGCCGCCCCGCTTCAGCTTTCCGAATCGCGAGGAGCTGTGGGTGCCGCTGCCGCTGCACGCGTCGGCTCTGCCGCGCGAGCAAGGCTTCTGGCTCGACGTCACCGGTCGGCTGCGGCCGGGCGTGAGCATAGACCAGGCTGCGCTGGAAATGGATGGCATCGCCGCCCGGCTGGAGGCAGCTTATCCCGACACCCACGAGGGTGTGCGCACTCTCATCCGACCATACACTAAGGCGTTCATCGGCGACGAGCCCACGATGCTGCTCTTCACCATGCTCGGCGCAGTGTTCATGGTGCTGCTGATCGCGTGCGCGAACGTCGCGAACCTGCTGATCTCGCGCGCCGCCGCTCGCAGCCGCGAGGTCGGCGTGCGCACCGCCATGGGTGCCTCCAGCGGCCGCATCGTGCGGCAGTTCCTGACGGAATCGGTCGTCCTTTCGCTCGGCGGCGCCGTGGTGGGCACCGTCATTGCCTGGATCGGCATCCGACTGTTCAACAATGCGATTGCGCCCACGAACATTCCCTTCTGGATCGTGATCCGGCTCGACCCCCAGGTCATGCTCTTCATCCTCGGTACCACCGCGCTGTCGAGCGTGCTGGCCGGTGCCATTCCGGCCTGGCTCGCTGCGCGCTCCAACGTCAGTGATGTGCTGAAGGACGAGAGTCGCGGCGGCTCCAGCTTCAGGCTCGGCCGCATCAGCCGCGCGCTGGTCGTATCGGAGATCGCGCTGTCGGCCGGACTCCTCGTCGGCGCGGGACTCATGGTCAAGAGTGTCACCAGGATACGCACGATCGACCTGCCCTTTGCTGCCACCGACGTGTTCACGGCGCGCATCGGGTTGCCGGAGGCACAGTACGAGGATCTCCAGTCGCAGCGGGACTTCTTCGACAGGCTCGCACCGCGGCTCGCCGGGCTGCCGGGCGTCGAGACTGCCGGTCTGATTCAGGCTTTGCCCGCCGCCGGCGCGCCCGGCACGCGCTTCGCCATTGAAGGTGCCGTGTACCAGGAGGACGGCGATTACCCCTTCGCCTCGAGCATTCAGCTGTCGCCGGGGGCGCTCGAGTCGCTCGATGTGGCGGTGCTGCGCGGACGCGGCGTTGCGGACCAGGACCGCACCGGCTCACTGCCCGTCGCGGTCGTCAACCAGTCGTTCGCGCAGCGCTTCTTCGAGGATCGGGATCCGATCGGGAGGAGGATCCGCCTGGGCGCCCGCGACTCCGAGGCGGAGTGGCGCACAATCGTCGGTGTGGTGCCGGACATGTACGTAGGCGGCCTGGACGGCAACGAACCCTGGGCCATTTACACGCCGCTCGCGCAGGGCGGCGCACGCTTCATGAGCGTCGTCGCACGCGTGCGGTCGGGTGACCCGCTGCGGGCCACGCAGCCTCTGCGCGATGCAGTGCTAGCCGTCGATGCGGACCTGCCGATCTACTTCGTGGAGACCTTGCGCAAGGCGATCGACGATGAGAACTGGTTCTACATGATCTTTGGCGCGCTGTTCATGGTCTTCGGCGGGGTGGCGCTGTTCCTCGCCTCGGTCGGCCTCTACGGCGTCATGTCGACGTCCGTGAACCAGCGCACGCGCGAGATGGGTGTACGCATGGCGCTTGGCGCCGAGGGCAGGGACGTGCTCCGGCTGGTCATGCGGCAGGGACTCGAGCAGCTCGCGATCGGACTCGCGCTCGGTCTCGCGTTCGCGCTCGCCGTATCGAACCTGCTCCAGACACTGCTGTTCGAGGTGGATCCCCGCGATCCGGTGATCTTCGTCGCGATCGGGCTGGTCCTGAGCCTCGCGGCGGCCACCGCGTCCCTGATTCCTGCCATGCGCGCCACGCGCGTGCATCCGATGCAGGCGCTGCGCTACGACTGACGACCCGATTCCTGCGTCCTACTCTTCCGGCTGGACGGCGCCGCGATCCTTCTTCACGCGCGACCGCTGCTTCTTCTCCTTCAGCCGCTTCTCCTTCGCCGCACGCGGCACTTTCGTCCGCCTCCGTGCCTTGCGCGTGCGCAGCGCGTCCTCGAGCAGGCGCGCAAGCCGCCCCGTCACATCTTCCCTGTTCTGATGCTGGCTGCGGCTGGTGCTCGACGCGAGCCGCATGATGCCATCGCCATCGATGCGTGTGGCGAGCCGCTCCCGGATCCGCGCACGCTGCTCGTCCGTCAGCGACGGCGAACGCGTTACGTCGAACTCCAGCTCGACGCGGGTCGATGACGTGTTGACGTGCTGCCCGCCGGGCCCACCCGACCGCGTCGCGCGGTAGCTCAGCTCGGCGAGCGGAATGGAGAGCGCGTCACTCACCCTCAGCAGCGCATGCTCCGGAACCGGAGACGGAGACGTCTCGCTGTCGGTCACGCTGTCATTGTAACGGTTCCAGCCACGATTACCTTTCCATTCATGTACACGACCTGCCTGTTCTGCTCGCGATCGCTTGGCACGAACGAGGCCATCGAGACTTTTCCCGTCGGCTCGCGCGTGGCGTTCGACGCGCGCAAGGGCCGGCTGTGGGCTGTGTGCACCCGGTGCGGCCGGTGGAACCTGGCGCCGATCGAGGAACGCTGGGAAGCGGTCGAGGCCGCGGAGCGCCTGTTCGTGGATACACGACGTCGCGTCCAGTCACAGAACATCGGTCTCGCCCGACTGCCGGACGGCACGCGGCTGATCCGCGTCGGCCAGGCGCTGGAGGGTGAGCTCGCCGCCTGGCGCTACGGCAGGCAGCTCGTCAGCCGGCGGAACCGTTATCTGGCCGTCGGCAGTGGCTCTTTGCTCGCCGGCGGTGCCATCCTCGCCGGCCTGCCGCTGATCGCGTCGGCCGGCTTTCCGCTCATCGTGCTGGGCTCCGGTCTGCAGTTGGCTGCTGCGGTCCGCGAGCGGCGGCGCATCGTATACAAGGTCCCTGCTGCCGCGTCACCGACCGGCGCGGAACTGCTGATCCGGCGCAGTGACCTGGACGGCGCGTCACTGCAGCAGCTCGAGGGTGAGCTCGGGATCGATCTGCCGGAGGTCGCCGCCGGTCTCGGGCGCAGCTGGCGCGAGCGCCAGATGGTCGTGCGGCCGGCACTGCAGCTCGCTGGCGATGCCGCACGGACCGTCGTATCCCGCGCCATGGTTTCGTATAACATCCAGGGCGCGAAGCCCGCCGATATCGAGGCAGCGCTGCGCAGCATTGAGGAAGCCGGCAGCCCGGACGCTTTCGCCCGGCAGGCGGCCGCATCGCAAGCAGTGCTGTCGCGCCAGCGGCAAGTACGACCGGCCGGCCTCCCGATCACGCCACCTCATGTCATCGGCACGCCCCGCGGTGAGGTCCTGCCGGTGACGACATTCACATCCCCCATGGAGTGGCGCCCGCGCCTCGCGAAGACGGAAGCGCTCGCACTGGAGATCGCACTTCAGGAGGAGGCCGAGCGTCGCGCGCTGGAGGGCGAGCTGGCATCACTGGAAGCGGCGTGGCGCGAGGCGGAAGAGATCGCGCACATCGCCGACTCACTTCCGGACTGACGGAGTACGGCGGCTTCAGCAGCACGAGTACAGCCGGACGAACGCGCTCTCGCGCCCGCTCCAGCCGATCGCGTACGTCGCTTCACCGCCGGCGTAGTACATGAACGCCGGGCGTGCCAGCAGCTCGTTCATGACCGCATCCACGCGCATCGGTGCGATCAGGCTCGCGTCCAGGCTGCTGTGCGCTTGCGGCGGCGTGACGTCCGCCGGCGTCAGACCTGACTCCTCCCGCCAATCGAGCTCTGCCAGGTGGTAGCGTACGGCTTCGCGGACATCCTCACTGCTGCCGCCGCGCTGCAGCGCCGCCGGCAGACCGGCGTCGCTGAACCTGTCGTCGGCCACCAGCGCGTCCACATGATTGCGGACGATGCGGGCGACCGTCGTATCCGGCTTGCCTGCGAGTGGCTCATACCTGAAGTAGTGCAGACTGGACCAGCCATCGGCCCACAACGTGTCGCCGGCGGTGTCCGTGATTGCCAGGCCGATCTGAAGGGAGTCGTATGACGGCCCGTGCGCAGATACCAGGACCCGCTCGGCCGCGGCATCACCCGTGAAATCGAACGCACGCGACCGCATGTAGTCTATGGCGCCGGCACCGTCGTCCGCCCAGACACCTGCGGGGTGTGCAGCAGTGTCCGGCGCGAGGGTGTCAGCCGGCGAGTCGGCGGCGCCGCTTGCATCCGGATCGTCCGTGGCCGAGCCGCATGCTGCTGCCAGTACGAGCAGGAGGAGTGCGCGTCGCATCACGGCACCAGCAGTCCGACGGCATCCGGAAACGTACGCACGCGGTGGAACGAGCTCGAATGCGGCTCGACCACATCGTGCTCCCAGGGATCTTCCGTTTCGACAAGGATCGCATTTGCTCCGGCCTCGAGGGCCGGATTGATGTCACTGCGCATGCTGTTGCCGATCATCCATGCCTCCGTCGGGTTCGTCACGCCGTAGGACTGCAGCGCACCTGAGAACATGCCCACATCCTTCCGCTCGCAGATGCGGATGTGCTCTTCCGCGATGATCTCCCCAATGCCCGCGTCGCGCACACAGGACAGCTGGTATTCGAGATCGCCACTCTGCGTGTAGATCACCGTCGAGTGCGCGTGCGCGAGCCTGCGCAGAGCATCGAGCGCGCCCTCGAACAGCGGTCCGGCGCCGTAGCAGCCGCGGCCGAGCTCCGCGGCGCGCCGCATGACCTCGTCCACGACGGTGGTGCCGTGCAGCTCGCAGAGGTGCAGGTACGTCGCAACGAATGCCGGCTCCATCCGCTTCGGCCCGAGGCCATACTTCACGCGCATGTCCGGATCGATAACGTCGAACAGCACGGCACGCACCGTTTCCGTCTCGAAACCCGCCTCCTGCATCAGCGTGAGCAGGGAACGGCGCGCGTTCTGGAAGCGCGGTCCCGTATCGACCAGCGTGTCGTCGAAATCGACGAGGACGAGCGAGATCCGGCTGCCGCCGCCACTCACGTTCACCGGTCACGTCCCGGCTCGATCACGATCGAGCGACCGATCCGGAATCTGATCTGCGGGTCGTCCATGCCCGCGGCGACCAGTACCGGGTGCAGCATGCGGTGCAATGCGCGGGCGGTGTTGATACGCGGCTGCTCCGAGCCCTGCAGGTGGCGCTCACCCTGTGTGCGCATGGTCTGCTGCACCAGCTCGATCGCGCGTTCGCGCACCTGCTCCAGGGTGCCCCCGGAAATGCGTGCCCAGCCCCGCTCCGTTTCCACTTCCATCTGCTCCAGATTCGGCGCGACGCTGTAGATGCCGGGGTCCGGAACCTCCACCTCGATGGCGCCGTCCTCGAGCACCCGGATCATGGACGGCTCGAACGTGCGTATGTCGAAGCCGTATGAGATGCGGCCGGGCACGCGCACCGTCGCCGTAGTCGTGCCGAGGTCCAGCCCCACGATACCGGGCAGCAGCGTCTTCGTGTTGGACACGCGCGTAACGGTCGTCACGTCGATGGCGCCGGTGATCAGAAACGAAGCAGGTGCCTCGCTCTGGATCGTGGAATAGACGACGTCGCGTACGTCCTGTTCCGACAGTCGCGGCCGCATGGACCACAGGGCGAGGCCGACGGCACCTGCGACGAGCAGCACGACCACGGCCAGCAGCACACTCGAGCGGGTGAGCGACACTCCTCGCCGGCGCGCCTCGGGCACATTCATGTCACGCGATCTTTTCGATGCGCCGCGCCCAGCGCAGCCAGTCGAACTCGCGGAGCTCCTCGAGCACCTGCTCGGGAATGACGTCGTCGGCCTCGATCGTCATCAGCGCGTCCTTGCGGCGGCCGGTGCGGTCCACACGCATCGTGGCCAGGTTGATGCCCTGCGCCGCGCACAGCCCGGTGATAGTCATGATCGTGCCGGGCTCATCGCGCGCCAGCACGACGAGTGTGTGGTAGTCCCCGCCGAGGTTCACCGGGAAGCCATCGATCTCCGTCACCTCGACGCGGCCGCCGCCAATCGACGCGCCGCGCACACGCACCGTCTCATCCCCGCGGGTCAGCTCGAAGACCGCAGTGTTGGGATGCGCGTCGTCGCCGAGTGCGATCTCCTCGAAGTCCCACGTCAGCCCCGCAGCCTGCGCCTCATCATAGGCCTGACGCAGGCGCAGGTCGTCGGGCGCGAGGCCGACCAGGCCGCCAACGATGGCGCGGTGCGTGCCGTGTCCTTCACCGGTCGCCGCGAAAGAGCCGTGCAGCGCGATGCGGGCGTGCGCCGGCATGCCGCCGAAGATGGCGCGCGCCATCAGACCGAGCCTGCACGCACCGGCGGTGTGCGACGAGGATGGCCCGACCATGACGGGCCCCAGGATGTCGAACAGCGAGACCATCATCGGCTGATTCCCGTGGGTTCCCGGCTCGGCTCGATCTGAACGAGGCGTCGCGCGGATGGCGTCGCGGCGAGCCCGCCCAGCGCCGTCTCCCGATATGCAACGGGCATCTTGCGGCCGACCTCGCCCATCACGTCGATGACCTCGTCGGCCGTGACCGGGAAGTCGCAGCCGGCCAGCGCGAGCTCCGCCCCTACGATCGCCTGCATGGCGGCCGACGCGTTGCGGTAGATGCAGGGGATCTCGACCAGTCCGCCGATCGGGTCACAGATCAGGCCAAGCATCCCCTGCAGCGACAGCGCCACGGCGGTCGCAACCTGTTCGTTCGTGCCGCCGGCCAGCCAGCACACTGCCGCAGCACCCATCGCCGCTGCAGTCCCCGTCTCCGCCTGGCAGCCGCCTTCAGCGCCCGAGAGCGACGCCCGGTGCGCGATCACGCCGCCGACACCGCCAGCTACGAGCATGGCGTCGACCAGCCGTTCCTCGTCCGCCTCGAGGAACTCGCCGGCGCTAATCAGGATCGCCGGCAGCACACCGGCGGCCCCCGCCGTCGGCGCGGCGACGATGAGGCCCATGGCCGCGTTCACTTCCAGCGTGGCAATGGCGCGAGCGAGCGTGACGGTAACGCGGTGCCCGAGCAGGCGCGGTCCATTGTCGAGAAGCGTCTTCGCGCGGCCGCCGGTCAGGCCGGAGGGCGACCGCGTTTCGCCCCGCAGACCCTCCTCGATGGCGGCCCGCATGATGCGCAGCGTGAGACGTACACGGTCGCGGATCGCTTCCGCTCCTGCGCCGCTCTCATCCGCCTCCAGCTGCAGGATGATATCCGGCAGCGACCTGCCGCTCGCGGCGGCCTCGCTGAGCATTGACTCGATTGACCTGTGCACGCCGTACCTCAATGGCAAATATCCGGCCGTCCCCCTACTTTATCCGAATCTCCCCCGCGCCGCCAAGGCCGGGGTCCCCGCCGACAGACTCGAATGGAGGCTTTGATGAAGATCCACTGGCTGCCTGCCCTGGCCTCGATCGCATGCGTCACCGCATGCACCGGCGATGCCGCGGATGACGAAACGCAGGATGCGGCCGTCACGATGGAGGAGATGCAGCCGGCGCTCGGAAGTCTGAATGCCGACGACATGATGCGCAGGATCGCAGCGCTGTCGCACGACTCCATGGAAGGCCGCGCGCCGGGCACGCCGGGCGAGGATCGTACGGTGCGGTACCTGGAATCGGAGTTCCGCGCGATGGGCCTCGTGCCGGGTAACCCGGACGGCACGTACGTGCAGTCTGTGCCGCTGGTCGGCATCACGCCCACCGTCACCGCGACTCTGCACCTGGATGGCGGCGACGTCACGTTGCAGGGCACGCGCGACTACATCGCGTCAACGAGGCGTGTGGCACCGAGCGTGGCGGTCGAGCAGAGCGACCTCGTCTTCGTCGGGTACGGCGTCGTAGCGCCGGAATTCGGCTGGGACGATTACAAGGACGTGGACGTGACTGGCAAGACCATCGTCATGCTGGTGAACGATCCGGCGATCCCGGACGTGAACGATGCGTCGCAGCTCGACACGACGATGTTTCGTGGTCGCGCCATGACCTACTACGGCCGCTGGACCTACAAGTATGAGATCGCTGCCGAGAAGGGCGCGGCCGCCGCGATCGTGATCCACGAGACGGGCCCCGCCGGGTACCCGTTCGAGGTGCTGTCCGGCGGGTTTCAGCGCGAGGACTACGACATCAAGTCGCCGGACGACAACATGAGCCGCGTTGCGGTGCAGGCATGGATGCCGGAGCCCGCTGTGCGGAACTACCTGCAGCAGATGGGGCACGACTTCGACACGCTGAAGCAGCAGGCGCTGCAACGTGAGTTCCGTCCCGTGGATCTCGGCGCGCAGATCAGCTTCGACCTGCAGCAGCAGATCCGTGAAATCGACTCGCGCAATGTAGTCGCCAAGGTGGAGGGCGCGTCGCGACCGGACGAGTACGTCATCTACACGGCGCACTGGGACCACATGGGCCGCGACACGTCACTGCAGGGCGATCAGATCTACAACGGCGCGCTCGACAACGCCTCGGGCACTGCCACGCTGCTGGGCATTGCCGAAGCGTTCACCATGCTGCCCGAGCCGCCCGCTCGCTCCATACTGTTCCTCGCAGTGACCGCCGAGGAGCGCGGTCTGCTCGGTGCAAAGTACTACGCCGAGAACCCGCTCTACCCCCTGGAGCAGACGGTTGCGAACATCAACATGGATGGCATCAACCAGTGGGGCCGCACGTCCGATCTGGTCGTGATCGGACTGGGCAACTCGACGCTCGACGACGTGGTCGCCGAAGCGCTCGCGACGCAGGATCGTCGTGCGCTGCCTGATGCCGAGCCGGAGAAGGGCTTCTACTACCGTTCGGACCATTTCGAGTTCGCGAAGCAGGGTGTGCCCGCGCTCTATACGGATGCCGGCACATCGTTCATCGGCAAACCTGAAGGCTACGGCCAGGAGAAGCGCGATCAGTACACGGCTGACGACTATCACAAGCTGAGTGATGAGATCAAGCCGGACTGGGACCTCGCAGGCGCGGTCGAGGACGCACAGGTGATGTTCCAGATCGGCTACCGCGTATCGCAGCAACCCGCATTCCCCCAGTGGAGCCCCGGCACGGAGTTCAAGGCGATACGTGATGAGATGATGGACAGGTAGGCCTCCGGGCCTGCCGCGGTCCGCCGCGCGCCGTGACTCGTAGGCACTCGTTGACGGGACCGAAGGGGGTTGATGAGCTCGACGGCGGCTGGAACCGAAGCGCTGACCGAACGGACGCTGCGCGCGTTCCGCGCCGATGAGCACGTGCGGGAACGTCTCGACGGCGTCGTGCTCAACATCGACCGGCAGCTGCCGTACCTGTTCATCTACCGCCAGCCGCAGGACCGCGCGGACCCCGGCACGGAGCGATTGATCCTCGGCGAGGCTTCCTATCTGATCGTGGAGGGCACGTCCGACCGCGTGCGCAGCACGGTTCACGCCCTCGCCGAGACCGCGACGGCCGAGCTGGGCTCGTTCCTGCTGCTCGAGGTGTGGTCCGGCGAGCCCGGCAGCAACAGCTTCGTCGTGCACGCGCCGGCCGGCCCGGCGCCGGCGGTCGTCAATGCGCTGCGGCGCGGCCTCGATGCGCTGCAAACGGGACACCACGAGACGAGCGTCGTCGTCCGTGCGGGGGATGACCGGCATCCGCCCGGCATGTTGCCGCTGCTCGACACACACACGTGCTGGCAGATCGGCTGCCTGCTGATCGGCCTCGAGGTCCCGCCGCTGTTCCGCGACTCGGAGACCGGCGAAGTGTATCCCGTCTTCCTGCGTCAGCTGCGGGCCCTGCTCTCGCCGGTCCTGCGTCAGGCCGCGTACGAGTTCGCGCGCGTCGAGACGACCGCCTCATTCGAGAGCTATCACGCGGTCGGCCCGCGCCGACTCGACCGCGCGGCTGCGGATGCGGACCGCGAGCTCGCCGCGATCGAGCGTTCCTACGCCCTGCTGCTGCTGGTCGCGCCCGTCAACTCGCGCGCCGCCTGGCTCGAGTTCCGCGACGGCGGGTACCGCCGCTCGCCAACGTTCCGCTACCGGCTGCTGCCCGTGGACCCCGACGTGCTCAAGCGGCGTCTCTTCAACGTTGACCTCGCGCCCGTCGCCGACCCGGCTGTCGCATTTCTGCTGCACGACAAGCGCGACGAGCTCGACCGGCAGATCACACTCATCGCAGAGCGCGGCACGGCTGGTTTCCGCTATGCGAGCATGCGGCTCTTCGGCGTCGTGACCGAGCAGCTGCTGCAGGTCGCGCACGACATTCTTGCCACCGTTCCCCCGAGCCGTATGCCGCCGCGATCCGACGTCGTCGTGAACGCCGCGGAGTTCGCGGCCCTCGCCCGTGCCGAGATCGATCGATACCGCGCAGTACTGCCCGACCTCGCCGCAGACGTGCAGGTGCGGCCGGACCTCGTCGGGCTGATGGTGTCGCGCGGTGACCTGCTGATCGGGGAAGGCCTGGCGCTGCGTCCTGCACGTGTGCCGGCATTGCTGCACCATGAGATCGGCACACACGTGCTGACGTACTACAACGGCCGTGCGCAGCCGCTGCGTCAGCTGGCCACGGGACTCGCCGGCTACGACGAGCTGCAGGAAGGCATCGCAGTATTCGGCGAATACCTCGTCGGCGGACTGGACGCCGCGCGCATGCGCGTGCTGGCCGGACGCGTCATAGCCGCGCACTGCGTCGAGCAGGGCGCCGGGTTCATGGAGACCTTCGGATCGCTGCATCGGACGCACGGGTTCTCCGCAGGCAGCGCGTTCGATATCACCGAGCGCGTACATCAGAGCGGCGGCTTCACGCGTGACCTGATCTACCTGCGCGGGCTGCTCGAGCTGACGAAGTACATCCGTGACGGCGGCGACCTCCGGGCGCTCTACGTCGGCAAAATCGCTGCGAAGCACGTCGAGATCATCGAGGAGCTGCAGGCCCGCGGCTTCCTCCTGCCCGCGCCGCTGGTCCCGCGCGTGTTCGAACTGCCCGATACACAGGACCGCATCACTGCGGTGCGGAACGGACTGCCCCTGACCGGACTGATCAGCGACATCGTATGAGACTGACCCTGCTGGTGAACGACATCGCGCGGGAAGTGCCTCCCGCGACGACGACCGTGCTCGCACGCGCAGCTGCGCGTCGCGGCCATGTCGTCCACATGATGGGCCTCGATCAGCTGACGTACTTCCCCGACGGCCGTGTCGGCGGCAGTGCGCACCTCGCGCCGCAGCGGTCACGCAGCAAGGAGACGTTCCTCGCCGCAATCCAGGAGCCGGACGCGCCGCGGGAACGGATCACGAGCGACGACATGGACCTGCTCTGGCTTCGCTACAACCCGTCTGAGGAACTGGAACGCGAGCGGGACTGGGCGCAGGACGCTGGGCTGCTGTTCGGCCGTCTGGCCATGGAGCGCGGCGTGATCGTCCTCAACCATCCCGACACCCTGGCCTACGCGGTGGACAAGCTCTACCTCCAGCATTTCCCGGAGAGCATCCGGCCACGGACGGTCGTCACCCGGGAGGTGGACGAGATCAGGACGTTCTACGAGGAGTGCGGCCGGCGCATGGTGATCAAGCCCCTGACCGGGTACGGCGGGGCGGACGTGTTCCTCGTCGAGAAGGACCCGAAGAATCTGAACCAGATGATCGACGCCGTACTCCGCAGCGGGTATGTGATGGCGCAGGAGTTCCTTCCTGAAGCGAAGGACGGCGACACGCGCTTCTACATGGTCAACGGCGAGCCGCTCGTAGTGGAGGGCAGGATCGCGGCGCTGCGACGCGTGTCCGGTTCCGGTGACTTCCGCTCGAACATGACCGCGGGCGGCCGGCCGGTGAAGGCACAGGTCACAGACCGCATGCTCGAGATCGCCGGCATCGTCGGGCCGAAGCTCAAACGCGACGGGATTTTCTTCGCCGGGCTCGACATCGTCGGTGACATGGTGGTCGAGATCAATACGATCAGCACGGGTGGGCTGAACGCCACCAGCGTGCTGGAGAAAACCGATTTCCCGACGGCCGTCGTGGGGCTGCTCGAGCGCAAGGTAGACATCCACCGCGACTACGGCGGCCACATCAGCAACATAGAGCTGGCGACCATGCGCTAGCACGATCCCGAGCCGGGCTATTACAATTCGGCCGCTCCGCTGCGGCCCGGC
>JBBEBA010000023.1:0-6506 GCA_040882575.1 Gemmatimonadota bacterium
CGTGAAACGTGAAACGTGAAACGTGAACGGCGGGCCGCGCTGCCCGCCGCGGGAGCCACCGCGGCCTGAACGGCAAGCCCCGCAGGGATTCGTAAGTCCCTGCGGGGCTTTCGTCACGCCCCGGGGTGGGACCCACCGTTAGAAGAAGCATCGTGACGAACGGCAATCCGCATACCGCAGCGAGGCACAAGGTCCTCTGTGGGCAGTCGAAGCGTGGGTTTCTCACCGCTCGTGTGTCATTGTAGTCATGAGAAGCGTTGGCGTCTGATCACGCAGCCGATGACCGACGCAGCATTCGTTCGGCACACGCTCGCACGACTCCCCGTTCACCTGCGGGGGCACGTAGCTCGGTAGGTCCGGCAGGCGGTGGTGCTACGACGGGCGGCGCGTCCGGGACTCAGACATGTGAATGCTTCGTTGCATTGACACCGGCGACGAGCTCGCGCAGTCGCGCAGCTCCAACCGGCGGTTCTGCCACCATCGGCACAATCGCACAGCGTCCGGCCGAGACCTGCCGCACGCGCTCGATCAGCGAATGCTCCGACGCTGCTCTGGCCACGAGCAGCGGGTCGGTGGTTTCCGCGGCGGCCAGACTCTGGTTGATGATCCACGCGAAAGGCTCGATGCCTGCGCGACGCAGATCCGACTGGAGGCGCTCCGCTTCGAGCACGGGCGTGGTCTCCGGCAGTGTCACGATCAGGATGCGCGTATGCCCGGGATCCTGGAGCCGCATCATCGGCGTGACGACTCGCTCTGCGGGCATGCTGCTCGTGCGGAGCACTTCGCGGTGGTACGCGCCCGTGGCATCGAGCAGTAGCAGCGTGTGGCCCGTGGGCGCGGTATCCAGCACCACGACTCCGCGCCGGGCCTCGTTCACGACGCGCGAGAACGCATGGAACACCGCCACCTCCTCAGTGCACGGCGAGCGAAGGTCCTCCTCGAGCAGCGCGCGGCCTGCGTCGTCGAGGTCCTTGCCCTTTGTCTGGAGCACTCGCTGAACGTAGCGTTCGGTCTCCGCGCGCGGGTCGATGCGCGACACCGTCAGTCCTTCGACGGCGCCGCCGAGCGCATCGGCGACGTGGGCTGCTGGGTCGGTCGTGGACAGGTGCACGGGCACACCGCGCAACGCCAGCTCGACGGCCACGGCAGCGGCAATCGTCGTCTTGCCCACGCCCCCCTTGCCCATCACCATGATCAGCCCGTGTCCCGCTGCCTGCACATCGTCCAGCAAGGTGCTGACGGATTCCGGCAGATCCGGCGACACGGCGGCCGGGTGATCGGCCACTGCGATCCTGTCGGGCACATCCGTGATGAAGTCCCGCAGTGCGCCGACACCTACGAGGTTCGTCGCACGCAGCGCCTTCACCTCGTGAGGGATGCGCGTGAGTAGCTCAGGCATATGCGTCAGCGCAGCGCTGCCGCGACGCTCGAGGGCCACAGCGAGCGCGTCTGATCGGTCCCCTGCGTGGAACACACCGTTGATGATCAACCGCTGACTCTCGATTCCGAGCGCGGACAGCTCGGAGCTCGTTCGCGCAGCCTCGGCCAGCGCAGCAGGCTCGGGCCGTGTGACGAGCACGAGCGTCGTCACCCCGGCATCGGACAACGCGCTGACGGCGGCCGCATACTGCGTGCGCTGCGCTTCGAGTCCCGACATCGGACCCAGACAGGATGAACCGTCCGGATTGGTATCGATGTAGCTGCTCCATGCGGCAGGCAGCTGAAGCAGCCGGAGAGTGTGGCCCGTGGGGGCAGTGTCAAAGACCACATTGTCGTACTCCGCCGCGATGGACGCGTCCGTCAGCAGCTTCGTGAACTCGTCGAATGCGGCGATCTCCGTCGTGCACGCACCGGACAACTGCTCCACCATCTGGTTCACGGCGTCTTCGGGCAGCACATCGCGCACGGGGCCGATCACGCGATCGCGATACGCCTGCGCCGCCGCTTCCGGATCGATGTTGAGTGTGCTGAGTCCCGGCACCGCACCCACGCTGCGAATGCTGTCCGTCACCGTGGTCTCCAGTACGTGCCCCAGGTTCGAGGCCGGATCCGTCGACACCAGCAGCACCCGGCATGCCCGGTCGGCGAGCGCAATCGCTGTCGCCGTTGCCAGAGACGTCTTGCCGACGCCGCCCTTGCCCGTGAAGAACAGGTGGCGCGTCGGATGCTCGATGACGTGCAGCATCACACCACCTCCGCTTCGACGGACAGCAGTCGCATGAGCTCGGGGCGAGCGGGATAGCCGCCGCGGAATACAATGGCGCTTTCAACCACGCCGAGCGGCAGACATCCCACACCCTCTGACTGCAACGTCCGCCGGACCAGCGCATCGCTCATGAACGCGCCAGGTTCCTGCCCGAGGTTGTGGCGCTGCACTTCCACGCCCCGTGTACTGAGCCACTTCACATCCGCTGCAAACTGGACCAGCTGCGGATCCACTTCGGGACCGCACACTCCCGTTGAGCAGCACATCGCAGGGTCGTATATGTCGATTTTCATCCATGCCTCACTTGCCGGCTTCCGCCGGTGCCCCGCCGCCCGTCCGCAGGATCTCCGCGAAGTCGTCGGGTAGCTCGCTGGACCGGATTCCCTCCGCTGCGCGCGCGACGTCGTAGTCGACGCGCACCATTTCCACGGCCACGGTCGTGCCGTCCATAGACACGAGTGCGTAGCCTGCACGTGGGTCGCCGTCCTTCGGGCGGCCGACCGAGCCGGTGTTCACGAAGTGCGCTCCCTCGATTTCGCGATGCCACGGCTTGTGCGTGTGGCCGAACGCGATCACGTCGCCGGCCTTCGCACTCACCGTCGCCGCCATCTGGAGGCAGAATCGGTCGGGTCGATCCTCCGTCCAATAGACCGTGTTCAGCACCGGGTTGCCGTGCAGCAGGATCAGACGCGGCCCTGCGACATGCCCCCCCAGCGGGCGCACATCGATGCGGAACGGCAGTGAGCCGAGGTACCGCTTCGTCTCCTGCGATACATGTGCACGCGTCCACTCGTACGACATGTGCGACAGTTCCTCCTGCCGCGCATCCTCGTACTTGCAGCCGCAGTGCTTGTAGTCCGTGGCCGTCGTGCTGTCGTAGTTGCCCGCTATGCCCGGAATCGCACGGTCCTTCAGCAGTTGCACGACTTCGTCGGGCCATGGCGCATAGCCGACGAGATCGCCCAGGTGGTAGATCGCGTCCACATCGCTGCGCGCGTCGAGGTCGGCGAACACCGCTTCGAGGGCCGGGAGATTCGCGTGCACGTCGCTGAGCAGTCCGTATCTCATACGCGTCCTCCTGTGGCCGATGTGTTGTCGTTCGTTTCCGTACCGATCTGGCCCATGCGGTATTCGAGTGCCATCCGCTCGAGGCTCCTGAACGGAAGCGCGAGAAGCAGATCGATGCGGCGGCCGAGCATCAGCGCGGCCTCGCTGAACGCGTGCTGGCGCTCATGCTCATCACCCTCGACCTGCGTCGGGTCGGCAATGCGCCAGTGTGCGGTCACCGGATGTCCGCGGAATGCAGGGCAGCGCTCGCGCGCCCGATCGCACACGGTGATGACGATGTCCCATGTCTCGTCCGCAACGTCCTCCACCGACTTCGGCCGCGCGCCGGACCAATCAATGCCACGCCGGGCGAGTTCCTCCACTGCTCTTGGATGCACCCTCTCGGCCGACTCGGTGCCGGCACTCGCCGCCAGCAGCCCGGTGTTGCGCCTCGCGGACAGGAGCGCCTCCGCGATCTGACTGCGCGCCGAGTTGTGCGTGCAGAGGAACAGCACCCGCAGGGGGCGTCCGGACGTTTCATTCATCGCGACCTCGCATCAATCCGCATTGATGGACCACCGCAAATAAAAAGACTCAGTCGCAGCATCCGTCACCGCCCAGCGCTGTCGCAGCCGTTGATTCCCTGAGCCCTCTGAGGACCTCCTCCATATCCGCCAGCGCTTCTGCGTTGATGGTGTAATGCACCCAGCGCCCCGACCGCCGGTCGCTGACCAGGCCTGCGTCCTTCAGCGTCTTGAGGTGGAAGGACAGCAGGGACTGGCCGGCATCGAGGGCGTCGGTGAGATCGCACACGCAGCGCTCACCGCCGGTGAGCTGCTCCAGAATCCGGAGCCGCTTCTCGTCGCTCAGCGCCTTCATGCGCTGAATGGTGAGGGTCCGGTCAGCCGCCGTCAGAATTGCCATGCGTCAATATACATCAACGGGCCTTGATGGGTCAATCGGCGGTTGCCGCTCTCCCGCAGGGAGGGCACGCGGTGCGGCGGCACGTGGGGCCAGGCGGGTAGCGCGAAAGAGGGCAGGTGGATCCCCAGCGTGAGTTCCGGCATGGACGGGCAACGATTCCGAGCCATCGCTGCTGGCGTGCAGTGACATCATCGATCAGAGGCTCGCTCAATGCATGTCGTGCCCCATGGCCCGGTGATCGAGCCGCTGGAACGCCAGAAACTCGTGGATCGCCGGAAGCGCGGCTGAGTCGGCCGTCTGAATCCGGACCTCACCCCCACGAGGAAGCTGCACGTAACGATACTCGATGACCTCTCCGCGTTCGGCCATCACGCGCGTGCCCGGAACCACATCCATGGCGTGCACGAAGCCGGGGATGCTGAAATCCCCGCTCGCAAACGCCTGTGCGATCTGCTGCATGTGCTTACGGATCCACTCCACCGCCGCCTCATCTCCGATTGCGTCCTGCAGCTCGATGCGCCCACCGTCCGGCAGATCGTCGAACAGGTGCGTCGACGCGTACTGGTCGACGCCCATTCCCCCCGCGGCGGCGCCGCGTTCCTGAAGTGCGGCGAAGGCAGAGTCGTCACCTGCCCTGTCCGCGCTGGCGGCGTCGTGTCCACTTCCACAGGCGCTGATGAGGACCGCAAGCGCCAGCAACTGCGTGGTTCGCATGATTCCACCCCCCGAATGATCCTGGCTGTCTGAGATGAACCTACGCGCAATCAACGTGAGGCGGCAGTGCTGGCAAGCCGCGCCACCTCTATTGCGTTTGATGACTCAACCGCGCGTTGCGTCCGCGGCCCTGTAGACAATGACCCGAACCCGCTCGAGCGTGACGAGCCCTCCTCCGATCATGTTGTCGAGGGCGGGAAGTACTTGCTGGATGCGCTCCTCGCTTTCCACGACCTCGATGATGATCGGCAGGTCGAGGGAGAGGCGGAGTATGCGATCGGTGTGCACTTTCGCGCTGGCGCCGAACCCGGCGATCGCCCGCACGACGGTGGCGCCGGCGAAGCCGTTTTCGCGGAAGAAGTGGAGCAGTGCCTCGTAGAGCGGCTTGCCATGATGCGGCCCATTCGTGCACTTGTCGCTCTCGCCGATGAAGATGCGCATGAGCGTGCGCTCGCCGGTCATTCCGTGTGTCATTGCAGAGTCCTCATTCGGATGAGCAGCGTCGCGACGGCGACGCCAAAGAGTACCGCGAACAGGCCGACGAAAAGGCTGCCGAGAGCGTAGGTGCCGGCGGTGACCCACTGGCCATCGCGGGCAAGCGTTACCGTCTCCCAGGTGTAGGTGCTGAACGTGGTGAAGCCGCCCAGGAGTCCGATGGTGAGAAAGCCGCGCATTTCGGGCGTGACGGTCATGACGTCGAGCAGGCGCAGCACGAAACCGATCAGAAGCGAGCCCGCGGCGTTCACGGCCAGCGTGCCCCATGGGAAGCCCTCTGCGGCACGGTCATAAACCCATCCGGCGACCGTGAAGCGTGCGACGGTGCCGAGCGCCCCGCCCACCGCCAGGTACAGAAGCAGCATATGTCCTCCTGAAAAGAAAGACCTCCTCAGCCCTGAGGGCAGAGGAGGAGTCATCAGCGGCCGGGCCGCGGTTCCGGCGAACTCCATCGCCATATCTGTGGCTGGAAGATGATCGCGCTTCCAGCCGGGCGCAACAGCCGGTGGCGCGGTTACACGCCTTACCTGCATGGCTCTAGCTGAACCTCTCAGGTCAGCGCTACGACTTGTTGGCCGTCCGGGTTCTGGCATTCCCACGCGAGCGCCCACGCGGCGGCACATCTGCAGATTCAGCGAATGTTGCGGCAACCCGCAACACGGGAATCGAGCAAGTACCATATGCGTTCAACGTGCCAGTGCCGGAATCGCGCTCGAGGCGGCGGGCGCTATCTCAAGTCGTCATCGCCCGGGCTCGTTGTCCCTGTCACCCATCGGAACGCCTCGTCATACTCTCGAAAAACGTACACGTTGGCAGCGTCAGCCTGGATCGACTGGAACATGCGGCCCAATCCGTACGAGGTGTCTCCGGCCACGACGATCGCGACTCGCCGATGGTCGCCACCTGCGGACGTCGGCCGCATGGCCTCTGCGATTGCCCGCACGGCCGCAGTGGCAAGCTTCAAGTCGCTCGATCGGAGGTCTGCAATAGCGTTTCTCGTCCGATCAAACCCGCGACGCAGCCGAGCAGCGTACTCCCTGAACTCGGCCTCCGTGACCACTCCCGTGAACCGCGTGACGCTGAGGTTGTTCTCCGCGTCGATGTCGGTGCGAATGGGCAA
>JBBEBA010000024.1:0-2191 GCA_040882575.1 Gemmatimonadota bacterium
TTCACGCTTCACGCTTCACGCTTCACGCTTCACGCTTCAGGCACACCGCTTGCCTTCCGCAAGGCAGCACGAACGAAGGAGATGAAAATGAGAAGAGTCACGGTGGCGGTGCTTCTGCCGTTTTTGGCGGTCGCTGCGTGCGCGGACGATGGCGAAGACGGGGACGAGCAGACGTCGGAGAATGTGGCGACGGCCTACGCGAGCGGATCGGATCGCCTGACGCGGGAGGAGCTGGAGGCGGGACGCATGCAGATGGGCTGGCGCGAGTTCGTGCGCCGGGACACTGCAGCGGACAGCCTGGGTGCGGGACCGGCCGTTCCCGGGTCCGATACGACGGCGTCCGGCGCGCGGGCGGACCGGCCGGCGGAGAGCTGGGACAGCATAACGGCGGCGACGGTGAACAGCGGGGCGACCGCGCTGCCGGTGCAGGGCGATATCGAGGGGCCGAGCGTCCTGCGGGTGCAGGTATTGCTCGATCGCGCGCTGTTTTCGCCCGGCGTGATCGACGGACGCTGGGGCCGCAACACCGAGAAGGCCATTTACCTGCTGCAGGAGCGGGAAGGCATCAGGCCATCGGGCGTGGTTGATAAAGCGACGTGGGAGCGTCTGCAGCAGCTCGCGCGCGGCACGCAGCAGATCGTGGCGGAGCATCGGTTGACCGCGGAGGACGTGGCTGGACCGTTCGTCACGCTGCCAGCGGAGTACTACGACCGCCGCGACATGGACTGCCAGTGCTATGAGTCGCTCGCGGAGAAGCTGGCCGAGCGGTTCCACACCACGGAGGAGCTGCTCGAGAAGCTGAACCCCGGTGCAGACCTGAACGCCGTCCGGGCCGGCACGACGCTGAACGTGCCTGCGGTGACGAGTCGCGCAGCGCCGCAGGGCGCGCAGGTCGCACGCATCGTCATCTCGGATGGCGGCGGCTACCTGCACGCGCTCGATGCGGGCGGCACGCTGCTCTATCATTTTCCGGCGACGCTCGGCTCCGACTACTCGCCGTCGCCGAGCGGCGACTACCGGGTCACGAACATCGCGCACGATCCGACCTGGCACTACCAGCCGGACCTGCTCGCGGGCGTGGCTGACAGCGAGCCCGATGCCGTCCTGCCGCCGGGACCGAACAATGCAGTCGGCGTCGTATGGATGCAGCTGTCGAAGCCGCATTACGGCATCCACGGCACGAGCGCGCCAGAGACGATCGGCTATGCGACGTCGAACGGCTGCGTCCGGTTGACGAACTGGGACGCCGAGTTCCTGGCCGTGCACGTGGCGCCGGGCACCCCGGTCGAGTTCCGCGACATCGACTGACGACGCAGGGCTGCCGCGCGCGCTCACGTGCGCGGCAGCGCCCGCCCGATTATCATCCGCCATACCGCCAGCTCGAAAAATGCCTGTGGAGGTTCATCATGCGACTGGCCGCCGCGGCCTTCCTGGTCATGGCCGGCGCGACGCCCGCGCTCGCGCAGCAGAAGCCCGCGCTCACTCCTGCGGATTACGCGCGCTGGGAGAGCATCGAAGCGACGGCACTGTCGCCCGATGGCGAGTGGTTCGCGTACACGGTCACGCGCGTGGACGACGATGGCGAGCTGCGCTACCGGCAGGCAGCCCACGATTCGACGGTCGTCGTGCAGTACGGATCCAGGCCGGCGTTCTCGCCGGGCGGCCGCTGGCTCGCGTACAGCACTGGCGTCGCCGAGGACGAGCGCGAGCGGCTGCAGGCCTCGAACGAGCCGATTCGCAGCAAGGTCGGCATCGCCGACCTGCACACCGGCGCTGTCCGCGTCGTGGACGATATCGCCGACTTCGCGTTCAGCGGCGATGGCCGATACCTCTGGCTGCGCGGGTACGCCGGAGGCGACGGTTCGAGCAAGGGTGTGGACGTAATCGTGCAGGATCTGGAGACCGGCGTGAACACGACGTTCGGCAACGTCGCCGAGCAGGCGTGGCAGGACAGTGGCGCGCTGCTCGCCATGGTCATCGATGCAGCGAGCAGTGCGGGAGACGGCGTGCGGCTCTATGACGCGGCAAGCGGCGTGATCCGCACGCTCGAGGTCGATACCGCCGGGTTCCGCGGCCTCGTCTGGCGCGATGGTTCGGCCGACCTCGCGTTCCTGCGTGTCCGCCCGGACAGCGCGTGGGAAGAGCCGAACCACACCATCATCGCGTGGCGCGGCGTGGACGCGCGCGGCGG
>JBBEBA010000024.1:2291-6476 GCA_040882575.1 Gemmatimonadota bacterium
TGGCATGCCGGCGACATCGAGATCATCCCGGAGCAGAAGGCGCGCGCGGGGATCGCCCGGCTCCGGAACCACGTCGCCGCGTGGCATCTCGATGATGACGTTTTCGTGCAGCTCGCGAACGAGCTGACGGAAGATGTCACGCTGTCGGATGGCAGCCATGCAATCGGTCTCGACCGCCAGCCGTACGACAGGATCCGCATGTTCGGTCCCGAGTACCGCGACCTGTACGCGATCGACATCCGCACCGGCGAGCGGGAACGCTTCGCCGAGCGGGTGCAGTACCAGTTCGGTGTCTCTCCCGGCGGCCGGTACATGCTGTACGTCCGCGACGGCGACTTCTGGACGTACGACACGCGGACGGGCGAACGCACGAACATCACGGCGGCTGTGCCGACTTCGTTCGTCGATGTCGAGGACGACCACACGGTGCCGGAGAAGCCGATGTTCGGCACGGGCGGCTGGACGACCGATGATCGCAGCGTCCTGCTGTACGACAAGTACGACATCTGGGAGGTGCGGCCCGACGGGTCACGCGCGGTGAACCTGACGAACGGCGCCGCGGAACGCATCCGTCATCGGAGGATGTGGCTGCGGCCCGACCACAACGTCGTGGACCTGTCGGCGGACGTCTACGTCTCGCTGTACGGCGATACCACGAAGCAGAGCGGCTACGGCCGGCTCCGCGCCGGTCGCCCGGTGGAACGGCTGGTCTTTCTCGATCGGAGCGTAACCCGTCTGGGCAAGGCGGAGGATGCCGACGTGTACGCCTGGCGGGTCGAGGGCTTCGACGACTCGCCCGACTACTTCGTCGCGGGTCCGGCACTCGATGGTGTGCAGGTAACGCGCACGAACCCGTTTCAGGCGGAGTATGCCTGGGGCCGCTCCGAGCTGATCGACTTCACGACCACGACGGGCCGCGACCTTCAGGCGGCGCTGCTCTACCCGGCCGGCTACGAGCCCGGCCGGACCTATCCCATGATCGTGTTCTTCTACGAGATCACGTCCAATACCGTGCACAGCTACACGGCGCCGTCGGCGGAGACGCCCTACAACCCGACGGTCTTCACGCAGAACGGGTACTTCGTGCTGCGCCCGGACATAGTCTACCGCGACCGGAACCCCGGCCTCTCCGCTGTCGAAGCGCTGGTGCCGGCGGTCGAAAAGGCGATCGGCACGGGCATGATCGACGCCGACCGCGTAGGCATCATCGGCCACTCCTGGGGCGCGTACCAGACCGCGTTCACGATTACGCAGACGGACATGTTCGCCGCCGCCGTCGCGGGCGCGCCGCTGACGAACCTGATCTCGAAGTACCTGTCGATCTTCTGGAACAGCGGCAGCACCGACGCGCGCATCTTCGAGATCCAGCAGGGCCGCATGGGCGTGCCGTTCTGGGAGGATACCGAATCGTACATCGCGAACTCGCCCGTCTTCCACATCGAGCAGATGGACACGCCGCTGCTCGTCGCGTTCGGTACGGAGGATGGCGCAGTCGAGTTCAACCAGGGCGTCGAGCTGTACAATGCAGCGCGCCGGGCAGACAAGCAGATGGTCATGCTGGTCTACGAGGGTGAGAACCATTCGCTGTCGAAGGAGCCGAACAAGAAGGACTACCACCGCCGCATCATGGAATGGTTCGGGCACTACCTGAAGGGTGAGCCTGCGCCGAAATGGATTATCGAAGGAGAGAGGTTCCGGCAGTGAGCAGTGAGTTGTCGGGCAGGATCGCAGCCGAGCTGGGCCTCGCCCCGCGCCAGGTCGCGGCAGCGCTGGCGCTGTTCGACGAGGGCGCGACCGTGCCGTTCGTCGCGCGTTACCGCAAGGAGCTGACGGGCGGGCTGGATGAGGTCGAGCTGCGCAACGTGCTGGAGCGCGCGGACTACCTCGAGGAGCTGGGGTCCCGGCGTGAGGCGGTGCTGAAGTCGATCGACGAGCAGGGCAGGCTCGACGACGCGCTGCGCGCGCGCATCCTGGCTGCCGACACGAAGCAGGCGCTGGAGGACCTCTATCTGCCGTTCAAGCCGAAGCGCCGCACGCGCGCGACCATTGCGCGCGGCCGCGGGCTGGAGCCGCTCGCCGACCTGATGTGGGTGGGTGTGGCGGCTGACGCGGCAGCCGAGGCTGCCGCTGTGTCGTTCGCCGACCCCGCCGGCGAAGTGCCGGACCCGGCGGCGGCGCTGCAGGGCGCGCGCGACATCATCGCCGAGCGCGTTGCCGAGGATGCGGATGTGCGCAAGTGGGTGCGCGACCGCACGCGCGCGGCGGGCGTCATCATCAGCAAAGCCCGCTCCGCTTCCGGGGCAGTGCCCGACGCCGCGACGTCGAAGTTCGCAGACTACTTCGAGTTCTCGCAGAAGCTGACGGACGTGCCGTCGCACCGCGTGCTGGCGATCCGTCGCGGCGAAGCGGAGGAAGAACTGTCGTGGACCATCGAAGCGCCCGTGGATGAGCTGCTCGCCGGTGTCGTCCGACGGGTGACGGCGGCGCGCGCGGCCGTGCGGCACCTCGGACAGGCTGCCGAGGATGGGTATCGCCGCCTGCTCGCACCGTCGATCGAAGTCGAGCTGCGTCTCGAGCTGAAGACGGTCGCGGATGAGTCTGCCATCTCGATCTTCGGCGCCAACCTGGAGCAGCTGCTCCTCGCCGCGCCGGCCGGCGAGCGCGTCGTGCTCGGCCTCGATCCAGGCTTCCGCACGGGCGTCAAGGCGGCAGTCGCGTCGCGCACCGGCGCAGTGCTCGACACGGCGACACTGTACCTGCACCAGGAGGACAATTTCGTCCGCACCGTCACGCAGCTGGTGCGCCGGCACGGCATCGAGCTGATCGCGATCGGCAACGGCACGGCATCCCGCGAGACGGAGACGCTCGTGAAGCGAATCGTGCGCGAGCTCGACGCACCGCGCCCGCAGGTCATCGTCGTCAACGAGTCCGGCGCGTCCGTCTACTCGGCGTCCGACGTCGCACGCGAGGAGTTCCCGGACCTCGACGTGTCGTTGCGCGGCGCGCCGTCGATCGCACGCCGCCTGCAGGATCCGCTCGCCGAGCTGGTCAAGATCGATCCCAAGGCGATCGGCGTCGGGCAGTACCAGCACGACGTCAACCAGTCGCGCCTGAAGAGGCGGCTCGACGAGGTAGTCGAGTCGTGCGTGAACCGTGTCGGCGTCGAGGTGAACACGGCGTCCGCGCCACTGCTGTCGTACGTCGCCGGCGTCGGGCCCGCGGTCGCGAAGAACATCACTGCGCTGCGCGACGAACGCGGCGGGTTCCGCTCGCGGCGCGAGCTGCTCGAGGTGCCGCGCCTCGGCGCAAAGGCATTCGAGCAGGCCGCCGGCTTCCTGCGCGTGCGCGGCGGCGCGCATCCCCTCGACTCGACCGCCGTGCATCCCGAGCGCTACGCAGTGGTCGAACGGATGGCGCACGACCTCGGCATCGGCGTCGCCGAGCTGGTCCGGAATGAAGCGCAGATCGATCGCATCGAGCTCGCCCGCTACGTCACCGGGGATGTCGGCATGCCGACGCTCCTGGACATCGCCGCCGAGCTGCGACGGCCCGGCCGCGACCCCCGCGACACGTTCGAGCTGCCCGCGTTCCGCGACGACGTGACCACGGTGAATGATCTGCAGCCCGGCATGACGCTCGAAGGCGTGGTGACGAACCTCGTCGCATTCGGCGCGTTCGTCGACATCGGCGTCCATCAGGACGGCCTCGTCCACGTCTCGCAGCTTGCCGACCGCTTCGTGAAGGACCCCGCCGACATCGTGAAGGTCGGTCAGAAGGTGAGTGTCACCGTCATGAGCGTGGACCTCGAGCGGAACCGCATCGGGCTCAGCATGAAGAGCGACGCCGCGAAACCGACGCAGCCATCCCGGCGGCAGGATTCGACGGGCAGGCAGACGCCCCAGCCGAAGCCGGCACCGCCACCACCGGCGCCGCGAAAGGGCGGCGTGGCCGCGAACGGGATGCGCTTCAGGTAGTTCTGGTGTCGCGAGATGCTTCCGGGCGTGGGCTCGCGTGCTCAGACAGTCCTCGCAGCTTCGCTGCTGCAAAGTGGCGCTTGCAAGAGAGCCACGGAGCCGCGAAACATTACCGGCGCGCCCGGCCAAAAATGGCTACGGAAACGCGTCGACCGCAAGGCACCGTGATGCAGCCGGGATCTCGAGCACGTAAAACCACCTCCGCCCACCT
>JBBEBA010000025.1:0-38126 GCA_040882575.1 Gemmatimonadota bacterium
ACTCGATCGTCTTCAACAGCATCTCAGCCCCCGCCAGCTCACGTAGACCATCTAGCTGCCCTGTTGATTGCTCGGCCTGCGCATCAGCGCCGGCGTATCGAGCCTTCGCAGAGCCCCCGCTGCTTCGTCAACGATCCGGTCGCCGTGCAGCGCAAACACAACGCGGGCCGTCGCATCGTTTCTCGATCCGGGAAACTCCTGGATGACCCCGTACCCCAGCACATCTTCGAGCACAGCATCTCCGATTGCGAGCCCGCCGCGGCCTACAACGCCAGCCGGGAGGTGTTCGACTGCCAGTGAAACGGCTTCCACGTCTGCGACCGGAAATGGCAGCTGATGCGTTCGGCGGATGAGCTGAACCGTCAGGATACCTTCCGGAGCCGCAGGCGAGGCCGCCTGAAACGCGACTGGATGCACGATTCGGATGACGGAGCGGCCGATCCGCGATCGGTGCTCGAGGCGGAGGTGATAGCCAAAAGAGAGCGCCGTTTCGATGACGAGTCGCCGATAGATCCGTGCATCGAGGTGACAAGCGGGACGGTCCCACCTTGCTCCAGCCATGTAGTTCGTAGCCGCCACACTCATTCGAGTCCTCTCTCAGATCTGAGCAAACATGTAGCCCACCTCCGCCAGCCCGGACCTCAGACCTGACCAGGGAGGCGCACACCCGCAGCACGCAGAAGTTCGAGCGAGTGCTTCGCAGCGTCCGGATTCACAGGGAGCGAGCCGCTCGGAATCAATGCGACTTCGAAACCGTGTCGAATGGCTTCCATGGCCGATGCAGCGACGCAGACGTCCTGAGCGAAACCACCGATCCAGAGTCGCCGTACTGCGTCCTTCTGAATGCATACATTCAGTCCCGTCGCGTGGAACGCCGAGAGCTGGTCATAGTCGAAGCGCGCGCCCTTCGTCACGATCGTAGTGTTACGGGGCAGGCGAAGGCGCGAATGAAATGCCGCTCCATGGGTGTCCTGCAGACAGTGTGGTGGCCACTCTCCTCCATATTCACGAAAGCTCGGGTGCCGAACGGGATGCCAGTCGCGCGAGGCATATATTTGCAGACAGCGCTCCCATGCAACGGCGATCCAGTTGTTCAGGACTGGTATCACCAGATCTCCGCCCGGTATCGGCAGCGCGCCACCCGGACAGAAGTCGTTCTGCACATCCACGATCAGCAGAGCGTCACCTTCTCTCAGGGCCTGCGGCACCATCGCTATCTGCTCGTATGGTTCAGGTGGGAGCGGAGCGTTGCGGCGAGCGCGTGAATCGACTCCGCTCGCTGCTCGAGGTAGTCCGCAAGCCGCCAAGCGAGGTCGTCGGGTATGGCAGTATGGCCATCCCAGTAGAGCGCGAGCACGGCCGGCTCAAGATTCAGAGCCTTGCAGAGGTCCGGAACGGCGTGGCGTGGCCCGCCGGCGTCCTCGAGCAGTGCAATGCGCGCCAGCTCTCCGAGCCGCCGGAACAGGCTCCGGAAAAACGTCCTCTGTCTCGTCTGGCTCGCTCATGACTCCACCTGTCGATCTGTTGTCTATCCATCGATTTCGAGCACCCCCACCGGAGCACCCTTGCCATCCACGGCTATGATCGGACCTCGTAACGATGATCGAGCCGCCTCGTCGAGCTCATCACCCACTCTCCAGCGCCTCACATTGCGCTTTAGATGGTTGAGCACCAGGCACCTCTCTGGATCGTGCGCCATCCCGCGGCACCCACGCTCCACACCGCCGCGCAGCACGACACCCGCCAGACTGCCTGAATGATCAACGACCGGCAGGTAGTCCAATCCTGCCTCGTCCATGACTTTCAGTGCTGCGCTCGTGGTATCTCCGATTGGTATGGTCCGGATCGGTGTCACACTTCCTTCGGCCGCTTCGCCGCGGCCTGCCTTCGTGTCCGTAGCCGCTGTCATCCGTTCTCCCTGTATGCCATGCGTCCTGCTGGACCAAAAAAACCCGACGGCCTGGGGCCTCCGGGTTCAGCACACGCTGGGACTGTACAGCCATTTGGCGGGACGTCCGCAGATGCAGCTTCCTTACGGAGGCCGTCAGCGCACGCCGTCTATCACGGCTCCGTCGAGCCGAATACCTGTATAGCGATTTTCCTGGAGAAGCTGCCCAGTGGCATCATCTCACGCTCCCGATTCAAGGGGCAGTCTGGCGGCTCACAAGCGGCGTATCGTCGCAGCGGCGGCAGCCTGTCTCGTCTCGTAGCGTGCGGCAGCAATGGAAGCGGCAGCACCGCTCAGTACGTAACAATATATTGTAGCAGCAGACGCGGCCCGGCGCAACCGTTCATCCTCGGGACAGTTGGAGTCGGGACGTTTGCGTCTTGGCTCAGCGGGCGGTGCAGTCGCCGCAGTTCGGCGCTTCCGGGAACACGACCAGCCGCTCAAAGGCGATGCGCTCCCCGCACACGACACAGGTGCCGTACGTGCCCGCATCAATGCGTTTCAATGCCTCAAGTATCTGCCCCAGCTTCGCCTGCTCACGTGCCTGGAGACCTGCGGTCAAACCTTGCGTCTGCAGGTTGTCAATCCGCGACAGGCGCCCCACGGACGATTGATCGAGCTGCAGGGGTCTCATTGCGCGGTTCGTCGTGCGCATGCTGCGCTGCAGCTTGCGGAGCTGCCGATCGAGCTCGGCTCGAAGCTCGTCGAACTGGGCCGGAGTGAGGTTCGAGTTCATGAAGGAACGATACTCTGCCATGCGAGAAGCTGCATATGTTTCCTGAGTACGACCCCCCAAGACACCGGGTCGGCGAGGCGGCACAGTCAAGCCCTGGACATTTCCGATTGCAACCGTCCGGAAGGTGTAACCGCACCTTGGACGCAAACGTCGTTCGCTATCCGGATGAGG
This sequence comes from Gemmatimonadota bacterium, assembly GCA_040882575.1. GTDB lineage: Bacteria > Gemmatimonadota > Gemmatimonadetes > Longimicrobiales > RSA9 > SH-MAG3. The sequence continues at coordinate 2,856 of JBBEBA010000025.1, forward strand.
TCCGGATCTGCCGTGGCTACGTCGCTCAACGGCACGGGACCGAAAAGCAGCGGCTGTCCCTCAAGTGCCAGCTCCGCGGAGCCGATACTCTCATGGAGAATACAGATTCCCCAGGGAGTGGCATGAACAACAGCCAGGGACATCGCAGTCGCTCACCGGATGAATGGTCCGACCCTTGGGTAGAAGCTGTGCTGGAGCACCTCGGCGCTTCGGCTCCCCAGATCCAGGGATTGCGGGGCCATCCGGCGCCGGGCCTGTGGCAGGCCGCGGTTCAGTCCGGCCTCGCCTCGAGCCGGGACATCCTCGAAGAGTACAGCCGGAGGTTCGCTGTCGGCATCGCGGATACGGGATCGGCCGAGAGGGGTGCGAACCGCCTGCTTCCCGAGGACACCGCCCGGAAGCTCGGAGTGATCGCGCTCAGGCAGGAAGGACGCACACTCTTCGCCGCGACGTGCAGCCCGCTCGATCTTGACATCGAGACCACTGTGGCTTTCGCCACCGGCCTCACCGTCCGACTGCTGCTCACTGACCCGGATTCACTGGAGCAGGGCCTGAATGCAGCCTATCCTCGCGACCGGAACGCAGAGGATCTCGTAGGCTCTGTCGGTCGTCTCAATGAGGGCGAGGGTCTGCTCAGGGAACTCGCCGCGATGGATGACGCCGCGGCATCGAGCGTCTCCACGACGGACCTCGTGAACGCACTGCTCGTCAAGGCGATTCGCGAGCGCGCCAGCGACGTACACATCCAGCCGCACGAGCATGCGATCGGGATCCGATACCGTGTCGACGGCGTGATGCTGGAGGTTGCCCGTCTGCCGCGCACGCTGCTCCCCTCGATCACCAGTCGGTTGAAGATCCTGGCGAATCTCGACATCGCGGACCGCATGCGGCCGCAGGACGGTCGCGCCCAGGTTCAGCTCGCCGGGCGGAGGGTCGACCTGAGGATCTCCACGCTGCCGGTCGGGACGCTCGGAGAGAAAACCGTCGTTCGGATCCTCGATTCCGGTGAGAAGCCGCTGACTCTCGACGCCCTCGGGTTCCTGGAGCCCGAGATGCGTCTGGTCGACCAGTTGTTCCGCACGAACGACGGCCTCGTTCTCGTGACGGGGCCGACGGGCAGCGGCAAGACCACAACGCTGTACTCCGCGCTGCGGCTGGTACAGGCTACGGGCGCGAATATCGTGACGGTGGAGGATCCGATCGAGTACCGACTCGACGGAGTCGCTCAGGCGCAGGTGAATGAGAAGGCGGGTCTCACGTTCGCAACGGTGCTGCGGTCCATCCTGCGGCAGGATCCGGACGCAGTGCTGGTCGGCGAGATCCGCGATCGGGAGACGGCCGAAGTGGCCCTGCAGGCGAGCATGACGGGCCACCTGGTACTCTCCACCCTGCATACCAACGATGCCACGTCGACGATAATGCGGCTGGCGGACATGGGAGTCGACGTGACGGCGCTGGGCACGTCATTGCGCGGTGTCATGGCCCAACGCCTCGTCCGGCGCATATGCATGGATTGCCGCGTGCGGTGCGACGTCAGCAGCCTCGCCGAGAACCAGCAGGCGCTCCTTCGGCATCTGCCCGACCCGACGATCTATCAGGCGGTTGGCTGCGCTTCCTGCCTGGACACCGGCTACCGGGGTCGCATCGTCGTGCCGGAGATCGCGATCGTTACACCTGATATCGAGCACGCGATCACTCGGCGCGCCGAGCTTCAGACGGTGCTGGAGATCCTGCGTCGAAACGGCATGGTCTCTCTCTGGGAGGCCGGCCTCACTCGTGTTGCCCTGGGGCTCACGACTCTCAACGAGCTGATGGACAACATCACGCCTCCCGCAGTCGACGTAGTGCCCGCTCCGAGCGCCCAGCAGTCAGATGTCGACGCGATCTTCATGGCCGCAGCACCGCGGACGAAAACCAGCCCGGTCCTCGTGCAGAGTGCTGCCGCCCCGGCCGCCAGGGAGCCCTCGAAAGGCAGTCCGACTGCCCGGGCGAGACCCATGCGCGTGCTCCTCGTCGACGAGAACGCAGGCGCGCGTCGTGAGCTTCGCCACGCTCTGGAGGAACAGGGGATCACCGTCAACGAGGCGGCGGACGGTGAAGCGGCGATGGAATACATCGAGCGGCTGAAGCCGGACATCGTGGTGCTCGAGCTGGCCCTCCCGAAGCTCGACGGAATCGGGGTGCTGCGGGCACTCCGATCACTGGAGGCATGCCGCACTTCTGCGCTGGTCCTTACCGTACAGTCCGATCCGGAAGTTGCGGTGTGGGCGATGGAGCTCGGGGCGATCGACGTGCTGACGAAGCCGATCAATCCTCACATTCTGACGAGACGGCTGCTCGCCCTCCTGGCGGACGCAGCGGCGTAGCGTCGCGGCGTTCCCGCCCGGGCCCGGGTCACCCGCGTCAGGCCACGCGCAGATACTCCCACCAGCATTGCCGAGCTCCAACACCTGTGCGGCGGCTTTCACCCCGGATCCTGCATTCGGAGTGATCGGGCCATCATTGTTGGCTGAGGTCCTCGGTCTACCCATGAGTGCGGCTGCCGGCGCGGCGCGGAGGCGGGCTACCTGCACACTCGACGCGGCGATTGCGCCGGCTTGGGGCGTTGACCGGCTGCGAGGCTGAAAACTGCACAAGCGCGCCGGCCCGGCGCGTCACGTGTGGAGTTTCGAGTGTGCAATTGTCCGGGTTCGGGCGCCAGCGCGGCCCGACACCCTCCCAATTTGCCGACGTTATCCAGCGTTGGCCCTGCTCGACGAGTGCGCCTCGTTGTACGCCACTCGCAGGCGAGCAGCCGGTGACCTCCCACCCTACCGGCTTCCAGCAGCCAGCCACTGGCGCGTTTCCATCCGGCTTTCACCTGCCGCGGTCAGGCGCCTGTATCCGGGGTGCGCCGGATACTGCAGAGGGCCAGAGCCAGTGTCTCGTCGAGCTCGGAAAACGGGAAGGGTTTGCGCAGGTATCCCACGGCGCCCGAGCGCCGTCCCAGGATCTCCACACGTTCGTCCGGATCGCCGGTCATCAGGACCAGCGGCGTATGTGGCGCTTCATCCGCGAATTGCAGGGCGAGATCGAGGCCGGACATGCCAGGGATGTGAATGTCCGAGAGAATGACGTCGTAGCGGGCCCGCTCCAGGCAGTCGAGCGCCTGTTCGGCGTCGACGGCCTCCGTGACGGTGTGGCCGCAGCCGCCCAGATACCGCGTGAGCATGCGCCGCACGTGAGGCTGATCCTCCACCAGCAGAATCAGCGCACGTTGCATTGGCGACGGCATCAGACTGCGGAGGGTTCCGCTTTCGGCGGAGATCCGGTCCGGGAAATCGGTTTCGCTGTGCTGACAGCACTGTTCCCGAACACGGAATCGGCGAGGGCCTGGCGTTCGCCAGGCGCCGCGGTCGTTGCGTCGGGATCACAGGCCGGGGCCCACTCCGCGTCCGCGGGTCCAGCAGGCTCAGCCTGACCGAACACGGTGCTGGTGAACTGGTTCGCCAGCTGCGTCATTCGACGCTCTGTCTCCTCCAGCACATGAGTCGCAAAGCCGATCTGCTGCGTCACAATGTCCTGGAACTGGAGGCAGAGCACCAGCCGGTGCGCCTCCTCCCGCAGGTCCGCGTGCAGCCGGAGCGCAGCTTCATCGCCGGCGGGTATGCCCGCTGACATCCGGGTACCGATCGCGTCGATCAGCAGACTCGCCCGATCCAGCTTGTCCAGCATGTCGTGCGCCGCCGTCTCCGTGGCAGCGGTGACTTCCTTCAGCTTTACATGCGTACGATGCAGCCTCGGTACGGCGGCCTGCTCGAGCAGTGTGCGGCTGCGATACAGGCTGTTGAGGACAGCGGTGATCTCGTGAGACGTGCGGATCAGGATCGTCGGCAACGAAGCCACCGGCGTCGCGCCTTCCGGCGTCGCAACCTCCGCGTTCGCACCCATGATCTCCGCCTGCTCCTTCAGTTCCGATACCAGCGCACCGGCCAGCCGGAGGCTGGCCATGCTATCCATGATCTGTTCTCGATTCATCTCTACCTCACCGGACGCCGCTGGCGCGCATCACATGCTCGATCTTGTCTCGCAGCACCTGCGGCGTGAACGGCTTGACAACGTAGTTGTTGACGCCGGCCTGTGCCGCATCAATGATGTCCTCCCGCACGCTTCGCGTCGTGATCATGATGACGGGCACATCCGCGCCATCCTCACGAGCACGGAGCGCGCGCACGAAATCGATGCCGCTCATGTTCGGCATGTTCCAGTCCGAGATGATGCAGGAGATCGAAGCGTCGAACAGCTTCAATGCCTCTTCGCCATCGGCGGCTTCGACGTACTGCGAAAATCCGATCCGCTGCAGCGTATTCACGATGATCCGCCGCATGGTGGCAGAATCGTCCACAACGAGGAACCGCATGCTTGTCTCCCTTTTCAGTGCCACAGGTCATCCTGGTCGAGTATGCGTTTGGCGATCAGCAGGTCAGTCTGCGTGTTCGCGTACTGTCGGCCCACAATCCAGAACCGCAGCCAGGCCAGACGTTCCGGCGTCAGCGTCCCCGACGGCGGTGCAGCTGCCTCCTGCTGTTCGCCCCAGCCGAGCGGTCCGCCCGAATTCACCATTTCATCCCCCGGACCCTCCGACTTGCTTCTCATTGTCACATCGCCCCCGCAATGAAGGATCGGCCGGCGCGGGTGCAACTTGAGCCGGGATCCGACAGAGGTCCCGCAAGGACCGGATGAAGGCTTCACGGCAGCTGCCGTCTGGCGTAAAACAGAGCTGGAGATCATCGGCGGAGCCGCGCACGCACTGAACAGCTCGCTGACAGGGCTCATGCTGGCTGCAGGCATGGCGCGAATCGAAGCCGACGCGGCCGTTCAGACGCTGGACGTCATCGAGCAGCAGGCCGTCCGTGTCCAGCAGGAGGTGCAAATGCTCTTCTCACTGCTCTCGCTGGAGCGCAGCGATCCGCAGCTCCACAACCCGATCGAGCTCGCACGCGCCGCCGCGCGTCTCTTCGAGCGGCTCCATGCGGCAACGCTCAGCTCCGTGAGGATTACTGCATCATCGGAAGGGGGCGCCGTCGAGGTCCCGGCCGGTCCGTGCATTCGCGCGATCATCCTCTGCATCCGGGCCTTTGCGGATGCGGCACAGGGGCCTGGCCGGGGAATACGTGAAATCGAGTTGTATGTATACGGCGCCGACGACAAAGTTGGAGTGGCAGTGCGGTGCGGCGATGCGTCCGTCTCGCCGCTACGCCACAGTCTTGATGCCGCCGCCGACCTGCTGCACCCTCACCCCGGTGCACATCTCGAGACCGACGGCGGGCGTGTCCGGCTGCTCATGCGGATTCCGGCCGCGTGATGCATCGCTCGAGCGCCGCGCAGCGTCCGCGGATCTCGGTATCCATGGCCAGGCCACACTCCAGCAGCCGTGACATGGCGGCACGAATTGCCGCACCGCGGCCGCTCCATCCGCCGCGCAGCTCGCCGATCTCGACCAGGGCGGCGCGACGACGCTGCGCCTCGGCCAGTGTGTGCATCAGCCTGTGCGATGCATAGATCGCATCGTCGATTCCGTCACTGTCGGCCCTGCGGGCCGCTTCGCCCATACGGCCGAGCGTCGCCCGCAATGCGCCCAGCAGCCGCAGCTCGTCCTCCATGGCGGCAAGCAGGCCGCGCTCATCCTGCGTCCGCACCTCGTTCCGGTCACTCATGCCGCTTCCGCCTGCCACTCAGCCTTCAGTCGCGCCAGGACGGCGGTGCGAATCTGTGAGACGCGCGACTCCGTGACCCCCAGGACTTCCGCGATCTCACGCAGCTTCAGACCCTGGGCATAGTAAAGCGCGAGCACCATCCGGTCCCGCTCCTCCAGCGCCGACATACGGTCCGACAGCCAGTCCAGCTGCTCACGGCGCTCCACCGGCGCCTCCACATCCTCCGCGCCGCCTCCCGGCACCTCCTCCAGGACGCCCCGGCCGCCATCACATTCCAATGAGACATGGACCGCAGCCGCTCCGCTGTGCTTCCATTCCCACAGCGTTTCCGCACACACCCCCAGCTCCTCCGCCACCTCGCCGTGACGCGGTGTGCGCACCAGTCGACCGTTAAGCACCTGCTCCGTCCGCTGCACATCGCGCTGACGTCGTCGCGATGCCCGCGTCGCGTGGTCGCAGCGACGCAGGTCATCGAGCATGGCGCCGCGGATCCGCGGCGCCGCGAACGTGCTGAACGCCACGTTGTGCCCCGGATCATAGCTGTCCACTGCCTGTATCAGACCGATCATGCCACCGCCCACCAGGTCCCCCAGTTCCGCCGCAGGCGCCGAACGCGCCAGGCGGTTCGCGAAGTGATGAACAAGCCCGACGTTTGCCGCTATCATTTGATCGCGATCCGCGCTGGCAGCCCGATTCGTCGTCGAAACCTTCGCCGGCTTCATGGTTTGCGCCTTCCTTCGTGATTCCGCCTGACCGGCATCGTGCACCGGTTGCGAAGCCGCGTCGCTCCGCTGCTGGCCATCGCGGTCAGCGGTCACTAAAGGCAAGCGGTGCGCCGCGATCCGGCAATGCGGCGCTAGCTCCCAAATTGTTGTGCGAGAATAATTTACAGGATCTGTCGAGAGTCGGCCGGGGCGGCAGATCCCGCCGGGCGGCAGGATCTGCCGGCTGTCGGGCGGCAGATTGTGCCGGTCAGGAGGACGGAGCGTTCAACTTTCCGCGCAGGGTACGCACGCCGATGCCGAGGAGCTCGGCGGCTCGCGTGCGGTTCTGGTTCGTGGCAGCCAGAGCGCGCTGGATGAGGGCCCGCTCGGCTTCCTGGAGGTTGAGCGAGGGTACGGTGAAGCCGGACGCGGGGAAGGCGGATTCGTTGTCAGCCGTGCCGTCAGGGGGAGCCGCTCCGGCCGGTTCATCGGAATTCAGCATGATGGCACCGGGCTGGAGGACGCTACCCGGGGATAGAATGACTGCGCGCTGGATGACGTGTGCGAGCTCGCGCACATTGCCGGGCCAGGAATACGTCTGAAGTATCGCCAGTGCTGCTGGAGAGATCTCGGTGATTTCCTTGTCCATCTCACGCGCCGCTGCGCCGACGAAGTGCAGTGCGAGTGCCGGCACGTCGGAGATCCGCTCGCGCAGTGGCGGGACGCGGATCGGAACGACGGACAGGCGGTAGTAGAGGTCCTGCCGGAACCTGCCTGCATCCACATCCGCGCTCAGGTTCCGGTTGGTCGTGCCGATGATGCGGGTGTCGACCCTGACCGGGGTGACTCCGCCCACGCGCTCGAATTCCTGCTCCTGCAGGACGCGAAGCAGCTTTGCCTGCAGGTCGAGGCGCATCTCGGAGATCTCGTCGAGCAGGAGTGTGCCCTGGTCTGCGCGCTCGAAAGCGCCCTTGGTCTGCCGCTCGGCACCGGTAAAAGCACCCTTCTCGTGACCGAACAGGGTACTTTCGATGAGGTTTTCGGGAAGTGCGGCGCAGTTCATGGAGACGAATGCTCCGCGGCGTTCGCTCATGTCGTGAATGGCCCTGGCGACGAGCTCCTTGCCGGTACCGGACTCGCCATGAACGAGCACGGTGGCTCGGAGGGGCGCAACGGCTTCGATAGTGCGCATCATCGCGTTCAGAGCCGTGCTGTCGCCAATGATCCGTCTCGACAGCCGGAGCTGCTGTACTTCCTGCAGCAGCCGCTGATTTTCGCGCCGCAGACGCACGAACTCGAGCGCCTGCTCGACGACGAACTCGAGCTGGCTCGCACCCACCGGCTTGGTGAGATAGTCGATCGCACCGGCCTTCACGCTCGCTACCGCATGCTCGATGCTGGCATGTCCTGTCACCATGATGAGCGGCACATCAAGGCCGTGGCCGCGCAGGAGCCCCAGGAACTCGATGCCGGTGCGACCCGGCATGCGATAATCGGAGAGGATGAGATCGATACTGGTGCGCGTCCGCAGCACATCGAGGGCGCTGTCCGCATCGGCGGCGGTCAGCACTTCATGGCCGGCGCGCGACAGTATCGCGGCGAAAAGCGAGAGGGATGCCGGCTCATCATCGATACACAGGATCGTAGCCATATGATCGCAACAGTGCGAGTTACGCGGAGAAACGGCCGTGGTGTGTCCGGAGAGATGCTAGATGCGGGCCGTCACACGCCGGCCGACGCTGTGCAGCAGCAGGGCGGGTATGTCGTGGAGGGGCGCCGCGGCCGCCGCCGCACCGATCTCTATGGCGGCCCTCGGCATGCCGTAGACGACGCAGGTCTCCTCGTGCTCTGCGACCGTCAGGGCACCGGCCCGGCGCATGGCGGCCAACCCCTCGGCGCCATCGTCGCCCATCCCGGTAAGCAGAACTCCGATGGACTTGCTGCCACAGGAGGCTGCGACGGAACGGAATAGCGCATTGACGGAAGGCGAGTGTGCGCGGGCGTGTGGAGCCGCCACTGCCACGCGCAGCTGGTGTCCGGTGCGCACGACGGTTGTGTCCGACCCGCCGGGTGCAATGAGGACCGTTCCGGCGGTGATCACGTCGCCGTGGCGTGCCTCCCTCACGGACAGATCGGATACTGCGTTCAGTCGTGCGGCGAAGGAGTGTGTGAATGCAGCAGGCAGATGCTGCGCGATGACGATCCCGGGGAAATCCCCCGTCAACTGTCGCAGCAGCTCCTCGATGGCTCGCGTTCCACCGGTCGACGCGCCGACGGCTACGATCTCGGGGCGGGACCGGTGATCGATGGGGGGATATCGATCGGCGGAATCGACGACGTGCCGTGTTGCCGAACGGCGAAGATTGGCCTGTCCGGCTGCACGAATTGCATCCACGAGCGGCGCGGACGCCGCGCCATCGGAGCCCAGGCGCGCCTTGCCCACCACGTCCACAGCACCGAGCTGCAGCGCCTCGAGCACCGCCGCGCCCCGCTCGGCCGCGAGGGAGCTGACGACGACTACGGGAAGCGGGTGGTGCGCCATGATCCTGCGCAGAAATTCGAGCCCGCTCATCCGCGGCATCTGCAGATCGAGGGTAATCACATCCGGCCTTTTCGTCAGGATCAGGCGGCGCGCCTCGAACGCGTCGGCGGCTGCACCCACGACCTTGAAGTCCGGCTGAGTCTCGCATTCCCGGGTGAGCACGAGGCGAGCTGTAGGTGAATCGTCGACGATGAGGACGCGGATCACGGCCCCTCCGGAGACTTGCGATACACGGACGGCTGCAGATAGCGGAGCTGCGATCCGGCGGCCACACTTTCGGTGGCTCCCAGGAACAGGTAACCGCCCGGGGCCAGTATGTCGCAGAACGCGTCGATAACCCTGCGCTGTGTGGGCCTGTCGAAGTACAGAAGGACATTGCGGCAGAAGATGACGTGCATGGGGCCTCGCATCTGCCACACACCTACCAGGTTGTGCAGCGCGAAGCTGACGGTGTCGCGAACCCGCCGCGTGACGTGGGCGCGGCCGCTTCCATCCTGGATGTCCTCGAGCAGCGGGCGCAGCAGCGGCGGCAGGTCGTCGCGCTTTGCCGCATCGTATACCCCTGCGCGAGCCGTCCTGAGAGCCGAGCCGGATATGTCCGTGCCCAGGAAGCGCACGCGCCCCTCTGAACGCGGAACGAGCGAGAGCGCAAGCATCGCGATGGTGAACGTTTCCTCACCACTCGCGCAGCCGGCGCTCCAGATTGTGACTGCTTCATGGCGCCGCAGCAGCTCGCGGAGGCAGCCGAGGTAGGCCGGATACTGCTCCGCCTCCCGGTAGAAGCACGTCTGGTTGACGGTGAGCGCGTCGATCATCGACCAGAGCTCCCTGCGCGAGGGGTCCTGTTCGACGAGAGCGATGTACTCTCCGAAACTGCGCGATCCCGTCGAGCGCACGCGTCTGGCGATCCGGGCAGCCGCAACCGGCGCGCGATCCCCTCTCAGGTGAATGCCGGAGGCAGCCTTAACCGCCCTGCGCAGCCATTGGAATTCCTGCTGCCCCAGTGCATTCGGTTGATGCGGCGGCACGGTGGCGGCGTCAGAATTCACTGAGCACAGCGTCGTCCTGCTCGTCACCGAACGGGATCTGCTCGGCTGCACGTCCATTTCCGTTGCTCCGGCCGCTGAACGGACGTGCGCGATGGTCGACCATTGGGCGCTGCGGTCGGACACCGCCTGTGCCGTGCTGCTCCTGCCATACCTGGCCGCGCGCTTCCGCACGCAGCCTGAACGCGCTGACGAGACTCTGCATGCGCTCGGCCTGGCCGTTGAGCTCCTCCGCGGCGCTCGCACTCTGTTCCGCCGCCGCCGCCACCTGGTCGGTGACACCGTTTGCGTGATCGACCGACTTGTGGATCCCCGCCACGGCACGGCTCTGCTCGCCCGAGGCGACGGCCATCTCCGCCATCACCTCGCCGACCTTGCCGATCCGGGAGTTGATCTCGCCCAGCTTGCTCAGAACTTCCGTGTTGATCACCACTCCGTGATCGGCATTCTTCACGGCTTCGTCGATCAGTGCAGCCGTGTTCCGCGCAGCCTCTGCGCTGCGCATCGCCAGGCTGCGCACTTCGTCCGCTACTACGGCGAAGCCCTTGCCGGCGTCACCCGCACGCGCCGCTTCCACGGCGGCGTTCAGCGCGAGCAGATTCGTCTGGAACGCGATGTCATCGATCGTCTTCACGATCCGGGCGGTGGCATCGCTGCTGGTCTTCATCTGCTGTATGGCGCCGCTGAGTCGCTCCATGCTGCCCACGCCCTCCACCGCGCTGTGGCGCGCCTCCTCAGAAAGCTGCCGCGCCGTGGCGGCCCGCGCAGCGTTCTGGTGCGTCTTGGCGGATACCTCCTCCAGCTCGCCGAACACCCTCCGCAGCGTGTCGGCGTGGTCGCCGGATGCCTGCGCCAGTTCGTGGCTCGACGTGCTGATCTGCGATGACGCGCTCGCGACCTGCTGCGACCCGAGCACCACCTGGATCAGTGCACTCTCGAGATTGCTGATTGCATCGTTCACTGAGTCCTTCAGCTTCGCGTAGTCACCGCGATAGGTCCCCTCGATGCGGACGCTCAGGTCACGTGCGGCGACGCGCTCGAGCACCGATGCCGCTTCGTTGATCGGAGCGACGATGACATCGAGCATCTCGTTCGTGCCGACGACGAGCTCGCCATACACGCCGGGGAACGCCTGTGCATTGCCCCGGCGTCCCAGATCGCCCTCACGCGCTGCTTCGATGAGCGCACTCGTCTCCGATACCATGCCCTGCAGCGTGCCCGTCGCTCTGGCAACGTTGCGTGACAGCAGGTCGTCGTCCGAGCGCGGATGAAGCTCCACCGACAGGTCGCCGGCGGCCAGCCGGTCCACTGCCGCCGCCACGTCCCCGATATAATCCATCATGCTGCGGAACGAGTCCGCGAGCATGCCGATCTCATCATCGCTGTGATGCTGGATCGGCTCATCGATGCGGCCCTCCGAGATGCGCGATGCGGCATGCGTCAACTGGCGTAGCGCTGACAGCACATCTCGGATGATCCACGTGGAGAGTGCCACGAGACCGAACACGACGACCAGCAGCAGACCGACGATGATCTGCGTGGCCGTATTCTGAAGGTCGCGCACTCCGTCGAATGCCGTCTCCGCTGCGGAACGGTCCAGCGCGGTGCGTTCCGCCAGATAGTCGCTCAGCTGCCGGAATCCCGCGCTCATCCGGGCAATGTCGTCGGACGGGTACGTCAGGGTCGGGTCGGACGCAGCGTCGATCAGCTTCTCCGACGTACTGCGCGCGAGTGTGTAGTACGCGTTGATGCGGTCGAGAAGGCCGTCCAGCTCGGCCTGATCCGCGACCGGGCTCGACATGGCGTCCGCAAGGTGCTCGCGCAGTTCCGCAGTGAGCGAATCCGCCACGAGAAATCCCGCCGGATCCTCGGCGTGTACGGCATCCTGCAACGTGCGCTGCAGCTCCGTGAGATGCGACTCCAGGTCGCGGCTCAGCTCCAGTGACGGAACGTAGCCGGTCTCGATCAGGACCGTATCCCGGCTGACCGCCCCGTTGAGGACAAGCGTCGCGACCAGCACGCCGATCGCACCCATGGCCGCCCAGGCGGGCAGGAGGACCATCTTGGTCCGGAATCGCATCCTGCCCTGCCTGCTGGGCGTGCGCACGGCGGCCGGCCTTTCACGGTTGCTCGTCATGATCAGAAACTCACGGACATGCTGAGAATCACGTAATTCGACACGGTCCCCGGCCCCGCCCGGTTCATGGGCACGTCGAACGCGTAGCCATCGACGCGGTGTCCCTCGAGCTTGAACACGAGCTTCGAGGAGGGTGCGAACGCAACGCCCAGCGCCGCATCCTTCATCTCCGTCCATTCGGCCTCGAACGGAATGGTCATGCTGCTGTTGGTCTGCTCGTACTGCCCCATCACATGGAACTGCGGCGTGATCCTGAACCGGCCGTGGGCGTAGCCCATATGGAACTCCATTCCCGTCAACGTGACCTCTGCCACTTCGGAACGGATCATCCACCGGTCACGATCGATCTCTGCGGACGCCGTCAACACGGCGGCGCGCTCGTCGGGGTCGATATTGTCCTTGAAGCTCAGGTATGAAACGCCGGCCCGCACGCCGACGATCGGCGTGATCAGCCAGGTCTCGGCGCCATAGCTGCGCTCCGACCGCGTCTCAAGCGCAACCAGTTCCTCCCCCATGGGTACGACGCCCTTCCATTCGGTGCCGCCGGCGAATCCGTTCAGCTCGACCGCCCAGCGCCCGAGATCGACTCGCGTCGTCGCGGTCACACCATCGACGCTCTCCGTGCCATCCGGATAGAAGCTCATCGGCGCCCGGAAGAACGGCAGCAGCGTCCCCACATCACGCACTTCGTTGTAGAACCCGTGCGGCAGCGGCACACGCCCTGCGCTCACGGTTACGGGCCCGACCATGCGCCGATAGAAGGCCCAGTCGAGCTCGAAGTCGGGCTCGAGCGCCGCGAGCGGACTCTGGCCAATGCGCCGGTGACTCATCTGCAACACGACGTTCGACTTGCTGTCGACGCGATAACGTGCCTGGATCGCGACCGTGCGATAGTCGGTCGTGCCGGTCGTCGGGATTCCCATGACGGGGAGCGAATCCGCTGCAGCAACACCCTGTGTCATGAATCCATAGAGCGTGAATGGCGCATCGCCCTGCGCCTGGGCGGCCAGCGGTGGAGCGGCCGCAAGCGTGGTCAGCGCGGCCATCAGCGCTCTTTTTATCATAGTCATCCTTCGAAGCTCCTCGATCGAAGAGAATTTTGTCATGATGCGGCTGTAGTTGCCGTCGCCGTGCGACGAACTGCGTTCAATTCCAGGTCTGTCAGGACACGGGCGATCTCCAGCAGCAGCACCACACGCTCCTGCCTGCGAGCGAGCCCGCTCAGGTACGTCGTGTCCACCGAGACCCCGAAGTCGGGCACGGCCTGGATCTCATCGCTGAGGATATCGAGCACGTCGCGGACCTCATCCACGATGATGCCCATCAGCAGATCGCCCGAGCGAACCACAACAATGCAGGTTTCGCGGGCCTCCTCTATCGGCGCCAGGCCGAGCCGCGCTCGCAGCTCCAGCACAGGCACGATTCTGCCCCTCAGGTTGACGATTCCGCGCAGGAACGCCGGCGTCCGCGGCACCCGCGTGATCGGCAGCATGCGGATGATCTCCTGCACCTTCGTGACGTCGAGCCCGTACTCTTCCGCGCCCAGAAACAGCGTGAGGTACTTGCCGCCCTGCGCCATCGAACCGGGCGCTCCGGAGGCAGCGTTGTCCGTGGCTGACATGTCGAGAGTCGACGTCGTCATGGCGCCCGCACCTCGACCACTTTCACCCCCGCCGGCAGGCGGGCGGACGCCGAGACGTAGCCGATCGCGTGGGGCGTCGCGGCGACGAACGCGATCACCTCCGCCTCGGTGGCGCGCTCGGGCGGCGGCGTCTCGCGACCCGAGAATATCTGCTGCTGCCAGTAGCTGTGGATCGCGTCCGTGGATCGGCGATGGAACTGGCGCGTGAACGCCTCCCTCACCTTCGATCCCCCCGGAAGGTCGACCGGCGCCACAACTGCCCCGTTCGACCAGCGCATCTCCCGCTTGAGCAGCATGCGCGAGACTTCCTCCGGCGCGAGTGATGCCGTCGGATTTGACGCGTGGACAATAACCGCCACGGCTTCCTGTTGAGCCTGGCCGGGCACATGGATCAGTGCGGCAGCAAACACCGCGATCAGGATTCGAGTCATTGCTCCCCGCATGGTCAGAACGAAGCCAGGGGGCGGTCGTCGAGCGCGCGAGCCGCCTCGACCGTTCCGTCCGCCGCGTGGCGTGCGAGTATCGACAGTGCAATCGTCGTTCTGTTCATCGGTGTCCTCGTGCGATGAGTGCCGTTGTACCCAGTATCGGGCGATGCCTGGAGAACTTGAGCGCTTTGGGGGACGGGGCCGGTCAGGTGGCCGGCCGGGTGGCCGGGCCGGGGTTCAGATCGTGTCTTCGAGGAGCTCCGCGACGTCCAGGATCAACCCGACACGCCCGTTCCCGAGAATCGCGGAGCCCGCCACACCGCGCGATCGGCCGAGCAGCGGACTGAGCGGCTTCGTCACCACCTGCTGCTGACCCGTGAGCTGATCCACCAGCAGCGCGCACCGCCGGTCCCCCGATGCCACGAGCACGACCAGCTGCCTCGGCGGCTGACAGGCCGGCGCCGGCAAGCCCAGCCGTTCACTCAGCCGCACGAGCGGGACGATCGCATCCTGGAGAATCACCATCTCGCCCTTACCTGCCACCGTGCGGATGGTCTCGGGATCCGGCTGAAAGCTGTACACCATGTTGCTTACTGGCAGGATGTAATCCTCAGCGCCGACGCGGACGATCATGCCGTCCGTCAACGCGAGCGTGAGCGGTACCTCGACCTCGAACACGCAGCCCCTGCCCTGGGCCGAGGTCACCTGGATCCGCCCATTGAGGCTCTGGAGATTGCGGCGGACCACGTCGAGGCCGACGCCGCGGCCCGACATCTCGGTGACTGCGGCCGCGGTAGAGAAGCCGGGGGCAAAGATGTACTCGATCACCTCGGCCTCGGTGAGTTGCCGATCCGCCGGGAGCCAGCCCCGCTGCACGGCGCGCTCGCGTACCCGGGCAGTGTCGAGGCCTCGACCATCGTCGGTGAGGCGGAGAACGACGTTGCTGCCGCGCCGGAAGGCGGACAGCTCGAGGGTGGCTACGTCAGGTTTGCCGAGTGCGTGACGCTCTTTTGCGCTCTCCACTCCGTGATCGACGGCGTTTCGCAGCATGTGGAGAAAGGGATCGGACAGCTCCTCGATCAGGTTGCGGTCGATCTCCGTCTCATCTCCGGTCGTGACCAGGCGAACGGACTTGCCGCTCCGGCGGCCCAGATCGTGAACGAGGCGGTCCATGCGACGGAAAAGGGAACGCATCGGGACCAGCCTCATGCCGACACTCAGCTCCTGGAGTGCGCGCACGTTCTTGCCCGCCGTCCCCACCATCTGCGCGAGGTGTGATCCCGCCTCTGTCGAGAGGGCCGCCTCGCGTGCGAGCATTGACTGCGTCACGACCATCTCCCCGACGGCCTCGAGAAGTCGGTCCAGCCGATCCGTACGCACGCGGGTCCACGACTCACCCGCGCCGCTCTCTACGCGCTGCGCGCCGATCGCCTGGGGCCCATCGGCGTACCGCGGACCATCATCTGCAGCTCCGGCCGCCGGACCGCCGCCGACCGCCGCCTGGAGTGCCCGACGCAGCGGCTCCACCGACAGGGGGATGCTGTTGCCAACGCGTGCTTCGCGGGCCGACTCGCCCAGCACGTCGATCGAGCGGATGAGAAGGTCGACGACCTCGGCATCCAGCGGCGCAGCACGCTCGCGGATTCGGCTGAGCAGCGTTTCTGCCTCGTGCGCGATTCCGCTGATGTGATCGAGCGCCAGAAACGCTCCCGTGCCCTTGATCGTGTGGAAGCAGCGGAAGACCACAGCAATGCTGTCATCATCGGCGCGCGTCTCCAGATGGAGCACCGCCTGCTCGGCTTCCTCCAGCAGATCGATACACTCGACGACGAACGATTCGAGAATCTCCGGGTCCGCCTCCTCCAGCGGATCCGGCTCCGCATTGACCCCGTCCCTCGACTCGTCGAGCCACGCGCCGACCAGGTCCTCCACGTGATCGCGATCCCGTTCGGGATCTGTCATCGACATGACGCTGCAACCTGCTGCAGGCGGGGTGGAGGCGAATCAGCAGGTTTCCCTGCGGCCCGCGCATCCAGCCGCTCGCGAATCAGCGTGAGCAGTCGCCCCGCCTGAAACGGCTTCTGCAGGAATGCGACGTCTTCCGCGAGCACGCCGTGCTGGCCCAGCTGCTCGTCCGTATACCCGGACATGAATACCAGCGCGGTATCCGGCCTGAGCGACAGGATGCGCCTGGCAACCACCGGCCCGCTCATCTGCGGGAGCACGACGTCCGTCAGGAGCAGATCCGGAATGACGTCACCGTTCAGGATCACCCTGAGTGCCGCAGGACCATCGTCGGCGACGAACACTTCGTAACCCTGTCGCGTGAGCAGACGCCGGGTGAGATCGCGCACCGCTGGATCGTCCTCGACGATCAGAATCGTCTCGTGGCCCGACGGAGGTACCGCCCCGGGAATCGCATCGGGCACGCTCGCCACGCCAGCTGCCGATTGGCACCGAGGCAGATAGACATCGAAGCAGCTGCCGACACCCGGCGCGCTGTGCACCTCGACGTGACCGCCGCTCTGCTCCACGATTCCGTAGACTGTCGCCAGACCCAGGCCGGTGCCGGATTCCTTCGTCGTGAAGAACGGCTCGAAGACATGCCGCACCACATCCGCATCCATTCCGCAACCATCGTCGGAGACCGAGAGCCGTATGTACTCGCCCGGATCGAGGCTGCGATGCCGCATCTCCATGTCAGCCGACGAAAGCGCCACCGCATTCGTCCGCACCGTAACAGTGCCGCCCTGCTCGATGGACTCGCGCGCATTGATCACCAGGTTCAGAAGCACCTGCTCGACCTGACCGTCATCGGCATGCACGAGCATCTCACCGGCGCCCAGGTGTGTTTCGAGCCGGACGTCGGCCGGGATCAGGCGGCGCAGCATGCCGCCGACGCCGCGCACTACCTGATTCATGTCCAGGAGGCGCGGCTGCAGCACCTGTCGCCTGCTGAATGCGAGCAACTGCCGTGTGAGCGCCGCGGCACGGGTTGAGGCCTTCTGTATCTCCAGCAGCGCCATGCCCTGATCACCCTCAGCGCCGATCTCCTCCATGAGTATCGCCGTGAAGCCTTCGATCACCGTGAGCAGATTGTTGAAGTCGTGCGCAACACCGCCCGCCAGACGCCCGATCGCCTCCATCCGCTGCGCCTGCCGAAGCTGCTCTTCGAGCATGCGCCGCGTCGTCAGGTCCATCATGGAACCGATCACACGCAGGGCTGCGCCGTCCTCGCCCCGAACGATGAATCCGCGGTCCAGAACCGTCGCGTACGTACCGTCCTTCTGCCGGAGGCGATACTCGTCCGACCAGGTCGGCGCATCGGGATCCTTCATCAGGATCTCCAGGCCGCTGGTCACGCGGTCCGCATCTTCCGGATGAACGAGCGCGCACCAGGCCTCATGGTGCGCGGGCAGGTCGGCGTATTCGTAGCCGAACCGCTTCTCGTCCCCAGCGGGCCATACGCGGCCGCCGGTGCCCACATCCCAGTCCCAGATGAGATCGCTCGATGCGCGAGCGACGAGACGATAGCGCTCCTCACTGTCGCTCACCGCCGCCACGGCCAGCTTCTGCTGCGTGATGTCGCGTGCATTGATTACCAGCCCCTGCACGGCCGTGTTCTCGAGCAGGTTCGTGCCCGTGCCGAGAATGTGACGTACCGTGCCGTCATGCGACACGATCCGCAGCTCGAACTCCCGCTCCTCCGACTGCAGCAGCTCCCCCAGCAGCGAATCGAGCACCGGAAGATCCTCGGGCACGACCACCTCGGCCATCGAGCGCACTCCGTCCGGCTCCCGGCCCACCGCGTGGGCGAAGCGCCGGCTGACGTAGCGCGTGCTGCCATTCGCGTCGAGCACCAGAATGAATTCCGAGGTGTTCTCGATCAGGGCCCGGTGATAGATCTCGCTCGACCGCAGCTCCGCCTCCGCTCGCCGGCGGTCGATCGCGATCCGTGCGGCAGATGTCGCCACAGAGACGAGGTGCAGATGCTCATCCTCCGGCTCACCTTCATGCATGCGGAACAGATCGATGGTGCCGAACGGAGTGTCGTTCGAGCGGACGGGAAACGACCAGACACTTCGGATCCCCTGCTCGAGCATCCCCGAGGCAGCGGTGGCAGGACCGACAACCGGCTCTCCCGTAAACGACGCACGCGCGGCCGGGCAGCCGCTGGCCGAAGGCAGCACCGTATCCATCAGCACCAGCAGCGATTCCGGCATGGTGGGCGCCGCCTCTACGCAAAGCCGCCCGTCGGGGCGAAGCAGGCGGATCACGCAGAGGGTGCCCTCCGACTGGTGCTCGATGAACGACGCCAGCGCACTCAGAATGACTTCCAGCGGCGCTCCTTCCGCGATCAGTCCGAAGACCTGCTTCTGAAGCTCCAGGTTCGCCTGCTTCTGTTGCAGCCCGACGTTCTCGGCCCTCAGCCGCAGCTGTTCTACCAGCCCGGCCGCCATCTCCCGAAGCACGGGCGCTATCGCATCCCCGTCCTCCCGACCATCCCTGTCAGCCACAGCCAGCATTCCGATCACCGAACCGTCGGCCACCACGAGCGGAGCGGCCGCGAACGTACAAGCCACCAGGCTGCGCTCTGCCCCCTCGGCCATGGTCACCGCCGCGTCGCGCAGGAACGTCGCTCGTCCGTGATGCACGCGCATCAGATCGCCGTACGCCTCGAACTGCGACGGTATGCCCGGTTCCCGCACCCGCGCATGGCCGCGCAGCACCTGGCGCGCACCGTCTCCGATCGACAGCATCGCCAGCGGCGCATTCAGAGATGCAGCCGCAACGCGCAGCGTACGCTGCACGGACTCCTGCGATTCCGCGTCGAAGAGCGCGCTCCGGTGGAGTGCGTCGACCATCGCTGTGCTACCAGTCCCGAAAGCGTGGCTCATCGTTCGTCTCCTCCTGTCCACAGAGTATCGTCCGGGACCCGGCGGACTTGAGCGCCAGCCTCCGTTCAGCATGTCCGGCCGAAGGAGAGGCGAGGTCGTGAACGGCACGGACACGAACACCGGGAACTGGCAGCAGAATCGACAGCAGTGCGGCCGTCGGATCACGGCACCAGCTTGCCCCTCACGGCGTGACCCGGTATCCTCTCCGGCATGATCCGCCGCTCTGTCCGTCCGATCACGGCCGCCCTGCTCGTGGCGCTGCTCGGCATCCTGAACACCGGGATGCCGTCGCACAGCCATGAGACAGACAGGCCGGAGACGACGCACGGGGACGCGGCGATCAGCGCGGATTCCCACTCCCATGGCGTGATCCTGCTCGACGCGGCGGAGCGGGTGCCGTCAACGAGCGCACAGGTCGCCGCGCTCGCGGTCGAGATCGAAACCACATTCATCGCCGCACCCGATCGCCGGCTTCACACCTTTGACGCGGCGCCACTGCGGCCCTCCGAACGGGGACCGCCCCCAGCAGCACCTCGCGCCCCTCCCCAGCTCATCTGACCTGACTCGCGCGGCCGACCGGCCGGGTGGGATTTCCGACATCCAGATTCATCGTATCGTCCGCGGCTGCGGGCGGGACCACGCACGCACGGAGCACAGTACGTGATCGACATTCATCGCTGCATCCTCGCGCTCATCGGCGCGACGGTGCTCATGGCATCGGGTTCAGCGGCTGCGTGGAGCCAGGAGGCTCCGCGACGCGTCACGCTGGCGGAAGCGCACGCACTGTTCGCGCGCAACAACGCAGACCTGCATGTGGCCCGCGCGGACGCCGCTGAGGCCGCCGCGCTGGCGCGGCAGGCGGCCGCCTACCCGAACCCGGAGGCATCCGTGACGCACGAGCCGCTATCCGGCGACGGCCGGTCGTACTCGGAGAGCTACTTCAATCTCTCGCAGCGGCTGCAGTGGCCCGGTACGCGGAGCGCGCGGCAGAATGCTGCGGACCGGATCGCCGCCGCGGCGGCCGCCCGGCTGACGGCAGACAGCACTATGCTCGCTTTCCAGGTCAGAGAAGCATGGATCAGTGCGGCGCTCGCCGAGCGCTCCGTCGCGTTGCTGGAGCGCGTGACGGACGTGTTCCGCAATGCGGAGCGGAGTGCAGAGGAGCGCCTGCACGAGGGCGACATCTCGGCCTACGATAGCCGACGAATCGCCATTGAGCGGATCCGCTATGAGAGCTCGCTCGCCGATGCGCGGCTCACCGCATCCACGCAGCGCCGCACGCTCGCGCTGCTCGTGCTGCCCGACGCGGACGAAATCGAGGTCGGCCCCGCAGACACGCTGGGCACCGCGCCCCCCCGGCCGGACCTGGAGCGGCTGATGAGTGACGCGGCAGATCGCCGCAGCGAGATTGCCGCAGCCGCAGCGGCCCTCGAGGCCGCTCGTGCCGACGCCCGGGCCGCGCGGTCCGGACGCGTCCCCGACGTCACGGCAACCGGTGGCTACAAGCGGCAGTCGGACGGACTCGCCGGCGCGTTCCTGGGCCTCTCCATGCCGCTTCCGCTCTGGGATCGCCGCGGCGGAGATGTCGAGGCAGCGAACGCACGGGTGATTGCGGCGGAGGCGCGGCTGGCGCAGGCCGAACGGCAGGTGCGCAACGACGTCGCACGCGCGCGACTCGCGTACGATGCGGCCGTCGCGCGCATCGCGATGCTCGCCGACCCGCAGGCCGAGGCCGCAGACCTTCTGTCCATCGCGCAGATCGCGTACGACGCGGGCGAAATGGAGCTCGTGCAGCTGCTCGACGCCGCGGACGCGCTGCGCGATGCACAGACACTCGAGGCCCGCCTGCGTGCGGAGCTGTGGACCAGTTGGTTCGATCTCGAACGGGCCGTCGGCGGGTTCGATGGCTCAACGGACAATGAGGAGGACGCATGACGGGCAATGTCGGACAGCACGCGCGGCAAGCCCGGCCGCGTGTGGCGGCTCTCGCGCTCACAGTCCTGGCCGCGCTCGGCGCTGTCGCCGGCTGCGGCGACGACGTGGCGGAGACCGATGAGCACGAGCACGGGAGCATGGTCATCACGCAGTGGAACGACTCGACGGAACTGTTCCTCGAGTACCCGCACCTGCTCGCCGGCGAGGCGATGGGCAACTGGGCGATTCATCTCAGCAGCATGAAGGACTTCAAGCCCATCACCACCGGTTCGCTCACGGTGCGCTTCATGAGCGCGGAGGGCGCCGCGGAGACGTTCACGATCGACAGCGTCGCGCGCGCCGGTATCTTTCTGCTCGATCCCGTCATCGCCCGACCGGGCACGTACCAGGTGGAGCTGGCGCTGGAGTCGCCCCAGGTGAGCAGCCGCCACATGCTCCCTGAGGTGGTCGTGTTCGCGCAGGAGGGCGACGTGCCGCACGCGGAGGAAGAGGTGGGCGGCGGCATCGCGTTCCTGAAGGAGCAGCAGTGGCAGATCGCCTGGGCGATCGCACCTGCGCGCGAGGACACGGTGCAGAACACGACGCTCGCGCCAGGCGAGATCGCCGCGCCCGACGGTGCGCTGGTGGAGATCAATTCGTCCGTCGACGGCATCGCGGATGCGACTGCGAACCGCACCGCGCCGTCGGTCGGCCAGTCCGTGCGCGCGGGGCAGGTTCTCGTCGTGCTGTCACCAACCACGCAGGATGGCGGCTTCGCGCAGGCGCGTGCGCGGCTCGAGCGCCTCGAGCGCGAGGTTGCGCGCGATGAGCGGCTCCACGCCGCGGGCGCGATTCCGGAGCGCCGGCTCGAGGAGGCGCGGCACGATCTCGAGGTCGCGCGCGCGGAAGTGAGCGCCATGGGCGGCGTCGGCGGCGGCGATTACAGGCTGCGGCTGACGTCCCCGATCAGCGGCGTTGTAGCGCAGCGCAGCTTCGTGCCCGGCGGCCGCGTGTCCGCCGGGACGCCCCTGTTCACAATCGTCGATCCACGTACCGCGTGGCTGCGCGTGCAGGTTCCCGCGCAGAATGCCACCGGCATCCCGCGCGATGCGCGCGCGACGTTCACCACCGATGGCTCACAGCAGGTGCGCACAACATCGCGCCTGGTGTCGATCGGGAACGTGCTCGATCCTCGAACACGCACGGTGCCGGTGGTGTTCGAGGTCGCGGATGCCGGCGGCCTGTTCACGTTCGGCCAGCTCGCGCAGGTCGCCGTGCCGACAGGCGGCACCGTGACCGGTGTCGTGATCCCGAACGACGCTATCGTCGACGACAACGGGACGCCGGTCGCATACGTCCAGGTCGGCGGCGAGACGTTCGAACGGCGCGTGCTCTCGCTCGGCGCGAGCGACGGCGAGCGCACGCACGTCGTCGCCGGTGTGCGTCCCGGCGAGATGGTCGTCACTGCCGGCGCCTATCAGGTGCGCCTCGCCTCCATGTCCGGCGATGACTTCGCCGGCGGCCACGCACACTGAGAGGCGCGACATGCTCGACAGCGTGATCCGCTGGTCCATCCGGAACCGCCTGCTCGTGGTGGCGGCCGCCGCACTGCTGCTGATAGCGGGCACGATCACGGCCGCGCGTATGCCGGTCGATGTTTTCCCGGACCTCACCGCGCCCACCGTCACCGTGCTGACCGAAGCGCACGGCATGGCGCCGGAGGAGGTCGAGACGCTGGTGACATTCCCCATCGAGACGTCGGTGAACGGCGCCACGGGCGTGCGCCGCGTGCGCTCATCGACCTCGCAGGGCATCAGTATCGTGTGGGTCGAGTTCGACTGGGGCACAGAGATCTTCCGCGCGCGGCAGATCGTCAACGAGCGGCTCCAGCTCGTGGGCGCGTCGCTGCCGGCGGGCGCGGGACCACCGGTGCTCGCGCCCATCTCGTCCATCATGGGCGAGATCATGCTCATCGCCGTCACGGGGAACGAGTCCGTGTCGGAGATGGACATGCGCGCCGTGGCGGACTGGACGGTGCGGCGACGTCTGCTCGCGGTTCCGGGCGTGTCTCAGGTCGTGCCGCTGGGCGGCGAGGTGCGCCAGTACCAGGTGCTGGTGGATCCGACGCGGCTCGCGGCGTACGACGTGGCGCTAGCTGATGTGCTGCACGCCGCGGAGACGTCGAACGCGAATGCGTCGGGTGGCGTCTTCATGGAGGCGGGACAGGAGTATCTGATCCGCGGGACGGGCCGCGTGACCGGTCTCGAGGACATCGGTGCAACCGTCGTCGCCGTGCGCGGCGGCACACCCGTGCTGATCCGGGACGTGGCGGACGTGCGCATCGGCCCCGGCGTGCCGCTCGGGCGCGGCTCGGCAAACGCGCAGCCCGCCGTGATCCTGTCCGTACAGAAACAGCCGAACACGAACACACTGGAGCTGACGGAGCGGATAGACGAAACGCTCGCGGAAATCGAGGAGACGCTGCCGCCGGGGATGGAGATCAACCGCGGCATTTTCCGGCAGGCGAACTTCATTGAGACGGCGGTCGACAACGTGCTGGAGGCGCTGCGCGACGGTGCGATCCTCGTCATCGTGATCCTTTTCCTGTTCCTGTGGAGCTTCCGCACCACGTTCATCTCCGTTCTGGCGATCCCGCTGTCACTGGTGACGGCAGTGTTCGCGCTGAAGCTGCTCGGCATCACCATCAACACAATGACGCTGGGCGGCATGGCCATCGCCATCGGCGCGCTGGTGGACGACGCCGTGATCGACGTCGAGAACGTGTTCCGTCGGCTGCGCGAGAATCGGCATCTGCCGGAAAGCATGCGGCGCTCTCCGTTCGACGTGGTGTTCAGCGCGTCGAAGGAGATCCGCGCGAGCATAGTGACGGCGACGCTGATCATCTGCATCGTGTTCGTGCCGCTGTTCTTCCTGAGCGGCATTGAAGGGCGCATGCTGCGACCGCTCGGCATTGCCTACATCGTCGCGATCCTCGCGTCGCTCGTGGTGGCGCTGACCGTGACGCCCGCGCTGGCGGCGTACCTGCTGCCTTCGGCCCGCACGCTGGAGACGGAGGAGGAGAGCTGGATCGTACGGAACCTGAAGGCGGTGTACGCACGCACGCTCGACCCAGTGCTACGCAATCCGCTTCCGGTAATGGCGGGCGCGGCGGCGCTGCTGCTCGCCGCCCTCCTCGTCGTGCCCATGCTCGGGCGATCGTTCCTGCCCGAGTTCCAGGAGGGCACGCTCGTGATCAGCGCGATCACAGTGCCGGGCACGTCCCTGGCCGAATCGGATGCGATCGGACGCCGCATGGAGCAGATCCTGCTCGCCCACCCCGCGGTGGAAGAGACGGCGCGACGCACGGGGCGCGCGGAGCTGGACGAGCACGCGCAGGGCGCGAATGCGGCAGAGATCGACGTCCGACTGAACCTCGAGGACCACGACTACGACCAGGTACTGGAGGAACTGCGCACGGCACTGACGGCGGTGCCCGGAACACAGATCACGATCGGCCAGCCCATCGGGCATCGAATCGACCACATGCTGTCCGGCACGCGCGCGAGCATCGCGCTCAACATCTTCGGGCCCGACCTGCACACGCTGCGTACGGTGGCCGCACAGGTGGAGGCCGTTGTGAGCGCAGTGGACGGCACCGCTGACGTAGCCACCGAGCAGCAGGCGGAGGTCCCCCAGATCCGGATTGCGATGAACCGGCCGGCGATGGCCCGCTACGGTGTCACGCCGCAGCAGCTCGCCGAGCAGATCGACGTCGCGTTCGCGGGCGAGGCCGTGTCGCAGGTGCTGGAGCAGCAGCGCAGCTTCGACCTGGTCGTGCGTTTCGGCGAGTCATATCGCGGCAGCCTGGATGCGATCCGCACCGCGCGCATAAGTACGCCGGACGGCAACCAGGTCGCCCTCGCCGCGCTCGCGGATGTGAGACGCGATGTCGGCCCGAACGCGATTTCGCGCGAGAACGTCCAGCGCAAGATCGTCGTGCAGTCGAACGTGGCCGGGCGCGACGTCGGCAGCGTGGTCGAGGACATACGCGAGCAGGTGCGCAGCACGGTGAACCTGCCGCAGGGCTACTACATCGAGTACGGCGGCCAGTTCGAGTCGGCGGAGGCCGCTACGCGCCGCATCGCGCTGCTTTCATTGTTGTCGCTCGCGGCGATCCTGCTGCTGCTCTACCTGGAGTTCGGCTCCGCGCGCCAGGCGCTGCTCGTCATGGTGAATCTGCCGCTGGCCCTGGTCGGCGGCGTCTTCGCGGTGCTGCTCACGGGCGGCGTGCTGAACATCGCGACGCTCGTCGGATTCATCACGCTGTTCGGCATCGCCGTGCGCAACGGCATCCTCATGGTGTCACACTACAACCAGCTGATGCGCGAGGGCGTGCCGCTGCACGAGGCGGTGCGGCGCGGCTCCATGGAGCGGCTGAATCCAATCTTCATGACGGCGCTGACCGCCGGCCTCGCGCTGCTGCCTCTCGCGCTGGCCGGCGGCGAGCCGGGCAACGAAATCCAGAGCCCCATGGCGGTCGTGGTGCTCGGCGGGCTGCTCACTTCACTGGCGCTCAACATGGTCGTGGTGCCGGTGCTCTACATGCGCTACGGCACGGCCGGCCACGGCGTCGAACGCGAAACCTCACAAACGGAGTGACCGGATGACCGGCACGAGGCTGCTGCGAGCAGCGCTGATCCTGCTGGCCGGTGCCGCGGCACCTGCGGCCGCAGATTCCGCTCAGGCGACGACGGACATCGCCGACTCAGCAGCGCCGTCTCGAGGTGACCGCCGCCGGCGGCGAAATGGAGCGGGAGCGCGTTGTCGCCGGGGTCGCGAACATTCGGATCCGCGCCGTGCTCGAGCAGCACACGCAGGACGCCCGGCCTGTCGGCGGCGACGTGAAGTGCAGTGATCCCGCCGGCGTTCGGTGCGTGCGCCGCCGGCGATGTCGCTGCGATACGCGACCTGTGTCGGACTCCCGCGCGCATAAACACGGCCCCGCTCAGCGGCGTGCGCCAATCGGGCTCACTTGCTCACGGTGATGTCAGCGGCCGCTCTTGCCCTTGCCCTTGCCCCGCTCGTCGGGGGGCGGCCCGCCGTCCAGCGGGCAGCCGGCGTTGTTCAGCGCATCCAATTCCTCGGCGAGATCGAGCATTTCCTGCCGATTGTCGCTCGCCAGAGCCGCGTCCACCTTCGAGATCACCTCTGCGACCGTGAGGCCGAAATTCACATCGGGATGGGCGGCGTTCAAGAGCGAAGCCACGGCGGCCCGAAGGAGGATCCTTTGCCCGCCCTCAACGCGCGGTCCGCCCGGAAAAGCCAGCGCCTTATTGAGCGTGGCGGCCGCGTTCGTCGCGCTGGCGCCGGTGAAGACGGAGCCAACGGTCTGGTCCGGGCTGAAGCCGGTCGGCTCCCACGAGCCGTGATGGTTCTTCCAGTAGCCCGGCGTGCAACCCTCCGCCTCCGGCTCCTCCGGCTCCTCTGGCACCCCGGCCTCACATCCGGTGACCGCCGTGCCTGTGATCGTCACGTCTCCAACTCCAGCGGCTCCTGCCCACGCGTTCCCGTGGAAGGTTCCGCGGGTCAGCGTGATCGCCGCCCCGGCGAGGATGCTTCCGATGAAGTCCGAATCGGTCATCGTCGCGGCCTCGGCGACCCACCATGTCACGTTACACTCTTCCACGTCGCCGTCGAGGACCACCTCGAAGTTGGTGCCCGTGAGGGCGCCGGTCCCGCTGGTCCCGACCTTGAAGAGCCAGGTGTCACTCGAGCTTCCGTCGAGCGTCAAGGTGCCCGTCACCGCCGCGGCCGCCTCGAAGCAGTAGACGCCAGGCGTAAGCGTCACGTCATTGAGCGTACCTGTCAGGACCTCGTCGCACTCCACCTCTGCGAGCGCGGCGTACTCCGCGAGAAAGTCTTCGTACGCCTGCTCTGCGAATCCATCCCCAAGGTGAATCGACCCATCGACCTCGCAATTGATGTCGTTGAACGCGCCGGGCGGCGCGCCTTGGAGCGTGCCCACGGATCCGGTGATGCTCCCGTCGGTGCAGGACACCGCCGCGTTGGCCAGCACGGCGAAGTCGGCTGAGGCAACGCTCGAGCTGGAGGAGAGCGCGCTGGAATGGATCGGGGACATGGGGTCGACCGCGTCCGTGCACGCCATGGCAAACAGAGCGGTGAACGATGCAGCGACAGCCACGTTCACCTGGTGCAGACGTCGATTCTTCATGGAACCCTCCTAAACGATGGTGATCCGGGCGCGAACCTGCCGGAGGGGCGCTACAATGAACAATGCCCTCGACGCCAGACAGTGGGCATCGGCCGAAGGGGTGAATACGGGACTAGTCCTTAGGAGCTACGGCGGAGCAACGCGGATCGGCGGGAGGCGTGGCCGAGGCGTGCGTCTGGTCCACCCTGTGGGCCTCCTTCAGGCGTCGCCCGTGCTGAAGCTGACCGTACCCAGGGGCGGCGTCTTCAATCTAGCCCGGAAGGCGTTCCTGCCCGCTCAGACCGGTGGCAACCCCCTGTGAAACGAACGGCGAGTCTTCAGCCGATGGGAAGCGTGGGTTTACCTGATCCAGCGGGCTTCTTACCGCGAGCCTGCTGGCCGATCAGGTGGACCGATCGCAGTGGGACTCGTTCATCACGGCGCGCAGGGCTGGCGGCCTCTGCGGCATGAAGCCGATAGCCGACCGGCCATGACGGACGAGATCCGTCGCATGCTGCCGGGTCCGTTCCGCGCTGGCCCGCACCACGGCAAAGACGATGGACGAAGTGTATGACGACGTGGTCGTGGATGACATGCGAGCCGCGCTGCAGCAGATGCAGGCGGCTCGCAATTGACACCGGGATTGACACCCGATCTCGTAGGTTATTATGGGCCCGGGAGGAGTTGAACCTCCGACCTCACGCTTATCAGGACACGCACGCCCGACAGCCGGCGCGGGCGCTCACTGTGCGCCAACGGATTCGCCGCGCACGACGCCGGCCAGCGCCAGCCGGCGCCGGCACTGTTTGGCACTGACACTGTCACTGCTGCTCTGAAGCCTGCAGCGCACGCAGTCGATCGCCGAGCCGTTCGGCGTGCTGCTCGGCGCGGTATTCGACGACGTCGACGCGGTGCCTGACGTCGCCCAGGTGGCCATAGACTCGCTTCACGAGGGAGTCGCCGCCGTGGCCGAGCTCGCGGCCGACCGTGTACACGCTGACAGGTGCACCGCGATCGAGCGTCTGCAGGCGCGCCGCACAGTACGTGTGACGGAAAGCCTTCGTGCGGACTTCACCCCGCTGCCATCCGGCGCGGCCGGCAACGGCGTCGAGCATCTTCCGCACATCGGTGATCATGGCGTCCTTCTGACTCCGCACCGACGGGAACAGCAGGCCGCTCACGCGCGGCGTCTCGCCGCCGTAGAGGTATGCCTGCAAGATCTCGCGCAGCTGCGGCCAGAGCGGCACCGAGCGATGCGACGTCGCCGTCTTCAGCCGGCGCCAGCGGTTCGGCCGAAACGTGATCGTGCCGCGATCGAAGCTCACATCCTCCACCTCGAGGCCGAGTACCTCCTTCTCGCGGCCGCCGGTCAGCAGGTACGTCGCGATCAGCGCATGCGCGTACGGCATGGCGATCTCCTCACGGCGCGGCCGATACGTGCGCGCGGCCTCGAGCAGGAGCGCCGCATCGTGCACCTCGAGCCAGTGCGCCTCCTGCCGAGTGGCCTTCGGCTTCTCCATCAGTGCAGCGACGGGGTTGAAGCCTGGCGGTACGCAGCCTTCCGACTGCGCGCGTCGGTAGAGGTTCGAGATGGCGTTCAGGTAGTGCCGCACGTTCGCTCCGCTCATGCAGGCAACCTGCCAGCGATGCCCGCACCCAGACGCCCTGC
This sequence comes from Gemmatimonadota bacterium, assembly GCA_040882575.1. Taxonomy (GTDB): domain Bacteria; phylum Gemmatimonadota; class Gemmatimonadetes; order Longimicrobiales; family RSA9; genus SH-MAG3. The sequence continues at coordinate 31,743 of JBBEBA010000025.1, forward strand.
AGGCGGCTTTGCGGCCGACGAGGGACGGACGGCGCGCGCGACAGGCCGGACAGCGCTCAGGCGCCCGGCGCGGCCGCTCGAGCAGGTCGTTTGAGAACGCCTGGACATCGCGCACGCCAATGCTGCTTAGCTCGCGGTCGGCGCCGAAAAAAGCCGCGGCGACGTCGAGGCGCTGCTGCACCGCAGCGAGATGCTGCTCGGTGCCGGATCCGGCCTTCGCCTTCTGCACCAGGTGATAGGCCGCGAACGACAGCAGCGTCTCTTTCCGACGGATCCCGAACAGCACGGCGTCCCGCTTCTCACCGAGGAGCTCCGACAGCCGATCCGCGGCGAGCCTTTCCGCGATGACTGGATCCGTCGCGGCGCGCTGCTCGCCTGGCGCGATGAGCGCTTCCCGTCCGCCGCCGACGTCCCGGAAGTCACCATAGGCCCTGCGCGCTCCGCCCTGCTGCCGCCAGTACACGCGGGACTTCTTACGCTTCGCCATGGAGCCTCCTCTCCTCGAGTCGAGTAGGGCGTCGAACACTTCTTCGCGGGAGAGTCGGCGCCCTTGCTTTTGTGCCCTGCTTGTCAGTACTATACCTGACACCCGATCACGTGTCAAGAGTGATCCTGACAACACCCGTAGCCCGGACCGTCCAGTGAACTTTCGAGACGTGACAGATCAGCTCGGCTCCCGAGTGACGATCGACGAGATGGCAGACGCCTGCGGAGTCTCTCGGAACTCGATCGAGCGGGCACGCATGGAGGGCGGCCAGAGCCGCACGCCGCCTGTCGGTTGGCAGAGGGCACTCGCGAAGCTGGCGAAGCAGCGAGGGAAGGCTCTCGCGCGGCTGGCGGAGCAGCTCGAGCGACTGGATCCGTAATGCAGTTCGCCTTCGTGGTTATCCGCGCGCCCACAGAAGTAGCTGCGCCAGGTTTCGTTGTGCGTACCACCGATGCGGCGCCAGGACAGGCGTGGTATATGTGCCTGCACGTCGACCATGCATCCAGGCGCAACGTCGCTCGCGCGTTGGCCGTCCTTCAGGCCGACACACTGTTGCGCTTCCTTCCCGACATATTGCTGCCGCCTCAGCCGCCGCTGGCATGGCTCATCCCTGACGGATCTTTCCGGGATACTATGGGCGATCCCTTGGCGGCGGAGTACGCAGACGAGGTAGAACGGGTGACCGGCCTGCTTTTGGAGCGGCACGGGGCGTACGTCGGTACGCTTGCCGGAATTTTCAAAGGACAGGAGCCTACAGCAGGTTTCGTCCGGCTCGAGCCGAGTGATCCGCTCTACCAAGAATTCCCGGAACTGCCAGGAGTACCGGTCGACACCTGGCGAGCTCCGCACCCGCCCATGGTGACGATCCGCGGGAAATCACGGTTCGGGCCGTGACCGAGATTCCGACCGTGACGTACGGTTTGAGCAGGATTGATCAAGCGGTTGGCGTAGCCACAACGCTCACCCGAAGCTGGTTCCGGGGTCACGCGAGCGTAGTCGGTGAATTGACACCCCGGATCCACAGAGCCGAATTCATGAGCGAAATCTACGGAGCCTTTCGGCCGGCGATCGAGATGGAGATGATCGAGGCATTCAAGCGTGAGGCTCCGTCGTTGCCGGATGTGCCCCTCCCAGCTGAAAGCGATCGCTTGGGGTGGCTGTATGTCATGCAGCATTATCGGACCCCGACGCGCCTGCTGGACTGGACCAAGAACCTGCTGGTGGCCCTATTTTTTGTAGTGTCAGATCAGCCGGACCAAGACGGCGAGCTATGGGCAATGAATCCGCTCAAGCTGAACGGGCGGGCGGGCATCCCCGGGATCCCGCTGCCGGACGCGAGCCGGGCCCTGAAAGCGCTGGTCGAGGAGCCGTACTGGACAGGCTCTCGGCAAAAACTGGCAGAGTCGCTGGGGCTGAAGACGGCGCCCACGCTGCCTCTCGCATTCGAGCCCAGCCGACGGTTTGCCCGTTTGGTTCGCCAGTCGGGTGCCTTCACGATCCATCCACCGCCTGCACCTGGAGCGACGATTCCCGACACGCTGAGCGACCCGAAGGACTTGGTCCGCTATGTCGTGCCGGCGTCGGCCAAGGAGCGTTTGTTTAATGGTCTGCGGGCGCTCGGGGTTGACGAGTACACCCTGTTTCCCGAGCTCGAGGGATTATCCAAACGGATCGAGCACGAGGCTCGAATATTGGGGTACGGTCCGCCGGCTCCTCCGGTTTGCGACGGGCCGGCCTGAACGATCGCTTCTCGGACCGCCCTTGCAGCACCGAAAACGAGATCGCTAACTCCGGGGCAACCGGGAGGGGACAGGGTGCACGATCACGACGAGGTGTTACGGCGGGCCGTTCTGGATCCGCAGACGGAAGGACTCGTGCTATCGAGTGCCGACGAGAGCATCCACGCGCCCTCTCAACAACGCGGCAATCGGTCACGCGAACCCATCTGACGGGCGATGGGATCGGCCGACAGGTGGCCGATCGCGGCGAAAAGAAGTCCGCCTCCTGAGCTGGTCGACCTGGTCATCTGTAACCGGCCGTCCGGTTCCGTACGCCGGCACGATCGCGCGGGCCCGCTCGAGTATGTAATCGACGTTGACTCGCCGGTGCGGCGCGAATCGGGGGCGACCCTCCGCTCTCCGCCTGTTGCACTGCGGCTCGCTTCTCCCGACCAACCTCACGTTATCCCCTATTTGACCACTCCCGCTCGGCGAATGCATCGTGCGCATGTTCCAGTAGCCAGGAACAAACTCGTCAGCGGGCGTTCTTTGGTCGCGCGTGAGGGCGCACGTAAGGAAAGGAGCTGCCGAGTGTCTAGGGTTTCACCGACCGTACTGCCGCGCACGCAGCCGGTCGACTACGGCGCGCTCGTCTCGGACGCGATCAGCGATTACGTCCAGATGAAGCGGCAGGAGTCGGCGGACGCGGACCGCGCGGAGTACCGCAACTTGCGCGAGGAAGGCGCGTCGGCGGCCGAAATCCTGCAGATCATGCGCTCGAGGTAAGGGTGATGGGAACAACGAAGCAGAAACGGACGAAACGTGAAGGCGGCGTGAACAAGAAAGGCGCGGCCGAAGCAGCCTCCAACTCTGGCCAGGCTGAACCTGTAGCCATGCGCACGCCCAGCCACGGCGGCGGTAAGCTTCAGTGCGGGAACCCCGGCAACAAGGGCGGGCGTCCGCGCAACGAACTGCGCGCATTGATGTATGATGTGGCTGTTGCAGCGGCGGAAGAAGCCCTGCGCCGACTGCTGGAGCCTGGCATTCTTCAGCAAATGACGATAACAGAGTTGACCCGCCTCTTGAGCGAGGCGACGAAGCTTGCCATCGGTCAGCCGGTCAAGATGCAGGTGTCCGGGAGCGGGCCGGACGGTGCAATCCAAGTTGCCGTCGTCGGTCCCGTTAGCCGGGTACTACACGCGAGCTAGCGACACGCCCCAGCTGCGGGCGTGCAGCGCCGCCAAGTTGCCGGCTGAGGCGCGCGAGCTGCTGGAGACGGTGCGAGGGGAGCGCGACGGGCTCCGCGGCCGTGTGGCGACGATGCAGGCACGGATCCGTGGCATTGAGGAGCGGACGCCGGAGCACGTTACGGTCTACGACACGACGAATCGACTTGCGCACCCATGCCGGTCGCGCTGCAGGAACGCGCGCAACTCCTGCCCCACTCGAGCGTCGGCGTGCACTGGCAGCCGAGCTACCGATCGACATGGGCCATCCGACTCGCTGCCGCTACCGACGGTTCGGCTCGAAGCTCGACGTCAGTCGCGGGATCCGGATCTGGTAGCGGCCACGAGTCGTCGCCCGACCCGGGCCAAAGAATGAAAGCCATGCTTCCTCCGAGTCAGGGGTGTATGGCCTTCAATGTATGGGGGTCGGAATAGCTGGACGGGTCACGGCGTCATTGACTGTCACGCCCCTTCGGTACATTTTCGGGCAACAATATTGGTGCGGAGGGAGCACGGATGGGCGAGCGGACGCAGATCGAGTGGACAGACGCCACGTGGAACCCGACGACGGGCTGCACGAAGGTCAGCCGTGGCTGCGACAACTGCTATGCCCACACGCTGGCTCATGGTCGACTCTCTCGCGTATACCTGAAAGGTCTACCAGTACTCGACACACCAGAAGCTGCTGGTGACCCCTTCGCGATGCGGTTATGGCCCGATCGGTTGAAACAGCCGGCGAAGTGGGCGGACGCTCGTATGATCTTTGTGAACTCGATGTCCGATCTGTTTCATCAGGATGTTCTTGAAGACTTCCTGCGCGAGATCTTCACGGTCATGCTAAATGTGGACCGACACGTGTACCAGGTGCTGACAAAGAGGCCGGCCCGGGCCCAGCGGTTCTACCGTCGCAACGCCGACCTGTTCGGCGGTGGGCCGATCCCCGGGCATATCTGGCTGGGCACCTCTGTTGAAGACCAAGACGCGGCATTCCGCGTCGGGCAGCTAGTGAACGTGCCGGCGGAAACTCGCTTCCTTTCGTGCGAGCCGCTGCTGGGCCCGTTGGATCTTGAGCTCGATGGCGTGCATTGGGTGATTGCCGGAGGTGAAAGCGGTATCGGATACCGCGGCATGGACCCCAGCTGGGCTCGCGCCGTCCGCGATCAGTGCTTGGTCCAAGGCGTGCCGTTCTTCTTCAAACAGTGGGGCGGGCGAACGCCCAAAGCGAAGGGTCGGATGCTTGACGGCCGAACGTGGGATGAACTCCCGGACGCCCTACACGAGCTGACGGTCTAGCGCGGTGTATACTTTCTGTAGAGAGGGTTTCTCGTCTTTGCGCCGATGAGCCGGACTCGCCCATCTTCGAGGAGCATTTTCAGGGCCGCATTGTGGTGCTTCTCCCGGAGGTCGTCGCCGAACTTAAGCACCAGTTCGCTCCGTACGTCGATCCATACCGCCCCACCCGCGTGACGCCTTACAGCCTTCTCGACCTCCTTTGCCGCGTCGGCTATCGACGCTCGGAGCTGCCGCTCGGGCGCGAAGAGTAGTGTCTGGCTGCCCGCAAGCGCATCCGCCGTGTCCTTAAACACAACGTCCTCCGTGGTAGAGAGCACATCATTCATATGCACCAACCCGTGCGGACTGTCGGTGCCGTGAACGAGGAAATATTTCGGCGGGCTGAAATAGTTCTGGCGAACGGGCAAGGGCGTCACATATCTGAACCGCCTAGTGAAGAGCTGCAGGTAGGAGTCCATCAGGTCCATGTACGAGGGAAGCTCGCTCACGTCTTCTGCTTCGGCCGCCTGTGCGAGAAGCTGCTCGTCAATATCTAGGCGCTCGAGAAGGTGACGGAAGCTTTCCGCAGTCTTCGCGGTCCTGTCCGTATGCTCCCGCTTTCTCAGCCATCCCGCGAAGCGAGATAGGAGCGTGGCCGGGACGCGCACTAGCACCTCCGTGGACTCCCTGGCGTGGTCCCCCAGGAGCGGCGCCAGGTTCTCTGCAGTCAAATCTGCCATTCCGTACGGATCAATGAAAAAGAGGGTTGGCACCCCGCGAGTCACGCCTGTGATCTCCTCCAATCGACCGATGTAGTTGTCATTGATCACCACGGCTTCAGCCGGCCGCCGCTCAGCATACGGGGCGAGAGAAGCACTTAATTTGCGAGCGTTCGATTTACTCTTCTCGCAAGCGATGACCAGTAGGCTCTTTCCCTTGTCCCGCAGGTAGCTGTCGTTGTATGAGGCCGCTATGAGCGGAGACCCGGGCTTCCCGTTCTCGTAGGTGCCGGCACCAGCACATGTGTCGACGAAGACGAGTCGATCATGTGAAGAGCTCAGCTTGTAGACCCAGATTCGTAGGTAGCTGCCGAGGATTCGGTGCTTGTACTTCGCCCAATCCTTGGGGGCCTTGAAGAAGTCCTCCGTGCGTCTTTCGCTCACCACACCTCCCTGCATCGCTGCGCCAACGCCTCAACGGTAGGCTGTGACTATACGGCCGACCGCACGGCGGCGGCCCAAGGGAACAGCAGGCCGGGACATACGTCGGGGCCGGCCTACTCTTTCTCGATCCTAAGGTCAGATGGCAATACGCCGTGCTCGAGGACGTGGAGAATCCAGCGGCTATACTCGGCCGCATTCACGGCATCGTCGCTGAGCGCCTACGGGCTGATTGTTTATCTTACCGACCCTAACTGACTGTTGAACAATCGGGTGCGTGCCACGGTGTCGCGGATCGATACGGGTGTCGCAGCATCATGTAATCGCCGCGTGAACTAACGCGCCTTCGCGGTGTTCGGCTGGCCTCCCGGTCCACGCGAGTACAATGAAGCCGAGAAACACGCTCAAAGTGGCCATGACCACGTCTCCGGACGCCGCGAGTGCCTGTTTCGGCGTCCCGCAGCCGGTGAGCTGGCGCATGAGCAAGGAAATGTTCGCACACGCGGCCTGGATCAGGTAGC
>JBBEBA010000026.1:0-6195 GCA_040882575.1 Gemmatimonadota bacterium
AAGTAGTCGCGCACGAAATCGATCGGCGCACTCGTCGGCGTGCCGGGACCGAACAGCCTGCCGACGCCCTGCGCCTCGAGGGCCGCAATGTCCTCGTCCGGCAGGATGCCGCCGCCGATCACGAGGATGTCGTCCATGCCCTCGGCGCGGAGCAGCTCGAGAATGCGCGGGAACAGCGTCATGTGCGCGCCGGACAGGATCGACAGCGCCACGACATCCACATCTTCCTGCATCGCGGCGTTCGCGATCATCTCCGGCGTCTGATGCAGTCCGGTATAGATCACCTCGAAGCCGGCATCGCGGAAAGCGCTCGCGATCACCTTCGCGCCGCGGTCGTGCCCGTCGAGGCCGGGCTTGGCGACGAGCACGCGGATCTTCGTGTCGGTCATTCGGCAACCCTTCCGGTGGGCTGAATCACTCGGGCGGAACGTAATGACGGCGGGAGTAACGGCGCAACGCGTGTCCGTCCTGCCTCAGCGCCTGGCCACGGCGATGACGCTTTCGTCGGTGTGCGTGAAGGGGGCGCCGGTCCAGTCGCCGAACCATTCCACATCGTGAAATCCGGCGGCGTGGAGCAGCGCAGCGATCTCGGTGGCCGTGCGGAGGCGGAGCGAATGCGCCTTGCGGCCGTGCTGGTCGCCGCGTCGCCACTGCAGGCGCTCGTGGCTGATGCCGGTGACGGGGTCGAAGCGGCGGCGGACGCGCACGTCGGTACCATCGGGCAGCGTCCAGGCATCGCGGTCTGCATAATGTGCAATGACGTCGTCGCGGTGCATGCTCTCGAACAGCAGCGCGCCGCCGGGTCGAAGCACGCGGCGGGCTTCGCGCAGGGCGGCGATATCCTCGTCATCGTCGAGGAACAGGCCGAGGCTGGTGAAGACGTTGATGACTGCGTCGAATGAGACGTCAGCGAACGGGAGTGCACGGATGTCGGCGGCGGCGCAGGAGCCGCGCGGTGCGTGGCGCAGCAGGTCGAGCGACAGGTCGGCACCGACCGCGTGACAGCCGGCGTCTGCGAGCAGGCAGGTGTGGCGGCCCCAGCCGCACGGCGCGTCGAGAACGCGGGCGCCTTCGTGGAGGCCGAGCAACTCGCGCATGCCGGCCACTTCGCGCCGGCTCCGTGCCTCGTCGAAGAGCGGGTCGTGCATGGCGAAATACGCGTCGTCGAAATAGGTGCGCCACCACGGTGCGCGACTCATTCCCAGTCCTCGTCCGCCTCCATGCCGACGTCCTCGGATGACGGCTGACGCAGGAACAGGGCGACGCGGGCAACACGCCGACCGTCCATCTCGAGCACGCGCAGCACTCCGCCACGGATGGTGACCTCGTCGCCGACACGGGCGACGCGGCCGAGGCGGCCGAGCAGGAATCCGCCAATGGTGGTGTAATCCTCATCGGGCAGCCGGAGATCGTAGAGCTCATTGAGCTCACTGATCGCAAAGCCGCCGCTCAGCAGCAGCTCGCCATCGGCTCCGTGATCGATTTCCGGAGCGGCCTCGTCCAGCTCGTCCACGATCTCGCCGACGATCTCCTCGACGACATCCTCGATCGTCACGACACCGGCCGTGCCGCCAAATTCGTCGATTACAATGCCCATATGCGCGCCTTCCCGGCGCATCTCGCGCAGCAGCTGCTCGATGGGCTTGGTATCAGGCACGAACAGCGGCGGGCGCACGATGTCGCGCAGTGCAGTGGTGCCGACGGTCTGTGCTTTCCACACATCACGCGCGAGCACGACGCCGATGATGCGATCGATGGACTCCTCGTACACGGGGTACCGCGAATGGCCTTCGTCCAGGATGAACGCAGCCGCCTGGGCCACGGTCTGGTCGGCTTCGATGCCGATGACCGCGGTGCGCGGCGTCATCACTTCCGCGGCCGTCGTCTCCGACAGGCCGAACACACCCCGGATCATCTCGACCGGATCTTGACGCAGCAGGCCGTGCTCGAACGTCTGCGTCAGCAACATCTGAATCTCTTCCGGCCGGTGCACGCGCTCCATCTCGTGCGGCGCACGCAGGTTGAACGCGCTCAGCAGCAGGTTCGCGGTTCCGTTCAGGAACACGATGAAGGGGGTGAGCGCGCGCGCGAAGATGATCAGCGGGCCAGCCGTCCACATGGCGACGGATTCCGGGAACAGCAGCGCCATCGATTTCGGCGCCAGCTCGCCGAGCACGATGTGCAGGAACGTGATGAACGTGAAAGCGATGATCGTCGCCACCACATGCGATGCGACTGCGTCGAACGGCGGCGGCATGCCGTCGAAGAGCTGCACGATGATGGCGGCAATCGTGGACTCTCCGACCCAGCCGAGCGCGAGCGAGGCGAGTGTGATGCCGAGCTGCGTGCCGGAGATGTAGTGGTCGAGGCGGTGAATCGCGGATTCCGCGAGCTTCGCCCGCTTGCTGCCCGCTCGGGCGAGCGCCTCGATGCGGGTGCGGCGCGCACCGACGAGCGCGAACTCGGACGCGACAAAGAAGCCGTTCGCCGCCACCAGCACAAACGCGATGCCGATTCGGAGCAGAATGCTGCCGAAGCTGAGCGCATGCTCCGCGACGGGCGGCTCCACCGCCGCCTGGAGGATCAGGAACGACACACTACCTGCGCCGTGCGATCAGAAGAATATGGGCTCCCGGTAGGCGCCGTAGACCTCCTCGAGCGCATGCCGGATCTCGAAGAGGGTGCAATAGGCGCGGACGCAGTCGAGCATCGGCTCGATGACGTTCTCCCCGCGGGCACCGGCCAGCCGCAGCCGCTCCAGCGTGACACGCACCCGGTCATCATCGCGCTGCGAGCGCAACTCGGCAAGACGCTGCTGCTGGCGCTTCTCCGGCGCGTCATCGATGCGCAGCACATCGATGTCCGAATCGTGCGCGCCCTCCGTGAACGCGTTGACGCCGACGACGAGGCGTTCGCCCTGCTCGATCTCACGCTGCTGCCGGTCCGCGGCGAGCGCGATCTCGCGCTGGAAATATCCGTCCTCGATGCCGCGGACGACACCACCGAGGGCCTCGATCTCCTCGAAGATCTCGAGAGCCTCACGCTCGAGCCGGTCCGTTTCCGCCTCGACGAAGTATGAGCCGGCCAGGGGATCAATCGTGTTCGCAACGCCGGTCTCGTGCGCGAGGATCTGCTGTGTTCGCAGTGCGATCCGGACCGACTTCTCCGTCGGCAGCGCAAGCGTCTCATCCATCGAGTTGGTATGCAGCGATTGCGTGCCGCCCAGCACCGCAGCCATGGCCTGATACGCAACGCGTGCAATGTTGTTCTCCGGTTGCGGCGCAACGAGCGACACGCCGGCCGTCTGGGCATGCGTCCGCAGCCGCCACGACTCCTCCCGCGTTGCGCCATACACGTCGCGCAAGCGCCGCGCCCAGATACGGCGAGCGGCGCGGAACTTCGCGATCTCCTCGAAGAAATCGTTGTGCACATCGAAGAAGAACGACAGCGTCGGTGCGAACGAGTCCACGTCGAGACCGCGCTCGATGCCGCGCTCCACATATTCGAAGCCGTTGCGCAGCGTGTACGCAAGCTCCTGCGCCGCCGTCGAGCCGGCCTCGCGGATGTGGTAACCGCTGATCGAGATCGGGTTGTATTTCGGGGCTCGCCGCGCCGACCACTCGAACATGTCCACGATCAGCTTGAGCGCCGGCTCCACGGGATAGATCCACGCGTGCTGCGCCATGTACTCCTTCAGGATATCGTTCTGCACGGTACCGCGCAGGCGTTCCGGGCCGACACCCTGCTTCTCGGCCGCGACGACGTAGAAGCAGAACAGGATGATGGCGGGGCCGTTGATCGTCATCGAGACGGAGACGTCGCCTAGCGGAATGCCGTGGAACAGCGTCTCCATGTCGGCCAGCGACGAGATCGCGACGCCGCACCTTCCCACCTCGCCGAGCGAGCGGGGATGGTCGCTGTCGTAGCCCATGAGTGTCGGGAAGTCGAACGCGACGCTGAGCCCCGTCTGCCCGTGCTCGAGCAGGTACTTGTAGCGCCGGTTCGTCTCCTCCGACGTGCCGAAGCCGGCGAACTGCCGCATCGTCCACAGGCGCGTGCGATACATCGACGTGTAGGGTCCGCGCGTATAGGGGAACGCGCCCGGGAATCCGAGCTCTTCCAGATAGTCCCAGCCCGGCTTCCGGTCGGCCGGCGAGTAGAGAGGCTCGATGGGCGCGCCGGAAAGGGTCGTGAACGGCGCCTCGCGTGCGGGCAGCTTCGCGAACGCCGCCTCCCACTGCGCCAGCTGCGCCCTCAGGACAGCGAGCTCGTGCGCCTGCGCCTCCACGCGCGCCAGCAGCTCCGCACTGCTCACTCGCGCGTCTTTCGCGGCAGACTTGGTCACGCCCATCCGATGCCTTCCACGTTCAGGTCTCCCCAAACATAACCGAATCCGCGCCCCGACGCCCGCGCGAGGACTTCACTCCCGCAGGGTCGCACGCAGGATCCGGGACGCGACCTCGTGCGGCGATGCTTCGCCGGACTCCAGCTCCGGGAGCGCCCGCTCGAGGATCTCGGCGCCGCCGTGCTCGCGCCACGCGGCTTCAGACAACGACCGTGCCACTTCCTCGCGGACGCGCTCCGCTGCGCGTTTGCGGCGACGTCGGGACAGCTCGCCGCTCGACGCGAGCCACGTCCGATGGCGGTCCAGCAACTCCGCGAGACCGGAGACGCCATCTCCCGTCTGTGCAATCGTCTTCAGCACCGGGATCTCCCACGCAGCGTCCGCGGGCTCCGATCCGGCTCGGCGCGGCGCGTTTCCGGTCCGCAGATGCAGCATCATGGAGACCTCGCGGGCGAGGCGGTCGGCACCCGGGCGGTCGGCCTTGTTCACCACGAACAGGTCGGCCGCCTCCATGACCCCTGCCTTCATCGCCTGGATGCCATCGCCGGACTCCGGCACGAGGACGAGCACCGTCGAGTCGGCGGCAGACGCAATGTCGAGCTCCGACTGCCCGACGCCAACGGTCTCGACAATGACTCGCTCGAAGCCATACGCGTCCATGACATCGGCCACCTGGATCGTGGTGAGCGCAAGACCGCCGAGCGACCCGCGTGTCGCCATGGACCGGACGAACACGCCGGCGTCCATGGAGATCTCGTTCATGCGGATGCGGTCGCCGAGCAGTGCGCCGCCCGTGAAGGGCGATGTCGGATCGACGACGATCACACCGACTTTTTCCGACCGCGCGCGGTAGTGCGCGATCAGCTCTGCTGTCAGCGTGGACTTGCCGGCGCCCGGGGGGCCGGTGATGCCAATGCGGTGTGCCCGGCCGAGCCGCGGATGGAGCTCGTCCAGCAGCGCGCGGAACCCGGCGCGCTGGTTCTCCACCAGCGTGATGGCGCGGGACAGCGCAACGCGCTTCCGCGCCGTGAAATCATCGAGCAGTGCGCGGTTTCCGTCGCTCGGCGGGTGCACAATCATGGGGCGAAGATGCCGGCGCGCAGGATCAGGTGTCAAACGCAGCGGGTAACGCGTCGCCGGCCACGAGCGCGACGCCGCCGAAGTCCTCGACCAGGACCTCGGGCGGCACCGGCAGCCCTTCGAGCGATTCGCCTCGGGCGATGCGCAGCGCGGCAGTGCGCAAAACGTCGAGCTGCGGCCGGATCGCGTCGCCGAAATCCCTGATCATGCGCGCATCCCACTCCGACCGGTGGCGTCCCCCCCAGCGCAGCAGCGCGGCGCCCAGGTGCAGGTAGAGACGGACGTTTCCCGGGTCCTCGTACATGAGCCCGGCGACGACGCGAGGAACGGGCGGCCCCCTCGTGGCCAATGTGACGCCGGCTGCATCGTCGAGGGCGGCTGTCCCCGCAGACGTCAGGCGGCACATAACGTACACGCCGCGGCGTCTCCGTTCGACCAGGTGGGCGGCGGCGAGCAGGGCGAGGTGCCGGGACGCAGTCGGCAGCGAGACTTCCAGGGCCACAGCGAGATCGGTGACCGTGAGCGCACGATCGGCCAGCAGCTGGAGCATGCGGAGGCGCGTTGGCTCGCCGAGGGCACGATACCGGCGCGCAGCAGTGTCGAACGCCGCGGCTTCCGCGGCGTCCGCGGCAGAGGCGTCGGCGCGCGGCGCATCGGTCGCCAAACCATTTTCAATATTGCGCAAATCGTCAACTCCTTCAGAGCTGACTATATCGGCTCTTCCGGGTTTAGCATGGGTGGATGCTACGAGGCAGCGAGGGCAACGACGG